>NZ_CP028942.1:0-600000 GCF_013307225.1 Polynucleobacter tropicus | reverse complement strand
ATGGCCGCCCTTCTTAACGCGCTTAATGACAATAATTGGCGCGTCGTTCTTAGCCATACTGCTTATTTCCCTTTAACGGCTTTGGTACCCTCATCAAGCTCAGCAAATGTTGGACGTTGATAGCTAAAGAGCACTTTGCGACCAAACTCAACTGCTGCTGCAGGAGGGAAATTATTTAAGCTTGCAATCAAAATTGCTTTAACTGCCATGTAAGCGCGGCTATCAGCTTCTGCGTTTTGCTCCAATACTTTCGCCACTGGAGAAACAATCGCATAAGCAAGCAAAATACCCAAGAAGGTACCTACGAGCGCCGCACCAATCAGCTTACCCAGTTCAGCAGGTGGCAAGCCAATGGATCCCATGGTGTGAACCACGCCCATAACCGCCGCCACAATACCGAAAGCCGGCAAACCATCACCGACGTTAGTGACGGAGGCTACTGGGATGTGAGTTTCTTGGTGATGAACATCCAACTCTTGCTCCATCAAGCTTTCGATCTGAATCACATCTAAAGATCCGCCGAGCATCATACGCAAATAATCAGTAATGAAATCGACCAAGTGATGGTCTTTCATGATTAGAGGGTACTTTTCAAATAGCGGACTAGCTTCTGGCTCCTCAATGTCACCTTCTAATGACATCAAGCCATCGCGCTTGATCTTTTGCAAAATTTCAAACATCAGACAAAGCAGATCCAAGTGCATCTGCTTAATATTGCTTTTTGATTTAAACGCGCCACCCAAAGCAGAGATTGTCTTCTTTAGGTTAATCATGCTGTTTGAAGCAATCATCGTTCCAACAGCAGCACCCACAATAGTCAGAACCTCAGTTGGCTGCCATAAAACCATAATGTGGCCACCATGCAAGGCATAGCCTCCCAGGGCACAAGCAAGCGCAATAATCCACCCTAAAGGAATATTCATACTTCGATCAACTCAGTTTTTATAGTTTTGAAAATAAGTTACTTTGCTGCAGTCTAGCAAACATTGCTTGGGCTGCATTAAGTAAGGTCTGAGCTCTAGTATAAGACGCTGTGGCTGCCGCCATGTCGGTATCCAATAAGGCGGACTGGGAGGCGGCCATTTGGGTGCCAAAAGCCGTCATGGCATTCTTGGCATTATCCACCTGCAAAGCCACCCCACCGCTGCGCTGCTCAGCCATGGTCATCTGATCAAAACTGGCATTTAGACCATCTGAAACCACATTTTGGGCGCGTGTAGGCTGTATTCCAGAAGCCATTTCGCCTAGATAAGTGACGAAATTATCGATATTTTGATAAAGGGAGGCATTCTCAGGGTGAGCCAAGGAGCCGCCAGACCCAAAAACATCATCAAATTTCACACCTGATGCCACCATCACGTTTGGCTCAATTTGCACCTGATTGACAGTTTCATTAAAAATTGGGTTTCCAGTTGCATCACGAGCAACCATCTGATCCTTCATAGCGTCGCGAATTTGCTCAGCCTGGACTTGGAGTGCTTTGTAATTGCTTGGATTTAAAGATCCGTCTCTTGACTGCACAAACAATTGCTTTAGCTTATTCATCTCATTGATAAGACTATCCATCTGAGTCTGTGCATTAGCATGGCTGCTGGCAACAAAATTCTGATTTGCCTTGAACATATCTAGACGAGAAATATCAAAATCTAGGCGTACACCCCTAGAAACCGCATAGGCATTATCAGAAGCAGTGCTGTATTGCTTACCCGATGTGACTTTCTTGTTCCATGACATTGCATCGGCCAAAGCGTTATCCATGCCCTGCACGCCTGCATCGACAACCTGATTTGAACTAAATCGCACACTCATCATTTACTCCCTAGTTCATGATCGACAAAAGAGTGCTAAACATCTGATTGCCTGCCTGCAATACTTTGGTTGATGCAGTGTAAAGCTGTTGGTATTTCAGAAGATTAGCAGCCTCTTCATCCAAATTCACCCCAGACACTGAATCGCGCTGCGCCTTTAAATTAGTCAGCACTACGTTATTTGCTTTTTGATTACTTTTCCAGGTTGCTACTTTGACGCCAACTTCATTCACCAGATTAGATACCGATGTTCCAAAGACCGCACTTAATTTTTGAACTATATTAGCTTTATCAGAACTTATTAGCGGCGTGTTGCCGTTAAAGTAACTTGCAAAATTACTTGGTGCAAGAGACACGAAGTTTGCAGCATTCAAGCCATAATTTACCAGCGGGTTGGCTATTCCACTCACCTTGATTTTTTGACCGTCAAGGGTCGTTGCGATAGCGGATTTAGAATCATCCGCCTTCTCAATCGTGATTGCTTGACTGTTTAAGTACCCTGCAATTGTTGCTGCATCTTTAACGGGCGTACCTGTATCAGAAACCGAAAACAATATCCCCATTTGATCAAAATTCAATGTTTGACCCGAGGCCACCCCATCACCAACGGTGATAGTCTGGCTACCGCCGTTGCTACTTGCTAAAGTTAATTGATTACCGCTACTACTGAATGTATAAATTCCAGATTGCACATTATTTTGAACAACCATATTGGAAATATTTTGATTTGCCGTTCCACCAACAGGCAATGTTGAACCTGATTTAATAACACTCGAGGAGCTAACGGCACCTAATGCCGGACTGATATTTGCCAATTGAATTGTGATACCAAATTGATTAAAGTCAATTGTCTGAAGTCCACCGGAAATGCTGTCAATAACTGAAACAGTTTGCATCTTTCCCAGCCTATCAGAAATCTGCAACTGATCCGATCCCACCTTAGTTAAGGTATATTCACCAGCCAAAGTTGTGGGTCCAGCTGTTAATGAACTCACCTTTGAATAATTGCCTACGGTACTGCCTACCTTAATACCGCTATCGGAAGAAATGGCGTTACCTAAGCTACTGTATAAATCCAAAAGGTCATTTTCATTTGCGATCGTCGGCAAGTTACCTGTCAAATCATTTGTCGCAAGACTAGAATAAGTTTTATCGGAAACCTTAAATCCAAAAATAGCCAAATTCGTTGCCAACCCTGGATTCGTTTGAGCTGCGCTATTGGCAACCTTAACCAAGCCCATTGCTATAGTATCTAAGCGTTTTTGTACGCCTGGTACAAAATTATTTGTTAACTCTAAAAGAGCGCCTGCCTGCCCGCCATCCAAACTTTGCACTGTCTGCAATACACCCTTGTTAGGACCATTTTGCAAATTAAATGTAAGCGCAACATGCTGCTGATCTGCATTAACAGTTACCTTATTCGCGATTGCCCTCTCAACCAAAGGCATTCCAGCAACTAATTGAGTTGCCGTGCCATCAGAGTTAATCAAGCTTTGGCCACCAACTAACTGTTGTAGCTGTGAGAGCAAACGATCTCGCTCATCCAATAAATCTGCTGATGGAGATGTATTTCCTGGGCTATTACCATCAACAATTTTTTGATTAATATCAGCCAATGCTGGCAATAAAGTATTTACTTGAGAAACAGTATCGTTAAGCGCACTGCGAGCATCGCTTTGAATTTGACTAACGAGACTACTCATACCTGTCATGCGCTGAGCAACAGCGTTAGCAGTGCCGGTAATCGCACCAGCCATTGCCTTGTTCGTTGGATCCGCGGCATAACTACCCATGGCATTGAAAAAATCGCTAATGGCTGTATTTAAGCCTGCCGACTTATCTGCAACAAGGCTGTCGACGGAATTGGTGTACTGAACCAGTGTATCTGAATAACTTGATTTAGCTTGCTGACTTAATAACTGTGAGCCTATCAAAGAAGAGTATTGACGAGTAAATCCCTCGACTGCAAAACTAGTACCATTGAGCATTAAAGAGTTTGGCGCCAATGCATCCATTACGGTACTTGCACTACGACGAGAATAGCCCTCAACTGAAGTGCCCGCCACGTTTTGTGAAGTCGTCAAAATCCCAGCTTGAGCGATATTCAAGCCGGAAATTGCTGATTCAGTGATGGAGTAGATACCCATTTCGCTTCCTTACCTATTTGGCGGTGCCTAAGAACCCATCAGGCCTTTTTAGGGCATTTAGGGTTTCTGGGGACGCCGCACCTTCTCTTGGTGCATTCAATGGTTTAACGGCAATTTCAGAGGTTCCGATTAGTTTTCCAGCATTTGCTTGCTGTATCAACTGCTCGGCCATTTTGCTTGCAAAACCCATGCCGTTACCTTTGGAAAGCATATCCGCCACATGGTCATCCATAATTTCTAGATATGATTTTGAGGAATCACTAGATTCATCGGTTCCGCGCAAGTTGGTGCTACGAACAGTACTCAACATTTGCCGAATGAGTGTGCGCTCAAATCCCTGGGCAGCCTTTTTTAACTTATCCTCACTACTTGTTGCTGGCGCATCAACCTTTGTTGGCATCAGCAGTCTTGCGCTATTTTGGTCAATTGGCGCTGAGATTGAATTGATAACAGTCACTAGATCACCTCCAACTCTGCCCTTAGGGCGCCGGCGGACTTTAAGGACTGTAATATTGAAATTAAGTCTTGCGGCGTTGCGCCCATCATATTTAATGCCTTTACCACTTGATCCAATGATGCGCCCTGCGGCACCGCAATCAAGCTGTTTTCTTTACCACTATCACTAAGTGTTGCTGTATCTTGGGTGGCAACCGCTGTCTGTCCACGACTAAATGGCAATGGCTGACTAATCGTAGGGGTTTGCTGAACCTTAACTGTTAAATTCCCATGGGCTACCGCTGATGGAGACAGCCTAACTGCCTGATTCATAACCACCGACCCAGTTCTAGAATTCAAAATTACGCGAGCTGGTCCACTGACCATTTGAACATCAAGATCTTGTAGGGCCGCCATGAATGCAGTACGTCTCAGTGGTTCAACAGGAACTCTTACATTGAGCGTTCTGGCATCTATTGGCAGAGCTGTGCCCAAGCCAAATCTTCTTCCAATTGCTTCGGCAGTTTGTTGCATTAAGGCAAAGTCAGCTCGATGAAGATCAAGCTGCACAAACTCATCAGCCAATAGAGATGGAACTGCTTTTTCAATCAAGCCACCACCAGGAATGCGGCCCGCATTTAAATGATTTACAGAAGTTGCTGCGCCGCCGGTAGCCGCTCTAGCACCACCGATAACAAGATTACCTTGTCCTTGTGCGTAAACCTGTCCATCAGCAGCTTTCAGCGGCGTCATCACTAATGTGCCGCCTTTTAGACTTGTGGCATTACCCAAAGAGGAGACGGTAATATCAATTTGCTGACCTGGTCGTGCTAGCGCTGGAAATTCAGCAGTAACCATAACCGCAGCGGTATTACGCAACTGCGTTTGACCACCGCCCTGAGGGATAGTTACCCCTAAAACGCCAATCATCTGCAATACGCTTTGCAGAGTAAATGGGGTTTGTGTGGTTTGGTCACCGGTTCCATCCAAGCCAACCACCAACCCATAACCTACTAACTGATTTGAGCGTTGACCTGCTACATCTGCAAAATCCTTGATCCGATCTGCAAAACAATTGCCCGAGAAAATGCTAAAGCTTACCAGTAGAAGTAAGCCTTTTTTTAGCGAGGAAATTGATCTATTTTTCATCAAATTAGAATGGGGCAATCTTCAGGAAAAGTCTTGTTAGCCAACCCGTACCCTGAGTATCGTCAGTTGCACCTCTACCGCGATACTCAATTCGTGCATCAGCAACCTGCTGGGAAGATACTTGATTAAAGACCAAGGTATTTGGGTTTACTACGCCACCAAAGCGAATAATCTCTTCTTCATTACTGACGGCAACCTGCTTCTCGCCCGCAACCACTAAGTTACCGTTAGAGAGAACCTCAACAACAGTTACCGTAATCGTTCCAGCAAAGGTATTGCTAGCAGCACTTGCGCCAGTACCCTCACTCTTAATGTCGCCCGTACCACCAAAGTTTGCGATATTAGCAATGCTGGTGTATGGACCAAATGCCATTGGGCCTGTATTAGAGAAATCTGAAGCGGCGTTTGCCTTTCTTGCTGCTGACATACCGGTATTCTTGGCAGCGCTAGTGGTTTCATTCAAAACAACAGTCAATGTATCACCCACATTACGTGCACGACGATCCTCGAATAACGGGCGATGAGTTACGGCATTCACATATGGGCCACCAGAATTTGCTGGGTATAAGCTACCCATATTCGCAGAGGTCTCTTGAATTGGACGAGGCCTTGCTGTTACCGGTGTTGTTAACAATGTTGGGCGATCCGCACTTGCGCAGCCCCAGAGAACAATCACGCTAAATGCTAGCGCGATATGTAATCGAAAGTTCTTAATGAAACTACTCATCACTGACCCATGTTGCTTACACGTTGCAAAATTTGGTCAGATGCCGTTACTGCACGAGTATTAATTTCATAAGCACGCTGTGCAGCAATTAGATTGACCAATTCTTCAGCCACGTTGACGTTAGATTGCTCGATGTAATACTGATTCGTCGTGCCCATGCCGTTTGTTCCAGCTATGTTATTTTGAGCAGTTCCAGACGCAGGAGTTGGAATAAAGTTTCCACCACCAAGAGCGAACAAACCAGCCGGATTAACAAAGTTAGCCATCGTAATTTGACCAGCTTGAATGGCAGTTTGATTGCCCTGCAAGGTGTACTGCACAAGGCCAGCCTGATTAATTGTGATAGAAGTTGCATTCGCAGGAATCACACCCGCCCCTGCAACTACGTTACCGGATTGGGTAACAATCTGACCTGTAGCACTCTTACTAAACTGACCATTTCTTGTATAGGCCAATGTTCCATCGGCTAATTGAATTTGGAAAAATCCATTCCCTTGAATCGCCACATCAAGCTGATTGCCAGTTTGAATCAATGTTCCCTGAATATTATTGCGCTCTGTTGAAGTAACCGCGGCACCTGCACCAATCTGCAATCCAGTTGGTAACAAATTTTGCGCATTTGATGCCGAGCCAGCTGTACGCAGTGTGGTGTACAACAAATCCTGAAACATTGGCTGGACACGTTTAAACGCTGTCGTCTGAGAGTTCGCAAGGTTATTAGTAATAACATCAAGATTGAACTGCTCTGCATCCATTCCGGTTTTGGCGATCCATAACGAACGTAACATATTTTTCTCTTTTTCTTATTTATGAATTATTAGACGCGCGATAAAGATAACAAAGTTGTTGCAGATCTGGCATTCTGATCTGCATAAGTAATTGATCTAGTGTTTAAATCAAACATACGACTCTGATCAATCATCTGAACCATGGCCAATGCGGGATTATTGTTACTCAACTCAAATGCACCTTGCACTACCCTTACCCCAGGATCTGCGGCAGCCTGTTCGCCTGGAATATCAAATAATCCATCTGCAGCACGAACCAAGCTATTAGTATTCGGATTTACTAGCTTTAGCTTGCCTGCTTGATTCAAATACTGATTTCCTGGAATCTGTGTATATACGGAACCATCCTCGGCGATCTGAACTGATGCCCCGACTGGAATGGTGATCGTTCCACCTGCACCCACTACTGGAATATCTTTTCCTAGCATAAGTAAGCCCTGTTCATTTGTCATAAACTTGCCGGCTCGTGTATATGCTTCCTGACCGTCTGGGCGACGTACTGTAAACATTCCATCACCCTTAATCGCTACATCCAAAGAGTTTCCAGTCGTTTGGATTTGACCTTGATTAAAATTGCTACCAGGCGTTGTATCGGCAACAAATACACGCGTATCTGCGCCGTTACCTGTAAATGGTTCTCCATCGCCCTTAAGAGGCACCGCCCGAAATGCACTAATCACCTCACGAAAACCTGGCGTTAGAGAATTTGCCAAGTTATTCGATGTCACGGCCAACTGCTGCGTAGCAGAAGTTGCACCGGTCATTGAAGTGTATGCGTAGCGGTTAATCATAGTAGCTTAGTAGATTGGCTCTTAACGACCAATGTTGATTGCATCATCAATTAGGGTTGCTGCCATCACTTTAGTTGCCTGTGATACTGCAGAGTATTGACGTTGCAACACCATCAGCCTTACCAATTCTTCCGTGAGATCAACGTTGGACTGCTCAACCGCCTTAGATCTGATTGCACCCAATGTGCCATCACCTGGGAAACTCAGCAACGGATCACCGGAGGCGGATGAAGCTTCATAAGTATTGTTTCCGTTAGGAATCAATCCCTCTAAATTGTTGAAGTACGCCAAAATCACCTGGCCCTTCACTACCGATTTACCGTTGTCATATTGTGCGACAAGCTTTCCGCTGTTATCGATATTGAAAGAAGCTAATTGTGAAGTTGCGGACCCATCTTGATCGTTTGCATAGGTCTGACCAGCAGATGAATACGCAGTCATGTTGGTGCTCTTCAAAGTAAATTGAACAACACCGCCATTGTTAGTTTGACCCCACCCGTTACCTGATCCGCCTGATGCATCAATTTTGAATTGAGTATCAAATTGCGGCGTACCAAAGGCATCACGTGACAATGAATCCAAATCCTTTCCACCCACAAATGCTACTGTTCCCAAGGATGTCTGCTCATCTGTCAAGATTCCGCCAATTTTTACCTTGGTAATTGCTGCTCCAGATGCATCTTGCCCAACTGGATTTCCATCCAATGTTGCAAACACTGAGTAACGATCTACGTTCACCACGTATTGCGGTGTTCCGTTTCCTGCCTCACTTATTTGCGTTAGAGATAAATTTGTACCATCGGTTAATTTAAGGTTATAAGTAGAGCCTCTTGTGCCTTGACCAGCAGCAATCTGTGTATTTAAGCCACCAATTGCAACTGCAAAACCAGAGCCTGTACCCCCTACCGAGTTTGCATTAACACTCAAAGAGTCAGTAGCGGCATAACCTGTGCCACCATCTGTCAATGTAACTTTTGTAACAAGACCATTTGAAATAACAATTGTTGCCTTTGCACCAAATCCTGTTGATGAGCCAGTCAGAGGAACATCCTCGTAAATACCATCTGTATAGCCTGTACCAGCATTTGATGGTGAGGTTGCTAGCGTTTTAATACCCGCCCTTTTCGAAGCTACGGATACTGCAAACCCTGTTCCCGCCCCATTAGGACCAATACTTGAAGCGGATATCGTTAGATTGTCATTTGGCAAATAGCCAGTACCGCCCTTTGTCAAAACAACGCTAGTGACTACCCCGCTGGAATTAACTGTTACGTTTGCTCTAGCACCTGTTCCACTGCCACCTGATAGAGGCACATTGTTATATGTGATTCCAGATGGGCCATGGCCCGCAGTATTCGCCAATAAGGTTACTCCCGCGACCCCTCCTGCAGTTACAGAGGCTTGAGCAGTTAAGGCTGCAGGGGTCCCATAGTTGCCAATTGAGCTATTGGCGATTGTCAATGTCTCGCCATTTGTATATCCAGTTCCTGCATTGGTAACCGTATAAATTGATGCATCACCATTTGCATTCACAATGACAGTTGCTCTTGCCGTATTGCTACCACTACTTCCCCCAACCAAAGGAACGTTTGTGTAAGTTGTGGCGCCATATCCGCTACCACCAGTAATACTAAATGCGCCAATACCATCAGTGATTGTTGTGGCAACTGGTATTGAAAAACCAGTTCCCGTACCACCGACCACATTCGGCATTACCGTCAAATAATCGCCTACCTGGTAACCCACACCAGATGATGTCAATGTTACGGTTGTAATGTTTCCACCTGCGCCAACAACAATGTTTGCCTTCGCACCCTGACCGGAGCCGCCAGACAAAGCCACATCTGAGTAAGTCCCAGGAAGATAGCCGGAGCCTCCAGTAATTCCACCAAATGTACCAATTTCGGAATCCAAAGACTCTGAACCACCGCTTACATATGTCAAGACTGCATTAGAAATGGTTTCCGTTGTTCCACCGGCAGCTGCTAGCGGTTTTGAACTAGTTGCAATTTTACTGGTTTGCTCTCCAGCGAGAGTTGTACCTAAATCCTGCTGCGGTGTAAATGTATAAGTAGTGCCCGTTCCATCACCCTGCAATACAAGGTTTGTGGAATGCATCTTTTTGTAGTAAACAGCCAATGTATGAGCTAAGCCTTTATCGTCATACACAGTCTGTGAGGTAGTTTGACTATAGCTAGTTGGCTCTGTTTTATTAAATGGATTACCGGTGATTGGATCAACTCGATTATCTAGGTTCAAATTGATATTTGAATTTTTAGTAGCTTGCTGTGCCAATGGCGATTGGTCCAATATCATCACAGACTTTGAGCTAGAAATAATTTTCCCGGACGCATCAGCAGGATATCCAACCAAGAACATTCCGTTTTCATTTACGATCCGATTCTTGTTATCAACTGCGAACTGGCCGTTACGGGTAAATTGAAATTTTGTTGGATTTTCGGTGGGCACTGTTCCGTCAACTGTCTTTGCCAACATAAACATACCTGGACCAGTAATAGCCATGTCGAGCGGGTTTTGCGTATTCACCACCGTGCCATAACTACCAGTTCTTCGAATTGCCATGCGATAAGCACCCATACCGGCACGATCAACAGACTGAGGATCTTGAGCTCTAAAGAATTGATCGGAGAACACATATTCCCCCGACTTATAACCCACTGTTTGAGCGTTAGAAATATTATTACTGGTAACGTCAATTGCTTCGGAGGCTGACTTTAATCCTGATAATCCGATCCCGTATCCCATTTTGATTCCTTTTGTCTATCTATGTTTGTTCTATTTATTGCTACGATTTTGTTCTTAATTAACTAATCCACTGCTGTACATCCGAAGAATTTACAGTTCTGCCATCGAGGAGATTGAGTACCGCATCACCATTTGAACCTTTGGTTACGGAGGCAACTGCGGATGCTACATATGCCGTTGGATTTTCCGTGGCATTATCTGCATTCTTACCCGAGAGGTTTAAGTAATACATGCCAGCTGAAACTGTATTGCCATTAGCATCCTTACCATTCCAAACAAAGTTAGTCATGCCCGCATTCACATTACCAAGGTCGACACTATTGACCACATTGCCACTTGCATCAGTAATCGTTGCTACAACTGATTTCAACGGATTCGTTGCATTGGCACCAAGCATCACTTGATTTGTGCCATCAAAGGCAATTCCATTACCCGCTACTACTGGGCTATGGCCAATCAATGCAGCTTGATTCATAAAGTTCACGCTCTGCATTTGTGCAAGCATGGCAGTCATTGATGTATTCATGTTACCCATGCTGCTCACCATATTGAGCTGCGACATTTGCGACGTCATTGTCGACGCATCCATTGGTGACATGGGATCTTGGTTTTGGATCTGTGCAATCAATAACTTCAAAAAGTTTTGCGTTTGTTCAGCAGCAGTGCCACCTGTAGTTGAGTTCGTGGTTGCATCAGCAGGCTTATTAGCCGTAGCTGGGTCATAAACTCTGATTCCACTTAATGGATTGGTTGCCATGATTTTCTCTTTCTCTTACTTTTCAGGTGCTACTGTTTACTTACCTAAATCCAGGGTCTTTAACATCAACTGACGCGAGACATTCATTGCCTCCACGTTCATCTGATAAGAGCGAGATGCAGAAATCATGTTCACCATCTCCTCTACTGGATTAACGTTTGGCATTTCTACATAACCAGCCGCATTTGCTTTTGGGTGTCCAGGGCGATACTCAATGCGCATCGGAGCATTGCTCTCAATAATTTTGCTGACCTCAACACCGGCGCCAGGCTGTCCTGGTTTATATACAGAACTAAACTCAACCTGACGCGCACGATAAGGACGGCCATCAGGACCGGATACGCTTTCTACGTTGGCAATATTGGAGGCAGTGGTATTCAAGCGCATAGATTGCGCTGTCAGCCCAGTAGACCCAATATCAAAGGCGCCCAATAAACTCATGAAGCTTGTCCTGTAATCGCTGACATACGTGCGCGAATCGTACTACCCAACATGTTTAATGCAGACTCAGTAAATACTGAGTTTTTAGTAAATTCGCTCAGCTCAATATCACCATCGACCGTATTGCCATCCATGGATGGTTGATTCGGGATGCGGTAGAGCAAACGGGGGTCTTCCTGAGGCACCTTTCCTGGAATATGCGCTGAATTAGTAGTTGCCAATTCAATTGCATTAGAAGGAGCAACACCCTCTAATTGAGCCTTCAGTACGTCAGCAAAGCGGATATCCCTGGCCTTAAAGCCTGGAGTATCTGAATTTGCCAAATTGTTACCCAGCACTTGTTGACGGAAAGTCCGCAATTTAAATGCGGTTTCGCCAAAAGTAAGTGGGTCGTACTGCGGCACTGCGTTCATTTAATCTCCTCCCTATTCGGGGACGATAAAACCTAAGGGGAAAGTCCTCAGGTATGAATATGCAAAGACCGTGCCAGATTTAACTATTTATGGATATAAATGTAAGGGCCAACCCATGTGGGTTTGCTTAACGGGAAGCCTAAAAGTGAAAACTGAGGCGAAAATAGCAAAAAGCCCTATTTCTAGGGCTTTTTAAATGAGGGTGGCAAATTTTGCCGTTTTAGCAGATTGCCCCGAAACTAATCAGGCAAAACCTGCCAAAACAGACATGGGGTGTTAACTAACTACCCTTGGTTTCCTTGATTAAGCGATCGCCCTTAGGCTGCAAAGGGCGAGCATTCATTGGATAGATGCGATCAAAGTTCTTAACCTGCTCTTCGCTTACATAAATCGGGTTTTTCATCACAAACCACAGCACGTTCTCGCTGCATGGAGGTGTTGTTAAAGAACCCATATAGGTGAAATAACTTCTGTCGGCTGGTAGCAACTGATTCACATCGATCATGACTCCAGGGCTTTCTGTCTTACCTTTTACCAATGGAACATTGTTCCAGAGGGTCTGAATCATCGGATTTTCTTTGCCAGCATCACTACCAAACCATGACTTTTTAGCTGAACCAAGCGTTTTAGTATTCATCAAAACACCTACGACAGCGAGGCTGCCGTCGTAATGCTGATGAACCAAGTGCACCACCATATCGGTCCGCTCACCATTAATAGCTTCTTCGCTAGGCTTATGGAAGTGGAACTGAACAAGACGATATTGGCGGCCATCAACCAATAAATTACTGCCCTCACCATAATTGACCATTACAGTGTGCCCGTTATCAACAATGGACAAAGGAGATGGTCTGTACAAGAACTCTAAAGGAGGAAGCTCAGCTTTTACTGCTCGATCCACATTGATATTAATTGGGGACTGGGTTTTGCCTGTTGAGCAGGCCAAATTGGCTTTACTCAGATTGCCCCAGTTTTCAGGACCGCCAGGGCCATCTACATAAGACCAATGCACATCATGGGCGTCATGCGAATCTTTTTCGGAAGGCTTTGCAGCTGCTTTGGCAACTTTCGGCTTCTCAGCGGTCTTAGACTCGCTAGGAGCCGCACCCGCAGGCAAATCACCGGTGCGAATGACGATATCACCAGAACCCTTGCTGATTTTGTCAAACAAGGCTTTACTCATTTGGTCATCGCCTGAAGCTGCCGGCACGGCTGGCTTTGCCTTTGGCGTAGCTGGCGCCGCAGCAGCCGCAGCTGGCGCAGGAGCGTCGTGTGAATCGCTTGAAATAGCGTTGCCTGCAACCAGCATGGCTGCTAGAGCACCCATCACGGCAATAAAACGAGAATGTAGATTATTGGTTTTCATAGGTTTGCTAACGGCTTTTATAAAAATAATGTTTATATTGCCATATAAATCAATGCTTAAGACAACTTCTTAAGCATATTTAAAGGTTATTGGCCAGCAGACTTCTTTGGAGCAGCCCTTTTAGTAGGTGTGACTACTGGTGTTGAAGCAGCATTATTTACGCCTCCACCGGGCAATACGTCAATTACCGGTGAACTGCTTCGAGAAAACATCCACTCGCATTTCATTAATCCTGCGGTATCTTGCCTACTTTCCAGTGGAGTGGACTGCTTCAAAGCTACCTCTAAAGCCTCATCCGTGGGTGGCGGAGTCAAGTCATTACTAGTGGCCCATCTCAGAAACCGTTGATACCAGCCTTGCTTTGGCATTCTTCCTGGATCGGCATAAAAGTTCGAGCTACAGATTTGTAGACGGCGCTCAATCTCGCTGGCGGCCATGTAGTAGCCATCTACCAAAATATTCGCAACGCTGGCATTGCATCGAGCCCACGCGGCTAATTCAATCTTAGAGCCTGTAGTACTTCCACCAGACGGCTTATCCGCTACCAAAGAATTAATTTCGCAAATCATTCTTTTGCCACGAATTTGCAATCTCTTGCAAATATCAGAGCCGCTTTCTGCATATGGATTGCTTGGGCTTGATGGAGGGAGGGGATATTTCAATTCACAATCTTCTGGACCTGTTGGCGCCTGGTCTAGTGAATTTTGATTTAATTTATTTTTTTGCGCAGCCGTAAGCCCCTCTTCCACAGAGCCGTTCAATGGAACTTCCGAGTTCGCCTGCGCATTTGCAAATGAGCTAAAGCTTGTGGCAAATAAAAATAAGCTGATAGCCAATAAATGAGAGAAGGATTTATTTTGCATAAGGAGTCTCTACGCCTTGGCGAATAAGTTGCATGGGGTTTTCAAGGGAACGCTCCAAAACGATTTGCAAGTCTGGAAGAATCATAAAAATAACTAAGAATGCTAAAGGAATGCTAACAGCAAAGCCCACGGAGAACAAATTCATCTGAGGGCTAGTTCTTCCCAAAAATGCCTGCGTTAAGTTAAACATCATGTAGACCAACAAAATAGGCATGGAAAGAATCAAGCCCAATCGAAACGATGCCGACACCAAATCCACCACACCTTTGGACGACCACGCACTTGGCCATTGCCCCACAGGTATCGTTTTAAAGCTGTGCAAAATAATGTCGATCAATACCAAATGAATATTTAAAGCAAATGCCAGAGCAATGACAATTAAACCTAAAAACTGTCCTACCAAACCGGAGTCAAGTGTGGGATCACGAAAGTACGTTGAGGCAAAACTAAAGCCCGCCTGAAATGACAACACCTCAGCTGCAATATCAACCACCATAAAGCCAATTCGAATTACAAAACCAATAAATGCACCGATGGCTAATTCAATAATCGATGCAAAGAAAGTAATGCTACCCGGACTAGGAATTTTTTCACCACCGACCAAAGGCATCACATAAAAAGCAAATGACAATGCAATCAATAATCGGAATTGCATCGGCAGTGATCTGAAAGCAAACATCGGAGTGGTTAAAAAAATACCAAAGACTCGCAGCGAAGCAAACATAAAAATTGCCATGTACTGCTCAATTTGCAGACCTGTGATGGTCAGCATAATTTAGTTCACCAAACCCGGAATACGGGCAAAGAGCTCTTTAATGTAATCAGTGAACAATGACAGAGTTACTGGGCCGATAAGCAAAACAACCACACCAAAAACAATGAGCTTGGGAACAAAGGCAACGGTGGATTCATTCACGGAAGTGGCAGCCTGCAAAATACCAATCACCAAACCAATTACTAACAGCGCCATCAGTATTGGGCCTGCCAACACCGCCGCCATGCGCAGAGCCTGGTATACCAAATCGATAATGACTCCGCTTTCCATAGCGCCTAGTTAATGTAGCTTTGCACTAGTGAAGTAGATAACAAGGCCCAGCCATCAGCTAAAGCAAAAACAATCAACTTGAGCGGCAGCGAAAACATCATGGGCGATACCATCACCATACCAAGCGAAGTCAAAATGCTGGCTACGGCAAAGTCAATCACCAAGAATGGCAAATAAATAACAAAGCCTATTAAGAATCCCGTTTTAATTTCTGAGATAGCGAATGCTGGAATTAGGACCGTGAAAGGCACGTCTTCACGCGCCTCAATTTCTTTTCCATAAAGCTTGGCAAATAAATTTAAATCATCTCGGCGCGTTTGCTTGAGCATGAACTCTTTAAGCGGCTTAGCACCCACTTCCACCGCCTGAGGAAATCCCATCTTGCCCGCAGAATATGGTTGATATGCATTTTTGTATATCGAATCAAACACCGGATTCATGATGAACAAAGTCAGGAAAAATGAAAGGCCAATCAATACAATGTTTGGCGGCATAGTTGTTAAACCCAAGGCCTGACGCAATAAAGAAAAAACAATCAAGATCCGAGTAAAGCTTGTCATTAAGACAAGCGCTGCTGGCAAAAAGCTTAACGCCGTTAAAGCTAAAACCGTTTCAACTGGAACTGCATAAATAGTGCCACCGCCGCCCTGCTTTGCAGTAACCAAAGGCAGTGTTTGACTCCACGCAACTAAAGGAAACAGCCCAATAAGGGCTGTGATTGCAAACGACCACCAGAATATTTTGCGCTTCAACCTAGCTTCCTTTTTACAAACTGTCGCAAGTTGTTTGCAAAATCAGCACTTGCAACCTGTGGTTTTAGATTGGCCACATCCTCAGGCTCCAATTCAGTAATTAGCGAAATTTGTGATGGCGTATGACCCACCACCAAAATTCGATTCAATACATTAAGGACAACTACACGCTCTCTCGGACCCAAGGCTTGTTGCGCCAAAATCTTGACATGCGGATTGCTGGCGCGCATCGCTGAATCGCGCTTGACCAAAAATGCTACAACCCAAATGAGAGCTGCAGCAAGGGCAAGCCAAATAAACGAGAAGAGCAACATACCTCCCACTGAGGAGCCCATGCCGATTAGCGGTTGATTTTGCGAAGTCGTTCAGCAGGTGTAACGATATCGGTCAAACGAATACCGTAGCGATCGTTGACAATGACCACCTCACCCTGAGCTACCAAACAACCATTGACCACAACCTCTAGTGGTTCACCCGCCAAGATGTCGAGCTCGATAACTGAACCGTAAGTGAGATTGAGCAAGTTACGGATTTGCATTTTGGCGCGACCAAGTTCAACTGTGACCTGAACCGGAACATCCATCACCAAGTCAATTTCGTTGAAATCAGCACCCGCTCTAGCGCCATCTTCTAAATTATTAAAGGTGGCTTTACGTAATGATCCGGATACGTCAGTGCTGGTAAGCGATTTCGCTAAATCATTGTCATTTTCAGCCATCGTAATCCTCTTATTCTTCGCCTTCTTTATGCGTTAGGGCCATCTGGCATTAGGCCATCAGCTATGGTACTAATTGTATCTCCAGCAGGCATAGAGCCTAAATTTTCTGGGTGGCTTTGACTGCCTTCAGGTAACTGCTCATAAAGCTCGCCCTTTTCAGCGCTACGCATCATGCTTGGCCCTAGGCGGGCACTTTCTAATGGGCTCTTTAAGAACTCCGCAGGGTGCTGTATGGTTCCCACTTTTACAGAGTACCGTCCGTCTTTGGTGCCATATTGCCCCTTGATCACTGGCAAACCGTCTACATAGACAGTAACCGGATCATTAATTTCAATCGGAATAATATCGCCCACAGATAGAGAGGTTACTTCCCGCAAAAGCATTTGCTTGCGCGCAAGAACCGCCACAGCAGTAACAGGGGCTTCGTGAACCTGATCATTAAGAAGGTCGGTCCAATGCTGGTCTGGCTCAGTCGCAAAACCTTGCATATTGTTATACAAAATACTCTTAACAGGCTCTAGTACCCAAAATGGAATACATAAATCGATATCACCTGGGCGACCGTTAATCTCAATCGTGAATTTAGAATGCAACACCATCTCACCAGGAGAGGTGATTTTTGCAAAACCAAAGTTGGTTTCTTGACGCATGAAGTCAAACTTAATTTCATAAACAGACTTCCATGCTTTTTCATATTCATTCAAAAAAGCATCAACTAGACGGCGAATAATGCGTAACTCTGTAGCGGTATATTCACGCAAGTTTAAGCGTGGAGCCAAACGCCCTTCCCCGCCAAACATATTGTCAATTGCGATGTACACAACACCTGGATCAACAATCCAGCAACCCACACCCCTCAATGGACGAATACCAACAATATTAATGTTGGTACGCTCTGGGAATTCATCTACGAATTTTTGATAGCTCTTCACAATCGGAAGATGCATTTGCACCTCAATCGGCGCACGAATCATATTAAAGAGTGTTAAGCGAACCGCACGACTAAAGCGCTCATGAATAAGCTCCAAAGTCGGCATGCGGCGCCGAGCAATAATTTTCGATTTGTCAAACATTGCACGCTGATCTTCAGCGTCAATATTCATCTCGACATTTATTTCCTCTGCCGCCATGATTTCCTAAATGGACTTTCTAAAGTGGTTGATTACTGCATCACAAAAGAACTAAACAACACTGCCTGCACTGGCAAATCCATTTCAGTCACATTCCAAAATTCTGCTGCCGCTCTAGCCGCTTCACCGGTAATCTTTTGACCCGATGAAGTTTCTTTTGGTACGGCACCAATACGCTCTAGATTTTGCATATCGGCTGTGCCTGGTTGCTGCTGCAACACATAAATAGCAGTCAGTTGTGGCGCAATAATAGAGTTAATCACCAAGGCGATTTCGCGGGCCATCATCACTTTACCCTCAACCGTTGCCAATTCTTGCATTTGCCGTGAAGATAAAACGGTAATGATCTTATCGCGAATCACAGGCATGAAATTCTTAATCTTGCCTTCAGTTGAAGAATCATTAGTGCGTAAAACAATTTTGGTTTGTAAATAGTGCTCGCCACCACGACCAGGCAAGTTCACCACCATTTCTTCCAAAGGAATATAGATAGGAGGCGCATTTTCTTTGCGCTCCATCAATTGTTTTTTAAGAATATTTTCTGGGCGCTTGGCTTCTTCTTCGAGGCGATGCTTTTCCTCGGCAGAATGCTTCATATACATATAGCCACCAACACCACCAGCTATCAAAACTACCAAAGCAATAATGATTAGCAGCTTGCCTTTGCCTTTTGGCTTTGGTGCTTCTTCATCAGAATCATGACCACCCGCAGGAGCAGCAACAGCTGCCTGTGGGGCAGCTGCGTTTGGATCTAAGGTAGGTTCAACGCGCTCTTCATCAGCCATTACTAATCCTCTTTACTCAATAGTATCAAGCATACAGGTGAACTGCACCGCTATTACCCCTATTATCACCTGAACCGATAGAATTGACTGAGATTGAAGGGCTTAAGCCTTGATTATTTGAAGAAACGATGTTGTAGCCTGGCTGACGTCCGCCAAAAGAGGCTTGATCACGCATTTGCTGAGACTGACTGCCCTGTCTTAAATCTAGAGATAAGTTAAGCCCCATTTGGGCAAACTCATTCTTCAGGTTTTGGCCACCTTGATCTAAACGGGACTTAGTTGCGTCACTAGCACCCTCAACAATTAAATGGGCTTGCCCAGCGGAATTGATGCGCAAATCAATTCGGATAGTGCCTTGCTCAGGAGGAGTTAGCTCCAGCATAATTCTGCCGCCACCGGATTTAGCAGCGCTCATAACTTCAGAATGCAATGGGCCTGAAGCCAAGGAAACTTCGGAGGCTTTTAACTCCATCTTTTGGGCTGCAGCCGAATGACCGTCAATCCTTGCAAGGCCACTATTGCTATTAGCTGATAACGCATTTAGATCGGGCTGATCTTTAGGGTTTTGAGTAGTCAACTTGTCTACCTGACCAGACTCAGCGGCCTCGCCTTGATCTTTCGTCATAGCCGATACAGCTTCGTCAATCAATGAACCTGGCTTTGCTCCGTAATTCTTATCACCAACCGCATTAAAGGCAAGAGGACCATCTATAGCCTTGCCCTTTGGTAATTTATCGACGGCAGTAGTCATAACCTGAACTTGCTTGCCCTCGGTTAAGTTCTGGATTGTTGTTGCTTTCGTGGGATCAACTGTTCCAGCCTGAAGCGTGGCATCGGTCTGGACCCCAAGCAACTTAATACCGGACGACTGGTCATTACCCTGACTAATAAGGTTCGTTAATTGCGTCTGAAGTTCAGGCGGAAGGCTAATGCCGTTTTTCTGAGCAAATGCTTGAATCGCGCTCGCAATCTGAGCTGGCGTTTGGCTATTTGCTTGAGTTTGACCGTTCTGAGCGCCGCCACCTTGCAAAGACTGCAACAAAGCAGCTACCTGACTTTGCATCATCGCATCTGGTGTTTGCCCGCTAGCTTTCATTGCCTTGGTTAAGGCCTGACTAATAAGAGCCGCTTGTTTAGCGTCGATTTGCTGACCCATTTGACCCATCAAGGACATTAAGTCCATACTTGAACCATTTGATTGCGCGCCCAGACTAGCCATCAATGCCTCGACACTCATGGACTGATTCGATGCTCCACTAAGCGACACTTGGTTTGTCGCATTAGATGCTTGTATTACCGCATTCTGAGCCGCTAAGCTTTGAGCAGCTAGTTGAGCCATTAAAAGCTGTAATGGATCGGAATTTTTTGCAGGGTCAGAGGCGTTTTGACCTAAAGTAGGCAAATTTTGCCCCTTTAGCACCCCTGGTAATGCACTTTGATTGGCCAAACGATCAGAATCACCTCTAGCACTAAGGCGCGCCATTTGACTTTGATCTAAGGCCGCCAAGAAAGCCTCGAAGCCACCAGGCGTAGCAGAGCTGCCAGGCGTAGAGCCGGGCTTAGCCATAGCGTTATTTACGCTATTAGCTGCTGCTTGCATCCGAATTTGACTTACTGTTGGCATAGCCTCTCCAAAAGGAACACTTCTTACTATGCATCTTTCGTGCCAGAATTCACATTCAGTCTTGCAGCGTAGTTATCTTCAAACTGGTTCATCTCCGCCTTAGCCTTCTTCTGCCTGGCTTCATGCCGTTTTTTCTCGACCAATTTTGTTAGTCCGCGGGTGCGCATTCTGGCCTGGGTAGCAGTCATCAGAGTCTCTTCAGAGGCTCTAGATAGCCCTTGAATTTGCCCATCCATCTCAACTGAGCTTTGTATCAACTTTTCCCTAAATGCGTTAGCATCCTGAATAAAAGAGATCGGCATGCTCTGAGTGGAGGCGGCGAGCACTTGACCTTCATACTCCTTTGCATACTCAAGAACTTGATTTTTAAAGGCTTTTGTCTGATTTACTTGCCCAGCAGCCCTTTTGGCTCTGGCCATAGCTTGATCCTCACGGATTTTTGCTAAGCGGAGTAAAAGCTCGATGGCAGACATTTGAGTGAAATCACCGTGTCATTAAATTACTGGGTTATTGGAGGCGCGATCTCAAACAATAACCTTTCGGTCTGATCAATGGGAATCGTCACTTCCGCATCTTGCTGCAAAAAGGCCTGAATTTTTGGCCAGGCGGCTAAGGCCGCATCCAAGTCTGGATCCGTGCCAGCAATATAAGCGCCCATAGAAACCAGATCCCTACCACGCATATAGCGACTATATAACTGCTTTAAGCGACGCGCCGACAATAAATGCTCTTTTGAAACTACTTTTGGCATGACACGAGAAATCGACTTCTCTACGTCAATCGCTGGGTAGTGGCCGCTATCAGCCAATTCTCTAGAAAGGAAAAAGTGGCCATCCAAAATACCTCGAGCGGTATCGGCCACTGGATCATTTGTGTCATCACCTTCTAAAAGCACCGTATAGAACGCTGTAATCGATCCATTAGGATTGGCGCCATTACCAACGCGCTCGACAAGCTCAGGCATTCTGGCGAAAACGCTTGGTGGATAACCGCGAGCAACGGGCGCCTCACCTAAGCTCAAACCAATTTCCCTCAAAGACATGGCGTATCGCGTTAATGAATCCACAATTAACACCACATGCTTACCTTGATCACGAAACCAAATTGCTACGTCAGTCGCATACGAAGCACCTTTGGATCTAGCAAGCGGCGAAGCATCTGCTGGGGCTGCTACGACAACCGCCCTCTTGAAAGATTCTGGGCCTAAAGTATCTTCACAAAATTCTCTTACTTCGCGACCACGCTCACCCACTAGACCGATGACGATCACATCAGCAACACAATTACGCGCCAGCATTCCCAGAAGAACACTCTTGCCAACGCCAGAGCCAGCAAAGATTCCAACACGCTGACCACGACCAACTGTTAATAAACCATTGACCGCTTGAATACCAACATCCAAAGGCTCATGAATCGGAGTTCTGTCTAATGGATTTAATGTTCTCTGAATATAAGGTGTAAGTTGTTTTTCACCATAACCTTTGCCATCGATTGGACGCCCAAGACCATCAACCACTCTACCCAATAAATCTTCACCAATGGGAAGCGGATCACCAATGCTATTTGAGGTGTAACCACTTCCAGAATTAAATGGAGTATTGGTTGGGTAAACGAGCGCACCTGGAGAGATACCATCCATCGCATCAATTGGCATTAGATAAGTAATTGCGCCATTAAAGCCAATGCACTCAGCATCATAAGTTTTGCCACCCAGCTCAGAGAGTATGGTGGCACCAGCGCCAATGCTCATTGGCAAACCT
This sequence comes from Polynucleobacter tropicus, assembly GCF_013307225.1. Classification (NCBI taxonomy): domain Bacteria; kingdom Pseudomonadati; phylum Pseudomonadota; class Betaproteobacteria; order Burkholderiales; family Burkholderiaceae; genus Polynucleobacter; species Polynucleobacter tropicus. The sequence continues at coordinate 577,735 of NZ_CP028942.1, read as the reverse complement.
TCTACCTCAAGCACGATGCCAGAGACTCGCTTTAACTTTCCTTCGCGAATCGATAGTGGCGTTTCAAGCAAATGCTGTTTGCGCATCTCTAACTGATTTGCTAATTCAGCCGGCTGCAAATGACTCACTCTGGTTTTACCTCGTCGCCCGCAGCAGAGTCATCTTGATAAGCATCTTCAATCTCTTGATACCCAAGGGCTGCTTCATTTTCTTGCGAGTTTAAATCCTGCACACCTAAATCTTGCTCGCTTGAATCTCGATCTAATCCAAGAGCAGCTCTCACCAATGCAATCCGCGCTTGCTGACCAACATCAATGCGCGCACCACTTACTTCAACATAAGCATGGCCAGGATTTACATCCGCATCAACTAATATCGTGCAATTAAATGGCAGGCCAGGATCATCCACAATTTTTTTCCAGGTCTCAACCTCTTCTGCATTTAGACGAAGATACAGATTTTCACCTGGGCGAGGCAATCGCATGAGCGCCTCTTGAACGGACGCAACAAATGGCGCTCGCTCCATGGAGACGTTAGCCGCCAATCGCGATGCTGTTTCGTAGGTAAATTCAATCAAAGGTTGCGCAATTGCTTCAGGCATTCCCCTTAGCGCTTCTAGCAATTTTCCAAGAGCATCTTGCAAACGTTTTGTTTCGCTATCCGCATCGGCATAGCCCCGCTCGTAACCTTCGCGGTAGCCAGATTCTTTTCCTTCTTTGTACCCAGCATCGCGGCCTTCCACAAAGCCTTGGTTATTTCCTAATTCGTAAGCTTCTTTGTAGGCACTTTCTCGAATAGCCTCAACTTCTTCAACCGTAGGGTAAAGAACGGGCGGAGCCTTTGGGGGCTTTGGGGGCTTTGGAGGATCAAAGGAGGGCGGCTCCCACCTCGTCAGCAGAGAGTCCTCATCAGAGGAAGGCATCGGCTGACTTGCCCCTTTCCATAATCATGCGGCCTTCTTCTGCCAGAGTACGTGCGATGCGAATAACTTCCTTTTGCATCTCTTCGACTTCTTGCACCTTGACTGGTGGGCGTGTCTCGAGATCTTCGCGCACGCCATCGGCAGCACGCTTGGCCATATTCTTGAATAGCTTCTCGCGTAACTTTGGACTTGCGCCCTTGAGAGCCATAACCAAGGTTTCTTGAGGAACTTCCAAGAGCAAGGTTTGCAAAGAACGGTCTTCGATGTCGTTGAAGTCTTCGAACACGAACATCTTTTCTTGAATAGCATCAGCCAATTCAGCATTGAAGTCATGAATCGTTTTGAGCGCTTGCTTATCAAGGCCGCCAGAAAGCATATTCAGAATTTCGGCAGTAGGCACGACGCCACCGACAGTACTTCTACGGAAGTCTGCATCTGGACCAGCAGAACGCGACATCACCTCGTTCAATTCTTTCAGAGCAGCAGGTTGGACTTTTTCTAACAAGGCGATACGCAAAATCAGTTCGTTACGCAAATCGTCTGGGAAGAGCTTCAATACTGAAGCGGCTTGACCAGGCTCCAAGAACACCATCACGGTTGCAACAATCTGTGGATGCTCACCCTTAATCATCTCATAGAGAACATCCGGCTCCATCCGCTTGAGCGTTTCAATACCAGACATATCTAGCGTTGATTCGAGACGACCAAGCAAATCAGATGCGCCTTCTGCACCCATCGCTTTTGTAAGCATGTTCTGCATAAAGTCGTCGGTATCAAACGCTACTTGAGAGTTATTCTCTGTGACATCTTTAAACTGGCGTAGCACTTGCAATACCAAATCACGACTGAGTGAGCGCACCACAGCCATCTTTCCTGACAGTCTTTGCACTTCAAACGGCGTCATCGTACGCAACACATTTGCTGCTGACTCCGCACCAACAGCGAGCAAAATCACAGCAGCACGAGAAGCACCATCAAGCTCTTCAAAGGTTAAAGCGCCTGTTTGGGTGGCGCCCTTAACGCCCTCTTTAAGTGCCTCCGCTATCGAGAGGCTTTTCGGTGCTTCGACTTCTTCATCAGCCATATTGTTTACTCTTTATCTCAACCTGCAGAAGCGGCAGCAGCATTTGCTGTATTGGTTTTCTCAGCATCAGCAGCAAGCCATTCCTTAAAGATGCCTGATACCACTTTCGGATTTTCGCCCACGAAATCAGTAGCGTACTTAAGAAGCGACTCGTACTCGTTCTTTTTCTCTTCCTCCAAGCGAAGACGCTCCTCATCCATGCGTTTTTTCTCTTCTTCAATCCGCTGACGCTCTTCTTCTTCAGCAATCCGCTGACGCTCTTTCAATAACTCCATTTCCATACGCCGCTTCTCGCGGAGTTTTGGATCCATTTGAGCCATCTCAGCTTTGATCTTCTCATCAAACTCTTCTTCAATACGCTGCTCTTCCATAGCATCGTCGACTTTCTTTGGAAAGAGTAATGGCTTCACAACTCCGAAGAACATAATGCCTAAAGATCCTAAGATGATGGCAAATTTAAAGAATTCTTTACTGAGCTCGATAACTCCAGGTTGCTTGTAGAACGCCGGCTCATCAGGCACTTCAACCTTAAATGGAATGTTGGCAACACTCACGCTATCGCCCCGCTTCTCCGTGTAACCCACAGCATCACGAGCAAGATTATTAATCTGATCCAATTCTTTAGCGTTAAACGGTACAGGCTTTAAAGGCTTGCCATCTTTATCGACGCCGGAAGGTTGCTTGTAATTCACTACCACTGCAGCAGAAACCCTTCTAACCTTACCTTTTTCTGACTTGATACGCTCAATCGCACGATCTAACTCGTAGTTAACGGTTAAATCTTTCTTGATATTGCTAGCGCTTGAGCTCGAGCTTGATGGTGGTGCATTTAGATTTTGAGGTCCTGTATTTGCTGCTGCACCACCTGCTGCATTAATCGGCGCTTGCCCTCCACCCGGCGGCTGATTGGTCAATGCGCCCGGAACACCAGATGCCGATGAGCTTGGTGTTGCTGCCTCATTGGATTGCTGACTACGAATCGATGATTGATTGGGTGGCGAGTTGCGACCAAAGGTTTCTTCGGTACGCTCAAGTTCACCAAAATCCATATCAACTGTGACTTGTGCGCGTACGTTTTCTTTGCCAGTTACAGGTTCCAAAATTGCTTGAACACGTTTAGATAGCGCACCCTCTAACTCCGCAACGTACTTGAGTTGATTGCTATCCAAGCCCATCAAACGCTGGGCATTAGGAGCGAGCAAGCTGCCTTCAGCATCGACGATCGTCACGTTTGCTGGACCCAGGTTTGGAACAGAAGATCCAACCAAATTGGTAATCGCAGCAACCTGTTGGGAATCCAAGAAACGGCCTGGGTGCATGGTGACTACAACCGATGCGGTTGGTTTTTCTTGCTCACGCATAAATGCGGTTTGCTTTGGAATTGCCAACATCACTCGCGCGGATTTAACTTGTGCCAAAGAACTGATGCTGCGCGCTAATTCGCCTTCAAGGCCGCGCTGATAGTTCACCTGCTCCACAAACTGGCTGGTACCCATCTTTTGGTTTTCAAGCAACTCAAAACCAACGTTGCCAGCTTTAGGCAAGCCCTGACCCGCCAAGCGCAAACGTGTCTCGTAAACCGAAGATTCAGGCACTAAAATCGCTGCGCCACCCTCGGTAAATTTGTAGGGCACGTTCATTTGCTGCAGGGCTGCAACGATAGCTGCGCCGTCACGCTCATTCACACTAGAAAAGAGCACGCGATAGTCATCCTTGCTGCGACCAGAAACAGCCACAAAAATCAAGGCAGAGATAAAAAGGAATAAGGCGGCAGCAACAATCAAGCGTTGTTGCATCCCCAGCGCTTCATAGCGCATTTGGAGTTCGCCTAATTTTGAGGGGAGTTTTACCTTGCCCGCTCGCGGGGCTGACGCTGGAACAGCAGAGGTCGCCGACTTAGAGCCAATATTGACTACCGCCGCGTCCTTTTCGCTTTCCTGTATTCCGGGCTGTGCTTCTTCGCTCAATCGCTCATTTCCGTCAAATCAGGCAAAAATTCTAAAAAAGATAATAGCACTAAATATAGAACCTTTTTGCCCATTTTCTCTAAATATTGATATCCTATGCCCATATTATGGAAAAAGAGGCAAAATTTGCCACCCCGCTAGCTAAGCATAAAACCCCAAATACCCATTGACCAAGCCTGAGACCACTATACCCGCAAGCACGCAAAGTGCAAGCCCTAGCCTAGATGCTAAGGGTCTAGAGGAGGCATTTGCAATTTTTTATGCTGAATCTCAGAAATTAGAAGCTCAGCAAATCGCCCTACAGGGCAAGATTGATCAGCTCAGTGATGAGCTTCAGAAATCGAACCAACGCCTAGGCATCCTCATGAATGCCATTCCCGCTGGCGTAATCCTGCTCGAAAACAATATCGTTCTTCTGCATAACCCTGCAGTCTTGCACTTCTTGCCCACCCTAAGCTCAGGTCAATTTTTTGAGATTCCTGGTGACTGGCAGCCATCGATTGCCCCCGGGGAATACTTAATTGGTAACACCGATACGTCTGGCTCAAAACCTCAAAAAACGGTACAAGTCATTCGTATTGATGAGGGCATTCGAAGCTTTATTCAAATTCAAGACATCACCGCAAATATCTCATTACATCAAGAGACTCAAAGAGAAAATCGCCTCACTGCTATGGGAAAAATGGCAGCAGGCATTGCGCATCAATTTCGCACTCCTTTGGCAACCGCCCTGCTGTATTCATCCCACCTTTGTGATGACAGTCTTACGCCAGATATCTCGCAAGAATTTGCTGAGCGTCTTCGTAAGCAATTGCTCGATCTTGAAAAACTTTCGCAAGACATGCTGCGCTTTATTTCAAATCGCCCCACCAAAACCATTTTGGTTAGCGCTCACCAAATTATTGATGAAGCACAAGCAAGCATTCAAGCCCTCTTTGAAAGCAATGATGTTGCATTGGTCGTGCAAAGCAATATTCCTGCATCATGCATGTTATTGGTTGAGCCCAAATCAATACCCAATGCTTTAGTGGCGATTTTAGAAAATGCTCTGAGTGTTTCTAAGCCAAAAGACAAGGTGACATTACGAGCACAAGTCGATGCAAAAAAACTGATGATTACGATTGAAGATCAAGGCCCTGGAATTGCGTCAACCATTATTGACTCTTTGTTTGAGCCTTTTTCTACGACCAGCGCCAATGGTACTGGTCTTGGCTTATCAATTGCCAAAAATACGATTGAAGCGCACCGTGGAACCATTAGCGTTGAGAACTCTCCACATGGTGCCATTTTTAAAATTACCTTACCAATTACTTCTGAGTAAATTATGTCTGAGCTTGCAAATGAATGTTTCCCCGTCATCCTCGTTGAGGATGACGAAGACCTTAGAGAGGCCATTGCGGTAACGCTTCGCATGAAGGGCATTGATTTTGTCACACACCAGCGCGCCGAAACAGTCGTGCCTTTGTTGCGCCCCGATCTTAAGACGGTCTTAGTGACAGACTACAAGCTGCCAGGCATGACTGGCATTGATCTGCTCAAGATTGCGCAAAAAGAATGCCCAGACTTACCCGTGGTGATCATGACTGCATTCGCCGACGCCAAACTTGCTGTTGAAGCACTTAAAGCAGGTGCACGTGACTTCTTAATTAAACCTTTTGTCCCCCAGCAATTGATTGAAATCATTTCGCGCTATCGCGCTCCTGATGGCGCCAGTACAAATCCAATCAATGCAAATAATTCCAGCAATTCCAATAATGCAGATGCTGGATCAAGCACTAACGAAACAGAATCCAAGAGGAGTGAAATCGTTGGATCAGAAATTCGGCCTGCTGATCACAATGTGATTGCCGTTGATCCACAAACGGTAGCGATATTTTCTCGTTGTGAGCGAGTTGCCGCAACTGATACTAGTGTTTTAGTAACCGGCGAATCTGGTGCGGGCAAAGAAGTTGTCGCGCATCATATTCATAAAACATCCAAGCGCGCAAACGGCCCTTATATTGCGATTAATTGCGCAGCAATTCCAGACACACTTCTCGAATCAATTTTGTTTGGTCATGAAAAAGGATCGTTTACTGGAGCCACTAAAGCGCAAGCAGGTAAGTTTGAGCAAGCAAATAAAGGCACACTCTTCTTAGATGAAATTGGTGAGATGCCCGCAACATTGCAAACGAAATTGCTGAGGGTGCTACAGGATAAAAAGGTGGAGCGCATTGGCTCGACCGATTCGATTCAAGCAGATGTGCGCATCATTGCAGCCACCAACCTCAACCTACAAGATCAAGTTAAAGCTGGAAAATTCAGAGAAGATTTGTACTTTCGTTTGAACGTATTTCCAATTCATGTACCAGAACTTCGCAAGCGTCCACTAGACATCATCCCTTTGGCTGAATTTTTCCTCAAACGTTACAGCGTGAACATCGGGAGGGATTCTTTAACCCTAAGTAACCCAGCCAAAGCGTTACTGCAAAAATATACCTGGCCTGGGAATGTACGGGAGCTAGAAAACATTATTCAGCGAGCAGTATTGCTTGCTGATGGAGATCAAATCTCCGCCCAAGACCTAGAGCTAGATGAATCTCAAGGGAATCAAAGTAGCGCAGCTAAAGATCAGATTACTTCAGAGATAGTAGAAAACCCAAATTTGAGCCCAAAAAATGGGCAAAATGGCACAGAAATTGCATTAAATAAGAGCGAAAGTCAGGATATTGAGTCCGTAGAGCGTGAGCACATTCTCAAAGTTTTGGCTGAAGTAAATGGAAATAGAACAAAAGCCGTAGAGATATTAGGCATTTCAGCAAGAGCCCTGCGCTACAAGCTCAAATCCTATAAAGATGCTGGCTTTTTAACTGAATAAGTAATTTGACTGTTTTTGATAGATAATTGGGCACATGAGTACAAGCAATGTCGATTCTATGATTACCCGGATGCAGGCCTTGGCCGCAGCAGCCAGCGGTAAGCCTTTAGCCAGCGATAACCAAGCAACTAATGGTGTTGACTTCTCTGCAGTACTGAAAAACGCTATTGAAAATGTCAATACCGCTCAAAACAGTGCCCAAGCCAAAGCCCAGTCTTTTTCTAGTGGAGCCTCTGACACCTCTTTGGAAGATGTGATTGTGTCGCTCCAAAAAGCCAATCTTTCTTTACAAGGCATGATCGCAGTACGTAACCGCTTAGTGGACGCCTACAAGGAAGTAACCAATTTACAGGTTTGATATTTAGTAATTAGTTACTCCAAAAAAATAAAAGCCCGATGAATCGGGCTTTTTTGTTGGGCGCATTTATTTCTTGCGCCCCTGGTTTTTCAGCGATCAATCACTACATTATTAGGATTGGGCGCAGTTTTGCCATCAACCTCATAAGCCCAGGCCAACACCTCCGCAACAGCAGCATAGAGCTTAGGGGGCACTAATTCATTGAGTTTAAGTTGCATTAAAAACTCGACTAACTCAGGCTCAGTTCTTGTAGGAATCCCGAATTCTTTTGCCTTGGCTAGAATCGCATCCGCCACAAAGCCTTCGCCCTGCCCTGTAATACGCGGAGCAGCACTATTGGCCTCATATACAAGAGCTACTGCCTTGCGGACTTTTCTTTCATCCATCCTTAGCTTCACCCTTAAGACTGACTTTTGCATCCGCATCTACTTGCGTGCGCATTTGTTCTAATAACTGCGCAAAAGAATTGGCAAGAGTTGATTGAGATTCGGGGGCAGCCTCAATTGCTACGTGCACCCTATTACCAAATTGAGTGCCAACAACCTTAAATGGCCCCAGATTAGGCAAGGTAACTTCCATCGTAATTCGGCTGCCTTTTTGCATTTGACTGGGATCTTGGGGGTCAGCTTCCCAAGCATCCTCACGATAAAGACGACCTTGCACATTAGGCATTAATTGCCCTTGCCACAGCAAATCACCACGCAACAACAACTTCACTGAGTCTTGCAACGCTGGAGCATTAGTACTGATCTGTGACAGTAACTTTTCAGTTTCTGCAGGAACATCAGTAATTCCACTGGCTTGAATATCGCCATCTTCGCTGGCAGGAAAGAGAAGTCTCTTTAATTGATCGGCCGCAAAGATTCCAGATGTCTGTAAGTTTTGATATAAAACATTCATTGCTACATTCGGATCACTGGTGTTTGCAACTACATTGCTACTAAGATTGTCGGCTCCCGGCCAATTAACAACAACACTTTGTGTTGTATTTTTATTGCCAGCATTAACACTCTGACCCAACTCAGGAACATCAACCGCCAAAATGTCAGAAAGTAACTGACCTAGGGCAGCACCGCCCAAATTATCCATACGGCTTAAGCTTTGCGATAGCAAACTATCAATGCGAGCTTGAGAGGGATTTGAAGCAGCTTCAGCCTGATCGGCTGTCATGCCAGATATTTCCAGCAAGACTGCCTGATCAACCGCGGGCTCTGTTGGCAATGCACTAGGCTGACCGCGCCCCACCGAACTTTGTAGCGCATCCTGCAATGATCCTCCTGCAGAAGAGTCCACTACCGGCAAGGGCATGTTGAGTGCGACCCGTGGATCAATAGCTCCCAAACTTTCAACCACAGCAGGTGCCGATGGAGGTGAAATTAAATCGTTACGATGAAAATCAACTACTGGATTGATTGGTAGGTTTGATGGAATTGGGATCGCCATACTTAACCCTTTCGTAACTGACTAAGAGAATCCCAAAGATGGATTCACTTAATTCAATTATTACTCATGAGCTTATTACTGACTCATTTGCGGCAGACTCAGGACTAGAAAAATGCATTGGCTCTTTTGCCGACAGAGCTAACCAACCTTCATAAAGAGGGGTTAATACATCAATTACGGCTTGAATCTTTTCTGGAGACTTTTCAGCTCTACCCTTAATAATTTCCCTTAGTGACCACTCATAAATTGCCGCTAAGTTATCCGCCACATCAGCGCCGCGGTTGTAATCCAAGCAGGCGAGCAGCCCCTTCTGAATTAGATCGTTTGCTTTTGTAAAGTTTTCAATCCCATATTGAGATTCCTCAAGCATTTTTTTTCCAAGCTTGAGGTGATCGAGAGTACGCTCAAATATCAAAACAATTAACTCAGCTGGATCAGAATCAATGACCCCACCCTCGACATCATTGGAGGCATAAGCCTTGGCTGCTTTAGCACTCATTACGCGCTCTCATTTTGAAATTTGTCATCTTATTTTCCAGCATTGATATTGGTAATCGCAGTTAGGGCACTCGCTAGCGATGTACTGGTAGAGCTCAATTGAAATAATAAGGCATTTAAGGCTGAATATTGAGAAATATAATTATTTTGAACCTGATTAATGTGGTCCTGTAAATCAACCTTTTTCTCTTGCAAGCGCGTTATGGCGTCTTGCTGTTGACTAATTTCCGTTACCAAGGCACCTTTTGAATTATCAATTTGCGCTTTGATAAAGCTATCTAAATTACTAGTCTCACCTAAATAACCAACTTTTAAACCTTTTGCTAATTTTGCAAGCAATCCGCTAGTAACTGATTTTTGATAACTTGCCGTATTAAATTGCATCGTGCCGTCAAGCTGAATATCTAAGCCCAAAGAAGCTAGGCTTGTCGTACTTCTGGTCACGGTAGCATTGAGCCCCGAGAAATCTACCGTAAAGCCAGTGTTTACCTGATCATTTTGAATGTTGATTTTTGTACCATCAAAATTTGCATTGACGCCAGCTTTAAGACTATTAATCCAACTAACAAATTGGTTAACAGTTGGGGTGGTAGTACCAACACCGCCAGTACCTGCAAAATTATATTTAACAGAGCCCACTTTAATATAGCCATCTGAGCTTAGGCTCATGGTTTGACTGCTTGACGTATAACCAGTAATTGTCGCCGATCCTGCATCCGTAGCGCCATATGCAAACATGGATTTAATATTATTCACAAATGACAGCATTGCCGGGTCAGTTGCAAAAGTACCGGGCGTTGCAGAATTAGAGCTGTTGGCAGTCAACTTGTTATATGTTGTAACCATATCGTTATAAGCCTGCATCAATGTAGTAATCATTGAGCTTGAATTATCAGCGCCCTGGGAAACCGTCACGACAGTAGGATTGGTAGAAGTTGATTTACCAGTAAGGTTGAAGGTAATACCATCAACTACATCATTAAATTGATTGCTAGAACGTGTTACTGACAAGCCTCCAATAACTGCTTTTGCATCTTGTGCGGTAACTAATGTCTCAATATTGGATACTCCGGTACCTGCAGAAAATGGAATGGCCGTACCCACAGCATTCGTTTTAGCTGTAAACCCAACCGTACTCGTGCCGGTGACTGAGCCAGAGTCCCAGCCTGATAGTAAAGCTCCGGAATATGTTCCGGTGGTTACTCCCGCCTTAGTAGTTGCACCAGCAGAAAGGCTAGTGAACGCTGCGGCTACATTTGCAGCGCTCAGATTGGTATTTGCTGTAAAGGTAAGCCCTCCAACGGTAATAGATTCACCGCTATTCAGAGCATTGAAAGTAATCGCTTGGGTAGCTGGGGTTCCTGCCGTTCCAGCGGTAAATGAGTTGCCGGTAATTCTATTGGCTACAGAAGAGTACGCTATCGCAGAACCAGCGCCATTCGCTATTGCCGTAAACGTTACATCACTGGTATTAGCTACAGATCCTGTGCTCCAATCTGACGTAAACGTTCCAGAATAAGTTCCGGTAGTAACTCCCGCCTTGGTGGTGGCACCAGCAGAAAGGTTAGAGAACGCAGCAGCTACACTTGCAGCGCTCAGACCACCATTGGCTGTAAAGGTAAGCCCCCCTACGGTGAGGGACTCACCACCTCTAAGACCATTAAAAGTAAATGTTTGAGTAGCTGCGGCACCAGCCCCGCCAGATGTAAACGAACTTGTTGCCACACCAACTGTTCCGACAGACGATGTAATAGCCGTACCAACAGCATTCGCTTTAGCTGTAAATCCAACGGTACTCGTACCAGTCACCGAGCCAGAGTCCCATCCTGAGGTAAACGTTCCAGAATAAGTTCCGGTAGTTACTCCCGCCTTGGTAGTCGCTCCGGCAGAAAGACCAGAGAAAACTGCGGCTACTTGAGCAGGGTTTAAACCAGTATTGGCTGTAAAGGTTAGTCCCCCAACGGTGATAGATTCACCACTGTAAAGAACATTAAAAGTAATCGCCTGGGTAGCTGGAGTACCTTCTGTTCCAGCGGTAAATGAACTAGCCAATGAGGGAGCAGAAATACCAATGTTGCTAACTTCGTTAACAGCGCCAGTATCTGCTCCTTGAATTTGCAATACCCACCCACTAGAGGCTCCTGTCTGCACTGTTGAAGCACTAACATTTGCCCCCAAGGCGTTAATCCAGGAAGCCAAATCAGTTAAAGTGATTGCACCACTTGTGCCAGTGCCAACAATTGAAGTTGTAGCAGTGCTGTACGTTTGCCCACCTACGGTAAGGCTAAATGGATGATCTGCATCAATCGCTAATGTTGAGTTGGATGCCGGGAAATCGGTGTAACTTGTAACACCATTTACAGTAGATGCTGACTTATGAAGGGCATAACTAGAGGCTGTCGCAATTTGATTAACAAGCACTCCGACTGATCCAATGACGGCGCCACCACTTGCCTTAGCCGTCACAATGGAAGCATCACCACTTTGAGCTACTGGATTGTTATAGGTACTTGGATCTTCAAAGGTTTGTAGTGCACTTTGTAGACTGGCAATTTTTCCTTTTATAGTGCCTAAATCACTGATTTTTGTCTGGATTCCAGTAATTTTTGCCGTGATGGCATCTAAAGGCTTATTCTCAACCGTCATCAGTTGAGAAACAATGCTAGCAACGTCAATTGCGCTTGTTGTTACAGACCCAGTGCTGGAAGTTGTGCTTGATGTGGCCATTTTTATCTTTAAATCAGAAGAGCATAAAGATAACAGCAAGATTCATGCCAGCCCAAGGGCCAGCATGAATTTACGCTTTTTGATTAACCAATGCACTGTTAGTTTGCTCAAACATCTCGGCAATTTTCAGCAACTCCTCGGAAGGAAGCTGACGAATAACCTCGCCGGTCTGAGGGTTTACTACTCGAACTACCGAGTAACCCGATGCCTTATCGACTGAAAAATTCAGCTCTCTACCCATGGACTGCACAAAACTTTCCATTTGCTTTGCAGTCTTTGCAATAACCTCTTGAGTTGGTTGAGAAGCTTGATTTACGTTAGAAGGCTTAAACTCTGTACTAAGAACCTTAGCAATTACTTCTGCATCTGTTGGAGCTTGCTTAATACTAGGTGCGGATAATTGCTCGAGTGTTTTAACAGAGCTTGTTGCAACATTAGCAACTGTAGTTGCATTAGCTGATGTAACTGAACTCATGATATAACCCCACAATAATCAACAGAGGGTTATCAGAAACTGATAACCCTCTAAGTACAAACCATTACTTCAAGAGAGACAGGATAACGTTTGGCATCTGATTAGCTTGTGCCAACATTGCTGTAGCAGCTTGCTGCATGATCTGACCCTTAGTCAAAGTTGCAGTTTCAGAAGCAAAGTTTGTGTCCATAATCGCAGACTTAGAGCTCTGCAAATTGGTACTTTGCGCTGACAAGTTGGTAGTAATGTAGCTTAAGCGATTAATCTGTGAGCCAAATGTAGAGCGCTGTGTGGAAATATAGTCAATTGCAGAATCGATAGCAGCAGAAGCCTCTTTGAATGCTGCTTGCCAATCTGCTGTAGAGGTCTGAGCATTCATGCCAGCCAAGACATCATGCTTAGAACCAACTTCAGTCATTGCAATTTGGTCACCAGAGAACTGACCAGAAGTTCCAGTGTAAACATTCAAAGTATTAATAGTGATGAAACTATTGCTTTGTGGTCCGCTTTGGAAATCTAATGAACTTGCTCCTGGATTTACAACATTTAAGTGCCCATTAGTAGAGCCCAACGGGTCCTTAAGATGCGCAAGCTGCCATGCGACATTTGCGCCAGATTGAGTCTGGAAATTATGGAGCTTGATATTAATCCCAGCATTTTTGAAATTAATGGATGTATCGGTGCCACGAGTAAAATCATAGTTTGCAAGATCAACTGTTTCCGAGTGATTTACTTGTGCGGAATCTGTCCAAGCCAAGTTGAGCACACTATTTTGCTTTGTCTGACTAGCTGTCCAAGCGGAAGAAACTAAGGACGCAGCAGTCTGAGTAAACGTTGCTGTGGTTGCATTTGCTGTATAAGCAGCACTTGAGTAACCCGAGATAGCGCTACCAGACCATGTACCCAGTTGAGTCTTGGTTATTGAGCCAGCGGTGGTGCCAGCCGTATATCCACTAAACTGCTCTGCAACCTGAGCCGCTGTCAAGCCTGTTTTAGCAGTCATTGTCAAACCATTAACCGTAACAGATTCGCCAGCCGCCAATGATGTAAATGTTACCGTCTGAACGGCCGCAACACCACCGGTACCTCCCGTTGGAGCAACACCAGCCGTTGTTAATGCAACCGTTGCAGGAGTTGTAGAAGCACCAAGACTGCTAGTAGTTAATACATAACTGTTAGCAGCAGACCCCGATAGATCTATCGATGTAATTTTTGACGCCTGACCTGTAACTTGAAATTTTTGACCTTGGAGTTTTAGGGCAATATCTGAACCCAATACATCCGCACCACCCATTTGCGCTGTTGTTGTCAAATTCAAAGTAATGCCAAACTTGCTGAAATCAAGATGTTGAATGTGGTCTTTGGTTGCATTAGCATCCGCAGGAGCATTCTCAACGGTTATTGTTTGCTGTTGCGGAACATTGTCAGTGCCAGTGTAAGACATTGTTAACTGATTTCCAACCGCAGTAAATGTATAAGCACCTGGGTTTTGACGAACTACATCGTCATTTGTCAATTGAATGTCAAATTTTGCATCATAAGCACCAGTTGGTGTATAAGTGCTTGAACCAAATGCAGTTGCAAAAGAGACAACTCCTGATCCCATTTTGTATGTGCTGTCCGTAGGTCCCAAATTTGCTGAGATGCTTGATAAATATTGTCCAGCATATACACCACCAGTTACGCGATCAACTGATGACCCGCTGCCGATTAAGCTAATACCGTTAAATTGAGTACGCTGAGCTGTTTGATTGATCTCGGTATTTAGCTCGCTCATTTGCTGAACAACGTCTTGCATTTGAGTTGCATTCAAAGACCCATCGTAACCTTGAGTCGCCAATTGCTTCATGCGCAGCAACATGTCTTGAATAGTAGATAAAGAAGTATCGGCTGTTTGCAAAAGGTTTGTTGCATTGCTCAAGTTTTGAATAGACTGATTTGTGCCATTTAATTGGCTTTGCATGTTTTGTGCAATGGCTAGGCCAGCAGCATCGTCTTTTGCGCTATTAATACGCAAACCAGAAGACAAACGCTGTACAGATGTTGCTAGGTTGTTTTGAGCATTAGACAAGCTGTTCTGCGCAAACAATGATGCTAAGTTGGTATTAATAACGGTAGACATTTAATTCTCCTTAAAATTCTGTTTCGGGAACTACACCAATGGGGTTAAGTTCCCCTGTATATCCCTTAACGGCACCCCAAGGGCAACTGTTTAGGAATATTTAGGGTTCTTTTGTTTATTTAAGGTCTAAATAAACGCCAATACTTGTCAAAAGCACAAATACAAACAAGCAGACCTAAATAAAGTCCGCCACAAGATTGGGTAATGCCCTTGGAAAGATTTAAGCCTTGCGGCTTAAGAAGAGCCCGTCGTACTTTGGTAGGCTTTGAGCGATCTTCAACAGCTCTGGAGATGGCATCTGGCGAATGACTTCACCAGTTTCGGGATTAGTCACAGTGACAACATGGTAACCAGTGTTGCCATCGACTGAAATATTCAAATTACGGCCCATGGACTGAACAAACGATTCAAGCTCTTTAGCGGCCTTTTCAACTGCTATACGTGTTGGCTGAGCAGCTTCATTGACGCCTGAAGATTTAATCTCAGTACTAGCTACCTTAGCCACCACCTCTGCATCACTTGGAATATTCACCTTCGGAGCGCTAGATGCGACAGGCGCAGTTTGAGCTGGCAATACGCTTGGTGCGTATTGCGCGCTAGCTCCCACTGTGCTGTTGATCGAATTGCTCATTTGATTAATTCTTTATTTATATTATGCAGTTAAGTTAATTAAACTTCCAGAATCCATTCCATCAACCAAAGATTTTTGCAAACTAGAAAGTAAATTTGCTATTGAAGATGAGTTACTTGATAAACCTGCAGCCTTGAATAGTGCATTGGCACTTTGATTCACTGATTCGGCTGGGCTAACGCCATTTGCAACAGCACTAGTCATTTGCGCTACTCCAGCAACAACCTGATCTGCAGCATTAGAGTATTTTGAGCTTTTTTCAGATGAGCCTAATTCAGACAGCACAGAAGTTACAAAACCTAAGGCAGATTTTTTTACTTCATCGGCTGATGCGCTTTTATGAGATTGGTTTGCAGTATTAATATCGACATTCGCGCCCAATTGATTTAAAGCCTCTAATGTGGCTTTCACCAGCTTAGGAGCAATCGATTTTTGTGCACCAGGCACAGTAGGCGTAGAAGATGAACCATCCGCATCACCATCGGCATCCTGCCCATTGACGGCATTAATTTTGTTGATACGCAGAAGACTCGCCATACTTGGCGGCTGCACACCTGCGTTTGTCATTGCCGAAATAGACATAAAACCTTCATTCAATAAAAATTCTTTACGATTACCAAGAGCCCAACGCCTCATGGCATCAAAACTCTGTCCTTATCGATGACTACGGCAATAATCGCAATTTTGTTTAGCAATATTTACAAATAATTTGTAGAAATTATTAAAAATTAATAAAATCAATGACTTAGAAATAATAAAATTGATAAAATAATGTTAGAAACCCCCTTACTCAGAGGCATAGCAGAGCCAAAAGAACTATTAAGGCAAAAGTTACTCGAGTTAAACCTACCTAGGTGGCAAAATTTGCCATTTTTGGTGTTTTTTCCAATGAAATCAAGTATATTTAGGGGTACTTTTAGTGCCAACCACTAGATATGGTGATTTACGCCTCTTGTGAATGGGCGCTAACTGAATGAAGGCTATTTTTTAGATATTTTCAGCTTTTTTTAATTATTTTTCGGGCAAAAGACCTATACGCATGAAAATTCTGGGTTTTGACACCTCTAAGCTGCCGAGCCCTTCGGCACAAGGCGCCATCCCGATTCTGGTTCTGCTGGTTTTGATCATGATGCTGGTGCCCTTGCCAGCCATCATTCTCGATGTTCTCTTTACCTTCAACATCGCCCTTTCGATCATCGTCCTGTTTACGGCGATCAATATCAAAAGCTTTAAAGACTTCGTTGCCTTTCCAACGGTTCTGCTACTCACCACCCTACTGCGCCTATCGCTGAACGTTGCTTCAACCCGTATCGTTTTATTAGATGGTTATAAAGGAACCGATGCCGCAGGTAAAGTAATTGAGGCCTTTGGTGTGTTTTTGATTGGCGGTAACTTTGCGGTTGGTATCGTGATCTTTATTGTGATCACCATCATTAACTTTGTGGTGATCACCAAAGGTTCTGGTCGTGTGGCTGAAGTTTCTGCTCGCTTTGCGCTCGACTCCATGCCTGGCAAGCAGATGGCCATTGATGCCGATCTGAATGCAGGATTGATTCAGCAAGATGAAGCTAAAGCACGCCGCGCGGATGTAGCGCAAGAAGCAGACTTCTTTGGTTCCATGGACGGTGCTTCCAAGTTTGTACGTGGCGATGCTATGGCCGGCATCATGATTTTGGTCATCAACCTCATTGGCGGTTTGATGATTGGCGTATTGCAACACGGTATGGATTTTGGCAAGGCGCTTTCTACCTTTGCATCCTTAACCATTGGTGACGGCTTGGTTGCGCAAATTCCGGCACTGGTGATTTCTACTGCAGCTGGTATTTTGGTTACCCGCGTTGCGACTGAAGATGACTTTTCTGGTCAGGTTTCTAAACAGTTTGAAGCCAATAGCAATGCACTAGGTGTTGTGGCCGCTGTTCTAGGTATTCTGGGTGTGTTACCTGGCATGCCGCACTTTATCTTCTTAGCTTTTGCGACCCTCTTTGGCACGCTTGCCTACATGACGCATCAGAGAATTAAAAAGGAAGCTGCTGAAGCGAAGATTGCTGCCGCGCAACCTGTGACGAATGAAGAGCTTGAATGGAAAGATGTTCCGATTGTTGAGCCGCTCTGCTTAGAGCTCGCCTATCGCCTGATTCCCCTAGTAGATAAAGGTGACGATAGTGATTTAATCAAACGTATCAAAGCGATTCGTCGTAAGTTTGTCACGCAAGTTGGCTTTCTGATTCCGTCTGTTCATATTCGCGATAACTTACAACTATCCGCAGAGAGCTATCGTGTATTGCTCTACGGCGCAGAGATTGGTCGCGGACAATGTTTGCCAGATCGTTTATTGGCAATTCAACAAAGTGGTACAGAAAAAATTCCTGGCATTGAAGTCAAAGATCCCACTTTTGGAATGCCCGCTGTTTGGATTGAGCGCCGTCAACGCGATGAGGCAATCGCCAAAGGTTATACCGTTGTTGAACCAGCAGTGGTGATCACCACGCACTTAGATCATCTTATTCATCAACATGCCGCTGAACTCTTAGGTCGTCAAGAAACTCAAGATTTACTTGATCACTTTAAAATGAGTTATCCAAAGTTGGTGGAAGATGTCATTCCAAAGATTGTGACCGTTGCGCAATTACAGCGCATCTTGCAGTTACTGTTGGAGGAAAATGTGCCCATCAAAGACTTGCGCACTATCTTAGAAGTCTCCAGTGAATATGCAGGCAAATTAAATGATCCATTAGAAATACTGCCGCATATTCGTTACGCCTTGCGTCGCACCATCGTGCAAGATTCTCTGGGTGATGGCAATAACTTCAAAGTACTTGGCATCCAACCCGAATTTGAGCGCCTAATTGAACAATCGATTGGTGCTGGTGCTATCGCTCCTGATGGCTTAATTGAGCCCTCTTTAGCACGCATGTTTGGCGAAGAAGTGATCAAAGGGGTTCAGGAAATGGAGAATGAAAATCTGCCCCCAGTGATTGTGAGCGGCACCCGCACCAGGGCCACGATTTCCAGAATCGCCCGCCGTGTTTGCCCTCAAGCGATCATTTTGGCCCTTAGCGAGCTGCCACCCACGGCAAATCTGGCTTTTTACAAGGTTCTTTGTTCCCAGACGGGCAAAAACCCCTAAAATCACTACTAGAGAGAATGATTCGGAGTTAACGCATGGGCCCCCAAAAATTTATAGCAGCCAATACCGCTGACGCCTTAAAGCTCATACGTGCTGAGATGGGTCCGGATGCTATGGTGCTGTCCACTAAAGATACCGATCAAGGTGTTGAAGTCATGGCGATTACCTCGGGTGATTTGGCAAACCTTTCTGCTCGCTCCGAAGCATTAGACCCACAATTTGGCGAACCTAGTGCGTTTTCTGAGCGCTCCCTAAAGCAGTCTGGTCTTACTGATAAATTTGCTAACGCTATTGCACGGCGCGCGCCATCTGCATCTACTGCCTCAAGCGAATCAGCCAAACCCAGAGTACATCCTGATGTTCCCAATGGCATTTTGCGTCGCAACCCAGCCAGAGTAGAACGCCCGATTCGCGCTCCCGGTGCAGAGGCTTTTTTACCCACTTCATTTAATAATGCTGAGCGTATTCCTAGAGGCTCAGCAAATGTTGTTAACCCATCCAATAACGATGCTATCTTTAGCGCTAGCCTTGCAGCCAATACCAAGGCAGCACAGGAGGCTGCCGCGCTAAATGCCTTAAAAACAGCTGCGCAAAGTGCCGCTCAAAAAGTGCGTGCACCCAGTAACCAAACAGAGTCAGCAAATAACTTGTCAGCCGGCACACCCAACAATGTCACATCTAGTATTGCCTCACAAGCCGAGAGCTCTCCTAAGGTAGAAAAACTTCTTTCTGAAATCAGCGAAGTTAAAAATCTCTTGCAGTCTCATGTTGCTGGTAGCTTTTGGGGCAACATTCAGCAAGGAAATGCACAAATCACTGAGGTTGTAAAACACCTTCTCAATAGCGGCTTCTCACCAAAACTGGTTGCAGAGATCGCCCAAAACCTGCCAGAGAATTTAAGCGTATTACATTTACTCAAAAATGCCCGTGAGCAAGTTAAATGCATGCTTAAAACTTCTCGCGCATTTGATATTTTTGATCGGGGCGGTGTTTTTGCTTTTATTGGGCCAACTGGGGTTGGTAAGACCACTACTATTGCCAAGATTGCAGCGCGTTGTGTATTGCGCTATGGTCGTAATCAAGTTGCATTACTCACTACCGATACCTATCGTATTGGCGCCCAAGAGCAACTGAAGACTTTTGCCAAAATCTTAGGCTTATCGGTTACCGCTGTCAGAGATAGCGAAGATTTAGCCGCCAAAATTAAAGACTTCTCTAATCGCAAGATTATTTTGCTAGATACTGCTGGAGTGAGCCAGCGAGATACTTTGATGGTTGAACAATCTCATTTACTAGAGCATGGCTCTAGTAAGGCCCGCCGTATTTTGGTTATGAGCTCAACGACAGATTTGCGCACCCAAGAAGAAGTGATCAATTTGCATAATCAAGCCATGCAGAACACCAATGGTGAAAAACTGGATTCAGTAATTATTACCAAGATTGATGAGGCTGCCCATTTAGCCCCAGTTATTGATAGCGTCATTCGCCATGATTTATCTATTTTGTTTGTCTCCAATGGCCAGCGAGTTCCAGAAGATTTAAGCCAGCCTGATGTCAATTACTTAAGTCATCGCGCCATGGCAATGCGCGCCTTTGCTGAGACATTCTCTTTAACTGACGAACAAGTTCCAGCCCTACTCTCTGATCATTTGGGCGACTGGATTCGCAAAGTGAATCAATGAATACAGCAAGCACTGCTAGTGGCGTTGATCAGGCCGCAGGTTTACGTGATATTTTTGGCTCAGAGTTGTGCCGCGTTATTTGTATTGCGAGCACGCTAGACCCAGACTCTACGATTCACCTGGGTCACGGAACTGCTCATAACATCAAACAACTTGGTCACAGCGTCCTTCTCATTGATGAAGTTCCTTTGGCCGATCGCAAAACGATGTCAGGGTTTTTATACCCCGTTCGCTATGACCTTGGCCAGGTTTTTTCAAACTCGATTGATTTATTAAGAACCATTAAGCAGATTGATGAGAACTTTTGGTACGCTACGAGCGCCAAGCTGCGTCAGGAGATCACCAGCCGCTTTGCAAAATATCCCAAGTTAGATGAGCGCCTGGTGAAGCACGAAATCAATATCGATTATGTTGTTTTCCCTACCATTGATCCGCAAGCCAATCTGGTTGCTTACTTTGGCAGCAATATCAAACGCATTTTGGTTGCCTCTACTGAAGAAGCTTGTTTAAAAAGAGCGATGGTAATGATTCGTCAGATGGCTGAATTACAACTTGATGAACCGCTTTCAGTATTAATTGTTGGCGGCCATGATGAGGCTGCAGGAACTGCTGCTTTTGAAAAGCTACAAGATGCAGCGCAAAGGGCTCTAGAACAAAATATTGAGTCTTTAGGCTGGATTCAGGCCTTTACTGCTCAAAGGGTTGAAATTGATTTGGATGACATGAGCTTTAACCCAGTTACACATGGCACCCCTCATGAATTTGTTCTCCCTCATAATTTCTTTAAAGCAATTTCTGCCAAGATTACGGCTTGATACAATTGCCTGAATTCCGATTGATGTCCTTTTGCGCGAGTTGTGATTGAAACCATCTAGTTATACCCAGTCTATTGACATTGATCTCGCCATCAAAGAACATCTTCCTCTAGTTAAGCGTATTGCTCATCAAATCTGCTCGCGCCTACCACCTAACGTAGAAGTCGACGATTTAATTCAAGAGGGCTTAACAGGACTATTAGATGCCTTAACTCGATATGAGCCTCAAGCCAATCTGAACTTTGAGGTCTATGCTCGTACCCGAATTCGTGGAGCCATCTATGATGCTTGTCGTAAGAACGATATCTTGCCGCGTAATCAACGTGATGAGCTGGAGGGACTAGAGAAAGTTACCCGCAAGCTTGAGCAAAATTTGGGGCGCCACCCATCCGAAAGAGAAATTGCCGCAAGCGCTGAAATGTCGATTGAGGCCTACCATGCCATCATGGCCAATATGGTTCACCTTATGCCGCTTGATGATTTATCAGATGACCTCTTGCCATCTGATACCGACTCATCAGATCCCATGAGAGCTGTGGCAATGGCTCAACTAGCTGAACGTATCGCGACTATCTTGGAAGGCCTTCCTGAAAACGAGCAGTTAGTATTTGCGCTTCACTATCAAGAAGATTTATCTTATCGAGAAATTGCCCAAGTGATGAATATCACACCAGGGCGTATCAGCCAGATTCATACCCAAGGCATGATTCGAATTCGTGCCAAACTCAAAATTTAGCAATCATTCCGCATAACCACTATCAGTATTTCCCGCTACTCATAGACACTTATAGAGTCTGCGCATATTTTGAATTTTTCCATACTGCATTTCAGCATCATCAAACTCTTTATTGAAATCACCTTTATTGGTGTGCTGAAAAATAATTAACACGCGATGAGCTTGTTCATGACCAGCTAAGGTCGCCAACACCAAGTAATAACAGGCCTTACGATGATCTTGAGGAATAAACTCCCCTTTCTCATAAAGGCAGCCAAGGGTATAGGCTGCCTGTCGACTACCCTCTTCCGCACCTTTAGCAAGATATTGAATGCCTTTATACATATCACGAGGAATACCCTGCTCCTCGGCCAAACCTAATGCGTAAATATTGCCTAGATTGCAATAGGCATCTACAACATCCTCTTTAATCGCTTTCTCGTAATACTCAATAGCTGTTTTGTAGCTTTGCTTAATCTCGCCCATACCCCGTTCGTACATGAGGGCCACATTAAAGTGTGCATAACCATTACCAAGACTGCTATTGGAATTTACCCACTCAAAGAGCTTGGCTATTTGCTCCGCATCCAAATGTCCATCAAAGCACATTTTGGTAAGCGCAAATTGAGCCTCTTCATCTAGATCATGGACGGCCAACTCATAAAATATCTCAAACGCAGCTTGATAGCGTCCACGATTTAAGTTTTGCCTAGCAATATCTAGGCGGGCATTATCAAAAAATTGCATTAGAAGTCATGTCCAACAAGCATGCCATACGGGTAATCGAGTTAATTATGACCCTCTTTTAAAAAGCTTGCAGACTCTTCTTGAGGTGCGCCGACTAAACACTTTACTCAAAAAAACCGTAAACCGATTGGGAGCTTTTCCATGTGAGAAAAGCCAGCTTTGCTATGGGAAAACATCATGACGATGTCTATTAATAACAATATTGCGTCTAATTACGCGCAAGATAATTTATCGCAAGCACAAAAAATCGTTACTCAAACGGTGCAAGCCCTATCGACAGGCAAGCGAGTTAATGGAGCACAAGATGATCCGGCCAGTTTGGCGATTTCCCAAAACTTAGTCAGCCAGATTAATGCGACCAATCAGTCCTTGATGAATCTGAATAATGGGACCAATCTACTGCAAATTGCTGATTCAGCCTTATCTAGCGTGCAAGACATGCTGCTAAAAATGGAGCAACTATCGACGCAAGGTATGGACGCAAGCTTAAATGGGGTCCAAAGACTTGCTATTGCCGGTCAAGTTGCTGATTTATATACGGCGATGGTCAAAACTGTAGCCGATACAAGCTATAACAGCCACAGCTTGTTTAGCAATAGCAGTTGGTTTGATCAGGCTAACTCGGGAATTAAGCTTAATGCAACCAATGTCGGCGAATTAGATACAACTGTAATTACAGGCATTTTTTCTCCCGAGGCAAGAGAGGGAGTCTACAGCTTTAGCAATAATGGCAACAATCTTACTCTTACGAAAATTGATTACAGCGGCAATACTTTAGCCTCGCAAACTCTGCAAGTCCAAGATCCTAGAGGAAAAACTGGTGTTTTTACACAATCCTTAAACTATGACCAACTAGGAATCACAGTAAATTTACAAACTACACCTTGCGGAGTTTTGGGCTCAAACGACAGCGCCGAAGCAATTGCCTCAAATATGTCCAATATATTTCGGCCAATTGTTATTAAAAATGGTCCCGATATTACCATCGGCAGCGACAAAGGGGCTCCAGATTATTTGGCATACTCCCCATTAAACGTTACCTCCCTAGTCGTTGGCGACAATCAAATCGGCTCCAATAAATCCGTAGCAAATTCAAGCAATAACGATCTGATTACGGCAATGACTACTACGGCCACTGCTTTGGGCAATTTCGCAGTCACTGTGAATAGAACTGCACAAGCAACAAATTTTTCCCTTACCGGCCTTACCAGCACAACAGATACCGTTGGAATTACTGATACTTTTTCATTCAAAGTAGGTGGAAATACCTACTATGCCGATGGCAGTAAGCAAAATAGCAATGGTGATATTTCTGCAAATAGTGCCGGCGCATTAAGCACAAATACGACGGCTGCCCAATTTGCCACATGGATCAACCAATTAAACGATAACGTCTCAGCCTGTCTTGATCAGGATGCACCTGGAAAGTACTCAATTGAAATAAAAGGTACTCAAACAGGCGCTGCTAATGCCGTCTCTTTTAGTAATCTCTACACGGTTACCAGCAAAGATATTCAAACTGGCGTCATTAATAAAGGGCTGGTATCGCTGGCAACAGATGGAACCATCACTAATAGCGAATGGAATTTACCAATCAAAGAAAATCCGTTAATCACTAATAACACTGAAGGAGTAAGCTATAGTGCAGCAAATTACTCTGGCAATGGAACATTGATTTCTACAGGCGCTGCCGCTGGCGCCTTAAATACGAATATTCCATTTAATACATCATGGGCCGCTCCTTATCAAGATTTAACCCAGTATCTAACCTTTTCAGTAACCAATATTGTCCCTGCTTCAGCAGGCGCATCAACATCTTTTAATTTGAATGGCTATGCCACATCAGCGACAGCTGCAGGCGTTACAAGTAATTTTTCATTAACCGTTGGCTCAAATACGTATTACGCAAGTGGCAGGCAAACTGTTGGCGGAGTCACCACCACAGATCCAGGCAGAGCGCTATCCACTAATGCAACTTTGGCAGATCTCAATACTTGGATTAATAGCGTAGGACTGTCAAATGGAGCGGCATCACCATCACTGAGTTCGCCATTTGCGAGCTATAGCAGTCATAGCACGAGTTATAGCAACTTAGCCCTGACAACGGTATCTGGCGTTGGCGTTGGCGCTACTGCAAATTTGACTCTTGATGCCGATGGAGTCATTTCATCTATTAGCATTAACAATGCTGGCACAGGATATGCCACTGGAGACTCATTACGTTTAGCTGCAGGCTGGGGCGGCAATCCTGCAAATGCAGCTGTTTATATGACATTAAACGGCACTCAAACTGTAGGTTCTCGCGATAAGGTGACATCAAGTATTTCCTCAGCTGGTGGCTATGCGACCTTAAGCGTTGCGGGAACACAAAATAATAATGCGGTGACATTTAATAACTTAAGAATGGTTACTAGCACGAATTCAACTGGCGGCAACATACATTATGGAAATGTCTCTTTAGCAGCTGATGGATTGCAAACCAATGGGGAATGGGCAGTATCTCTTTATGAGACCGTTGGAAATCCCAACCATATTTACAGTATCACGCCTTCGTTTTTTGGATCAGCCACTTCCTCTTCAACAGGCTCAATACTAAATAATGGATACTTAAATACTAATATCCCATTTGCCGCAGCATGGGGAGCCCCAACAAATAATTTAAATCGCTTCCTTACATTCTCGGTTGTTGGCGTTAATGTTGCTTCTGATGCCTCCCTATCATTAAATGGTAGATCAATCACGAACGCAAAAAATGTCTTTAGCGATACGACCAGTGGAATGACTTTATATTTAAATAAAAGTATTACGCAGTACGACAGCGCACAATCAACAACTATTAAAGTCAGTAATGCACCTCAAATTCAATTGGTATCCAATGATGCAACCGGCATGAGAAATGTTGGCGTTGCACTTAACCAGACACTCAGAGGTTTATCCACCTCTAGTACTGGTGATGAATGGAATAACTTTTTCGCAACCCTCACTACAAATGTTAATTCGGCTAATAATTGGATTTCAAACAATCGAACAAGGATTGGGTCTCAATTAAATGGCGTGTCATTCAGCATTACAAACTTGGCCTCACAATCTACCAATCTACAAAAGGCAAATTCCGATTTGGTTGATGAAGATTATGGTCAAGGAGCTGCAACACTGACTAAGGCATTAGTTACAGAGCAAGCAGCCGCTGATATGGCTGCAACTGCAAATAATTTTCCATCGATGATGCAGTTATTAATGGAACAATGGGGGCAGATTAAGTCCGGCTCAAAATAATCAAATTACGCTTAGCTGGCGGACTGCTAGACCTTACGCGAAAGTACGCCACCAACAGAGCCGGGAACCCCACCCTCACTATCATAAGTTGCGCTGGGAGCTTGTTGTGCGATAAATGATTGCATTGCGGCACTGCGTTGCATTGCCAAGCGAATCAGATCACCGTTGATCTGGTGATTAACAGATGCCTCATCGAGTAAACTCATAAGGGAGCGATTTTGCTCTTCTGGAAACCGACCAATATCAACCTTGAGCTGCTCAGCACCACCAGGGTATTGGTTGATGGAATCTAACGCCGCATTAGTGAGATCTAATGCATTCGGCAAGCGTTCCATATCGTTTGCTTCCAATGCACTACGCAAATCTAATACAGCACTCGCAATCTTTTGCAAAAAAGATTGCATCCCATCAAATGAAATTGATGGGACTTGACCTGACATTGATTAACTTAGATTACTGGGGTGATGCAAACCTAAGATGAACTTAGGCTTGTTTTGGCTTTTGTCCAATAGCGGCAACAACATCTTTAAGCATTGCCTGAGAGATCTTTTTGTAATCGATCTTAAATTCACCATTAGCCACTTGATTGCGAAGCTTCTCAATCAAAGCTTCATCGGAAACCTTGTTTGCCTTTGAGTCACTTTGCACTTCAGCCAACTTGGCCGTCAAACTAATATCCAAATTAACTGCTGGACCAGCAACGGCATCCGTTGCTACTTTATTCGCGCTTGGGTTTACAGAAGTCGAGTTCGAGCCAGGGTTAGCTTTATTAACCCCTGTGTTTGGCGAAATTAACGCCCCATTCTCGTTTACTTTCATCGCTTTCTCCTCTGTACAAGCAGCATTTTACTACCCTTAGCACCAATCTGGTGACTGGTACCTTTTCGTAATACTGTAACCCAAAAAATGGGTTTTTACATCTTTTACTCAACCGTCACTACGACTACTGACGGCCTTAAAACCTTTCCTTGCAGGACCTGACCATCTGCAATACGGACTCGGACCATATCGCCAATCATGCCTGCGGTTTGGGCTATACCCTCACCAGAAACCTCAAAATCCTTGCCTTTTAAAACAAGTCTTACGGGATCTCCTGCTTTTATAACGGATGATTCTTTTAAATCGTTTAGCCCAACAGGGGAACCCATTTGCAGGGAACGGCTCAAAATGCGGTCATAAGCCCCCTTTGGACTTCTCAGAACATCATCAGGCAATAAACTTAACTCCCCATCAATTACCCGAATATCGCTTGGCTCGATTTTTTGACCAGCTGGAAGGTACTGGCTGGCAACAACATAATTACCGAATACCCGAATATTGAAGGGCACATTTACCATCCAGCCCGCCCTGGCACAGCGCAACTGAAGAGTTGTCCTACCCCAGATACGCGCCCCAGGCTGAGTACTGATCTCAATAGCACCACCTGAACAGGCAGGCACAACAATATTAGGGTCAACCAACTCTGGCTGAACTCGTAAACCATTGACCGTGGGGCTTGATTGAATAAAACGCGTGATTTCTTTATCAAGATCAGGCGTCAATGCTGCTTGAGCATTTGTGCCTAATAAATAGGCAACTATGATGACCCCAATAAAACGCATTATCTGATGTACCGGTCTAAAGCTATCCAAGAATAAACATTATTAGCACCATCAAGAGCAACGCCAGCCATCCAATAGGGTCGCTCTAAAGATCTCGGAAGATTTTGATGCACATTCATATTTTGAACGCCCAAGAACTCATGGGCATGAATCACATAATCATGATTCCCTGCGCGAATATAAATATTTCGAGCCGGGTGAATGATTTCCCCTAGGAAATCAACCTTGGAATCCACCGCTTTGCTCAGGGGCTCTTCACCCAGATACTGTATTGCCGAGACTGCGTACTGCTCCCCATGTCGAGTAAAGAAAGCCATAGGCATGCGTAGCAAACTAGATGGGCATGATAAACGTACACCATCATGATGAATTTCAAGTGACCCGCCGATCTCGGCCATCATATTACTCACAGCCAAGAGATGCTCATTAGACAGAGTCACATGATCCAAATCGACAAAAATCATCAACTCTTGTTGAACTGCAAAGATACTCGGGCATGGCGGCAAAATGCTGAGGATCGTTAAAAGCTGCTGAGCAATATCTGGATCAGCATATACCTCATCAATCAATAACTCATCTGTGAGGTTCTCAAAGATATGGCGCAGTGATTGTTGGCCTGAGCGAACTAGCTCATCTTGTTCACGACCCAATAAAAAGTCTACCTCTACACCGCTCCAGTTATCACCTTTACCAATTAAGCTTCGAGCTTTTTGCATGCGATTTAAGTTGCTAGAGCGGTCTAATGCGTAATGCTTATCTAGGTAGCGCGCCTTACTTGTGTATTCAAAAGCACTCTCGCGATCAATTGGCTTAGTCAAATTTTCAGGCAATACAAATGGCTTTGGCTCTGGCGGAGTAAATAAGACCGGAGGCGATTCTTTTCTGGGTGCAAATAAATGATTTAACTCATTCACAGCACGGTCTAAAGTTTGCTCTAGGGCTTGTTCAAGAGAAATTGGCTCTGATGATGATGCAACTGCTAGCGCTATAGTTTGCTCTGGAGTTTCTGCCACAGTTTGTGCTGAAACAGCATCAACAGGCGCCTCTTTTTTAGCCTCTAAAGCACGGAAGAGTTCCGGTGAAAACTCTTGATTGGGGAAGGCATCCTCAATACTCTCTTCGACGGGCTTTGCTTGAGTTGTAACTACAGCAGGATCTTGCGACACTTGCGCAGCCTGACTGGCTACCGCAATAGGCTCGGAAGAAATTGGCGTGCCAGCTTTTAATTGCGCTAATTTCTTGGCAAAGCTAGCTTTAGCAGCATTCAATACCTCGTCAGTGACAACTAAGTGGGTTGCTTCACCAGGGTGAATTTGGGTAACCCCCGCATTTGTCAATGCAATAAAGTCATTTACCAGCAGTAGGGACTGTGCTTGATTTTGCTTAAACTGCGCCGCCAGCTCTTGCGCGAACCCAGAGAGATCTTCAAGCCCAGCTCCATCAAGTGCGTTGGCTAGATCAACGCAATGCATCACAATTGACTCAACCTGAATTGGGCCAGACGCATTTTTAGGCGTAGCTGAAAGCAATCCTTCGATTGCTCGATCAACGTCTATCAGAAATAAGGGTTTTTCTTCAGCCATGTTTACGTTGTGCTTAATCGATGTTTAACATCATCACGCTTTGATTTCATGTTTGAGATCACCAAAAGCGCGATTTAACCCATCAAATTCCTCTTGCCACAAATCTAAATCGCGCATCACCTGCTTCGCATCCATGCTAATTAACTCAATGACTTCTGGTGAAACCTGAGGGGCAGAAGCCTGGGCATCAGCAGCTTGATCTAAGGCCTGCGCTAATGATGTGCGCATTTTAGAAACTGTTGCTTCTACACGCTCAACTAATAAATTCAGTTGTTCGGTTTCTATTGCTAACTGCTTACTGGAGTGGTTATCCAATATCGCTAAATACAAACGCACACCTTGTTGCTTGAGTGCGAAGAATGCATCTTGCAATTGCTCTAGAGGGCCGCCACGATTTGGATTTGCACTTGATCCATAAGTTCCGTCAGACTGTTCATTGGAACCTGACCGCATCTGCGCACTCTTATCTTGCAAAGTATTTACTGAGTGACGCAACTTATTGCCTAGCTGGCTGAGCGCTTTCATGCGTGACTCAATACCAATGACTTTATCTTTCAAGTCATGGCTAAGTTCGGTAATGACATTAACAACTGTTTTTAGCTCTGACCTGCTTGCATCAGCCAAATCTCTACGATCAATATCCTCTTTAATTGAGTCTGAGGACTTAGATTTAGTCTCAGTGGTAGTTTTTGTATCCTGAGTATTGGCACCACCCGATTTATTAAGCGCCAGATCAATAGAACCCAACAACTCATCAGCATGAGCTGCGAGCTTTGTTGTACGCTTGTACTCAACTTCAGGAACGCGGCTATTTTTCAATAGCATCAACCCACCCAATCCAGCAAAGACTAAGGCAACGATGCTCACCAAAGTTAACCCCAAGAATCCGCCAGCTGCCGCAAAGTCAAATAAACGGATGCCATTTGAATTTTTCTGAGCAACAACCCTTAAAGCCTCATGGTCTGAGGCAAATTCACGGACTACCTGAATATTATTTGCATACATCTTCAACGCAGAGGCGCTCTCTTGCGGCAACTTAGTATGCCAAGGGCTTTGATGTACCTTAGGCAGCGCCTGTGTGAGGCTTAAAGTAGATTTACCCGAGGTCTTCTTACCTGCCTCGATTTCAATCAAGACCTTTTGATCGATCACTACACCTAGGGCCTTTTGCAAATCTGCTGATGCAGATGCGTTAGTAATATTTTTTTGCCAAGCGGCATTCGCTTTGATGAACTCGGTCAAGCTCTCAGCATATTTTCTTGCGGGGGAATCAGTAGCAATCTTTTCTAGGTCAAGTGGGCCCTTGGGAGAAATGAGCGTCTCAGCAGATTTAGCCAATATATCCAAGCCAGCCAAACCCTTCTCTTGGGCAAGCACCAACACAATGGATTGCTCAGCGGTTTTAGCGCCAATTAATACATCCTGAATATCTACAGCATTAGTTGTTTTTTGTTCCACTACCGCAGGAGTCGAGGGCGCATCCTCTTCCCTATCTAACTCGGCATATTTATCCGGCTTACCGAAGACAATCTTCATAATTTTGGAATCTAGCTTTTGGAAAAAAGCCAGGGCGGGATTATCCGAAAGTGTTGCCACAACTTTTGGCTCTTCCATTGAACTCTTTGAAGCCGCAGTATTTTTGCTGCCATTAACAGGGGCAGGCAATTTTGCAGGCGTCATAACATTAGATGAACTAGCGTTATCAGCAGGCAGCTTGACATCGTCAGTCATTGACCTTAACAGTCGATCTGCCTTTTTTAGACCATTAAAAAACTCTGAATCTAGTACGTGAGTTCCCGTTACTTGTTGCTGTAAATCTTTGAGCGCGGGAATAAGACGCAAGACCTCTATTTGCTCAATATCCAAAGACTGCAAATATCGCCCATCGGTTAACCAACTGCGTGCAGTTACATATGCGCCTATGCTTGCTAGCAGTGCAATGGCAAAAGAAATTGTGGCTAACCACTGCCAAGGCTTAGTTGAGCGTTGAAAGACGTGATTGTTATATATTTTGCGCATATTTAATTTCTAACTGTAAGGCCTCGCGACATACCCGGCAACTTTATAGAACCTCTACCAAATGAAAATCTGATCCGTTGTAGTGCAAAAAAGCCGCCTCAGGAAATGTAGATGAATGAAAAGGCCCGACTATGTTGTTCACTCGAAAACCCAGGCCTTTATCGACATCATCCTTCAGAACCACTACCCACGGCGCTTGATCTCTTTTTAAAACCTGTTGCCAAGTCATCGCACTATTAGAACTAAGACTGGTCTTTAGCAATTGAAAATGATTGCGCAAATAAACTGGTTCACCCTCATGCACGACAACGCCGCTGATTTTTAAATCTTTAATCGACTGCTCCACCTCTGGACAAAGAAATACCGAATGCACTTGGGATGCTGGCAGAGCATAGCGCTCACCATTAATGCGCAATCCAAGCCAATACTCTTGATTCTCTAGCGAGCTCATGACTTTTTACCCGCAATACGACGTTGATACCAATACAACGCCCCAGCAATTACGAAAATTACCAAGCTGCAAACAAAACCAACAACCGCATCGCCCATACCAGTTAGATAGAATGCGTTTTTATTCTCAATTTTTCTTCTTTGTGAAAAATAAGCATCAATAGACTCCAAAACTTTTTTATGTTGCCAATTCAGCACGTCTTTAGCGCGAATCTTGGCAGAAGACGTCCCACTTGGATCAACCACACCCTTGGAAATTAAATTCAAGCGCTTAGCACTTTGCATCAAATTATTAGCAGCTTCAGTTCGCCAATCAACGGAGATCGCAGGAAGCATTTCGCGACGATATTGATCGGCCATACGTTTGCTATCTTGCTCAGTTAAGTAAACCGCCTCAGGTGGAATTGCAAAAGTAATTCCACTATTACCTCCAGTTATGGGGGTACGGTTTAAGCTCTTCATTGCAACCGAAATCGTACCCTGCTTATTTCTTTGCAATTTCAAGCTAATTTCTGAAGATAGCTTTTCATTTAGCGCCTGGTAATACCCCATCACTGACTCAATCTTATTAGAGCCAACATACAGAATGAGGTCCCCGGGCTTTACGCCTGCTGCATCAGCAGGAGAGCCAGACTCCACCGACTCAACGCTAGGCGGCGTTACAGTAAGAATTGGTCCAGAACGCTTGTTTTCAAATTCTGCGAAGTACTGGAAAGCGCGATTAACAGCATCATCCAAGCTAACCGGAACAATCGCATCATCAGCCAACTTTGGAATATCGCTCGGCTTTAATCGACGTGTATTTAGCGTAGTATTGTTGAGCCGAAAATCAATTGCCTGATAGCTAACGTACTCTTCCAAATTCGGCATTACCACTTTCAAATTTTTTAAATCTGAAGAAGAGCTAGACAACTCGCCGGCCGCAGCCAAAAGAGTGGCTAAAGAAACAAAAAGCAAGAAGCTTGAAAAGGCTAAGAACCAGAAGTAAATACCTTTTTGCGTGCGAGGAAACTGAATTTTTAACACGGTATTTTTACTTTTTCTTTAGGCCACTATCAGCTTTGCTAGCAATAAACTTATTGCCGCCCTGATTCAATATGAACCGCTGTTTTAATAACTCCACCTCACGATGCTCAGCCATCAACTGAACTTCGGTTTTCCGCTTATCCATCAGCAATCGGCAACTTGCAATGTCATCAATCCAATCGCCTGATTTCATTTCAATAATTGCGGTCTCCAAAATCTCGCGACCGTTCGTCTCGCTCGCTTTAACCCTAACTACGAACAATCGAACATCATCCACATCACGTAAGGTCAACTCAACAAAATAAGTCCTAGCAAATCGGTGATTAACTGCTGTGAGCTTGTATGGATAGTTGTGCAAGGTAAAGTAAATCTGAGTCCCATCATCGAGCGGCATAGGCTCAACCTTCAGATCGGTGATCCCTGCTTGTGCATGCCACTCCAAATCTGTCTGTTGCGCCTCTAAACTCTTTTTTGGAAAAGCACGCGTTTCAAAATAAATTTGATACAGAGTTTCAGGAAGATGCCTTTCATTCGCCAAGTTCTTCAAGACTTCAGCAGTAGAAGTAATGCGCAAACGCTCTGCCATAAGATCCAACTTCATGTTGGCAATTTTTTGATTAATTACCTCTTCAAGTTGATGTGTTTTTTGAAGGCTTGCTACAGCAACTGGCTCTATTGGTTTAGCTTGTTTTTCCTTAACTTCATCTACCACTTTTCCGTAAAAATCACGAATGAAAAAATAGATCAATGCAATGAACATGAGCAAGCTCACGATCATGATCAATTTTCCAGTGGTAAATGACGCGAAGAAATTCATATCAATATCAAACCGAGATTACGCAAATTCGCGAACAAATAAATTACTCATGCCAGCTAGCTCCAAGGTACCAACGATTTAGGCGACCTTGCACGCGGGCATTTTCAATTGCGCTGCGAGTGCTTTCAAACTCTTTAAGAGTTTGCTTTTTAGGCTCATATAACTCACACCCAGCCCGAATACGATCAATGTCTGCGCCTGGGCGAACGTTTTTAATGACTAGGTCAATAGTGGTGGAGCGAGATCTGAGGCGCTCAAAATAGCCGGAGTGCCAATAGCGCCCCACTTCTACTTCCGTAGCCCCCAGACGAATATCTAGCAAGATGCCATGATCCGATATATCAATGACCTTGGTGAGCAATTCTTGTCCAGCACCCAAACAAAGGACAAAATTTAAATCGTCATCCGCAGGTCCAAGAGTTCTAAATTCTTTACGACGTTGAATCAAGATTAAATCTGCTGGCATAGGGCACACCAGATTGCCCTCTTCATTCAATCTCAAGTTGGTGGCTAAAAACTGCATCTTGCCACTTTCGCCGCACATCACCACAATTCGTTGTCCGCCAATCAAACTGGTAAAGCCACCTTCAGGCTTTGTTTCAGGCTTCATCACCAGCAAACCCTTGGCAACATCTAACAGACTTACCGGAATTGCACTCCCTACACCGTCAATGGGATACAAACCAGCAAGTGGTTTTTTATGCAATTCACGCTCAATTGTTTTTTGAATCAATCGAGTATCAACATGAAACTTGGGCTCAATGCTTTGTAGCCCCTCGGGTGGAAAAATATTAAATCTCATATCAATAAATTAAGAACTGCAAACTTGTGAATAAATAATGGATATAGGAGTGCCCTCCGGAACAGGGTCATCGTTTAATTCGAAGCCAGTCTCAGTCTGCAAATTGGGTTTACCCATTGCATTGAGCTCAGAATAATTTACGGTAGCTAAAGTGGAATACGTATTACGAACACAATTAAACAAAATATTCCGCCGGATGGATTGAACTCGCTCGGGTGCAGCGCCAGCTTCTTGTTTTCGATTTGTGATTATCCAAACCTTTTTCCAGTCAGGAGGTAAAGATTTAATTGAGCTTTTGTAATAAGAGACACTGTATTGGCGACCGTCAATAACGGTAACCATATCTTCGTTTACTTGAGCCAATGCAAAACCACTGCCAAATGTGGCAAAAAGCACAACAAAAGTGGTATTTCGGAAAAGGAAGCGGCCCATGCAACTAACCCACATTAAATGGGTCATTATACGGATATCCTGCGTTTATAGCCCTCTAAACGCCATTTAAAACTTTCCAATCCTCCTGTTTTGGAGGCGCTAAAGAGTCGCCTTAAAGCCCATTCTAGACTCTAGAAAATTGGGTGTTGGGTTGGGTGCCTAAGTAATGCCTTAGGGGGCTTAACCATCCTTAGCGACGGAATCAACTTGGGGGATAGATACATTCTCGCCATCAACCACATGCTTCACCCAATAACGGGCAGCAGCAATGTTGGTCGTGTAAAAAGCAATTTTGTTGCTTTTTTCAATGGTGTAGAAACGCTCACCTCGGATTCGATGCTCAGTAATGACAGGATATTCCATAATGTGAAATTCCTCTTTTTTAGTGACAGGGTAACTGTAAACGGACAAATCTTGCTAATTGATTACCTATTTTATACATTCCTAAAGAGATTTATGTACCAATAGCCATCTATATCATTGATTTATATAGACTTTATTTATATGATTGAAAATGTCTACCCAATAAAACAAAAAATATTCATCAGGATGGCCAAAGATAAAGACTACAGAGGTAATTTCCCTTCTCGATTCCTGGTAAAGCATTTCTGACCTCGTTTGGCAATTACACTCATTCTGTGAACCACTGCTTTTTCCCAATCCTCTTTTGCATTCAGTAAGTTATGGCCATCTCACTTAATACCCGAGTCAGCCAGACGGTAAGCCTTACCCCGCAATTACAGCAATCTATCAAGCTTTTGCAACTCTCCAACTCAGAGTTGGAGCAAGAATTAGCCAAGGCGGCTGAAGAAAACCCGCTACTAGAATTTGAACCCAACCCCGAAATTGAATCCAACCACTCTCAATCCAATGAGCGTGTTGAGGTTGCTCAACAGTCTTGGGGAGGCAGTCAAATCTCCCAAGATGATGATGAAGATTGGGGGGAGCGCTATGAGCGTGTCGCTCACAAGCAAACCCTATTGGAATATTTGGATGAACAAATTCATCTTCTGAATATCAACCCAGAAGAGCAATCCTTAATTGCCTATATGGCCGGATGTCTCGATGATCGCGGCTACCTTCCAGAAGACCTTAAGGCCATACACACAGATATTGCATCCCAACTAGCCGAAAATACTTCATTCAAGCACATTGAAAAAGCGCTAGCTAAGTTACAGACACTCGATCCACCTGGAATTGGCGCTCGTGATCTTGCAGAATGCCTTTCCCTTCAGATTGATCGCATTCTAGAAAACGTCAAAGTTGATATTGCCGCATGGGAGTTAGCAAAAGAAATTGTTACATCTCATTTATCAAAGGTGGGCTCTAAGGACTGGCAGAAAATTAAACAGGCTAGCGGCAAATCTGAAGCAGAAGTACTCAAAGCCGTCGAACTCATTCGGACATTGCAACACAATCCAGGCTCTCAATTTGAGCGCGAGAATGATCAATGGATTTTGCCGGATGTCGTCGTCAAAATTAAACAAAATCGCTGGATTGTGGAATCAAACCCCAATGCAAAACCTCGCCTCACTTTAAACAACGAATACGCCAGGATCCTAAAAGAAAATGGGCAAAAGAAAATTGATGGCGCCCTAAAGCAAAAAATGCTGGAAGCCAGTTGGCTAGTAAAAAATATTGCTCAACGTGAAGAAACAATTCAAAGGGTGGCACAAGCAATAGTAGAGAGACAGCAGCAATTTTTCTCGATGGGCGCAATCGGCATGAAACCCTTAGTTCTTCGTGAAATTGCTGAAGAATTGGAAATGCATGAATCGACTATTTCGAGAGTTACAACCCAAAAATACCTAGCATGCCCTTTAGGGATCTTTGAATTCAAATACTTTTTTAGCAGTCAAGTCAGCACAGAAAAAGGCGGGGGGATTTCGTCCACCGCAATACAGGCGCTAATTAAAAAAATTGTTGAGGAAGAATCTGCGAAGAAACCCATTTCCGATACCCAGATTGCGCAACTATTAAGCGAACAAGGTTACATTATCGCGCGACGTACTGTAGCAAAATATCGAGACGTCCTTCGCATTCCACCCGTGCATCTGCGCAAACAATAGTTTTGTGCAACTATGAAACTAGGCAGTAATTTCGATACGGTTTTTGCCTGCTCTTTTGGCCTTGTACATTGCCTGATCTGCGCTCTCAATTAATCCAAGCGCATCCAACTTCTCACGCAAGACTCCGGGCGCAAGGATTGACACGCCAATGCTAGCGCCCAAGAATAATGTGAGTGGCTCATCAGCACTTAATCTCAATGGATGAGAAATTGCATTTAACAAACGGTCAGCCAAATGCTCAACCGATTTTTGGTGATCGATATTTTGCAAAACCACTACGAATTCATCGCCGCCCCAGCGACACAGCAAATCATCCGAACGAATTGAGTTCTGCAAGCGCTGACCCACCAAGCTCAACGCCTGATCACCAATGGCATGTCCATGTTGATCATTAATTTGCTTAAATCCATCGAGGTCAATGAAACACAGCGCCAAGATTGAATCTCGACTACTGGAGCCACCCAAAGCCTGATCCAATCGCTCAAGCAAGCTCGAGCGAACAAGTAAGCCCGTTAACTCATCACGCACTATTTGGGGTTGCGCTGGCCGACCCTCCAATAGCTCTCGCAAAATGTGTCGCTGCAGAGGGGTTAATTGTCTATCTGCATCCGCCTCTAGAACACTGCCATCTTGCATAGATTGATGAGCAAGTTTTTGTAACTGCTCAAAAAGATTCTGGAATTGCTTTAACACTGTGCGCCAATCAGACAGCAATCACTCATTACAGATGATTGCTTTAACGCTTGACTCTATGGTCTCAGGATTTATTGAAATAACGTCAGATTTAGCTTTTTTGAAAAAGACTTCATTCAAAGACTTGGCCTTAACATCAAAATACATATATGAGGTGCGATAGAAAAAGAAATGGTTTTCTTTGCAATCAAGAGCGCCACTTAAACTAAAAAGATTAAATGGCTTCCCATTTGGAGACAATTGGTCTGAGTTGAAGTGCGCCGATACTGTGTACCAAACAAATGGCCCTTCCGTCTTACCCCAGCCAGACAAAAGATATAAAGTGGATTGCGCATTCTTACGCAGCACAATATCTTTATCATTGCTATATTTATGAGCGCCCTTTTGAGCACCCGCTTTTGCTGGGGTTGACTCTTGATGGTCTGACTTAGCATGCACCCCATGCATAACAAATAGAGCCAGCATCAGACTTAAGCAATATTTATTCAAAAATGATGGTTTTGTGAGCAACATTACTTAGCTCCCTCTGCAGCATGGCTACCATGCCATTGTTGAAACGCTGCGGGAGCTAGTGCACCATCTTCAATGCCGTAATACTCAACTTTTCCCCCATAACTAATGGCTGCGTAATATTTGCTACTCTCAGGATCAACCACAAACGCAGCCTCTCCATCGCTACACCCCTGCTTTTTGCAACCAGAGCCCAGAATTTGCTTGCCCACATAAATGATTTGAGCACTATCTTCCATTAGCTCTTGATAAAGCTTGTAATTAGAACCTAGCAAATACGAAAAAATGAATTCTCCATTACCTTGCTGCACGTAATCCAATGAAGAGCCGCCAACCACCAAAGGGATATAAGATGCTTGATCTCTAGTTAGATCTTCAAACTGATTCTTCAAACGGTTTTGGATGGCAACATTTTCCGCCCGCTTGGTCTCTATCGCTTGATATTCCCAAAGCTTGAATGCTGCATAGAGCAAAACCAGCAAAACCAGCAATAGGGCGACGCCCTTCAAAATAAATTTAGCTAAAGCTTTAACTTGAGCCACTATCATCGGCTTTTGATTTCCATGCTGCGGTTAGATTTATTGAGTGTTATGCCACACATAAAGGCATAATTATGTCTAGCACCACTATAAAGCAAATTAATTCAATAAAACCCAATTCCAAACCAAAAGTTAGCTCATTTGTAACGTTTTTACAAAATTAATAAAAAATGTCAGGCGAGCTTATGAAATTTGCCATAATTCCTTTAACTTTTAAAACCCCGTTTACGGCACGAATGACAATACATAGCCTCACCCCCGATTTGGAGCATCCATGGGCAATCTAGACGACGCCATCGCAGAACTAAAGGCGATCAACTTCCGCTTAACTGAAATTAGCGAATCGATTCAAGCTAAAGACCGCAAATCCGAGGAAAGTCTAAACACCATTAGAAAAGATCTTTGGAATATTAAAAATATTGTTGCCGATGAAAATATTCAGAACAAGATTGTTCAAAAGGGTGTTGAAAGAGCATTAGGTAAGGCTGCGATTTACATAGTGGTATCAACTATGATGCTCTACATTGTTGGCAAGTTTTTGCTGTAGTGATTTCTCGGCAATCAAAAGCAAAATCAAACGGACATTAATGCTTTACTGAGCAGACTCTATTTTTTCTATTGAAATAGAGTACTCAACCTTGCCTAAGAACTTGCTCATCCAACTATTCTCAATCAAGTCATTCTGTACTAGATAGGTAACAAGGTAATTTCCTTGACTGGTGATTAGGTTGGCGCGACAAGAGCGCTGATCATTGTTTTGCGAAATCTCTTTAATTCCCTCAAAAGCTAGAGTTCTTGAATTCTGAATTAGAGCCTCATTACTTCTGATATTTTGGTTCAGCAATATTTGCACTCTCTCGTCTTGACACTTGGGAAGATCTCGATAGTGGTAGGTATAAGTTAATGCGCCCGCAATTACTAACAGCAGAAAACCGAACAATAAAATCCATGGAGCTCTTTTTTTAAAGGAGTTCTCTTCTAAAGATTCTTTGAGATGGTGAATCTGATTCTCGGGGATCTGCGTCATCTCAATATCTCCAGGGGGAGTTATGCGCCTTCAGCCTTTGTCATCAACACAACATTGCTAGCTAAATCATCGACCTCGGTTGTAGTCGCTGCAATATTTAAAGTATCTGGAAGCAAGCATTTGAGGTTGCCATTTACCTTAGCGTCAGGATGCACGTTAATTTGTGTATACGTAATATCGCCACAAACAACTGCACCTGGATAAACCTCAACCCTGCCTTTTGCAAGTACAGAGCCGTTAATGCGGCCAATGATAATGGCGTGAGCGCTATGAATATCACCCTCTAAAAAACCCGTTTTGCCAATAACTGCAGTAAATCCATTAGCAGCATCTGGGGCAGCATCATCCTGATGGATATCTCCAACGAGATGGCCAGAGAGCAACATATTGCCTCGATGCGTAAAGTTTCCAGTGACAGAAGACCCAGTACCAACAGTGGTTTGATAAGTTAACTGCGTATCGGCCATCGGGCCTTTTTTTGAGAATTCAAACATCTAGCTACCTCCGAAATACCTTCAGAAAAGTCACTTCACTGCATCGCAACTTCGACTAATTTCATTTGCTTCAATCCCGAACTAGGAGGTCTCACCCTCCAACCCTGATAATACATTTCCACATTGTCCAAATCTTGCGCCGAGATAACAAAGGGCGATACCCCTCTAAAGGAATGGGCGGTATTCGGCTCTAAATCCACCGAAGTGTTTCTGCCCTGACCATCGGCAACACATATAGATTGCTTCACCAAGGTTTTAATATTCACCGCATCCCCCAATTTGGATGGGTTGGGAGATTTATAAATTGGCAGCTGATCATCGCGCACTTGCGGACATTGAATCTGGGATGGTGCTGCATTAGCAACTAATTCAGGCTTTACCGGAGCTTTCTCAGAAACGCCATCTTCAGCGACCGCTTGCTGCGGTTCTTGCGATGCACTCTCGCTAGGAGACTCTTGCTGCTCTACTTTCTTAGCCCCAAAACTATCCACGAATGCTAAGACTGCACTAGAAACTTGAAATTTATTTCCTACGCCATAGAGTGCGCCCATGACAATCAATATGCCTAATGCAAGCCCCAGCTTCTTAAAAGCAAATGGTGTCGAACGCGCAGCGATATAAGGCAGCGATGTTCCTGAGTGGGTGCTTTCATAAATTAAATCATCCAACTGCTCGCCCTCATCAACAACCGTCTTAGACGGGGCGCTGATTTCCGCGGGCTTTGCATCATCCTTGACTGACACACTGTCTTGCGAAGCTTGTGCATCATTTGCATCTGACGAATTTTCCACTTCAGAAACAGGTGTAACCGTCGCAACTATTGCAACTGGTTGCTCAAGGTAATCCGTAGGTGCCAAACCTAGAAACGTCCCAACTCGCTTTGCAGTAGATAGTTTGAGTTGAAAATTGTAGAAAGAGCTGCTGCCCCCCTCCTCTAACTCCAAAATCATTTTGCTAGAAAGGCAGCATTGCGTTGCCAACTCGCCACGCTCCATACCCCTCTTTTCTCTAGCAGCTTTAAGTGCAGAGCCAATAATTTCAGGTAAACGAGTTTGGGTCATAACCAAATTTAATAGTTAAGTGGCGCGGTAAGAAACATGATGCGGGTTATTTGTCTAATTTCTTATAAATATTGTTATTTTGCGCAATATTAGCATCAAATAGCGATCAATCCCCCTAAATTGGCACCTTAACTTTACTTTTAAAGCAAAGATGTCCAAAATTGCGACTACCGCAATCTTAGCTAGTAAATAAAGGTAAAAATCAGATGCAACTGATCTGGATCTCAGGATCTACTTCAACAATGAAGCAAATAAAAATCACGGGTAGGACCTTGATTAAGCTAGCTATTTTGTCGTTCAGCATCTTCATCTTTATTGGCATCGGGATACATTTTCTTGGCTTTAGAGTGGCAATTCGGTTCAGTCCTGAGATGACCAAGGAGATGGGTGGCGTCATTACTCGAAAAGAATTGGATGAAATTGAGGCCACATACCGAGAAAAACTACAGGCTCTGCAACGCCAATTACCACTTATAGAATCAAAAATTATCTCTCTTAGTAAACTAAAGGACCAGTTTTCCGAGCTAGCCACCCCAACACCAATTAAATCTAAACCACAAAATACAGACAATTAATGCACTATATTTGTGCATTAAGGCTTTTAAAAATAAAAATGTGGTTGCGCTCCAATGCGATATGATTTATCAAAATCAACAAATTAGGAAAAAATATGGACAACAATCCAAAAGGCTCACTTTTCGTAGGTGAAGGCGTCGTTGTTAAAGGCACTTTCGAAGTTCCCGAAATGGCAGTAGTAGCAGGCCTCGTTGAGGGCGAACTCAATACCAAAGAAGTATTGGTAGATACCACTGGAATTGTGAATGGAAGAATTAACGCGGAAGTTGTCGAGATTCGTGGCGAAGTAACCCAAGGCTTACACGTTACCAATCACCTCAACATCAAATCTAGCGCAAAAATTACTGGATTAACACAATACGCGGAGATGAGCGTTGAAAAGGGCGCAAAGTTAAGCGGCGAGCTAAGAGTAATTGAGTCTAGTCACTCTCCTGCCTATTCATCTACCCCATCCTACGGATCAAGCTCTGATTACTCAAATAACGAGTAATACCGAAGCATAGAAATACTTCCGCATAAAACCTTTGATTGCTGCTAGATATTTAGCAACTTTCAAAGGGCTTCTCCCCCGTTACGTTTAGCATCGCAAGCATCTGAAAATAGCTTGGGGGGCTCAAATTAAATTCTGAATTATCAAACGCAGTGACTTGTGTCTTATCAATCGCTTTAAATATCTCTGAATCAAAATGAATACCTCTGATTGACTCATCAAGCTTATAGGTATCTTGATTTAGTTTTTCTACCGCACTAAATACTTCCGCCCTGCCATTCTGAATCTTGACAATCCAAACATCAGAGTAACCGGTTGAATCGCGAAATAAAGTCCACCTACCCCAAGTCACATCCTCATTTTGTATGTAGGAATCTTGCTCTAGGACCTTGAGTACGCTACCGCTATATTTGTAGCTAGAGCTCAGCGTTTCATTTAGGCCATCTAAATAAAAGTGGATTTTTGTTTGATCATCAAAACGTATTGGCTTTAATTGTTGAATTTGGATCTCATATTTATAGAGATTTCTCATGCAGGTTTCCACTCTTGCGCCTGTGTTGATATGGGCGTCAGACTGCCTAGCATCAACTGCCTGAGCTTCAGACTTAATTAACGCCTCTTCCGCCTGAGAGTAGATGTTACTAAAAATAAGAAGTGACTCGGGACTACTGCCAAATTTCTTATTCCAATATTTTTCAATTTCTAAACATGCCTCGGAGAGCTGCGCTCGCAATGACTCGTCTTTAGGATACTTGCTTGCGTTGGCCAATAGACTATCCACTAAACGAACTTCCACGCCTCCAGAATTTGTTTTTGCATGCCAAAAACTTTGGAAATCTTCATACTGATGACGTAGTCGATAAAATTTATATACCGTTTCATCAAACAATACCTGCTCCATATACTGAGGAGCGGACGATCCCAAATTAAATAAGGCCATATATTCTTATCTTTTAGCTAAAACACTGAAACCTAATAAAGACTATTCTTAGCGACTTTTTATCTTAGCCCAATTTGCCTGAAATACTGCGGATGAATCAACTATGCCCTCTGGCTCTTCGCCATTTCTAGAAATCATCAATCCATTCAACTTAGCCCCATGTTCAATGCCGAGCTGACCGTAAGTAATATCGCCGCGAACCTCAGCACCTTCATGTAGTTCTACTCGCTCAACCGCATAAATATTTCCCTCTACCCGGCCGGCAACCAATACCCTAAATGCATAAATATCACCTTGCACTACGCCTGTACGCCCCAATGCAATGCTGACATTCTTACCTTGACGCGCTTCGATGTTTCCAATGACGCTACCATCAATGCGCAAGCTTTCATTAGCAACTAATCTTCCATGCACTTCAGTAGCTGGACCAACAATAGTCTCAAAGGACTCCATTGTGGGTTGCAAAAATTTGATTGATTGAGATTTCTTGAACAACATATCTTGATAACTTTCAGTCTCTAAACGGTTCCGTATATCTGAAACGTGACTTAAATCTAGTCAGGGGCATCAATTCTAGCTCCATTTCTCCGCCCAAAAAAGCAGAAAAAATAAAAAGTTAGTAAAAACTAACGTTTTTCAGTCTTTACCTACTCTAAGCGCTAAATTAAATGATATTCGCGCCCATCTGCCTATAGAACTCCTGAATGCTTGATAACCCACGTCTTAACTAACTGAGTCAGAATTAAATAACAGGGAACCAAGAAAATAAGACCAATCCAATATATTTCGGGTAATGGCACCATCTGAAAATAGTGCCCAATAGCAAGATAGGGCAAAAAGACGCCAAGCGTGCAAACGGATAAAGTCATGAGAACCAAAGGCAAGCTAGGCTTGCTCTCTATAAATGGGATCTTGCCTGTACGAATCACATAGACGATTAGTGTTTGGGATAAAAGAGATTCTACAAACCAACCTGTTTGAAATATGGGTGACAACTCTAAAGAATTGGCTTTGACATAAAACCATAGCAATCCAAATGTTAAGTAGTCAAAAATGGAACTAATTGGGCCAATGCAAAAAATAAAACGAGCCAATCCTTTTATATTCCATTCCCGCGGTTGAGATAAGTACTCGGAATCGACTGCATCCGTAGGTACTGCAGTTTGCGAGAAATCGTAGAGCAAATTATTTAA
The DNA here is from genome assembly GCF_013307225.1 of Polynucleobacter tropicus. Classification (NCBI taxonomy): domain Bacteria; kingdom Pseudomonadati; phylum Pseudomonadota; class Betaproteobacteria; order Burkholderiales; family Burkholderiaceae; genus Polynucleobacter; species Polynucleobacter tropicus. Next base: position 533,964 of record NZ_CP028942.1, on the reverse strand, counting down.
CAGTATTTGCACTGGCGCCATTGGTAGGAAGGGTAATAAAGCGCTGGCACCCAGCATGCTGAACATGTTGCCAAAATTGGAACTAGCGGACATCTTCAAATACTTCATGAGATTGCCAAAAACTCGCCGCCCTTCAAGTACGCCTTGATATATAACCAGCAAGCTTTTCTCTAACAAAATGATGTCAGCCGATTCTTTTGCGATATCCACCGCAGAATCTACCGAGATGCTGACATCGGCTGTCTTTAAGGCTGGGCCATCATTAATGCCGTCGCCCATATAGCCAACCACACGGCCTTCACCTCTCAGCAAGCGAATCACCCTAGCCTTTTGTTGAGGCGTCATCTTCGCAAAGATTTGGACATTCATTGCCCTAGCAGCGAGTTGCTCATCACTTAATGCATCTACCTCTGCGCCCAACATCACATCACGAATCGGCAGCCCCACTTCATGACAAACCTTGCGGCTAATGATCTCATTATCACCGGTCAAAATTTTGATTTGCACACCGCTTGCTTGCAAGGATTCAATGGCAGCCTTAGCGGATTCTTTTGGTGGATCTAAAAATGCGACATAGCCCAACAATACTAAATCACTCTCGTCAGTAGTGCTATAGGGCTTTTGTGATGCCGCATCTTCTCGCACCGCGATTGCTATTACCCGAAAGCCATCTTCATTGAGGTCCGCAACAACCGTTTTTAAATTGGCGAGATGTTCTGGTGTTAAGGGGATTTTTTGCCCATTGCTTTCCGCGTACTGACAACAAGAAAAAATCTCCTCCACTGCACCTTTGCAAATCAAAATATCGCGTTCATTATTTTTACGCACCACCACAGATAAGCGTCGACGCTCAAAATCAAATGGAATCTCATCTATCTTTTGATAGGTATTGTCATCATGTAATTTTTCATGAACATCGACATGTTTTAGGATGGCGACATCCATTAAATTCTTAAGCCCTGTTTGATAATGGCTATTGAGATAGGCGTAGTCGAGCACTTGGACGCTATCTTGACCATCAACATCAATATGTTTTTCTAAAATAATCTCGTTTTGCGTCAATGTTCCTGTTTTATCCGTGCAAAGAATATTCATTGCACCCAAATTTTGGACAGCATTTAAGCGCTTGACGATGACTTTTCTCTTTGAGAGTGAGATTGCGCCTTTTGCTAAATTAACTGTAACCAACATTGGCAACATTTCAGGAGCAAGCCCAACGCCAACGGCGATAGCAAAAAGCGCGGCCTCCATCCAATCGCCCTTGATCAAGCCATTGATCAAAAAGACTGTCGGAATCATGAATAACATGATGCGAATCATGAGCCAAGTAAATTGATTAATTCCTTTATCAAAAGTAGATTGCTTTACCTGCTTTGTAGTTTCCTGTGCCAATTGACCGAAGAAACTTCCCTGCCCAGTTCGAACAACTAAGGCACTTCCCATTCCAGAAACCACATAACTTCCCATAAATGCAAGATTGCTCCAATCATAGGGAGAACTTATTTGCGAATTTAAGCAAGTAGATAATTTTTCCGTAGGCAGAGATTCGCCCGTAAGAGAGGCTTGGTTAATAAATAAATCTTTGCTGCTGATCAATCGCACATCGGCCGGGATCATATCGCCAACCGATAGATGAACTACATCTCCAGGCACTAAATCTTTTAAATCAACCTCAAGCTCGACACCATCACGAATAACCTGAGTCTTTGCGCTAACCATTGCAATTAGCTTTTTAGCAGCATTATTTGATTTGTATTCTTGGGTAAATGTCAAAATTGTGGACAAAAAGACCATGATGGCGATCATCAATGCACCGCTATGCTCGCCTGTTAGATAGGAAAGCATAGAAAGAGCTATCAGCAGTAACGAAAGCGGAGAAAGAAAACTACGCAAGAAACGTAATGCAACCCACTCCCCTGTTTCAATAGGTAACTGGTTCTTGCCGTACCGATTGAGGTTGCTACGCCACTGAACCTGGGTTAAGCCTTGCTCGGAAGATTGAAATCGTTGATAAAGCGACTGCAAATCAGCCAAAGCCAATTGCTGAATATCTGAGGGTTGATGCAGGATGCGGTCACTCATCCTTTCATTCTATTCTTAGCTCAGGGCAAGTAAATAGATTGGTGACATCCAATCCATAATGTCCGATAAGCTAGATCATTCATCCCAAGGGAAACGTTCACGGGATAGTTGCTCCATAATTTCTCGCTTGCTAAGCGCCTTTTTGGCTCTATTCGAATCCTGTGCGTTAGATACCTGATCAGTCGCAAGCTCTTTCTGGCTTTCTACGGCCCCACTCTCTTGAGTAGACTGAGCGGGCGTTTTTTGAGAGTTCGCATTTGTCATATGAGTTGATCATACCCCTACCAATGCTTATATGGTTTCTCTGCATCGATATCCGCGCCCAAGGCCCTCATGCTCTTATTGCAATGCGGACACGTCAAGCCATCCCACTCTATTAAGTGGGCGCTTGATGAGCAATGCTTACAAACAGGTATTTTGCTGATTTCAGAATTGATGCTTCCGGGAAGCGCCAAAGTGTATTCATCAATAGTGGAACAGCTCTTACAAACCATTGCCACTTTTGAAGAATATGGCCCAACCTCTTTACCTATGCTGCTAACGCACTCAAACTTGCAAGATCGGCAGGCGAATTTGTATCTTGGCATTGCTCGCCTCCTTATTTGCTTTTTGTCTGAATGGCAACGCGCTTGAGATGCGCATCTTGTATCAGCAGCTGCCGCTCTTGATTAGCTACACCAATAGTGATTTTTCTGGCAATCAAATCCGCATACACAGCATCTATACGCTTGAAGAAATCCTGATAGACAGCCGTCATTTCTGGGTTGACGCCCTCAAGAGCAATTGGCCTACAGGCATTTGCTTCAGCCAAATAGTTCGTTAATGCCTGAGCTTGTTGGTCAGTTAACTTATCGGGTGAGCTAAATAAGCTTTTGGCATGAGGATTGTTTCTGGTAACAGCAATAATCTGGCTGTCCACCAACAAAGCATCAGCACTTTGATTGCTACGAACAATACAAGCGTTGAGGCGCTTTGAAACCGATTCAGAATGAATGGGTGTTGGTGCCTTAGCAACTTGAACTAGATTATTTGCTATTGGGTTGCTCGCACAAGCGGTAAGCATCATTAGCCCTACACAACTGAATATGTATAACTTTTTCATTTGCAGTCTCCGTTCGCCTATTGATAGACGAAATCAGCGCGCCGATTCTCTTTAAACGCTGCTTCAGTTTGTGCCGGATTTACAGGCTTTTCTTTACCGAAGCTCACAGCCTCAAGCTGAGATTCGCTAACACCTTGATTCATGAGAGCCTTTTTGACTGCTTCTGAACGGCGCTGTCCCAATGCTAAGTTATACTCTGCGGTACCCCTATCATCCGTATTGCCTTGAATAATGACAGAAGCTTTTTGCTTTTGAAACGCCTTCAGATATCCCGCATGCGCTGAAATCACTGAAGCATATTTAGGATCAATGGTGTAACTATCGAACTCAAAATAAATCGATCGTTTGCCATAGACGCTAGACTTTGGATCGCTAATAGGGTCATACCCTGATGACCCACCTGCATTGACTGTAGCAACAGAGTTGCTGTCATCTAATTTCACACTACTGCAAGCAGAAGCTAACAAAACGAGTAATGCCAATGACAACACTTTTACGAATTTAAACATGGATATATTTCCCAAACATGGCCACACTTACATGGCGCAACAACATGAATACGGACTCAGCCTCTGAGCTCGTCAGCCTAAATGGATTTAGGTATTTATTTTGGGAGGTTTAAATTCCGCGTCTGGGAAATTTTGAGTGAGAAGTACTTTGTCAGCTACGAAATACTGAATAGATCTTACCTGAGGCTGGCAAATAGCGATTTCAGAATTTGAGATATTGGCTGTGACATGGCTCATCAAGTTCATGGTGTGCACCTTACCATTGTCATCCGATGTATCGCTAGTCTCTGGATTCATTTGCATAGCAACGATACTGCTGTAATCGCCTGCTAATTCCGCGCGTTCAATGGCGGCCTGAACAAAGATACTGGAGGCTGCGACCTTAAATGCAATCAGGAAAAGGCACAGCAATAACGGGAATGTTTTACGACGCAGCAACATGAGGCGAATTCTAAACCCAATTCTCTTGGTTTTACTATTTTTGTCGTTTTCTCTAGCTCAATGCCTACAGTGCATTATTAGTGCATATGTGCTGCATTGCCCATCGGCATTTCTTTCATAGGCACTTCTTGACCATTACCCATCATCTGATGAGGGTTTTGATAACCAAGCAGTCCAGGATCAAGCATGCCAGCAATCATCGCAATATGACCAAATACCAAGAACAAAGCTACACAAATAGCATGAATCTTGAGCTTACTCATTTGATCTAAAGCCTTGTTGACTAAGCCAAGTTCTTGCAATGAAATCCATACCAAAGGTAATCCTGCAATGACGTAACTACCGACAGCAACTATATCAATCGCAGTACGCCACTCACCTGCCTTGGTGATTGGGATGATTGCATTACTAATGATGTAGTAAATGATGCCAATGAAATAGAGACCCACTACTGCTCCAGCAAAGCGATTTAGATAGTAAATCGCACCACCGAACTTTCGAGTAAACAATAAATACAACTCAGTTATTGCCAATGTCTCAGCCAATACAACCGGTATCGCCATAAAGATGATTAAGTTCCAAGGCTGATTAACAGCAAGCAACTCCATATAGTGGGTCATATTCATTATTGAACTCCTTGCGCCTGCTCAAAGGCGCTCATCGCATCTGCTGCATACATGAGTGATGGTCCGCCACCCATATAAATTGCCATTCCCAAGGTTTCAACAACCTCTTGTTTGCTAGCCCCTAATTTTGCTAAAGCCTGAGTATGAAATCCCAAACAACCGTCGCATCTTGCGGCCACACCTAATGCCAAAGCAATTAGCTCCTTGGTCTTTTTATCCAAAACCCCATCTTTCGTTGCGGCAGCTGCTAAATCACTAAACCCCTTCATGACCTCTGGAGCCTCAGCTCTCAACTTGACCAAAGATGAAGAAATATCACGGGTAATTTGTTTATAGTCTTTTGGCATTTAGGCTCTCCATTAAGCAATTATTTGCAGCAACCGCCGCCGCCACAACTAGATCCGGTACCAGTACCGCAAGAATTAATTCCCAAGACTGGATACAAAGGACAGAATCTAAATAGGCCTGTTGCAAGCGGAACGATTCCGACCCAACCCCATATGCCAATCACATTGCTTGCCGCCAAGGCAACCAAGACTAAACCAACAGCAATACGCAAAACACGATCGATACCACCAACATTGCATTTCATATAAACCTCCTATTGATTTCTACGTTTTTATTATTAGCCAAAATTGCCAAAGGGCGTATGATCTAAATCATATGGACCTGTACATACCCGATCTTCTAAAGAACCTTCTTCCAAAAGAGCTATTAAGCGAGTGCCACAGTCGCTCATTTAATAAAGGTGATCATCTTTTTCACCAAGGGAAAAAGCCGGATTACATGTTCTTCATCGTTTCAGGCGAGGTTATTTTGACAAGGGCAAATAAACACGGCGAACCTATCACCCTACAAAGATGTAAGGGTGGGTTTGTAAGTGAAGCCAGTCTGCTAACCGATGTTTATCACTGTGATGCCATTGCGACCCACTCTGGGTTGTCCATCACTTTACCAATTCATTCATTGAGAAAGGCGCTAATGGATAGCAACTTCTCATTGAAGTGGGTTCAATTGCTCAGTAAAGAAATCATGCGCCTGCGAACGCAGTCTGAGCGTCTAGGTATGAAAGACATCAAAAGTAAACTTATTCATCTTATTGAAACTGATGGCAAAGCGGGCACCCTTCACCTGCAATCGGATTTGAAATCTATGGCATCAGAAATTGGCGTAACGCATGAAGCACTCTACCGTGCCATCTCCACTCTAGAAAAAGAAGGTCTCTTAGTTAGACACCCAGATTCACTAGAACTAATTCGGAATTAAGTTCATCAAATAATTGAATGTGTTTCAACGCCTTTATGGGTGTTGGCTGACTTCTTCTTATTTTAAATAGGAATAATTCTCATTTGTGGTATATTAATGATAACGATTCTCATTAATATTAAGTGTAGCAATATGAAAACCACAAAATTAGGCGCTAAAAGCCTACTTTTCTTCGCCCTAGTCTTAGCAACCCTATTCCACTTCTCCATGGCTCAGGCAGGTGAAGGCAATTTCGGCTGGATCTACACGCTCGATCTTCAACCCAAGGGAAAAGCAGAATTTGAGCAACGTCTACAGTTAAATCAGGGACAGGCAACTGGAACATATCAGTCTTGGTATTCGAGAACAGAAATTGAATATGGCGTTACCGACGACTTTCAACTCGCTGGTTATTTAAACGCCTATAAAGTCACTGCCAAAAATAATTACCTGAACCCAGATTTATGTGGTGCTACGCCATGTACGGCTGGTGCTGGAGTTCCGCAATGGGTAACCTCCTCTGGCGCCTCTAGCTATAGTCAAACAGGATTAGATGGTGGATCGCTTGAAGCCATTTACAGAATTGCCGACCCAATCACTTCTCCCATTGGTGTTGGTGTGTACTTCGAACCTACCGTAGGTCGCAATGCAAATGCGCTCGAGTACCGACTGCTCTTGCAATCAAACTTTATCGATGATCGATTAATACTGGCCGCAAATATAGTCGCTGAACAAGAACAACTGAAATCCAATGGTTTCTTATTACAAGAATCTCAAGTCGATCTTCTTGTGGGCGCAAGCTATCGCTTTATACCCAAGCTCTCAGCAGGCCTTGAGGCTCGTTTCCATAATGACTTTTACGGCTATATGTGGCAAAGCCCTACGCAAAATGCCATCTTTGTAGGCCCTAATGTCCACTATGCAGAAAAGGATTGGTGGGTAACAGTAGCTTGGCGCTATCAACTACCTGGCGGCACATGTCACAACACTGGTGCGGGCGATTGTTGGGGCAACCGTGTCTGGGATGGCCACACCAAAAATGAATTCATTGTCAAAGTGGGATTCCCACTGAACTAAGGTTCATCCAATTTTATTCCTGGAGAAATGTCATGGAAATTCAGAATCTACTGATTGGTGCGATGACCTATCTATTGAAGTTTCAAACTACACAATGTCCTACCGCAAGAGAAAGAGCGTTGATGATGTTTGACGCCTTATCCAATGCGAAATCTAGCAATAAAGAAATACAAACGCTTTGTTATGAGGCGAATGAATTCTTGTCACATTAATAAAGATCAATCCTATGAAATGGAATCCCAATCCGCTTATTGCAATCACAGGCATTACTCTAGTGGGCGCACCCATCTATGCACACGCAAAGATTTACGTCTCCGCCGAACAAGCGCAGAAATTGATCTTTCCTAATAAGCAATTTACCAAATACCCCATCGTATTAAGCGAGGATATCCAGGACAAAATGCAATCAGCCTCCAGTGTGAGACACCCTTTTAAAGGCGACAGAACCTGGAAAGCAGCCGATGGAAGCTATTTCATCGTAGATGAAGTGGTTGGCAAACATGAAATGATTACTTACGCAGTTGGCATTGCCCCAAACGGCACAGTGCAAGGCATCGAGATTATGGAATATGTTGAGTCATATGGTTACGAAGTAGCTGAAGATAGTTGGCGCAAGCAATTTGTTGGCAAAACTGCGGAAGATCCTTTGAAACTCAAGAAGGATATTCAGAATATTTCTGGTGCAACCCTCTCTTGCAAGCACTTAACTGATGGCGTCAAGAGAGTAATGGTGATGTACGAATTAGCATTGAAACCTAAGTCCAAATGATTCGTTGCAAACCACTCTTGGGGACTTATGTTGAGATCTCCGCCGATACTGATAAAGCGATTGATCAGGCATTTGCAGCTATTCAATTAATTCAAGACTTAATGGTGTTTCATAACCCTAATAGCGAACTATCCCAAATCAATGCTCGTGCTCACTTAGAGCAAATTAAAGTGCATGAGTGGACTTATCAAGTTCTTCACATCGCCAAGGAATTATGTGAAAGCACAAATGGCATATTTGACTGTGGCGTTGGCAGAAAGTTAGTTGACTCCGGTTTACTGCCAAAGCACTCCGAACGCGTGGGTATATCCTGCGATAGCATCATGGATCTCGTGCTCACTGAGCCGAATCTAGTCTCTTCAATTACCCCGCTTACCCTAGATCTTGGTGGTATTGCCAAAGGATTTGCTGTCGACAAAGCAGTCGAGGCGCTACAAGAATGCGGAGTTACAACTGGCTATGTAAATGCTGGCGGTGATTTACGGGTTTTTGGAAATACCTCTCAGAAAATTCAAGTACGCAACCCTAGCAATCCCAGTGAATTAATTTCGCTGGGGTCACTCGAGAATGGCGCTATGGCTAGTAGTGGACTCTACTACCGCGATAACTCCAGACCCAATCAAGGGCATATCGTTAACCCCCAAACGATGGAGCAAATTGAATTTACCGAGTCTTATACAGTCATTGCACCTGAATGCATTTATGCAGATGCCCTAACAAAGGTCTTTGCTATTAGCAAAGATAATGCCCACCCCTGTTTTCAGAAGCATTCAGCGCAAGCTATTGGGATTGCTCTATGAAGAAACATGGCTTAGGTAAGATGCCAAACTGGCAACGTTGGTTCACGATTAGCGTTCTATGCGTTTGCTCCTTATCAGGCATCGCTTTTTTACTCGGCCATGAGTTTCACATTTCACGCGCGCTGCTTGGCGATAGAACAGTGCTCATCATGCATGGCGTTTCTGCGGCAATTGCTTTAATTGCATTTGGTACAGTACTGCCCTTTCATATCAAGGCCGGCCTTAAGGCCAAGAAAAATCTGATCAGCGGAATCTCACAGCTAATTTTCTTGGCAATTCTGATTATTACGGCAATGCTCCTTTACTACGGCCCAGAAGAACTTCATCAAGGTAGTGGAATAACGCACTGGACTCTGGGATTAATCTTCTTCGCAATCTTTATCTTCCATGGAATTACTAGGTCAATTGGGGCTTCGACCCCATCCTCATCTCCTTAGACAACAAATAACACTCTGAGTAATAATTGGGTAATGAGCATGCATTCCCTTCCGCCATCCAAATTACCTGTTTGGTTGGCGCCTCTCAGAATTCCAGTTTTTCGAGCACTCTGGACCACATGGCTAGTAGCCAATGTGTGCATGTATACCAACGATGTTGCTGCCGCCTGGATGATGACATCCTTAACGAACTCGGCAACCTTGATTGCCCTAGTTCAAACTGCGGCCAACTTACCTGTCCTTCTATTTGGTCTACCTAGCGGAGCCCTTGCCGATATTCTGAATCGTAAGCATTTCCTCGTGTTTACACAAGCCTGGCTTGCCATCAATGCCACTCTATTGTTTTTGTCTTCGGTGTTTAATCTCCTAGACCCAATCTTTTTACTACTGCTGACATTTATTAATGGGGTTGGCCTAGCAATGCGTTGGCCTGTATATGCAGCGATTGTTCCTGATCTGGTTCCTCGCGACACCCTTCACTTGGCTCTAGGCTTAAATTCCATCGCCATGAATGCTTCACGCATTCTGGGGCCTTTGATTGCTGGATTCATCATCGCAGGCATTGGTACGGAGTATGTATTTGCGCTGAATATGGTTTTGTCTTTAGCCATGAGCGTCATTGTCTTGCGCTGGAAGAATGAGAGTTACATCTCAACCTTACCAGGCGAACGATTCTTTGGCGCCATGCGCGTCGGTGCGCAATATATTCGCCAATCAAAACCGATGCGCTCGATTTTGATTCGTTCGTTCTTGTTTTACATGCAATCCTCTAGCTTGCTAGCCCTGCTGCCGGTGATCGCAAAGTCTCATTTCAATGGCGATGCGAATACTTTTACCCTACTGCTTTCTTGCCTTGGTTTTGGAGCAATTGTCATTGGGTCACAACTGCATTACTTAAGGGATAAATTCACACCACAACAAATGGCGAGCTATGGAATTATTTTTCTTTCTATCAGCTCCGCAGGTGTGGTTCTAGCACCCAACCTTTGGTATGCGGCACCCATCATGATATTGAGTGGTATGTCGTGGTTTAGTGTTGGCAATACCTTAAGTACTTCATCACAACTCTCATTGCCAAACTGGATTCGCGCGCGTGGCATGTCCTTCTACCAAATGAGTCTTATGGGAGGTAGCGCATTAGGGGCATTCGTTTGGGGCAAGATCACCAACTCCACCGATGTAACTACAGGTGTTATCGCCAGCGCTATTTTTGGCATCATCGCCTTGCTATTAATACGCAAGCATCGCATTCATGGACACGAAGCAGAAGATCTGAGTCCAGTATGTCCGATTGAGCGCCCTCACCCCTCTAGAGATATAGATCTCGATGAAGGCCCCGTCATGATCTCTGTCGAATATCAAATTCATCATGAACAGGCAGAGCTTTTCAGAAAACTAATGGGGAAAACAAGACGCTCGCGATTAAAGCAAGGGGCGCTCTCATGGAGCTTGTTTGAAGATGCCGAGCACGCTGGAAAATTTCTGGAATATTTTGTCTTTGAAACTTGGGCAGATTACCTAAGGCGATTTGATCGATTCACGGCTGATGACTTAGCCATGCAAGAAGAGCGCCACCGCTTTCATATTGACTCTAGTCCACCCAAGTTGACTAGACGTATTGCTGCTCAATTGAAGCAATAAAAAAACCTCCACCGTTTCGGGTGAAGGTTTTTAGCTCCACCGCAGATGTTTATCTGCTTTTATCTGAGCTCATCTTCTAAAGCCACCCATGCGCTCGCCACCACCCTCACGCTCGCCACCAAATCTCTCCGGTTCACGCTGAGGCTCACGAGTATTTTCACGTGGAGCTTCCCGCTCATTGCGATTGCCACCCGATCTTGAAGGATCTCTATTTGGTTCACGGTTTTCCGCGCCACTGCGCTCACCACTTAAACCATTCTTATTGAGATTCTGTTGAAGCTGTTGTCGTTCTTGATTGCGCTCCTGATTAGAGGCTTGACCACTCAACTTGCCATACTTATTCTGTAAAGCAGAGTTTGAGTAAGGCACATTGCCGCGATGCTGAGGATTGAATTGCCACTTATCTCCAGAGGCAAATGAGCCTGCACGGTAGTTTCCATTTGCAGTCGTTCTATTGAAGTTGTTAAATGTGTTGTTGTTGACGGTAATAGAACCGCCGCCACCCCAGTGCATGCCACCAAACATGGCTGCACCTACTGCCATGCCAACACCAAATGAGAGCAAAGCTGTACCCGCTACATATCCAGGAGGATAGTAAGGAGGTGGCGGCGGATAAGCCGGGTAAGGCCATGGACCATAAACCACTGAGGGGTTATAAGTTGGCACATAAACCACTTGTGGATTTGCAGGCTGAATAATGATCGTCTGACCAGAAGTACTAACTGTTTGTTGCGGTGTGGAGCTTAGGTTACCCGCTTGCTTTGCTTTTGTGCGCATTGCTTGGATAGCAGCCATGACATCAGACTGCTGAGACAAAACCGCATCGCCCAACTTTTGTGTCCAACTGAGATCTGAGCCCATCATTTGCAAGGCTTGTGGAAAGCTCACTAAAGATTTAACGCTCGGATCCCAAGACTGAGATTGCAAAGCATTATCTAACGCAGAACCTGTCAAACGAGAATTTTGTTTCTGCCAAGTGGCAGCTTCGCCTACTTCCAAAGGATAAGTAGAGGCCATCAATATTTGCGACACCAAAGGATCTGGATACAAAGCAATTGGCGCCACCAGGGCGCTTAATTGCTGTTGGGAAAGAGGCGCATTGCTTTGGCTAGCAGGTTGCGCAAATACATAAGTAGGCGACATTGGCGCCATTACTGCAATTGAAAGCAATGAGGCTAACAAACGCGGGGCTAACTGTTTTTTTGATGGTTTCATACTATCCCTAATAAATTCGGTGAGAAGCAATCGATAAAGCGTTGGTTTTTTGTTGCTACAAACCCTGCTCGTGATAAGATTTTAACCACACTTTATAGAGGAAAATCCATGAAAAAACTCTCATTTACCCTAGCAGCCGCTTCAGCTATTTGTGCTGCCGCACTCACATTCAACGCTAACGCTGATCAAAAGATTCCTGTATTAAGCGCACAAGAATTGGTTAACCACTGCAAATTACCAGCTAGTCCAGACTCTCGCAGCTACTGCATTGGCTACACTACCGCAATTTACGACACCTATTTGGCTACTCGTCATCCACAACGTGCAAAGAACACAATTTGCGTAAAGCAACCAGCGCCAAAGCGTGATGAAGTGATTGCGGATTACGTTCAGTTTATTTCACAGACAGCTCCAATGTTGGCAAATGATCCAGCTGCTGGCACATTCCTGAGCTTCCTGTCTATGCGCTTCCCTTGCGCCAAGAAGTAATCTCTAAATAAATTACCTTATTACCTAAACGGAATACGATCATGAAAAAAATTATTGCAATCACAGCTGCTACCGTAGCCATTGCTGGCTGCTCCAATATGAGCAATACAGAACAACGCACTTTGTCTGGCGCTTCAATTGGCGCGGTTGCAGGTGGCGTTGGCGCGGCGATTTTCCATGGCAACCCAATTTGGGGCGCAGTTGGTGGCGCAGCGGTTGGCGCAGCTTCAGGCTATGCTTATGACGCTTACAAAAAGAATCAAGCTTCTGAATACAACGCTGGTTACAACGCTGGCAAGAATTCTGGTAACTAAGCAATACTCGCCAATAGAGGCGATAAAAAAGCCAACCGAAAGGTTGGCTTTTTTGCTTTCTGACTCCTACTTTTAGATAGCAGCCTTACTTAATGAAACGAATCTTTTCATTAATCTTGCTGAGAATTGGACCCTTCTTAGCATTGAAGACTTTTTTGTTTTCTTCAATCAAGTTCTTGCCTTTTGTATCAATCGAGATGATTAAGGGGCCAAACTCTTTTACACGGTTTACCCATAGAGTTTCAGGCATTCCCAAATCTTTCCATTGGGCATCCTCAATCTTTTCCACCTTAGTTGCAGCCAACACGGCGCAACCGCCTGGGAAAATTGCGTGTACGGCTTTATTCTCCGCGCAGCCCTCTTGAGTCTCAATGCCCATGCCGCCTTTACCGACAATTAACTTCACGCCAGTTTGTTTGATAAATTCTTTTTCAAACTTTTCCATGCGCATGGAGGTAGTTGGTCCAATCGATACCATCTCGTATTCGCCATCTTCTTTCTGGCGAACAATTGGTCCCGCATGAAATATCGCGCCACCCTTTAGGTTTACAGGCAGTTCACGACCCAGTTCAATTAAACGACGGTGCGCCACATCTCGACATGTCACTAATGTACCCGTGAGATAGACCACATCACCAATATTGAGAGCCTCTAAATCTTCGTCTTTAATAGGCGTTTGTAGAATCTTCTTCACAGCTTGAATCCTTCATGAGAAATGACTTCATAAGACATATCGGCATTAATCTTGATCTTGCCGCGACGGTGTGCCCAACAGCCTGTAGATACCGCCACTCCGATCGTAGATGGATGACGCGCTGAGGATTCAATATTGACACCCATCACGCTGTTTGCGCCAGTTAATCCTTGTGGCCCAAGTCCTAGCTCATTTAAACCTTCAGTCAGCAACTCTTCCATCATCGCCGCATTCTCATTCGGGTGACTAGATGTCACTGGACGCAAGATTGCTTTCTTGGAGAGACGCGCTGCGGTTTCTGCCGAAGTAGATACACCCACTCCAACCAACAATGGAGGACATGCATTCACACCTCGCGAGGTGATGACATCAAATACAAACTCCGCTACACCCTCATATCCTTGACCTGGCATTAATACCTTTGCAGCACCAGGCAAAGTGCAGCCACCGCCCGCCATATAGACATCTACGATGCAGTAATCAGCACCAGGAATAATTTCCCAATCCAACCATGGAATCTTTGATCCTGTATTAGTTCCGGTATTTTTCTCGTCAAAGGTTTCCACTGCGTTGTGACGCAATGGGCCTTCTTTAGTAGCGCCCTTAGTGGCATTGAGCAAAATATCTTCTAATTCACCCAAAAGTGGAAAGTTTGAGCCCGCTTGTAAGAAGTACTGAATGACGCCAGTATCCTGGCAACTCGGGCGATCCAGCTTGTCTGCCAGCTCTTGGTTTTCACGCATGGAATCGAAAACTTCTTTTGCTAAGAAGTTCACTTCCTTGCTGCGTAACTCCCCTAATTTCGTTGTGACATCCGTCGGCAGTCGCTTGCCAATATAGGATGTGAACTTGGACAGCACCTGAGTAATGCCAGCTACCGCCGCTTCTTTATCCACTGCTGAAGTTTGTTTATTCACGAACCACTCCTTTTTGTGAATACTTTTAATTATTGAACCGTTTTCATGGTTTTATGTCTCAATAGCAAGCTTATCAGTAAGTTTAGAAAGATGCCTAAGCTAGCGTACATATGGGCTTTGGAACTTGTTCGGACCTCTTTGGTTGGGCGCTGACCCACCCAATCCAATCCCTCCCTAGGGGATAACCCAGTGTTTTTGAATTTGAGGGAAAGTTTCAATGTAAGCTTTCCAAAACTATTACAAAAACTAGGAGACAACATGAAATACCTTATCGGTATCGCATTGCTATTTATTTCTAGCCTGATCTTTGCGCAAGCAAAAGTGAATCCAACGGATCCACAACCAACTTGCTATATGTGTCCCGGCACGTTCATACCAGTTGATGAACTAAATGCGTACACCAAAAAAGCAATTCAAGAAGGCCATATTGATCAACAAGTTCGTGATATTGATATTGGCAAAGCACGAGTAGGCATTGGCATGGTCTATCGCGGCAAACTAGATGCACCAAACCCAGACTCTGTTGCCGAACATGATCAAATCAGCGAGGTCTATCACATTATCTCTGGATCAGGCACGCTCGTGCTCGGTCCTGACATCACCAATCGTCAACGTAGACCTGCTACCCAGAGAACCGTTGTTGAATTTAATGGTCCAGGAAACAATAGCAGCGAAATTCAAAATGGCATATCAAGAAAACTTCAGCCTGGTGATGTTGTGGTTATTCCAGCAGGAACTGGTCACTGGTTTACTGAGATTCCAGATCACATCAACTACCTCATGATTCGCTTTGACCCAGATAAGGTGACGCCACTCAAGAGCGAAGCACAGTCATTGAATTACCTATCAAAACCCGCCAGCCGATAAGGAGAATGGCATGAAACGTATTGCTCATTGCATTGCTGTATTTGCTTTCTTATTCACTGGATTCTCTGCTCTTGCTCAAAATACTCCGGCATCTAAAGCTCCACAGTACAAAGTGGATGCATCATGGCCAAAAGCTTTGCCAAATAATTGGATCTTAGGCCAGGTTGCTGGTGTCGCTACAGACAAAAATGATCACATCTGGATTATTCATCGCCCTGGAACAATTACCGATGATGAAAAAGGGGCGACATTAAATCCCAAAAGATCAAAGTGCTGCGTACCAGCACCACCTGTTTTGGAATTTGATAAACAAGGTAATTTATTACAGGCATGGGGCGGTCCTGGTTCTGGATATAACTGGCCCAAAAATGAACATGGCATTTATATAGATCCAAATGGCTATGTTTGGCTCGGGGGCAACGATCAATCCGATCACATGATTTTGAAATTTACCCAGCAAGGTAAATTCCTGCTACAAATTGGATCACCTGGTGCAAGCTTAGGTAGTAATGACACCACTCAATTGGGTCGTCCTGCGCACATGAACGTAGACCCTGTAGCTAATGAAATTTATATTGCTGATGGCTATCTAAATAAACGCGTCATTGTCTTTGATTCCAATACTGGCGCCTACAAACGACATTGGGGCGCCTATGGAAATGTACCTAGCGATGAAAAAATGGCGAACTTTAATCCAAGCTCTTCTCAGTTCGCGAATCCTGTACATTGTGTTCGCCTGATGAAGGACAACACCTTATTTGTCTGCGATCGCGCCAACAATCGTATTCAGGTATTTGAAAAAAATGGCAAGTTCATTCGTGAGATGGCTTTTGAAACTGAAACTAAGGGTTCGGGATCAGTATGGGATCTCATTCCATCCGATGCTAGTCAGAAATACATTCTGATTGCCGACGGCACAAATAATGAAGTCACTGTGCTAGTTCGTGAGACCGGGCAAAAAGTAGGTTCATTTGGCAGAAATGGTCGTAATGCCGGTCAATTTCATTGGGTGCACAACATCGCCGTTGATTCGGATGGCAGCGTCTACACCACTGAAGTGGATACTGGTAAACGCGCCCAGAAATTTGTAAGAACTCAATAAATGAACTTCACTCATGAAATATTTTCTCTTATGCCTCAGTACCCTTTTTTTCTCTGCACCAGCCATGGCACAGCTTGAAGTCATCATCTCGGGAGGCTTTAGTGGGCCTTACAAGCAAATGCTTCCCGAGTTTGAGAAGACTACTGGCATTAAGGTAGTTACCAAGTCAGGTGCATCGCAAGGCTCAGGATCCAAGACCATTAAAGCTCAATTGGCGACGGGAGTCACTGCTGACGTGGTGATTCTGTCTCGAGAGGGTCTCGCCGAACTAGTGGAACAAAAAAGAATTCTTGCGGGCTCCGATGTGGATTTAGCGCAAGCGCCACTCGGACTTGCAATACCCTCTGGCAACCCAAGGCCCAACATCTCCACCGTTAAGAGCTTTACGGACAGCTTAGTACAGGCAAAGAAGATTGTTGTGCCTGGTAGCACGAGTGGAATTTATTTAGTTCAAGATGTATTTCCTCGGCTTGGCGTTGCGAACAAAATCTCTGTTCAAGTGACAGAGCGTGGATCTGATGCCACAGCAATACTGGCTGCTAAAAACGCAAACATTGCCGTTCAACCAAGTAGCGAGTTAGTCAATATTCCTGGGGTGGATTATGTTGGGCCTATCCCAGACAGCCTACAACTCATTCAAACTTTCGCAGCCGCGATTGTTGTTGGATCACCGCATGAATCAGAGGCAAAGAAATTAATTGATTACTTAAGCTCAAAAAATGCCATAGAATCCATTAAAAATGGTGGCATGAACCCCGTACGCTAAACGAAAGGATATTTATGAATCAGCGACGCTCATTTCTAAAGACTTCAGGAAAAGCTCTAGGGGGCCTATTTTTTTGTGGCTGCGGCTTTGCTCATGCGAGTGACTCCAAAGAAGTATTTCCAAAACGGGTAACACCAGTATTTATTAACGGCAAACGAATAAAAACAATTGATGTGCATGCGCATTGCATGTTTCAAGATGCGATTGATTTGATGGGCGAGGATGCAAAATCCGTTCCTCCACCAACTAAAGGAGTGCCAGAACACTTTATTAAGATTAATGAACGCATACGCGCCATGGAAGAACAAGGTATCGATATGCAGGTATTGAGCATTAATCCCTATTGGTATCGCAAGGATAAAGAAACCTCCGCGGAAATTTGCCGCCTTAATAATTTACATTTAGCCGAGCTTTGCGCCCTGCGTCCTGATAAATTTGCCGCTTTTGCATCCCTTAGCATGCAGTATCCAGATCTTGCTGTAGAGCAACTAGAGTACGCAGTGAAACAACAAGGCCTTCGTGGCGCAGCAATTGGCGGTAGCGTATTAGGCCAGGACTTTTCGGATCCCAAATTCCATCCGGTTCTCGCTAAAGCTCAAGAGCTGAATGTGACGCTATTTATCCACCCTCAAAGCACGCCACAATTAGCGCAGCGCTTTAAAGGAAATGGCTGGATGTCCAATGTGATTGGCAACCCACTGGACACTACAATCGCCTTGCAACACCTCATTTATGAAGGGGTATTAGATAAATATCCACAGCTAAAGATCTTGGCTGCACATGGTGGAGGTTTTCTAGGGTCTTATGCTCCTCGCATGGATCACAGCTGCTTTGTTTCCCCGCAAAATTGCGATCCCAATATTGTTTTGAAAAAGAAACCTTCTGAATACCTAAAGCAACTGTACTTTGATTCTCTGGTATTTACTCCAGAGGCTCTGGCTTATTTGGTATCGCAGGTGGGTGCAAGCCAAGTGGTAATCGGTACTGATCACCCTATTCCATGGGAAGAATTTCCAGTTGAGCGCGTCATGGCAACTAAAGGATTAAGCAATGCCGATCGCATTGGAATTCTTGGTGGTAATGCTGCAAGATTATTGAATCTAAAAACGTAATTTACGTTTAAGGTCAATTACTCCAGCTGAATATTATTTTCTTTAATTACTTTTGCCCATTTTGCCGACTCCTGCCCAAGGAATGCGCCAAATTGGGCTGATGAGCTTGCGACGATCTCATTACCCTGCTCTGCCATTCGAGCTTGTACAGTAGGATTTTTTAAGGCCTGACTAAATGCAGCATTAATCTTTTCAACTATCGGGGTAGGTGTACCAGCAGGAACTAATACTCCAACCCAAGAACTAACATCAAAGTTTGTTAAACCCTGCTCACTTGCAGTGGCAACCTGAGGTAACGCAGGTGTACGCTTTTTGCCTAATACCGCTAGAGCCTTTAAGTTGCCACCTTTAATCTGGGGAACGGTGATCACCGCGCCCAATATAGTGATATCTGTCTCGCCTGCAATCGTTGCGGTTAAGGCTGGTCCCCCGCCTTTATAAGGCACATGCGTCATATCGATACCTAAATTACTCTTGAGTAATTCAGCGGCAAGATGGCCAGAGCTACCAGCTCCTCCACTGGAATAATTGATACCCCCGGATTTCGTTTTGGAAAGATCAGCCAATTCACGTAAATTATTAGCAGGCAACTTATTGCCAGCCACCACCAACAAGGGGATTTTTACCAGCTCGGTAACTGGGGTGAGGTCCTTAAATGAATCAAAAGGAAGATTTTTATAAACGTGAGGATTTACGGCAAAAGTGTCATACACCATCAAAATGGTGTATCCATCTGGTGGTGATTTAGCGACAAAGTTACTTCCAATTGTGCCACCAGCCCCAGGCTTGCTTTCAATAATAATGGGCTGCCCCAAAGCATCTTGCAAAGCAGGAGCAAGCAATCTAGCCATAGTATCAACAGCGCCACCAGCCGCTAAGGGATTAATAATTTTGATAGGCCTATTGGGATAATTGCTCGACTCTTTAACGTTTTGAGCAAGTACAGCACTATTCACACAACCCAAAAAAATAAGCGCTCCGAATAATTTCAATTTTTTGTAATTCATATTAATCCGCCTTTATATTGCCATCTTTAACAATTTTGCTTAAACGTTGCATTTCTTTTTGGAAATACGCATTACTCTCCGCCACTGTAGACAAGTTCATCACCTCACCTCCATCACCTACCAATTTCTCTTTAAAAGCACTGGAGGAAACCACTGTCTCTACCGCTTTACCTAACTTAGCCAAGATAGGTTGTGGCACTCCCGCTGGAGCCCACAGTGCATACACGATTGACATTTCATAACCCTTTAATCCTCCGGCTTCTTCAATTGTCGGCACATCAGGAAGCAACTTTGATCGAGTGGATCCCGTAACGCCAAGTGGAATTAACTTTCCCGCTCTCACATGGGGCAATGCCAATCCAAATGCAGAGAAACTCAGAGGAGTTTGGCCGCTCAATGTATCCGTTATAGCTGGTGCTCCCCCTTTGTATGGGATATGCGTCATCTTGATACCGGCCTGATTTGTAAATAGCGCCCCGGCAAGATGGCTTGCGCTTCCATTACCAAATGTGGCATACGATAAAGAATCTGGCTCTTTTTTTGCCAAGGAAATCAATTCGGAAACAGTCTTTGCGCTCAGACTTGGATTAGCAACTAACAACATAGGCACTGAAGCCACTACTGCAATTGGAACAATATCTTTTTCTGTTGAATATGGAGTCTTGCCATACATCGCGGGATTTATCGCATGCGAAGTAATAGATTGAAACATCAAGGCATAGCCATCCGGCGCTGACTTCGCTACTGCATCAGCTCCGATCATTCCATTAGCACCACCTCGGTTTTCTACAACCACTTGTTGACCAAGAATCGTCCCGAGCTGACCTGCAAGCGTGCGGCCTAAAGTATCTGCAAAGCCCCCTACCGGCCAGGTAATGATTAATTTAATGGGTCTATTGGGATACGCATCAGTCTGGGCCAAGCCAAGTGAGCTAAAGCACAACATTGAGGTAATGAAACAAGCTTGAATGAATCTTCTATTTAAAACAGTCCACATATTGAACCCCTTATTTCCAATTCAAAATTAACCAATCACCTTTTTCTCTCTCAAGGCAACTAATTCCTCAGGCGTCAAACCAAGATACTGCTTCAGAATCACATCTGTATGCTCTCCAAGTTGTGGAGGAGCGTTTTTCACTGTATTTTTTGTGCCATGCAACTTTAATGGCGATGCTAATGATTGAAATTCACCAATTTTTGGATGCTTCATATTCAAGATCATGCGTCTAGCATTGGTTTGCCCTTGTGCCAAAGCTTGACTTACCGTATTTACTTTTCCAATTGGAATTCCAATCGCTCTGCAACTCGCAATGAGCTCAGCACTTGTGTAAGTCAGGATCACTTCTTGTAATAACTGATCAATGAGGGCTCTATTCTTTACTCGTGCGGCATTTGTAATCAATCGCTCATCTTCAGCCCACTCTGGATGCCCCAATAATGTTGATAACTTGGCGAATTGCTTGTCATTGCCAACTGCCAGAGCAATCATTCCATCAATACAGCTATAGGTGGTGTAAGGAACAATCGTTGGGTGCCCGTTTCCATAACGACCCGCCTCTTTTCCAGTAGCTAGATGGCTATTTCCAACGTTAGCGAGTAGCGTAATTGAGGTATCAAAAAGTGAAACCTCTACAAATTGACCTTTACCTGTTCTGTAGCGCGCGAGAAGAGCTGCTTGAATCGCATTCGCAGCCATCATTCCTGTTGCTAAGTCAACTATGGCAACTCCATACTTAGTTGGCTCGCCATTAGTCGGACCAGAGATGCCCATCAAACCGGATTCCGCTTGCAAAATAAAATCGTACCCAGGAAGATCCGACTGCGGCCCATCAGATCCATAGCCAGTAATCGAGCAGCGCACAATTTTTGGCGCATGCTTTTCGAACCAACCCTTATCAAACCCCCACTTCTCAAGAGTTCCATTCTTGAAGTTTTCAATGAGCACATCAAATTGAGGAATGAGTTTTGCAAGCAAGCCTTTTCCAGACTCACTGGAGAAATCAATCGCAATGCCTTGTTTATTTCGGTTGCAGCCCAAGAAGTATGCGGACTCCCCCTCCAAAAAAGGAGGGCCCCAGGCCCGCGTATCATCGCCCCCATGCGGTGATTCCACTTTAATCACCTCCGCCCCAAGATCGCCGAGGAGCTGGCCACACCAGGGGCCAGCTAGAACTCGACTGAGATCCAGCACCTTGAGACCACTTAAAGCACCGTCATCTTCGACATGATGTCTAGATGCAGGATTTCTATTAAGGCTCATGGGCTTAGACTCAATCACGCATGTCGGGCGGCGCGTTTAGATTTTTTCTAAACCCATCCAAGTACTCCTCAAGCGCTGCTTTATTTTTAAGTCTGAATTTCTGGAAATCTGGTTTGCGCCCCTCTAAAAAAGCGTTCATACCTTCTAAGCTCTCCTCTGATCCCCATACATATGCAAGCAACTCCATACCATGTTGCCATGATGCATATAACTGGTCAGATTCAAAATTGAGACTCTTCTTGGTCATGCGAATAGTTTGCGAACTATTACTCTTGATGTTTTCACACCAAGCCAATGTTTCCTTGAGTAAATCCGCCTCAGGAACGCACTTATTGATCAGGCCGATGCTTTCTGCCTCTTTAGCCTCAAAACGTTTAGCCAAGAAGATCATTTCACGCGCAATGCGCTCACCAACAATTCTTGGCAGATATTGTGTAGCCCCTACAGTCGGACATGCGCCAACTTTTGCACCAGTTTGCCCGAATACTGATTTCTCTGAACCAATCACCAAGTCACACCATAAAGCTAACTCATGACCGCCGCCAACACACCATCCGTTTACCATCGCGATTACCGGGATTGGAACACCACGAATAGCCATTGCTAATCCAAGCATACGATCATTCCACATCGAACCATTTGTGAAGGTAAGGCGCTTCATTGCATAAAAATCTCCGCCCGCAGAAAAGGCTTTGTCGCCAGCTCCAGTGAAGACAATACATGCAATTGACGGGTCCTCGCGGGTGAGCTTAACCGCGTCAATCATCTCATCGAGCGTTTGCTCTCTAAATGCATTGAGAACTCTTGGACGATTGATGGTAATCCATGCAACCTGATCCTTAACCTCAAACAAAATGTCCTTGTACGGCTTTTCTGGTTTGATGCTCATGATGTCTCCATTTAATTAATTATTGGTTTTTATATCATTTAAGCGAAACTCTTGAATAAATAATACCTATAAATTCAAAATCCAATTTAAAAATTTTTGCAAATATACGGACAAGTTGGCTCTCAGTTATCTCGCTATTTTCGTAGCTAATATGGAAGATATTCAATCCACCCAAGTAGTAAATTCTTCTGCAGCAACACGCGGGGTGCGGAAGGTGTTAACGATATCGGCTTTATCGGCATGCCCAAGTGCCATTCCACATACCAGCATCTCATTCTCTTTGGCGCCGATCATTGGCAGAATAATTTTTGCGTAGGTATTCCAGGCAGCTTGAGGACAGGTATCCAAACCCTCTCCTTTGGCTGCAATCATGAAGTTCTGCAAGAACATTCCGTAGTCAAGCATAGATCCCCTACCAAGCTCTTTATCAATCGTAAAGAAGATACCTACTGGTGCGCCAAAGAATTGAAAGTTTTTACGGTGCTGTGCGTGCATCTTATCTTTATCACCCTTGGTAATACCAAGTAAGCCATATAAACCCCAACCGTTTTCACGGCGGCGATCAATATATGGGCTAAACCATTTACTTGGATAGTAGTCATAAGCCTCTTGATATTCTTTTGCCAACTCTGGGTTGTTGGCGATGTTGTCATAAGCTGCACAAACTTGATCACATAGCGTTTGTAACTTTTGACCTTCGAGAACATATGCTTTCCATGGCTGGGTGTTTGTACCTGATGGTGCGCGAGCTGAGAGATTGAGCAGTTTCAAAATTTGTTCGTGTAAAACCGCTTCTTTTGTAAATGCCCGCACCGACATACGCTGTTCAATTGCCTCGGCTACAGAATTCATTTTTCCCTCTTTTTTGAAAACATCGATTCGGATATGGTATTTTGATTCTTTACCAATAAGTCATTCCCTATTTTTAACATGATTAACATCCACAGACCCCGTCGCTCAGTTCTGTATATGCCAGGCGCCAATACTCGCGCCCTAGAAAAGGCGAAGACCTTGGCGGCAGACTCCCTAATCTTGGATTTAGAAGATGCTGTCGCTCCTGATGCAAAGGTGGCTGCAAGAGCCAATATTCTTGCTGCACTTGAAACGGGTTTTGGTCATCGTGAGGCCGTTGTTAGAATCAATGGCTTAAACACACCTTGGGGGGCAGACGATTTAAGTGCGTTCGCCAATTCAAAAGCAGATGCCATTGTTCTCCCTAAAGTAGAGTCGGCAAGTCAAATTCAGGAAGTGGCTACGATGCTCGATAAAGCAGGCGCTAGATCTGATCTCACTATTTGGGCCATGATTGAAACGCCAATGGCTATTTTTAAATTACAAGAAATTGCGAGCGCGCACCCCAAGCTAGAAGCACTTGTATTGGGCACCTCCGATCTCGTTAAAGATTTGCATGCAAGACATACCCCATCCCGTGTAGAAACACTAACTGCCCTCTCGCTCTCAGTATTGGTTGCTAGAGCATATGGTTTATGTGTGTTAGATGGAGTACATCTCTCTTTGGATGATGAAGAAGGTTTGCGACTATCTTGCATACAAGGAAGAGATATGGGCTTTGATGGCAAAACCTTAATTCATCCAAAACAGATAGAACTTGCTAATGAATTTTTTGGCCCATCACCCCTAGAGATTACTGAAGCACAAGAGCGAATCGCGGCTTATGATGCAGCTATTCAGGCTGGCGCTGGAATTGCCGTACTCAACGGCAAGTTAATTGAAGAGCTACATATTCAGGATGCGAAGCGGATCCTAGCTTTGGCGAAAGCCATTGAATCATTCGCATCCAATTAATGATCTAAATCGAAACTTTGTATCAGGCTCGCAAGCTTTACCAGAGGCTCGAATGCGTGCGTACGACTATTCTCAACATCGAGGCTTTCCCAATTAAATTCTAGGGAAAAATGGGCTGATTCAATAATCAACTCATAGCTTGAGGATGCCTTATTGCTTGGATCTGCCGACATTTCTTCGCTCACCGGCACCGCGATAGATTCAATTGTCTCGATTAAGCGCTTTGTTTCAGAGTCTGTGAGATCTCGACTATGCAATACATCATCCGTGCGCTTCACTGATAGCTTAGAGACTCCATCAATCGTAATCTCATATTGATTTAATCCCAGATCAAACCAAACCGTTAATTCAATCGCAATAGGATAGGTTTTCATTTAGTCGACTTCGTCAGCATGGGGTTCATCAAAATGCTCTTTGTGGGGTTTTAATTTGGCCGCCAACTGCGTCCATTTACTTTGCTGAGTTCGATAAGCGCAATCTTCAGCATGGTTTTCAAGTAGTCCAAAAATAATGGTTGTTGGAATCTTGCAGTGCGCACATCGATAAGCGTGCTGGTGCTCCTCAATTTTTTCCTGTGGGTAATCAATATAGAAGGGCTTCATCTAAAACCTCCAACTGGCAGATCGTTTAGAACATATTACACCCCCTATGCATGCCATAAACCAAGCCATCCCTAGTGAAAGTGCGGATGGGATTTATCCCTCATTTGATTAGACTGACTCGATCTCTTTATCTTTCTAAATATAAGACCAAATATGACCTGGGTAGGCTTAGCAGTCTTCATTTTTCTAGGGGCGCTCCTGAAGAGCCCACCATCGATCTTTTCCAAACCTCCACTATCGTTTCTCGCAGTTGCGGCCATCCTCTTTTTGGCTATCGCCTGGAATGTATCCCCCACATTGCCAGGACAAGCTCCGGGTAAATTCTATGGGCTTATCTTCCACTTCTATGGTGCCGCGCTGCTGACAGCTATGTTTGGGCCAGCGATTGCACTCACTATTTTGCTCCCCGTCGCCTTCTTGGGTATCTTTGTACTCCAAGGGGGAATGATTGAGGCAGCGCAACATTATTTGATGGTTTGCGTTCTACCCACCTTTTTTGCTTATCTAACTATTCAAGTAATTCAAAAATATATTCCCAAGCATTTGTTTGTTCTGATTCTAGGAAATGGCTATGTCGCCGCCTTTCTGAGCGTCATCCTATCGGGAATAGTTCTGCTGATTGGTAAAATGCTATTTGCCAGCACAGGTACACATATCGATCTTGAGGGTTGGTTACTGGGGTTGATTATTATCGCCTTCATGGAAGGCTCTTTGTCTGGCATGCTCTTGGCAATCTTCTTGATCTACAGGCCAAATTGGGTATCGACCTACAATGAATCAGCCTATATGAACCATTAATCATCTACCAAAACTATGCTCCCTTGTATCGAAATTGAAACCGCCCCCAATCCCAGTGCCGCAGTCATTTGGATACACGGACTTGGGGCCGATGGCAATGATTTTGTGCCCATCATTCCAGAACTCCAGCTGACAGGTTGTCCTGGCATTCGATTTGTTTTTCCGAGTGCACCTAGCATGCCGGTAACAGTAAATGGTGGTTATGTCATGCCAGCTTGGTACGACATCATTGGCAGAAATCTCATGGATCGCGAAGATGCGGATGGTATTTTGCGATCAGCAGCAGCAATTACAGAGCTGATTAAACACCAGTACAGCAGAGGTATCGCCTATGACAATATTGTCTTAGCTGGATTTTCTCAAGGCTGCGCCATGGCATTGCATATTGGCCTGCGCTTCCCCCACAAACTCGCGGGCATCATTGCCCTATCAGGCTACCTACCATTAGCAATGACATTGCATCTTGAAAAACATTCCGCCAACTCTAAAACCCCTATCTTTATGGCGCATGGGGAATTCGATCAAGTGGTCATTCCTGAGCGCGCCCAAGCTTCTTGCGCTGTATTGGAAAAATTGGGTTATGAGGTAGATTGGAATGAATACCCGATGGAGCACTCCGTCAATCGCGAAGAGCTAATAGACATCTCTCGCTTCTTGCAAAGAGTATTGATAAAACCCTCTAGCTAAATAGGTAAAAAATAAAGGGCTCTATGAGCCCTTTTTGAATGAGGCCCAAGCCCCATCCATACAGTTGCAATCTGCTTATAGCTTTTTATTAAAACTAAATTGCGCAAAAGCCTGCTCTGCAACGTTGAACCATTGCGCTTCCATGTTTCTGAATGCTCGATAGTCATCAAAAATCTTCTTGAACTGAGGATTTTTTGCAGACTCTTCAGCGTATGTTTCTTGGCTTGCTTTAAAGCATGCCTCCATGATCGATGTGTTGAACTTACGTAACACCGCGCCATTCTGTAAAAGACGTTGCAAAGCTGGTGGGTTGAGTGCGTCGTACTTAGCGCACATATCAGTATGCGCTTCGTAACAAGCCGCTTCCCAAGCCGCTTGATAAGACGGTGGCAAGGAATCCCATTGCTTCTTATTAACCAAGAATGAGAGTCCAGCAGCGCCTTCCCAGAAGGCTGGGTAATAGTAATTTTTAGCAACTTTAGCCAAGCCTAATTTCTCATCATCGTATGGGCCTACGAATTCAGCGGCATCAATCGTACCTTTCTCTAGCGCAGAGTAAATTTCGCCTGCAGGTAACTGCTGTGGCACAACACCAAGTTTTGAAAGAACTTGACCAGCAAATCCAGCGATACGGAATTTCAGACCCTTTAAATCCTCTGGTGATTTAATTTCTTTGCGGAACCATCCACCCATCTGCGTACCTGTTTGACCTCCAAGAAAATTCACAATGTTGTAGCTGGCATATAACTCACGCATTAGCTTCATACCATTGCCATGCAACATCCATGCAGATTGTTGACGCGCTGTTAGACCAAATGGAGCAGCGGTATCAAAAATAAACGCGCTGTTCTTGCCAAGATAGTAGTAGCTCGCTGTATGTCCGCATTCAACAGTACCGTTTTGCACTGCATCTAATACTTGTAATGCAGGCACCACTTCTCCTGCAGCAAATACTTTCACATTGAATTTGCCGTCGGTGGCTTTGCGCAATGCATTAGCAAATACTTCAGGAGTTCCATACAAAGTATCCAGTGATTTTGGGAAGCTGGATACCAAACGCCAGTTCAGGGTTGGTAAGCTCTGCGCAATTGCCGGAGCCCCAAGCGCTGCAACACCAGCACCTACGGTTGCTTTCTTTAAAAACGAACGTCTTTGCATCGTTATCTCCCTTCCATGTTTTGGAGTAATTTAGTTTTTGATTCTATCGTCTAGCTTATTTTCCGCCAACCGTCATAGAGCTAATCAAGATTGAGCCCGTTTCTTTGGTCCCACGAATCAGTGAGTCGCTGCCAATAGACACAATATCCATCAACATATCACGCAAGTTTCCGGCGATGGTTACTTCTTCAACGGGATACTGTATCTCACCATTCTCAACCCAATAACCAAACGCACCGCGTGAATAATCTCCTGTGACATAGTTCACGCCCTGCCCCATTAATTCAGTGACCAGCAAGCCAGTACCCATTTCTTTTAATAACGCAGGTAATCCACCCTTAGGCGTCTTTTTGCTTTGCAAGCGCAGGTGATGCGAGCCGCCCGCATTTCCGGTAGTCTTCATACCCAACTTACGCGCTGAATAAGTAGATAAAAAATAGCCTTGCAAAATACCTTTATCGACAACTGTTCGTGCGCTGGTTTTTACGCCCTCCTCATCAAAGGGAGCGCTTCCAGTCATGGACTTCAGGTGGGGATTTTCAAAAAGGCTAATGTGCTTAGGCAATACCTGCTTACCCAAACTATCCAACAAGAAGCTAGAGCGACGATACAAGGCGCCACCTGATACCGCCTGAACCAAGCCACCCAATAAGCCCGCAGCTAGCGGCGCTTCAAAAATCACTGGGCAACGGCGTGTAGTTAATGACCTTGCTTTCAAACGCGATAAGGCTCTTTGCGCCGCATAACGCCCAATAGACGCAGGATCTGCGAGCTCACTTGGAATACGAGAACTGGAATACCAATCATCTCTTTGCATCTGCGATTTTTTTCCACCGAGACTTGCGATCGGCGCACAAGAAATATAGTGACGTGAGAATGGATAACCACCCATAAATCCTTGAGAGGTTGCCATCATAAAGTGCGCATGATGTGCCGAGACAGAAGCACCATCGCTATTTTGAATTTGCTTGCTCACTGCAAACGAAGCACCTTCTGCTGATCGCGCAATTTCTACTGCGTGCACGGCATCAATATCCCAAGGGTGGAACAAATCCAAATCCAATGGTTTCTTTTCAAGCAACTTCGCTTCAGCTGGACCTGCGCAATCATCTTCAGCCGTATGTTGAGCAATGTGATACGCAGCTTCAACTGTTGCCTTTAGTGATGCTTTAGAAAAATCACTCGTACTGGCATTGCCTCGGCGATGCCCTAAAAATACGGTCACTCCAACTTGCTTATCCAAGCTTTGCTCAATAGTCTCAACCTCGCCTTTGCGAACAGTGACTGAGAGGCCTTGACCCTCCGAAACTTCCGCAACCGCATCTGAGGCACCCCTTCTTTTGGCCTCTTTGAGCATGAAATCGACAATTTCCTGAAACTGGTGAGATGAATATGTAAACATGCCTCAATAATAGCTAGAATAGAAACATGAAGCATACCGAAGCCCTGCAACGCAAGTCGCCAAATGAGGTCAAAATTGGCCTTATTTCCATCTCTGATAGAGCCAGCAAAGGCGTCTACCAAGATGAGGGGATTCCTGCCTTGCAAACTTGGCTTATGAAGGCGATCAGCAACCCCTGCACCTTCCATGAACGCCTTATTGCCGACGAGTCTGAAGTCATCACCGAATCCATCGTTGAGCTTGTTGACGATTTTGGTTGTGACCTAGTTTTAACCACTGGCGGCACTGGCCCATCAAGACGGGATGTGACCCCAGAAGCGACCATTGAAGCAGGCACCAGAGAAATGCCAGGGTTTGGTGAGCAAATGCGCCAAATTAGCCTCAAATTTGTTCCTACAGCCATTCTTTCTAGACAGACTGCTGTGTTGCGCGAGATTGAAGGACATGCCGCCCTCGTGATTAACTTGCCAGGCCAACCAAAGGCAATTGCGGAGACCCTTGAAGGCCTTAAGGATGAAAACGGCAAATCTATCGTCCCCGGAATCTTTGCCGCAGTTCCCTACTGCATCGATCTCATTGGTGGTCCGTATATTGAAACCAATGAAGCAGTCATCAAGGCCTTCAGACCAAAGAGCGCGCTCAAGAAATAAGCGGTCTGGTTTTAGCTACTCACCTCACTGCGGTGGTAGAGGCACGATAAATTTATCGCGATAGTATTTCAGCTCTTCAATAGATTCTTCAATATCCGCCAATGCGGTATGCGCTTGTTTTTTAGTAAAGCCCTTCACTAATTCTGGATGCCAGCGTTTGCATAATTCTTTTAATGTCGATACATCAACATTTCGATAATGAAAATAAGCTTCTAGCTTTGGCATGTACTTCGCCATAAAGCGACGATCTTGACCAATCGTATTGCCACACATTGGCGCAATGCCAGCTTTAATGTATTTCCTCAAGAAAGCAATACACTCTGCCTCAACGGCAGCCTCGTCTAGCGTAGATGCCTTTACTTTATCGATTAAACCTGAACGACCATGAGTGCCCTTATTCCAGGCATCCATCGCATCTAAGACAGCGTCCTCTTGATGTACAACCCAGACAGGCGCAGTGGCAATGGTATTGAGATACCCATCTGTGACGATAATGGCGATTTCTAAAATACGCTCGGTTTCTGGGTTTAAACCGGACATCTCCATGTCCACCCAAATCAGATATTCATTAGGTGATGCAGTCTTCGTTACTTGATGATTGGCAATTTCAGTCATGCTGCTTATTTTAATGCTCATTTAACCCTAAGCCGACCCAAGCCTCAGGAACTAAAGTCTTTTATGAGGCATCATTAGAAAAGCAGATTTCTATGGGATTAAATTCAGAGGTCGTCATGGGTTCCGCAATAATCACCAAGCTTAGCATGGTGAACATGATCATTAGGACCGCCTGGGGCAAGGTAACCCAAGTAGCTTTTTGACTCGATCCCACTAACCGCATGGCAAGCAAGTGGTTCAGAACTAGGGCAATAATATGTCCCACCACAATTGCAAATACGGCCATATACCAAGTGAACTTCGCATCAATCACCCCAATATTTGGACGAAAATTGGCTGTTGAAAATATATCCCATCCAAGACCTAGTGGATCCGACATTAAAAAAATAATACTCTGCCCCTGAATCATTAAGCTAGAAAAATTATGCGCAATTAAATAAGCAACAGCTATAGGTATTAAGGCGGTAGCAAAAAAATGACTCAATTGGCCTACTGATACATTGGCATAACAACTGGAAATCCAACAGGATCCATAAAAGAGTCCCATAAACACTAACCATACCAATAGCAATCCAATCGTACCCATAGCATATGAACTCGAGCTAATCCGAGATAAACCTAGGTGTTGCACTAGAGATATAAAATAGCCCCATCCCTCGCTGCCATGCAGTCCATCAAATAAAACAATCGCTAGCATCGCGATAATGAAAGCCATTACCCCGGGTGTATTCCGCCAATAATTGGCATTGAGCAAAATCCCTGCTCCAGGCATGCGAATCCTCAAACTGCGATCGCTTGTCTGGAAATAAAAAATTCCGAACTGACCCAACATCTCAAAGTAAACAGAAAAAACATCGCCCCTCTTTAGCCATACATCCCTTCCAAACAAATACACGCCAATTAAACTGAGGAGGGTCCAAATTAATCCAATACTAGCTACCTTTGCCGGAACAAAAGCAATCGGATACACCACCTCCATCCAGCTCCATGCCAATAGGCAAGCAGTAACCCAAAAGAGGCCTAAATAATTGGGAAAAACAAGCATAGGAGAGGGGGTTTTTAGTTGCAACCCCAAGCGCTGACCGATCCAGGCAAGTAGATCATAAAGAGCGCTCCATGGGTTAATGATGGGCCAAATATTTCCAAATAAAGCAATGAATAGAGATGTGCCAAGCCACCAAGTAATCCAAATAAAATTTGGCGCTAAATTTAAGAGCGGGTTTCCAGGCCCCCAAAATCCAGCGGCAATCACCAAGAACAGAAGAGTGATGCTCACCAGCTGGCCAAGAAACAAAATGGTAGCGCTCATTCGCTCGCCGAAAACTAGTACTGAGCTTCCGCTGATGTGCCAACTAGTTGGCCAACTTTTTACGGCAATGACGATCATTAAAAATGTGGCCGCGACCACTGCGCCTCCACCCACCAAAAAGAATTCCAATGGAATGGGCAGGTCATAGCGCTCGTCAAAGCTATGAGCCCTGGCGAGCGCACCCCAAAAAAAGGAGAGAATAAAAATCAAATGCTTTAGCATGAACGCTAATTGGGAAAAACTTCAAAAGAAGCTAGGCTTTCTTGGTGGTGAATGCCCTTCCCCCGCTCGTTTTCGGGGTGCCATTCCACTCGATACCTGCCAGTAGCAAAAGCTGTAAAAACATGCTTTTTCTCAACCCCTGGCTTTACTGTTAAATCAATCTGATAGGCATGGATATGAAGCTCACCCTCGGCATCACTACGAATTTTCCAAATAACTTGATCGCCTTTTTTAACCCTCATAACCCGCTCTGAAGGGGGGACTTTTCCATCCTGAATTTGAATATTAAATAGTCGACTTTCAGCACACAGCTGTGAAGAAAAAAAAGCAATGGAAAATAAAAAAAGGTACCTATGAGTCAGAATTTCCCAACGCATAAATACCCCCCTTAATGTCTTAATAAAGAATGATCATTTAACAGCGGCATTCCAATTCGCTATAGATCTAGCGGGGCCTGTTAAAGATAGGATATGCATGCCTGTATTGGCCCTATCAACAATATAAATATAGCCGCGATCATCAACCTCAACATTATTTGTTTGAATTACTTTGCGATCAGATGCGGCAGTGAATGGCAACTTGCCTCTTTGAGTCACAGGCGTTTCTAGAACGACGGTGTTTTTATTCATAGCCGGCACAAAGTAAGCCACCTCCTTAGGTTGGAATGGATCCCGCATATCTACAGCACGCACGCCAGCATTGAAGTATGAGAAAAACATGAGCTTGTTGTAGTAAATGTCAGTCATGTTTTCATTAGAGGAGTGGGTCCCAAAGCGCCCACCTTTTGAGCAATAGTTGCCTGATTTTTCTGGGATCCCCCAGTTAGCAACCCCAAAGGCTCTTTTCTCATTAGTGGCATCAACCACCCAAACCATTTGACGACCCTCAAGACACTCTTTCTGAATTGCCTCGTTTGTCACAACAATAAAGTCGCGACTTGCGCCCAATAAATTCTTTGAAAACTCTGGGACTTTAACTCCCAACATAGGGAAAGTAGTATGCGCACCATGCATGGTTGGCATATCAATACGAGTCACTTGCGGGTAGAGCAAATTCTCTGGCGTAGGATCCTTAGGGCCATTAATTAACTTATCACGGTCAACAATTTGAATAACGCCATTGGTGTTAGTGCCATAACCAAAGTACACTCGGTTCCCCTTTGGTCCGGTCGACATCACACCATGCAACTGAACAGGTACTTCTCCAGAAGCTCCGGGTTGCTGACCAACCAGACCAAAATCTCGAATAAATACTGGTTTAGCAGGATCCGATAAATCGTAAACTTGCGTCATACGCGTTGTTCGCCATTGGGGGTTGCCAGAAACAAGGTATGCAATCCCAGTATCACATTCCCAGAAGTTTTTATGGGTCCCTTTTAGGCCCTTGGTAATGGTTGTTAGCAAGGTTGGACTCTCGGGTGTAGTGACATCCCAGATTTCATGCGCTTGATTTCCAAAAACCCGCAGCATGTAAAACTTACTCTTGTCTGCTTTGGGTAGGGTTGCGCCACTACAGACGCGCACCATCTGACTACCACCCTGCTCTGCAAGCCCCTCTTCACCAGGAATGTGATAAAGATATTTAGGTTTTTTGACATCGGTAACATCAATAATGGATGTGCCGTTATCTTCCATCTTGCCATTCAGCGGATTTAATTTGTTATCCCCATGATGTCCGACATAAGCAATCCATCGATTGCCTTGCTTTTGAATGGTTGGCTGATAAGCTGTGCGAGCTTGTAAATCGTTATACCCCTCAAGAGCCATATTCTTGGAAGAATCAACTCCCTGAGCACAAACTGTAGCGGTTAGCGCAAATGGTAAAAGAGTTGCCCATAACATGCGAAATTTATTAGTAATCATGCTGACTCCATTTTTAATATTTATTGCCTAGTGCATTCCACACTCGGTTGTCTCAAATTTTTACAATATCAAACCAGCTAGCGATTAACTTTACACAAATCTGATCCAATCGTTTAAAAAATTTCTTACGGGTATCCCCTAAATCTGGCAGCCAAAATCCAATTGATACGGACAAGTTTTGAAAAATGATCAGCTAGATATAATGAAGTATGACCTTCACCATCGTTTTCTTAATCGCTTTTATTGCTAGCTTTGGCTTGCGCCACTGGCTTTCTCAACGCCAAATTCGTTATGTAGCGCAGCATCGAGAAATAGTGCCGACCGATTTCGCTGAAAAAATTACCCTAGCCGACCATCAAAAAGCTGCTGATTACACAGTTGCCAAATTACGCCTAGGTATTTTAGAGAATGGTTTCAGTGCCATCGTTTTAATTGGCTTCACCCTCTTGGGTGGCCTTGAAATCCTAAACATTGCTTTATTAAATTATTTCGGCCCAGGTATCACTCAACAAATCGCATTGCTAGCCTCAATCGCTGTTATCTCCGGCATTATTGATCTGCCCTTTTCCTGGTACAAGCAGTTTTATTTAGAAGAGCGCTTTGGCTTTAATCGCATGAGCAAAAAATTGTTTTTTGTTGATCTC
The DNA here is from genome assembly GCF_013307225.1 of Polynucleobacter tropicus. NCBI lineage: Bacteria > Pseudomonadati > Pseudomonadota > Betaproteobacteria > Burkholderiales > Burkholderiaceae > Polynucleobacter > Polynucleobacter tropicus. The sequence continues at coordinate 499,848 of NZ_CP028942.1, read as the reverse complement.
GTAAAAGGTGTTGCGCTTGGTGCCGCCATCGGACTGCCATTGCTATGGGTCATTCTTTCGCTGATGGCGAAAGCAGGTGATCTTTGGTGGCTTTGGGCTTGGGGTGTATTAACTGCATTTAGCCTTCTCATGCAGTGGATCTTTCCAACATTTATAGCCCCTTTATTCAACAAATTCCAAGCGCTTGAAGATGGTCCGCTCAAAACACAAATCGAAGCGCTTCTTACTCGCTGCGACTTTGCCAGCCAAGGCTTATTTGTGATGGACGGTAGCAAGCGTAGCGCCCATGGAAACGCCTTTTTTGCAGGCATGGGTAAAGCCAAGCGCATTGTGTTTTTTGATACCCTCATTGAAAAACTTAATCCTGGAGAAGTAGAGGCGGTGCTTGCTCACGAACTCGGTCACTTCAAACGTAATCACATCCGTAAACGCTTACTCGTTTCCTTCACACTCAGTTTTGGTATGTTTGCCTTATTAGGCTGGATCAGTACTCAAGTTTGGTTCTATACCGATCTTGGTGTGATGCCCAATCTGAATGGTTATAACGGCGGCCTTGCCTTAGCTCTGTTTATGTTGGTATCACCTGTGTTTAGCTTTTTCTTCACACCACTTGGCAGCTTGGCTTCACGCAAACATGAATACGAGGCAGACGACTTTGCCGCAGAAAAATCATCCGCAAACGATTTAATCTCCGCATTGGTTAAGCTGTATCAAGATAACGCCTCTACCTTGACGCCAGATCCGATCTATACCGCCTTTTATAGTTCACATCCGCCAGCACCATTGCGTATCGCTAATTTGCAGCGCTTTAGTAAGCCATAATAAGTCTCAATCACTCAAACATGGATCAGTTTCACGCGCTACTTACCGCCTCTTACGGAAGGCATTATTTAGCGCAACGTTTGGTGAGCGACGCCACAGGCAATGAATCCCCCATCGGCCAATTAATTCAGGTAAGCACCCCTGCAAAACAACATATTGGCGCAGTGGGTGATCGCATGTTGCTGGAGATGACCTCTGCAGATCAGGCACGCATTATTGGAATCGAGCCACGCCAAAATATTTTGTATCGCTCAGATGCATTTAAGAGCAAGATCATTGCCTCGAATGTAGATCAAATATTGGTAGTACTTGCCACGCAACCTGCCTTCTCACCCGATCTACTAGGTAGAGCAGTTGTAGCGGCAGAAGCAAATCAAATCGGGCTGCACATACTTCTCAACAAGTGCGACCTTAAAGATCAACTGGAAAATGCTCGCAAGATCATTGCGCCTTATGCGCGGATGGGCTACCCAGTCAGTGAAGTGTCGGCAAAATTTGATCCCGCATCGATTGATGCGTTACGTCCAGTCTTACAAGGCAAAGTCTCTGTGTTTGTTGGTCAATCCGGCATGGGCAAATCCAGTCTTCTCAATGCCTGGGTACCCAATGCAGCGGCGCTGACGCAGGAATATTCTGTCCGCCTAGATACTGGCAAGCACACCACAACTGCTTGTCGCTACTTTGAGCTACCAGAATCTTGGGGAAGAGGCGCCGATGGTAAATTAGGCGCCCTCATAGATTCACCGGGCTTTCAGGAGTTTGGTCTCGCTCATATGTCAGTTAGTGAGCTACAGCATGCCTTTAGAGAATTTAAAGACTTGCTAGGTAAGTGCCGTTTTCATAACTGCGCTCATCAATCAGAGCCTGATTGCGCGATACGCGAAGCGGTAGATAAAAATGAAATAGCGCCAGAAAGACTAGCGCTATTTAGACAACTACGATCGGACTCAAAGACTGCCGATATTCAAATTCAGGGAATTAGCCAAGCCAAAGAGCGATGGTCAGCATTAGCAACAAAGCCATCCAAGCGATAACCAAGCGCCACACCAATCCCACTGCTGAGCGCATCGTGCGTTCCGTAGGCTCCAGACCTACCTCATAAACCAAAGGCTCGCCAGCCTCAGCCATACGCAAAGCCTCATCACTATCAGGCTCACTTAATGGCTCGCCCAAACGCACTCCAAGTGCGCCACTACCTGCAGCTAAGATCACTGCTGATAAAGAATCAGACCACTTCTGCGTGAGGTAACGCCATGCATACACCGCACCCTCGAAATTGCCCACGATCGCAAAACCCATCGCTGTAATACGTGATGGAATCCAGTCAATCACGTAGAAGAAATGGCGCGCGGATTCGCTCAAGTTGTAATCGCCACGCTCTGACCAACGTTGCGCAGCGATGTCTGCCAAGCGATAGAGCACAACGCCAGCTGGACCCATTGGCATCATGAACCAAAACAGCACGCCAAATACATGGTGATGCGAGCCAATGATGGCGCGCTCAAGCGCCAATGAAATTACTTCCGTTTCAGTAAGATCAGAAGTATCAAGTTCAGGACCATACCACTCACCTAAGGCAGCGCGAGCTGCTGGCAAATCATGAGCTTCAATCGCCTCATGCACCAAGGTGAATGAATGACTAAATTGACGAAAGCCAAAAAACAAATAGGCGATCGCAACGTTCCACAAAAATCCGAGGATCGGATATGTCACCATACAAACGACATAAACGATGAATACCAAAAAGGTTGGCAATATAAAAGCAACCAAGCATGCCATGCGTGCGCCAACTGGGCTAGCACCCTCTTCCGTTTTGCCACCAAACTCTTTAGCAACCCAATCCAACCAGCGTGTGCTCATGCGCACAATCCAGTGTTGAGAAGTAACCGGGCGATATTGCTCGGCTATCAGGGCGAAGAGAATAGAAAAGAAAGTCATACTTTTAATAAATGATATAGGTTACGTAACATTCCCGCAGTAGCACCCCAAATAAAGCGGTTCTCATAAGGCATTGAATAAAAACGACGTCCGCCTTGCTCGGTTTCCCATAGTCTAACTTGATGGTTGGCAGGATCCAACAAAAACTGTAGCGGCACCTCAAATACATCCGCTACTTCAAACTCATCTAAGACATACTCTGCCTGAGGCTGCACTAATCCGACCACTGGCGTGACGCTATAACCAGAAACAGTCAAATACTCCGGTAAATGACCAATAATCTCGACTCGACTAGGATTCAAACCAATCTCCTCATGACTCTCTCTTAAAGCAGTGTCATTTGGACTTTGATCTTCTGGGTCCATACGACCACCAGGAAAACTAATCTGCCCAGCATGGTCGCGCAAATGATTTGTTCTTTGTGTTAGCAAAACCGATAAGCCACCTTCTTTTAATAGCAGTGGAATTAATACCGCTGCGCGAGTGACCTTGCCAGCAGCCTGACGACGCGCAATGATATCAGCGGCGATCACATGGCGATTCTCGTCGGTGATTTCTGGTTCCCACTGGGGAGGCGACTGCAATCTCGCTTTTAAAGCTTGAGGCTCCAAAAATTCTGGCGCCACCTTCTTTTGATCTGCGCACACTTCATGAATCGGAATGGCCTGCGCATCAAAGCCTGGAGGCGCAGCGACATTAATTGCGCCTACTTCAGGAGTGGATGTTTTTGACATAGCTCTATTCTAAGGCAACAAAAAAGGCGACCGAGGCCGCCTTTTTATTCGCATCAAAGCGGCAATTACTCAGCGACTGTAGCAGCCTCTGGCTTGTTGCGAGCTTGGAGCTTTTCTTTAATACGCGCAGACTTACCAGAGCGATCGCGCAAGTAGTACAACTTCGCACGACGCACATCACCGCGACGTTTTACTTCAACGCTAGCGATCAATGGTGAGTAAGTTTGGAATGTACGCTCAACGCCTTCACCAGAAGAAATCTTACGCACGATAAAGCTTGAATTGAGTCCGCGATTGCGTTTTGCAATCACAACACCTTCAAAGGCCTGGGTACGCTTACGTGTACCTTCAACAACGTTAACACTAACAATCACTGTATCGCCAGGCGCAAAGCTTGGGATTGTTTTATTAGCACTTAAGCGAGCAATTTCTTCTTGCTCAATTTTTGCGATTAAATTCATTTTTAAATCCTTAAACATCTTGTTAGCGTTTTATCCCGCAATTAAAAATTGACGGACCTAACAGAGGATGCAGTTAAAACCATTTCACTAAACCAAAAACAAAACTACCTATTCACTACTAAGAAAACCGAAGGTGTTCACAGCGAGCGAAGAAATTGTTCATCTTCTCGGGTTAGCAACCCATTGGCTCTGGCAGATTCAATTAAATCTGGCCTTAGCCTTAACGTTAGCTCTAAAGACTTCTGCCGACGCCAATCCGCTATTTTAGCGTGATGTCCACCTAAAAGCACGTCCGGAACCGATAAATTTTCATAAATCTCAGGTCTTGTGTAGTGCGGATAGTCCAAAAGACCGTTCATAAAGCTGTCCTGAACGGCGGATTCACCATCCCCAAGAGCCCCTGGAATCAGCCTAATGACGGCATCCATAATCGCCATAGCAGGAATTTCACCCCCAGAAAGCACAAAATCGCCGATTGAGAGCTGTAAATCGACATTACGGTCGATAAAACGCTGGTCTACAGCCTCATATCGACCACAAATAAAGCTTAAATTACCGTAATTGACGATATCTGTTGCTATCTTCTGAGAAAAACGCTCACCTTGAGGCGCCAAAAGGCAAATTGGCCCACTTTTGACCCCCTCTTTGGCATGGGCAGTCCGAATTCCAGCAACTGTGTCTTCCAAGGGCTTGGCCATCATGACCATTCCTGGACCGCCACCATAAGCACGATCATCAACAGTCTTGCGGGGATCGTTACAAAAATCTCTTGGATTCCATAAATGCACACTGGCCAAAGATTGTTCGCATGCGCGCCCAGTAACACCCCACTTAGTAAGTGCGGAGAACATTTCCGGAAAGAGAGTGACTACATCAAAGCGCATATCGAGTTCTAAAAATTTATTGCCAATCTAATTGCCAATCAAGTGTGATGACCTTATTTGGTAAATCCACGCTTTGCACTACTTCTTTTACAAAAGGCACGAGGTATCGAACTTCTTTCTTAACAAGTTCGCCGATAGCAATGACACCATGGGCGCCATTCTCGGTGACATCAATTACTTCACCAAGTGATTCTTTTTGCAAATTGATTGCATGACATCCAATCAGATCAACCCAGTAGTAATCATCCTTGTCTGCTTTTGGAAATGCATCACGCGCTACTAAGATACGCGCGCCTTTTAGCGCCAATGCCTGATCGCGATCATCCACACCATCTAATGTCATTACGACATTACCGCTGTGCATCTTTGCGCCCTTCACTTTATATTCACTCAAGGAAGCCTTAGAGTTATGTGGAGCAGAAGCGCTAGAGACAGTAGAGAGACTCAAATCCCTACGAGGAATCAAAGAAAGCCAAACGGTTTTAGAAGAAAGAAGTGCTACGGGATCTGATGAGTGAGGTCTTACCTTCACTTGTCCTCGCAAACCTTGGGCCTCAGAAATGGCGCCAAGTTCTATTAAATCATTTAGGGAAGGCGTACTCATTTGTAAGTCACCTGCGTTCCCAAAATAAAACTACCAATCCAATGCATCACTAAAAACTTCACCGAGATGATGAAGTTTTTAGCAAAGGAATATTAAGCAGCAGGATTGTTTTTGATTAAACGAACTACTGTTGGAGAAACTTGTGCACCAACGCCAGTCCAGTAAGTCAAACGATCTTGAGCGATGCGCATTGCTTGCTCAGATTCTGCAGCGTTTGGATTGAAGTAGCCAATACGCTCGATAAAGTTCGAGTCACGACGGTTGCGCTTATCAGTAGCAACGATGCTGTAAAAAGGGCGCTTCTTAGAGCCACCACGAGCTAGTCGAATGACGACCATACTTATTCCTTAAAATCTAATAATGAAAACTGGTTGATTACAACCCAATGAAATTTATTCAAAATCTTGGGATTCAGCCCACCAACAAATGTACGGTGATGCGGAAAACCTCATATTCTAGACGAAAACCCCTACTTCTTCCACCTATTTAAGCGCCTTCAAGATTAGAATAGATACAAAAATAGAATAATATTCCTATACAAAACAATAACTTACATAAATATGCCCCATAAAATGCCCCATTTACGCCCCACTAAACAGATCTCAAAAAGGTCGTTTCTGACCCTTTTACTCCTGAGCCTGGGTTTTATCGGTGGCTGCGCTAACATTATCCCGCCCTGTGGCGCCAAAATTAGCCCACCAAGCAGTGAGCTACGCAACACCCGCTGGGAGCTCACTCGCTGGAATTTGACCCCCAATAGCAAGGGCGAGGTGCGCGCCCGTCAAATACCTCAAGGAGAGGCGAGCAACCCTATTCAAATCGCTTTTGATGCCAATGGGCAACGCGTCAGTGGATCAACAGGCTGCAATCGCTTTACTGCTGAACTAGATGAAGATTCACGTGGGTTTAGCTTAAGCAAAATCTCTAGCACTAAGATGGCCTGCACTCCCCAGCGCATGGAATTAGAGAATGACTTTCTGTATCAACTTAATGACTACCGCAGCATCATTCGCAATGGCGATCAATTGCTAATGGTTGGAAACGATCGTGAAGTATTAAGTTTTACTCAACGCCAATCTACACAACCCACCAACAAATAATCCAAACGATTTAAGACTCATAAGACCCATAAGACTGAATTGCCATGAAAAAATCCAAACTCATATTTTGCGCACTCGGATTATTTTTTCCAGGCAGCGGCTTTAACTGTTTCTATTTGCTTGGCCTTAAATCTTTTTGGGGTTGGTCACAATTACTCGCAACGTTTGGCGGCATTATTGGTTGGAGTTTATTGAAAGATGCGCACTTTCATTCAGCGCCAGGCTGGGTGCTCCTCACTTTTGGATTTATTGCCATTGAGGCAAGCTGGCTAACGACGATTACCTTTGGATTACGCCCAGATGAAAAGTGGGATGCTCAATTTAATCCTGGTATTGCTGAGCATGAGCGCAATCAATCTGGCTGGCTAGTTGTATTGACGGTCATTTTCTCGCTGGTGTTTGGTGCCGGTATCATGATGACATTTCTAGCCATCGCATTTGAGCAATTCTTTATCTCTCAAATCTACGAAGCAAAAAAGCTATCCCAATAATTGCGGATAGCTTTTGGATTGTTTGTTAAATTTTTAAACTAGAACTGCTCTACTTCCAAAGCGTTAGCAGAATAGCCACCCTCAACAATCGATGTCGCCAAGCCCTGAGCTTGAGGCAATAAGTTCTCGATAAAGAATCGAGCAGTAGCGATCTTGGTATTGTAGAAAGCAGGGTCGCTGTCACGCAAACGTTCGGCAGCTAACAAGCTACGAGCCATTTGCCAAGCACTGAGCACCAAACCAGCTAAACGTAAATAAGCGCAGCTACCTGCATATACAGCCTTGGTATTTGTTTTTGCATTGGCCAGGATATAAGCAACGGCCTCATCAAATGCAGCGCGGCCAATTGATAATTGCTTTAACACTGCTTTTGCATCTGCGCTGCCACCAGCTGCTAACTCTTTTTCAGTTTCTGCAATCTTTTCCGAAAATACTTTAGCGGTAGCGCCACCATCACGCACAGTCTTACGACCAATTAAGTCATTTGCCTGAATCGCAGTTGTGCCTTCATAAATCGTCAAGATACGTGCATCGCGATAGTGTTGTGCAGCACCAGTCTCTTCAATGAAGCCCATGCCACCATGCACCTGTACACCCAAACTAGCAACTTCAATCGACATCTCGGTAGAGAAGCCCTTCACAATCGGCACTAAGAATTCATACAAAGCTTGATTTGATTTTCGTACCGCTTCATCAGGCGCTGCGTGTTGCGCATCGTAAGCCGCTGCAGCGTAATACGCTAAAGCACGAGCTGCCTCTGTATAGGCGCGCATTGTCATCAACATACGTTTAACGTCAGGCTGATGAATAATCGCTACAGGACCAGGAGATCCTGCTAGATCACGACTTTGCACACGGTCTTTAGCATATTGCACTGCCTTTTGATAAGCACGCTCAGCCACCGCAATACCTTGCATCCCTACTGCGAAGCGGGCGGCATTCATCATCACAAACATGTACTCAAGGCCGCGATTCTCTTCGCCTACTAAGTAACCAACAGCACCGCCGTGATCACCAAATTGCAATACTGCTGTCGGACTCGCTTTAATGCCTAGCTTATGCTCAATCGAAACACAATGTACATCATTGCGCTCACCCAAAGTGCCGTCTGCATTCACTAAGAACTTAGGCACAACAAAGAGTGAAATTCCTTTAACGCCCTCAGGCGCATCTGGCGTTCTTGCCAAGACCAAGTGAATAATATTCTTGGCCATATCGTGCTCACCATAGGTGATAAAGATTTTGGTGCCAAAGATCTTGTAAGTGCCATCACCTTCTGGAACGGCACGTGCACGCACCATCGATAAATCTGATCCTGCTTGTGGCTCTGTCAAACACATGGAGCCAGTCCACTCGCCAGAGATCATGCTGGGAACATAACGCTCTTGAAGTTCCGGGCTAGCAGCAGTCAACAAAGCCTCAATCGCACCATCAGTCAACATGGGGCACAAAGCAAACGATAGACTTGCTGAATGAACCATTTCAAAGCAAGCTGTTGCAATGAGTTTTGGTAAGCCTTGACCACCAAACTCGGCGGGATGAACCACTCCCTGCCAGCCCGCAGCCGCAAACTGCTCAAATGCATTTTTAAATCCAGGTGTTGTACTTACAACGCCATCCTTCCAAGAGCTTGGATTTTGATCACCGGACCAATTAAGCGGCGCAACAACATCTTGATTGAACTTTGCCGACTCTTCCAAAATCGCTGGAGCCAAATCAACATCAGCGCCTGCCTCCGCATACGATGGGTAAGCCACAACTTCAGATAGCCCCGCCAATTCGTTCATCACAAACAACATATCTTTTACAGGGGCTACATATGGCATTACAACTCCTATCAATTCAAATCAGCTACGTAATTACGAAAGCGCCTTTGTCAGTTCGGGCACAGCAGTAAAGAGATCAGCTACCAAACCATAATCGGCAACGCCAAAGATTGGCGCTTCTGGATCTTTATTAATCGCCACGATCACTTTGGAATCTTTCATGCCGGCCAAGTGCTGAATAGCGCCAGAGATACCAACGGCTACATAGAGCTGTGGCGCAACGATCTTGCCGGTCTGACCAACTTGATAGTCGTTTGGTACATAGCCCGCATCAACCGCAGCGCGTGAGGCGCCCAATGCAGCACCCAGCTTATCTGCCAAAGGCACGATCAACTCTTCATATTTTTCGCCAGAACCCAAACCACGACCACCAGACACAATGATCTTGGCTGCAGTTAGCTCTGGACGATCAGATTTAGTCAACTCACGACCCACAAAGGATGACTTGTTTGCAGAGTCATCAGCAGATGCTTTTTCAACTGCGGCAGATCCACCTGTAGCAGCAACAGGATCAAATCCAGTAGTGCGCACAGTTATCACTTTGATGGGGTCAGCACTTTGCACTGTCGCAATTGCGTTACCTGCATAGATTGGACGCTCAAACGTATCAGGTGAAACCACTTTAGTAATGTCAGATAACTGAGCAACATCAAGCTTAGCTGCAACGCGTGGCAATACATTCTTACCATTAGCAGTTGCAGGGGCTAATATGTGGCTATAGTTTTTGGCCACAGAAAGAATTTGCGCTGCCAAAGGTTCCGCTAATTGATCAGCTAAATTAGCTGCATCAATTTGAATGACTTTACGCACACCAGCAATTTGCGCTGCAGAAGCTGCAGCCGCATCAGCGCTGCTACCAGCAACTAATACGTCCACTTCTGGGGAACACTGCAAAGCAGCAGCAACCGCATTTAAAGTGGCGGCTTTTAAAGATTGATTGTCGTGTTCAGCAATAACGAGTGCAGCCATTTAAATCACCTTCGCTTCATTTTTGAGTTTTTCAACAAGAGCGGCCACATCAGCAACCATGACACCCGCGCTACGCTTAGGCGGCTCTTCTACTTTGATCGTTTTAAGACGTGGGGCGATGTCAACACCCAAGCTATCCGGGGTAATCGTATCGATCGTCTTTTTCTTGGCCTTCATGATGTTTGGCAAAGTCACATAGCGTGGCTCATTGAGACGTAAGTCGGTAGTAATGACTGCTGGCAATGACAATGCAATAGTTTCTAAACCGCCATCAACTTCGCGAGTTACGGTAGCTTTACCATCAGCAACAACTACTTTAGATGCAAATGTCGCTTGTGGAATATCCATCAAGCTAGCCAACATCTGACCAGTTTGATTACTATCGTCATCAATCGCTTGTTTGCCCAAAATAATAATTTGAGCCTGTTCTTTTTCGGAGAGTGCCTTGAGAATCTTAGCTACCGCTAAAGGCTGCAACTCGGCATCGGTTTCAACCAAGATAGCACGGTCAGCGCCAATCGCTAAAGCAGTGCGGAGAGTTTCTTGGCACTGGGTAACGCCTGCGGTAACCACTACCACTTCAGTTGCTACACCAGCTTCTTTAAGTCTGACAGCTTCTTCAACCGCGATCTCATCAAAAGGGTTCATGCTCATTTTGACGTTGGCGATGTCCACACCAGAGTTATCGGACTTCACGCGCACTTTGACGTTGTAATCCACTACACGCTTAACAGCTACTAAGATTTTCATCTGAATTCACAATCCTCAATGACTACTAACAAACAGAATATTTACTAAAAATGGGGGTAATCCTTATTTTAACGCCCCCATCATTGATAACTAGACATCGATTGCAGCCGCAGAACCAGCCTGCTTGCGCAATTCAAACTTCTGAATTTTTCCTGTAGATGTCTTTGGCAACTCCCCAAACACAATCGCCTTGGGAACCTTAAAGCCCGCCAAATGTTGCTTGCAGTGGGCAATGATGTCAGCAGGTGTTACTTCAACGCCAGGCTTAACCTCCAAGAATGCGCATGGCGTCTCGCCCCACTTTGGATCTGGCTTAGCTACCACCGCCGCAGCGATCACTGCTGGATGACGATAAAGCACATCCTCTACCTCGATTGATGAAATATTCTCACCACCAGAAATAATGATGTCTTTGCTACGGTCTTTAATCTTGACGTAACCATCGGGGTTCTTCACCGCCAAATCCCCTGAATGGAACCAGCCACCCTCGAATGCTTCTTTGGTAGCTTTTTCATTCTTAAGGTAGCCCTTCATGGCGATATTGCCCTTAAACATAATCTCGCCCATGGTTTCGCCATCGGCAGGAACAGGCTTCATTGTTTCTGGATCCAAAACATCAATCGCTTGTTGCATGTGATAGCGAACGCCTTGACGCGCATTTAAACGAGCACGCTCACCAATATCCATGTCATCCCACTCTTCTTGCTTCACGCAAACTGCAGCGGGGCCATACACTTCAGTTAAGCCGTATACGTGGGTTAGATCGAAGCCTAACTTTTCCATACCTTCAATAATGGAGGCTGGAGGCGCAGCACCTGCGATCAAGCCCTTCACGCCCGCAGGCACGCCGGCCTTGAGCTCGTCCGGGGCATTCACTAGCAAGTTATGCACGATCGGTGCCGCGCAGTAGTGAGTAACACCATGCTCTTTAATGGCGGCAAAAATATGTTGCGCATCTACACGACGCAAGCAGACGTTAATGCCTGCACGCGCGGCAATCGTCCACGGGAAACACCAACCATTGCAATGGAACATTGGGAGTGTCCACAAATACACTGGATGTTTGTTGATATCCCAGTCCAAAACATTGGATACGGCATTAATCGCTGCACCACGGTGGTGATACACCACGCCTTTTGGATTGCCTGTAGTACCAGAGGTGTAATTTAAGCAAATCGCTTGCCACTCATCAGCGGGCACTTGCCATGCAAACTGAGGATCGCCTTCAGCTAGCAACTGCTCATAAGTTAACTTACCCAACTTCTCGCCAGGCACATCAAATTCTTTTTCTTCCACATCAATTACCAAGAAGTCACGACCGCTATCTTTCTTGGCAATCTCAAGCGCTTTTTTCATAACGCCAGAAAATTCTGGATCGACGATTACCACTTTTGCCTCACCGTGATTAAGCATGAAGGCAACAGACTCTGGGTCTAAGCGGGTATTTAAGGCATTCAATACAGCGCCAGCCATCGGAATACCAAAGTGGGCTTCCACCATAGGGGGCGTATTAGGAAGCATGACGGCAACAGTATCGCCAATCCCAACGCCATGCTTTTGCAAGGCGCTTGCTAAGCGACGGCAACGATCATAGGTCTGCGCCCAAGTCTGACGTAACTTGCCATGCACGATGGCTACTTTTTTAGGATAGATCTCGGCTGATCTTTCTAAGAACAACAGTGGAGTAATCGGGGTGTAATTCGCTGAATTACGCTCTAGACCCTGTTCATAAATATTTGCCATCTTTTACTTTCAATAACCCTTGTATTTGTTCTTCTTAACTTTTGCTTTTACTTTTGTTTTTACTTTTACTCTTTAGATATCAGCCAATGCTTTTACGTGAGCTACAACACTGCGACCTAAAGCGGATAGGTTATAACCACCTTCTAGGCAACTCACGATGCGATCATTAGCGAACTCATGCGCAACTTCTTTTAAGCGCTTAGTGATCCACACATAATCGTCTTCTACCAATCCCATCTGGCCTAAATCATCTTCACGATGAGCATCAAATCCCGCAGATATAATGATGAGTTGCGGCTCAAAATTGCGTAGGGCTGGTAGCCACTTTTCCTCAACAATCGAACGCACCACATCGCCACGGGTCGCGGCAGGCAAAGGCACATTGACCATATTGTTAGCGTGATCAAGACCGCTGTATGGGTAAAACGGGTGCTGGAAGAAACTGCACATCAACACGCTTGGATCATTGAAGAATGCGGCTTCAGTTCCATTGCCGTGATGCACATCAAAATCAATAATTGCCACACGTTCTATTCCGTAGGTCTCCATCGCATATCGTGCGGCAATGGCAACGTTATCAAAGAGACAAAAACCCATTGAGCGTGTTGGCTCTGCGTGATGACCAGGAGGCCTTACTGCGCAAAACACATTTTCAACTTCGCCCTTCATTACAGCATCAACGCCAGCTATTGCGGCACCAGCCGCACGTAAAGAGGCTTGCCAAGTATGCGGATTCATAATGGTGTCGCCATCAAGCATGGCATACCCACTCTGTGGCGCCTGCTCTTTTACAAAGGCAATATGGTCTGGGCTATGCACTAACTCGAGTTGATCTTCACTAGCTAATGGCGCATCCAAGTGATGCAGGAAGTGATCGATACCACTGCGGATCATTTGATCATTAATTGCCTGAATGCGTTCTGGACATTCAGGGTGATGACTACCCATCTCGTGTTTCAGAAAATCGGGATGAGTTATGTATCCTGTTGTCATTTACCTAAATCCTTAATAACAAAACTGTAATTTTTATAATCTAATCAACATTGCTTAATTCGTTAAATTCTATGTCCCCAAATTCCTGCTTGCGCATCCACTTCCCACTGCTCCTGCTAGCGATACTCGCTCTTGGAGCCTGTTCAAGCACACCCCCACAACAAAGTGGCGCCCAGCAAACCATCGTAAACCAGGCGGATGATGCAGCCACCGAAGCGCGCTATAACCAAAGCCTGAACGCCCTACTTAATCAGGTATCCCAAACCCAGGAAATCCCCATTCAGACCCTAGAAATGGGCTTCCTAGATGCTAAAACGATTCCCTCTATACGCAAATTGGTATTACCCCCATCGGGAACCTTTAAGAAGAATTGGTTAGCCTACCGCAAGCGCTTCATCGAACCTGTCCGACTTAAGGCTGGAAAGGCCTTTTTAGAGGAATACCAAGCCTTTTTAAGCCAGGTTGAGCAATCCTATGGGGTGCCAGCCGAAGTCATTACAGCCATCATCGGCATTGAAACGATTTACGGTCGCCAAACTGGCAATTTTCGAGTGAAAGATGTTTTATCGACCCTAGCCTTCAGTTATCCGGATACCCCAAACAAAACTGCTCGAGAGCAGCTTTTTAAAGATCAGCTTCAAGAGCTTATTTTGCTTTGCTGGACAGAATCCGGTGGTCAGCTACCAGCCAAAAATACTACTCAGGGGGTTAATCAAGCTGGCTTTAATTCTTGCCTGAATCAAAACAGCTCTTATGCTGGGGCCATTGGTTTGCCGCAATTTATGCCCAGTAGCATTCGCAGCTTTGCAATCGACGGGGATGGTGACGGACGCATCGACCTAAAGCAAAGTCCTAAAGATGCCATCGTCAGCGTTGCCAACTTTATGAAGAAACATGGCTGGCAAACTGGTATGCCCATCTCCTTCCCAGTGCAAGAAAGTGGCTTAAGCGCTGCTAAAGAATTGGCGGATGGTGAGCCGCAACTGAAACATACCGTTGCCGAATTAATTCAGAAGGGAATTTTGAGTCCACAACAAGGTGACTTGCAACGTGGCGGTGTAGAGCCTCAAAGCAAAGGGCTTATTGTTGACCTGCCGTTTCCAGGCAAAGATGGATCAGAGCAGGCGCAATACTTTGTTGGTTTAAATAATTTTCTGACGATCGTGCAATACAACCGAAGCTATTTCTATGCACAAAGCGTAGCGGAGTTTGCGGAAGCTTTAGGCTATAAAAACCAAACCGCCGTACCCGTAGAGACTTTACAGAAAACAAGCAGCTCCAAAGATGTCTCTGATAAACCCAAAAGCAAGAGCAGTAAGAAGTCGAGCGCTAAGAAAAAACCAAAAACAAACTAATGAATAGTTACAGCTATTCGCTTATGCCGGGAAAACGCCAGTAGATAAGTAGCGATCGCCACGGTCGCACACAATAAAGACAATCGTGGCATTTTCAACTTGACGCGCGATGCGCAAGGCAACCACTAAAGCTCCCCCCGCTGAAATGCCGCAAAAGATACCTTCTTCTACTGCTAAGCGACGCGCCATATCTTCAGCATCAGCTTGGGTTACATATTCAATGCAATCAACCCGTTCGCCTTGATATATCTTTGGTAAATATTCTGGGGCCCATTTACGAATGCCTGGAATCTGAGAGCCCTCTTCAGGTTGCGCGCCAATAATTTGAATATTGGGATTCATGGACTTTAGATAAGTCGATACACCTGTAATAGTGCCGGTAGTGCCCATTGCTGAAACAAAGTGGGTAATCTGGCCATCGGTATCACGCCAAATCTCAGGTCCTGTAGTTTCGATATGCGCTCTAGGGTTATCGGGATTGGCGAACTGATCAAGCAATCTTCCACGACCTTCGCGTTGCAGTTGCAAGGCGTAATCTCTCGCAAACTCCATACCACCCGAAGCTGCCGTCAAAATTAATTCAGCGCCATAAGCAGCCATGCTTTGTCGACGCTCGATACTTTGGTTTTCTGGCATCACCAAAATCATTTTGTAACCCAACATCGCGGCAGTCATTGCCAGAGCAATACCAGTGTTTCCGCTGGTTGCTTCGATTAAGGTATCGCCAGGTTTAATTTCGCCACGTTCTTGTGCGCGCATGATCATCGACAGCGCAGGTCGGTCCTTAACCGACCCCGCTGGATTATTACCCTCTAACTTACCTAGAATGACATTGTTGCGGGCGTCATTTTCCAATCCCGGAATACGCTGCAAGCGCACCAAAGGCGTATTGCCTACAGTTTGTGAAATGGTTAGGTAAGAAGGCCTGCTCATATGCTGATTTTAGCCGTAAGCAAACCTAAGCGCGAAGGGGTCTAATTTCTGCGATGTGGCGCTGCACGCTCCGATGAATTACGCCCATTACCCTGATTACGCGAATGACGGCGGCCAGAGACTCCCCCTTCTTTCTGCGTGCGCCCATTTGGCTCCCGAAAAGAACTTGG
This sequence comes from Polynucleobacter tropicus, assembly GCF_013307225.1. Classification (NCBI taxonomy): domain Bacteria; kingdom Pseudomonadati; phylum Pseudomonadota; class Betaproteobacteria; order Burkholderiales; family Burkholderiaceae; genus Polynucleobacter; species Polynucleobacter tropicus. The sequence continues at coordinate 484,075 of NZ_CP028942.1, read as the reverse complement.
TGACTCAATGGTTAGGCCGTTATCCACCATCTTTTCAACCGATCTCATACCAATACCACGCACCCGCTTTTGCAAATCATTGGCATCCTGAAAGTGACCGCCATCTTGACGCTCCGCAATGATGGTTTTCGCCTTAGATGGGCCAATGCCTTTGATACTTTCTAATTCAGATTGAGATGCCGTGTTGACATTAATAGGTGAGGCGATTGCTGTGCCTAGACTGATACCTAAACCGGAAATTGAGATTACTGCTGAGACCAAGGCGGATCTCATCATATTTTTGGCACTTCCAAAATTTACATTTGTCATACATTCTCCAGAGATAAATAAAAAATCCACGGGCACAAAGTGCGCGTGGATCAATTACAACGAAGATGTATGGATCTAGTTGACTAACTTACAGTGGGTTTGCCAAGAAATCAGAATTGGCTTCTAGCCACTCGATATAACGGCTGACGCCCTGTTCAACATTGAGGAAAGGCTCTGAATATCCAGCAGCGCGCAATTTTGTTAAATCGGCCTGCGTGAAGCATTGGTACTTGCCTTTGAGTGCTTCCGGAAATGGAATGTACTCAATCGCTTTTTCTTTAACCAGTTCTTGCAAGCTTGCTGGTTGCGCTTTATCTAATTTGCGCATCGCGTTAGCAACAGCATGCGCAACATCGTTAAATGGTTGCGCGCGACCACTGCCCAAATTGAAGATTCCGCTGATCTCTGGGTGATCTAAGAAAAAAAGGTTTACTTTGACAACATCTTCAACCGATACAAAGTCGCGACTTTGCTCGCCTGGTCCATAGCCGCCATATTCACCAAATAGTTTTACGTGGCCATTTGCCTTGTATTGATGGTATTGATGAAATGCTACGGATGCCATACGGCCTTTATGCGATTCGCGTGGACCGTATACATTGAAGTAGCGAAAGCCCACTACCTGAGCAGTGTTCGCATTTTCAGCAAAACGCTTACGCATTACCTGATCAAATAAGAACTTTGAGTAGCCATAAATATTCAAAGGCTTCTCATTCTCACGGCTTTCAACAAACACATCGGAACCGCCATAAGTGGCAGCAGAAGAGGCATACAAGAGCTGCACCTTTTTAGCGGTACAGATATCCAGTAAATCCATGGTGTAGCGATAGTTATTCGCCATCATGAAAATACCGTCGGCCTCCATCGTATCGGAGCAAGCGCCCTCATGAAATACTGCTTTTACCTTGCCAAAGCGACCACTTCTAAATGCTTCTAGAAATTCATCTTTATCAAGGTAATCAATAATGTCGAGATCAGCGAGATTGCGATATTTATCGGCTGGACGTAAGTCGTCAACAGCAATAATATTTTTCTCGCCACGCACATTTAAAGCCTGAACGATGTTCGCGCCAATAAATCCTGCGGCGCCAGTTACGATAATAGTCACTGTAATTCCTCTGAAGTAACGGTAGCAGTACCCAGCTTACCAACCACAATTCCACCAGCGCGATTTGCCAAAGCCATTGCTCGCTCTAATGGCCAACCCGCTGCCAAGGCAACGGCCAAAGTGGCAATAACCGTATCGCCAGCACCAGATACATCAAACACCTCTCTAGCCTGCGCTTTTACATGGCTCACACCAGCTTCGGTATATAGACTCATACCTTCTTCAGAGCGTGTAAGCAATAGCGCCTGAAGGTTAAGAGATTTTCTGAGATCTTGCGCTCTCTTGGTGAGATCCTCTTCACTAGTCCACTGTCCAACCACTTGACGCAGTTCACTGCGATTTGGCGTTAAAACGGTAGCGCCACGATACTTCTCATAATCTTCACCCTTGGGGTCAACCAAGATCATTTTGTTTTGCGCTCTAGCCTGCTCAATCATATGGGCAACCTGACCTAGAGCACCTTTGCCGTAATCTGACAAAATCACAACATCTGCAGAACCAACTAATTTTTCAAAGCGCTCTAACTTGTGTGCCAAAGCTTTCTCGCTTGGAGCTTCTTCAAAGTCCAAGCGGATTAACTGTTGCTGACGTGCAATCACACGCAACTTCACGATCGTTGGAACTTTTGCATCAATCTCAAGTTGACTATCAACGCCACCCGACTTCAACAAATTGATCACCCGCTCACCTGGCTCATCTTGACCAACAATTCCCAGAATAGTTGTTTGCGCACCAAGAGCTGCCACATTGCGTGCTACGTTTGCAGCGCCGCCTAAGCGCTCATCGATCTTGCCAACCTGAACCACTGGCACTGGTGCCTCGGGAGAAATACGGTTGGTATCGCCAAACCAATAGCGATCCAGCATGACATCGCCTACTACCAGCAGGCGCGCCTTAGAAAATTGTTCGCGATTGGCTTTTTCCATTTGAATAGCTTTTATTAATGACTTGTTTAATTATGTCGCCCAATGCCGTGGTATTCAATACCCAACTCTTGCATTGCTTGAGGCTCATACAAATTACGTCCGTCAAAAATGATGGGGCGAGTTAATTTTTGGAGAACCACATCAAAATCGGGGCTACGGAATGCTTTCCACTCGGTAACAATGATCAACGCATCGGCGCCATCAAGTGCATTCATGGGGTTATCAACCATAGAAATTTTTTTCAGTCCCTGGGGATTGCTCTGAAAATCGAGCTCTAAAGCATGTTTAGCTTCTGGCATTGAGACTGGATCATGGGCAACAATCGTGGCGCCACGCTTAACCAACTCAGAAATAATGACACGACTTGGTGCTTCACGCATATCGTCCGTATTTGGCTTGAACGCTAACCCCCATAATGCAAATTTCATATTAGAAAGATCTTTGCCAAAGCGCTTTTCGATCTTCTCTACCAATACATATTTCTGAATTTCATTTACCGCGTCAACTGCACCAAGAATCTTCAATTCTCTACCGTGCTCTTTGGCGGTCTTTGATAACGCAGACACATCTTTCGGGAAGCAAGAGCCGCCGTAACCTGTGCCCGGATACAAGAAACCAAAACCAATACGCGAATCCGATCCAATGCCTTGGCGCACGGCTTCAATATCCGCGCCTACGAGATCAGCCAAATTGGCCAACTCATTCATAAAGGAGATACGAGTTGCCAACATGGCGTTAGCAGCGTATTTAGTTAACTCCGCACTCTTTACATCCATGTAATAGGTGCGCTCATGGTGGCGATTAAATGGTGCATAAAGTTTCCGCATCTGTTCTTTAGCACGTAAACCAGCTGGCGTATTTTCCGTACCAATCACAATCCGGTCAGGGCGCATAAAGTCCTCTACCGCAGCACCTTCTTTTAAGAACTCCGGATTTGAAACAATAGAGCACAGATCGGCAGGTAAATTACGCTTTTCTAATTCTTCAGTAATTGCAGCTGATACCTTATCTGCTGTTCCAACAGGTACAGTCGATTTATCAACGATCACTTTTGGAGTGGTCATATGGCGACCAATATTGCGCGCAGCTGCTACTACGTACTGCAGATCCGCAGAGCCATCTTCATCAGGGGGAGTGCCTACTGCAATAAATTGAATATCACCATGCGCTACTGAAGCGGCGATATCCGTAGAGAACTGCAATCTGCCAGCAGCGCGATTGCGCTCGATCATTTCTTTTAAGCCGGGCTCATAGATAGGCACGCCACCAGAATTCAGAATCTCAATCTTCTTTGGATCTAAATCCAAGCAGAAGACATTATTGCCTTGCTCTGCAAGACAGGCTCCGGTAACTAAACCCACATAACCACTTCCAACAATCGTAACTTTCATGCGGCCTCTATTTTCTCAGCATCTTATTTCTTTAAATCAATCACATTGAAGGGCCGCTTGGCGCGACACCTTCTGAGCGTCTTGGTGAGTATGCCTCCCAATTATTACAACCAGGGCACTGCCAATAAAAACGGCGCGCACGGAAACCACAATTACCGCAGGTATAACGAGCCAAACTCGTTGTACGTTGGCGCAAGAGATTCAGAATGGACTGCAACTCCGAAAGTCTTTCTGGGTTGGCATTGCCTTCCTCTAATGCAACACGTGTTTCAGCAAGCTTTGATAAAGCACTCAAGCTAGGTGAATGCTGCATGACCTCAGACAACATCGCATTGGCAGCTTCTGGGCCACGAATCTTCATAACTTGCTTGTGCACAATATCCAACAACTCGCCAGTAGCCTGTGTTTTTAAGAGCGCGCAGAGTCGATCTAAGCCCTCAGACTCTTTGCCTAAGGCGGTATGAGCCAGCATCCAACGATCCGCTAATAGATGCATATAAGCTGGGTGTGAATCTGCAACTACACCCCATACTTCAATAGCTTGTGCGGGACGCTCCATCGCCATTAAATAATCGCCCTGCAGAATTAGACTGCGGGCATGATTTGGCACAGCTTGCAAAGCACGCTGAATAGATTGTTCGGCTTCAGATAAGTCTTTACGACGCAAAGCATCTTGAGCCAGCTCACAATGGAATTGAGCAATCTCGGTGCGGTGTGATTTACCCTGAAGACTCTCGAGCTCAGTAGCAGCAATGATGGCCTTCTTCCAATCACGCTCTACTTGATACATCTCCAAAAGACTTTCTTTTGCTGGAACAGCATATTTGCCTTCACCCACGCGATTGAGTGAAGCTTCTGCGCGATCCAATAAACCAGCACGCAAAAAGTCGCGACCCAATTCATAGGCAGCATGATCTCGATCACGTGGCTTTAAGTCATCGCGATTGGCTAAGTGCTGATGCACCCGAATCGCACGTTCAGTTTCACCACGACGACGGAATAAATTCCCTAAGGAAAAATGCAATTCAACTGTTTCGGGGTCTAACTGCGCAATCTTGACCAGTGTCTCAATCGCTTGATCTGGTTGCTCATTTAATAAAAGGCTCAGACCTTTAAAGGTAGAGCGCTGTTGACGCATACGTTCGCGCTCATCCATGCGATTTTCAAGTCGCAGATCCCAGCGGGAAGCAAGCCAGCCAATACCAAACATGACTGGTAGCAACAATAACCAAGATGTCGCAATTTGAATCATGCTTAGCAGAAATCCAATAAAAAAATGGTCCGATTGGACCACTGAGGTTGAGCCTGAATACTAGGCACCAGTACCCTCTTTAGGGCTCGCCTGTTTCAAAGGCTTGTAATCAACTCGCTCACGCAACTCTTTGCCAGGCTTGAAGTGCGGAACGCGTTTTTCCGGAATCAATACTTTCTCACCAGACTTCGGATTGCGACCTGTGCGCGCAGGACGATGGTGAAGCACAAAACTTCCCACGCCGCGCAACTCAATACGCTTACCTTCAGCCAAGGCTTGAGTCATTGTGTCCAGCAATGTCTTTACCGCCAACTCCACATCCCTAGGCAGTAGCTGCGGAAACTGTTCCGCTAAGCTCTCCACTAGTTCGGAGCGGGTGATTGCTTGTTGCTCTTGATCTGTCATGATCTATCAATAAAAAATCGCCGCCCTCCCAATGGAAAGCGGCGATATTGATTTAGCCTTGATTATCCAATTTTGCTTTTAACAAAGCGCCCAAATTGGTTGTGCCAGACTGCGCATCACCTTGGAGCTTGCTCATTGCATCTTGTTGATCAGAGCTATCTTTTGCCTTAATTGAAAGGTTGATTGCACGTGACTTACGATCAATGTTGATGATCATTGCAGTTACGCTATCGCCTTCTTTCAATACATTGCGAGCATCTTCAACGCGATCTGTTGAGATCTCAGAGGCACGCAAGTAAGCTTCAACTTCATCAGCCAAGTGAATGGTTGCGCCTTTAGCATCAACACTCTTAACAGTGCCGGTAACCATAGCGCCTTTGTCATTCACAGAAGTGTAGTTGTTGAATGGGTCACCAGACAATTGCTTGATGCCGAGAGAGATACGTTCTTTCTCAACATCGATTGCCAAAACGGTGGCTTCAACTTCATCACCTTTTTTGTACTTCTTAACAGCTTCTTCGCCTGGCTCATTCCATGAGAGGTCTGAGAGGTGAACTAAGCCATCGATACCGCCAGGCAAGCCAATGAACACACCAAAGTCGGTAATTGACTTGATTGCGCCAGAAAGCTTGTCGCCTTTTTGTTGTGAACGTGCAAACTCTTCCCATGGATTTGCTTTGCACTGCTTGATGCCCAAACTGATACGACGCTTGTCTTCATCAATATCGAGAACCATTACTTCAACTTCAGTACCTAATGCAGTAGCCTTGCTTGGAGCAACGTTCTTGTTAGTCCAGTCCATTTCAGAAACGTGTACCAAACCTTCGATGCCGCTTTCGATTTCAACGAATGCGCCGTAATCAGTCAGGTTAGTCACTTTGCCGAATAAACGGGTATTTGGTGGGTAACGACGAGCGATACCAACCCATGGATCATCACCAAGTTGTTTCACGCCGAGTGAAACGCGGTTCTTCTCTTGATCAAACTTCAAGATCTTCGCGGTCACTTCTTGACCAACAGTCAACATCTCGCTTGGGTGACGCACACGACGCCATGCCAAATCGGTAATGTGCAAGAGGCCGTCGATACCACCGAGGTCAACGAATGCGCCGTAATCAGTAATGTTCTTAACGAGGCCAGTAACCACTGCGCCTTCTTTCAAGTTAGACATCAACTTAGCACGCTCTTCACCTTGGCTAGCTTCAACCACAGCACGACGTGACAACACAACGTTGTTACGCTTACGGTCAAGCTTGATAACCTTAAACTCCATCGTCTTACCTTCGTAAGGGCTGGTGTCTTTGATTGGACGTGTATCAACGAGTGATCCGGGCAAGAATGCGCGGATACCGTTCACCATTACTGTCAAGCCGCCTTTAACCTTACCAGTAACAGTACCGGTAACGATTTCTGCTTGCTCGAGAGCTTTTTCCAAATTCAACCAAGATGCCAAACGCTTCGCTTTATCGCGAGAGAGGATGGTGTCGCCATAGCCGTTCTCAAGAGCGTCAATAGCAACAGAAACGAAATCGCCAGGAGCTACTTCAATCTCGCCAGCGTCGTTATGGAATTCTTCAACAGGAATAAACGCTTCAGACTTTAAGCCAGCGTTAACAACGACGAAGTTATGGTCGATGCGAAGAACTTCAGCCGAAATAACTTGGCCGGTCTTCATATTCGATCGGGTTAATGATTCTTCAAATAGTTCTGCAAATGATTCAGACATGTATATTCACTTTGTGCCGCCAGAAGGCCCGACGGGTTAGGTTAAAAAAGCCTTAAAGAAACACGCTAAAGAAATAATCGCGTTGTGGAGTTTCTCAAGACACCAAAATTACTACTTACAGCTCGCTACTAACTACTCACTACTTACAAAACTGAGTTAAGCAATTGCAGATTGATACCAATCCAAAACTGTCTTAACTGCTTGATCTATCGACAAATCTGATGTTTCGAGCACTTTTGCACCGTCTGCGACTAACAAGGGGGCAGTGCCTCTACTGCTATCTCTGGCATCACGCTCCTGCAAATCTTGCAGCAAGTCCTCAAGTTTAGCAGAAATTCCCTTAGCTATCAATTGCTTATAGCGACGTTCGGCTCTCGCGGCCGCAGTTGCGGTGAGAAAAACCTTCAAAATCGCATCTGGAAATATCACGCTGGCCATATCGCGACCATCGGCCACCAAGCCAGGAGATTGCCGAAAACTGCGCTGCAAGCCCACCAAGGCAGCACGCACCTCTGGATGAACCGCCACTGCAGAGGCTCTCAAGCCGATGTTTTCTGCGCGAATAGCCTCGGTCACATCCTCATTATTCAAGAAAACTTGGTTATTTTTGAATAAAATCAATAACTTAGGAACTAAAAGGCCCAATTCTGGGCCATTTTTAGCATCGATTCCTTGTTTTTCACTCGCTAGAGCCACCAAACGATACAAGGCACCACTATCCAAATAATGAAAGCCCAGCTTTTGAGCCACCAGGGATGCAACTGTGCCCTTACCTGAAGCAGTAGGTCCATCGATGGCAATGACTGGGAATTGACTCATAAAAAGCTTAAGAAATTACGCAACTACCGTCGCAAATTCCGAAAAATAAGTTGGGAATGTTTTTGCCACACAATTCGGATCATTAATCTTGAGTGAATTCGGGCCAAATCCGGCTAATGAAAAGCACATTGCCATGCGATGGTCATCGTAGGTGTCAATACCTTCAGTTGGAGATTTCCAATCACTGAGTGATGCTGGTGCATTCACCACAATGTAGTCGGCGCCCTCTTCAACCACTGCACCCACTTTTTTTAATTCTTTTGCCATTGCTGCAATTCGATCGGTTTCTTTCACGCGCCAGCTTGCTATGTTGTTTAAGCGTGTTGGGCCATTAGCAAATAAAGCGGCAACCGCCAGAGTCATCGCCGCATCCGGGATTTCAGTGCAATCTAAGGTGATGCCGTTGAGTTTGCCATTGGTATTTTTTACACCAGCAACTTCTATCCAATCTTCACCAGCAGTAATTTTGGCGCCCATCAAGGCAAGCGCATCGGCAAATGCCACATCCCCCTGAATGCTGTCTTTGCCCACACCCAACACACGCACTGGGCCACCGCCGATAGCGCCTAAAGCCAAGAAGTAAGATGCGGAAGAAGCATCGCCCTCAACCGATAACTGACCAGGACTCTTGTAGACCGCATCAGATGTTTTAGCTGGGATCACAAAAGACTGCGCATCAGGACATGCAACAGTTACTCCAAACCTTGCCATCAACTTCAAGGTGATATCAATGTATGGACGTGAAATTAACTCACCAACCACTTCGATGCGCACTGGTTCATTTGCCACTAAAGGCAAAGCCATCAGCAAAGCAGTTAAGAATTGACTCGATACATCGCCGCGCACTTTCACCACATCTTTTATCTGAATAGGCGAAGCCAAAATCTTGATTGGCGGATAACCTTCTTGCAGCTCATACTCAATCTTCGCGCCCACTTGACGCAAACCATCAACCAAATCACGAATAGGTCGCTCGTGCATGCGCGCAACACCCGACAGGCGATAGTTGCCGCCCTGCATTGCCAGTGCTGCAGTTAATGGTCGAATCGCAGTACCCGCATTTCCCATAAAGAGATCTGCATCTTGCACAGGAAATTTGCCGCCACAGCCCTCAACCACGCAAACATGATTGTCTTTATCAGTAACCGTGAGACCCAACTGACGCAAGGCATTACGCATGACTTGGGTGTCATCGGCATCCAATAAGTTTTTAAGAGTCGTTGTTCCAGAGGAAAGCGCTGCAAGCAATAACGCGCGATTAGAAATACTCTTTGAGCCAGGCAAGACAATCGAGCCTTGCGCTCTCTTGAATGGGCCAATACTGATATCAGGCAAACCACTCATTCAGATGCATCCAAATCTTGACGCGCTTTACTAGCTTTGTTAAATAATTTTTCTAAACCAGCGCCATCATTTTCCGCAATCAATTTACGCATGTGATTGACAATTAATAAATATTGATCGAGCTCTTTCAAAATAGCGGCGCGGTTTCCAAGGCAAATATCACGCCACATCTCTGGGCTAGAAGCGGCAATGCGCGTGAAATCCTTAAACCCTGCGCCAACATGACCCAGCTTCTGATCTGCGTCTTCAGAATTCACTACGCTAGCCATTAAGGCATAAGACAAAATGTGCGGCAAGTGTGAGACTGCGGCATAAATAGCATCATGCTGCACAACGCCAATTTTCTTCACTGCAGATCCCGCTGACTCCCAAAATCCGGTGATCAGCGCAGTATCTTCTGGTGAATTTTCTTGTAGCGGGCAAATAATGGTTTGCTTGCCTTGAAACAAATCTGCTCTTGCTGCGCTAGCACCATGTTGCGCACCACCAGCAATTGGGTGCGCCGGCACAAATTGACAAGCCTTTTTACCCAAGACTTCTTTGGCGGCCAAAATCACATCGCCTTTAGTGCTGCCAGCATCCGTAATCATGGTACGCGACTCAAGATGTGGCTCCATCACTTCAAATGCCGCGCGCATTTGTGCAACAGGTACACAAAGCACAATGACATCAGACTGCTTTGTAGCCTCTACTAAATCGACTACACCATCAATCGCACCCATCTTTAGCGCTTGATCTAAATTTTCTTTGCTACGACCAACACCAAGCACCTTTGTGACAACCCCCGCTTTTTTGAGGGCAAGACCTAGAGAGGCACCAATCAGACCAACACCCACAATGGTGACGGTTCCGTAATTGCTTGCTGGATTAATAATGGTCATTCGCTTGCCAAGATTGCTTTTAATGCGTCGATAAAAGCTGCGTTCTCTTCTGGCAAACCAATTGAGATGCGCAACCACTGCGGCAAGCCATAGTTACCAACTGGACGAACAATAATGCCGCGCTTAAGCAAGGCTAAATTCATGCGCGCGCCCGCTTGATCGTCATCGCCTACCTTGACCAATACAAAATTACCAGCTGATGGCAAATAGCGAAGACCTAGTTGATCAAATGCTTTCGTCAACTGCTCATAACCAGCGCAATTAAGCTCAAAGCCTTTTTGTAAAAACGCTTTGTCCTGAAATGCGGCAATCGCAGCAGCTTGCGCCAGACTATTGACATTGAATGGCTGACGAATGCGATTTAATAAATCCGTTAAATGTGGCTGAGCAACTCCATAGCCAATACGTAGACCTGCAAGACCGTAAGCCTTAGAAAAGCTACGCGACAAAATCATATTCGGGAAGCGCTTCACCCAAGCAATCGCATCATAACGTTGCTCTGGTGTGAGGTATTCGTTGTAGGCCTCATCCAATACCACCACAACATGTGATGGCAGCGCCACTAAAAAGTCTTCAATCTCTTTGGCAGTGAGGTAACTTCCTGTGGGATTGTTTGGATTGGCCACAAAAACCAATTTCGCTTTATCACCCGCTGACTTCAAGGCAGCGAGCATTGCTGGCAAATCATGTCCGTAGCTTGAAGTTGCAGCCACCTCCACTGCTTTTGCTCCAACCGCCTGAGTGGCAAGCGGGTAAACAGCAAATGCATGCTTAGAGAAAATCACTTCATCACCTGCTTGCGCAACTGCACGAGCAGCTAATTCCAAAATATCGTTACTGCCATTACCTAGCGTAATCCAATCAGATGGCACGCCTAAAGAGGCGGATAAAACATTCTTTAATTCAAATCCATTTGAATCGGGATAACGACCTAAATCACCAGCAGCCTTGAGCATTGCTTCTTGTGCAGACTTTGGCATTCCTAATGGATTTTCATTAGACGCCAACTTCACAATCTTGTTTTCATCAAGACCGTATTCACGCGCCACCTCACTAATTGGACGGCCGCCAACATAGGGGGCAATCGCATGAATGTGTTTTAAGCCAATCTTAGAAGTCATTCGAATTTACTAAATGTGTTTACTGATTAATCTTTTAAAAGCCTGCCAGAAGCTTGCTTATGCGGAATGAGGATAGGAGCCAAGGTTTTTATAAAACGCGGCTACTTCCTTTAACTCATTCAAAGCAGCTACCACCTTCGCATCATCAGCATGACCAGCAATATCAATGTAGAAGTGATATTCCCAGGTACCTTTGCGTGCTGGACGAGACTCAAAGCGGTTCATAGAAACACCATGTTTTGCCAATGGCGCTAGCAAACGATGTACTGCGCCTGGCTGGTTATCCACAGACAGTACTAATGATGTTTGATCTTTGCCTGTAGGTTGACAAGCGTAGTTACCCACAACGACAAAGCGAGTGCGATTATGCGGATCATCCTGAATCTGTGCAGCCACTGCCTGCAAACCGTAAGCTTCTTGAGCAGGATCACCAGCAATAGCAGCCAATGTTGGATCGTTAGCAGCAAGACGCGCTGCTTCCGCGTTACTGCTAACTGCTTGGCGCTTTAACTGTGGCGCATGCACGCTTAACCATTGCTGACATTGAGCTAGCGCTTGTGCATGAGCGCAGACAGTGGTCACACCATCAAAGTTGCCACTCTTTGTTAATAAATGGTGACGAATAGGGAGAACAACTTCACCGCTAATTCGCATGGAAGAATCTAATAACAAATCTAGCGTGCGAGAAATCGCGCCTTCGCTTGAATTTTCAACAGGCACCACGCCAAATTGCGCCGCACCCTTCTCAACCGACTTAAATACCTCATCCAAGCTAGCGCAAGGCAAACCAGCAATTGAGTGACCGAAATAAGTTTGCGCAGCTTGCTCAGAAAAAGTACCCAATGGTCCAAGATAGGCAATCGTTTGACGAGCCTCTAAGGCACGACAAGCAGACATGACTTCGCGCCAAATCGCAGCAATACCATCAGACAACAAAGGGCCTTGATTAATCTCTTGTAAGCGAGCGACAACTTGACGTTCACGCTCAGGACGAAATACTGGCGAAGAAAATCCGCCTTTGACGTGACCCACTTCTTGAGCCGCTTTAGCGCGCTGAGTTAGCAAATCCAAAATCTGCGCATCAAGCGCGTCAATTTTTTCACGCAATGGCGCTAGGCGCTGTTCTTCAGTGCTCATTAAGCCCGCCTTTCAAAGTCGCGCATAAATTCAACCAGAGCTTTTACACCCTCAATCGGCATTGCGTTGTAGATACTGGCGCGCATCCCACCAGCAGCTTTATGACCACGCAAAGCAACTAAACCTGCGGCATTCGATTGCGCCAAGAACTCCGCATTCAAATTTTCATCTTTCAAGAAGAAAGTCACGTTCATGCGTGAACGATATTCTTTAGTAACGCGGTTCTCATACAAACTGCTTTGATCAATGAACTGATAGAGCAAGTCTGCTTTTTCTTGATTGCGTTTTTCAATCGCTTTAACGCCACCCTGCTTTAAGAGCCACTTGAATCCAAGGCCCGCCATGTAAATTGCAAACGTAGGAGGCGTATTGATCATTGACTGCGTATTCGCTTGAATAGCCCAATCCCAAATGGTTGGCGTAATGCTCATGCTATGACCAATCAAATCTTTACGAATAATCACAATCGTGACACCAGAAGGTCCAATATTCTTTTGCGCACCACCAAACCAGACGGCGCACTTATTAACATCCATCTCTTTGGAGAGCATGTTGCTTGAGATATCCGCAACTAAAGGAATGCTTCCAACGTCGGGTACATCAGGAAACTCAACGCCACCAATGGTTTCATTGGCGCAGTAATGCACATAGGCTGCATCACTTGATAGCTGCCAAGTTGATCTTGCTGGAATCGTATTGAATTTTTCTGCGGCGGATGATGCCGCTAAATTTGCAGTACCGTACTTCTGCGCTTCTTTGTAAGATTTTTCAGACCAAATACCAGTCACTAAAAAATCTGCCTTGGGGCCATTCTTCGCTAAAGGCATTAAGTTCATTGGTATGGCCGCATTTTGTCCAAGACCACCGCCTTGCAAAAGTAAGATCTCGTAGGCATCAGGAATGTGCATTAGCGTACGCAGATCGCGCAGAGTCTCTTCGTAGACTTCCATGAACTCTTTGCTGCGATGGCTAATCTCCATCACGCTAGTGCCAAGCCCGCGCCAGTTCAACATCTCATCGGCGGCCTGCCTCAATACCTCTTCAGGCAAGGTAGCAGGCCCCGCAGCGAAATTGAAGATGCGGTGGTCGAAAGTCATCGCCTTACTGATCTTGATCAGCTACTGGGTCTGCAGATGCTTCACCATCTTCGGCATCGTCTTCTTCATCTGAATCGCTCTCAGCAATACGCTGCAAGCCAGACAAACGAGTGCCTTCGTCGACGTTAATCAAGGTAACGCCTTGAGTAGCGCGGCCCATCTCACGAATCTCTGATACACGAGTGCGAACTAAGACGCCACCAGTAGTAATCAACATGATTTGATCTTCTGGTGACACAAGCGCTGCTGCAACTACTTTACCGTTACGCTCAGTTGTCTGAATCGCAATCATGCCTTTTGTACCGCGACCATGACGCGTGTATTCAGCGATTGGGGTGCGCTTGCCATATCCATTTTCAGTAGCAGTTAAAACGCTACTTGGAATAGCAACACCATTCTCGTCAACTACCGCAACTTCCGCGCCCTCTGCCGCTTCTGCAGGCGCTACCAACATAGCAATAACTTGATGCCCTTCACCCAAGTTCATACCGCGCACACCGCGTGCAGTACGACCCATTGGGCGCACATCGTTTTCATCAAAGCGAACTGCTTTACCAGCATCTGAAAACAACATCACATCGTGTTGGCCATCAGTAATCGCAGCGCCCACCAAGAAGTCATTCTCGTTGAGGTCAACAGCAATAATGCCGGCCTTACGTGGGTTAGAGAAGTCAGACAAACGTGTCTTCTTCACTGTACCTAGACTGGTAGCCATGAATACATAGTGATCGTCTTGATAACCCTTGATTGGCAGAATCACAGTGATTTTTTCGCCTTCAATCAATGGGAACATATTGACGATTGGTTTGCCACGCGATGTACGACTTCCTTGTGGAACTTCCCACACCTTGAGCCAGTACATGCGACCACGATCAGAGAAGCACAAGATCGTGTCATGCGTATTCGCTACGAACAGAGTGTCAATCCAATCCTCATCTTTTGTGGCTGCAGCTTGCTTACCGCGACCACCGCGTTTTTGCGCACGGTATTCGCTGAGCGGCTGACTCTTCATATAACCAGTATGAGAAAGCGTCACCACCATATCTTGTGGAGTGATTAAATCCTCAGTAAAGAGTTCAGTTGCGTTCATTTCAATAAATGAACGACGACCGTTATCTGTGCCTGCAGCACCAAATTCAGATTGAACTTCTTTCAGCTCATCTTCAATCACTTGGGTCACGCGCTCTGGCTTCGCCAACAAATCTAACAAGTCAGCAATTTCTGCCATAACTTCTTTGTACTCATTAACAATCTTGTCTTGCTCAAGACCAGTCAAACGTTGCAAACGCATTTGCAAAATTTCTTGCGCCTGACTATCAGATAGACGATAGAGGCCAGTACTTTGCATGCCGTATTCAGCTAGCAAGCCTTCTGGACGATAGGCATTACGGCCGCCTGGTGTATCACTTTCAGCACGCGCCAACATCTCACGCACCATCGAAGAATCCCAAGCTTTGCCCATCAACTCTTGCTTAGCGATCACAGGATTTGCAGCCGCTTTAATAATCGCGATGAACTCATCGATGTTTGCTAATGCGACAGCCAAACCCTCAAGAACATGACCACGCTCACGCGCTTTACGTAATTCAAAAATCGTTCGACGTGTAACTACCTCGCGACGATGTTGCAAGAAGTACTCAAGCATTTGCTTCAAGTTCAACAAGCGTGGCTGGTTATCTACCAAGGCCACCATGTTCATGCCGAAGTTATCTTGTAATTGAGTACTCTTATACAAATTATTGAGAACAACTTCAGGCACTTCACCGCGCTTGAGCTCAATCACAACTCGCATACCGGATTTATCTGATTCATCACGCAAATCAGAAATACCTTCGATCTTTTTCTCATTCACTAACTCGGCGATACGCTCGAGCAAGTTTTTCTTGTTTACCTGGTAAGGCAATTCATCAACGATGATGGCCTGACGTGAGCCCTTATCCAAGTCTTCAAAATGGGTCTTGGCGCGCATCACCACACGACCACGGCCTGTCCGGTAGCCCTCACGAACCCCCTGGAGGCCGTAAATAATGCCGGCAGTTGGGAAATCGGGGGCCGGAATGATCTCAATGAGCTCGTCAATGGAGCATTCTGGGTTGTGAAGTACGTGTAAACAGGCCGAAATCACCTCATCCAGGTTGTGGGGAGGGATATTGGTGGCCATACCTACAGCAATGCCAGAACTGCCATTTATCAGCAAATTTGGCACTTTGGCCGGCAAAATCAGGGGTTCTTTCTCGCTACCATCGTAATTTGGCCCAAAATCGACGGTTTCCTTGTCCAAATCAGCCAAAAGCTCATGAGCTATCTTGCGCAGGCGGATCTCGGTATATCGCATCGCAGCAGCGTTATCGCCGTCTACAGAGCCAAAGTTACCCTGGCCGTCAACTAGCATATAGCGTAGAGAGAAATCCTGGGCCATACGGACGATCGTGTCATACACCGCAGAATCACCATGCGGGTGGTATTTACCGATTACATCGCCAACTATACGGGCAGATTTTTTGTAAGCCCGGTTCCAATCGTTGTTTAATTCATACATCGCATACAAGACCCGGCGGTGAACCGGTTTGAGGCCGTCACGCACGTCTGGCAGGGCTCTGCCGACGATGACGCTCATTGCGTAGTCCAAATAGGACCGCCGCATTTCGTCTTCAAGGGATATTGGTAGTGTTTCTTTAGCGGCTTGTTCCATCTAGAAATAATATCATTTTGATGACAGAGGGGCGCTATGCTAAGATTCTGTCAGTTTGTACGAAATTGAGATGTGTCGCTTTGCAGTTTTAGCTTTAAGGTAGGGCGAATTACATTTAAGTTTGACTTTAATTAAAAAAGAGATTTTTGAGGACTAAAAATGAACAAAACCCTAAAAGTGTTGCTCGCTTCTGTTATTACCGTTTCTGCTTCTGCAGCAATGGCTTCTGACAACTGGCAAAACGGCGACGGCGCCCTAAACTGGAAAAACGGCGACGGCCAATTGTGCTGGCGTGATAACAACTGGACACCTGCTACTGCAGCTAAAGGTTGTGACGGCGCATTGACTGGTGGTGCAGCTGCTGGCGTTAGCCAAAGCAAAATCACTTTGCAAGCTGACACACTTTATGACTTCAACAAATCTGATTTGAAACCAGAAGGTAAAGCTACTTTGGACAAAATCGCTGCTGACTTGAAGAAAATCAAGTTGGAAGTGATCATCGCTGTTGGTAACACAGACAGCATCGGTACAGATGCATACAACATGGCCCTCGGTCAGCGTCGTGCGCAATCTGTTAAGACATACCTCGTAAGCAAGGGTGTTGACGGTAGCCGTATCTACACAGAATCTAAAGGCAAGAGCAATCCAGTTGCATCAAACGCAACTGCTGAAGGCCGCGCTAAGAACCGCCGTACTGACATCGAAGTTGTTGGTACAGCAGCTAAGTAATTCACTTTACTTGTAAAAAAGCCCGCTTCTAGCGGGCTTTTTTATTTCCGCTATATTCATTACATCAGCATCTTTTTCAGCATTAATAACAAGCCCAACATGAACGTCGATCAATCTGAAATCGCCAAATTTAGCGCCCTAGCCCATCGTTGGTGGGATCCCAACAGCGAGTTCAAACCATTACATGCAATCAATCCATTGCGTTTGAATTGGATTAAATCGTTTGTGTCACTTGAGGGTAAAAAAGTAGTTGATGTGGGTTGCGGTGGCGGCATCTTGGCCGAATCTATTTCTCAATCTGGTGCTGATACAACTGGCATTGATTTATCCGAAAAAGCACTCAAGGTTGCTGAGCTTCATGCATTAGAAGTTGGTGCTAATCTCACCTATCGCTCTATTTCTGCTGAAGATTTAGCAGATGAGCAGCCTGCACAATACGATGTGGTTACCTGCATGGAAATGCTGGAGCATGTTCCCGATCCCGCATCTGTAGTTCGTGCCTGCGCCAAACTTTGCAAACCAGGTGGCACACTATTTTTTAGCACTCTGAACCGCAGTCCAAAGTCCTACTTATTTGCGATTATTGGCGCAGAGTACATCCTCAAATTGCTGCCTAAGAGCACCCACGAATACGCCAAATTCATCAAACCTTCTGAGTTAGTTGCGTTTACTCGCCAAACTGGATTGGAAATGCTTGGTATGAAAGGTCTGAGCTACAACCCTCTTACCCAGGTTTACAGCCTGAGTGATGATGTCGACGTCAATTACATGATTGCAGTTCGCAAATGAGTCGTATGGGTCGTTTTAGCAGCCCCTTTCATGGGGTATTTTTTGACTTAGATGGAACCTTAGCGGATACCGCCCCTGACTTAGTGGCGGCCACAAACAAGCTCCTAACAGCTCGCAATCTCAATCCTAAGCCTTATGAATTTCTTCGCCCTTACGCCTCTGCGGGAGCGCGAGGATTGCTAGAGGGCGCTTTTGGCATCGGCACAGACCATCCTGATTTCGTCACCTTGAGAGATGAATTCTTCTCCAACTATGAAAAAGCACTGCTTGTTGAGAGCAAATTGTTTGAGGATATTGATCACTTACTAGATCAAATGGATCAAGCCAAGCTTCCTTGGGGAATAGTCACCAACAAAAGCCAGCGCTTTACCAACCCACTGGTTGAACTCATGGGTCTTCATGAGAGATCAGTCTCTACCGTATCTGGTGACACCACTCCGCACTCCAAACCCCATCCTGAGCCGATTTTGCATGCTGCCAAATTAGCTAATATCGACCCTACAAAATCACTTTATGTGGGCGACGATATTCGCGATGTTATTGCCGGCAAAGCTGCTGGCATGAAAACCGTTGCTGCAGCATACGGTTATTGCGGCTGCAAAGAGCCTCCTGAAGCCTGGGGAGCGGATTACCTTATCAACACCCCTCTAGAGCTAGTAGAAATCATTTTTCCCAATAGGGATTAATGCAATATTCCTCAGCAAATTAAGGCTAGCAGCTTTAAAATAAGAGTTCTTATGCGTGAACTCCGGGGTCGACATGGTTTCGACGTGGATTGCAAAGCATCAAGGGCATACCGAGGACCCGTTATCTCGTAAATCAATGGGAATGTAATAACTGCTAACGACGAACGTTACGCACTAGCCGCTTAATTGCGGTTGCCCCTGAACTGATTCTCTCTTGGGTCAGGTAGCGCAAGCTACATCAGGGTCATTTACAAGAGATAAGACTATTTTGCGTCACGAAGAATAGTACGAAAACTTAGTGAATCGTCAGCGAGAAACGTGTCAGTCCGTGCCTAACTGATTAAATCAAATGATATGACTAAGTATGTAGAACTTGTTGTGGAGGATTTGCGGACGCGGGTTCGATTCCCGCCGACTCCACCAATTAAGGCAAACCCCTCTGATCTTTAGAGGGGTTTTGTTTTTTATTTGGCTACCAAACGCCACAAAGAAGTAATCTCTTTTGATCTTGCTGCATATAAAGCATCAGCTTGATCAAACGCCTTTGGATGATGAGGTTTGGTATCAAGGCGGTCAATCGCAGTCAGACCTTCATCATCAATCCAGTTAAGCAACTCTTCTCGAGTACGCAAACCAAGATGCTCAGCTAAATCTGAAAGAATTAGCCAGCCCTCACCTTCGGGCAAAAGATGCTCTCTTAAGCCATGCAAAAAGCCTTTGAGCATCTGGCTGTTTGGGTCGTATACCGCGCACTCGAGAGAGGAGCTCGGTCTTGCAGGCAACCACGGTGGATTGCAAACGATTAAGGCAGCCTTACCTTCGGGAAATAAATTGGTTTTCTGAATCTTTACTTGGTTGCTTAAGTGAAGACGATCAATGTTTTCTTTGGCGCAAGCAATGGCTCGATCATCCTGATCTGTTGCGATGATGTTTTGAATTTCTCGTATGGCCAACACCACTGACAAAACTCCGGTGCCCACCCCAATATCAAATGCAGTAGAACTTTTGATAAGCGCTTTTGGTAAAGGCGCCCTTAAGACCAACTCAATATATTCACCACGTACAGGAGAAAACACGCCATAGTGCGGATGAATACGAATCTCTTCATCATCCCTCACCAGAACAGGAACGCCTTTCTTGCGCCACTCATGAGCACTAATGACGCCCAATAGCTCTCGTAAAGAAATAATGCAAGACTGTGTTTGCGGGCCATATGCCTCTATGCAAGCTTGAGCGACATCTGGCGCCCTCCTAAGGGGTATAGAGTGATCTGCCTCAATCTGAATCAACAGCATTCCTAAAATGCGTGCCCGCTGTGATTGCGACAAGCGATGCAAGTTGAAAAGATCTAAGGGGCTTTTCTCCTTAACCTCCCCATCTTTAGAGTCTTTATTTGCTCTTTTTGATTTCTTGGAGGGCTTATCTACCCTTCGAACCAGAGCTTGCAGTAACTGTCTAGCATTTTGAAAATCGCCTCGATACAAAATAGCTACGCCCTCGCAAGCCAAACGATAAGCTGCATCTGCAGTTAAGGTGTCATCGCCAATCTGAATTTTTTGATGGGGCGCTATCCCATTTTCAGAATGCCATTTTGCGGAGCATTGTTTCCCGCCTTCATTCCAATAAATCATTAAGAGACTACAAAACGATTATTTTGATAATCATCAATGGCTTGCTCGATCTCAGCGCGAGTGTTCATGACAAAGGGACCATATTGCACAATCGGCTCATGCAAAGGTAATGCAGCCAAAACAATGAACTGCGCACCTTCAGTGCCCGCCTTTGCCCTGAGTTGGTCACCTTCGCCTAAGACGATCGCAGCTTGCTTAGGAGTGGCTTTCAAAGGACTACCAATTTCTAAGCCGCCTTCGTAGGTATACACAAAGGCATTGAGCTCTTTTGCAATAGGGTATTCAAATTCGGCATTTGGAGGTAAGCGCACATCTAAAAATACAGGTGCAGTACTGATGCCGTGTATTGGCCCTGTAATAGTTTGATTGCCATGCTGAAATGAACCAGCAATCACCTTTACAGATCTGCCGTCAGTAAGCGATACCTTAGGAATACTCTCTTCCTGAATATCTTGATAGCCTGCTGGCTTCATCTTCTCTTTGGCTGGCAGGTTAATCCACAACTGAAAGCCTCGCATTGCGCCACTCACCTGCTGTGGCATCTCTGAATGAATAATGCCGCGCCCCGCTGTCATCCACTGCACGCCACCCGTCTTCAGATGCCCTTGATTGCCCAAATGATCTTCATGGAGCATATGACCTTCAAGCATATAGGTCACTGTCTCAAAGCCACGATGGGGGTGCGGCGGGAAGCCAGCAACATAATCATTTGGATCGTTTGATGAAAACTCATCCAACATCAAGAATGGGTCTAATCGAACTTGCTGTTGACCACCAAGACTCCGTCGCAACTTCACTCCCGCACCATCTGAGGTGGCGATACCAGGAATTACTGTTTGAATGTTGCGAATCATGATGTGCCGTTCTCCAAATTAAGCAGGTGGATGATCTTCTGGATTAACATCCAGCGCGATTAAGAAACGTGAGACCATGTTGTATGCCGCAATCACCGTCACCAACTCCACGGTATCCGTGCTACCTAATGCTTTTTGTAGGCGCTTCATTAACTCAGGATCAACCTTGATGTTGCGTGTCATCTGGAATGTCAGATCAGCAGCATCATTCTCAACCTGAGTAAACAGGTTTCTAGGGAAGTTGGCTTGCCCGATCAGGCGCAATGCCTGAACCTGCTCTTCAGTACCGCCGGCTTTCTTGAAAGGAGGTGCATGATGAAAAAATTCATACTCAGCGCCGTTCAGAACGGCTACACCACACATCGCCAACTCGCGCAACTTTGGATCTAGCGATAGGTTATTACGAATTTCGCCAATAAAATGATTCCAACCTTCTGCGATTGGCACGCTATGCAACAACATACGATCCAAATTAATAAATTGGCCGCCACGACGCTTACGAATCGCAGCTACCAACTCAGCAGGCTCAGCCAAATCCATTGGCTGATAAGGAATTAAACGTTCTGACATAAATACCTTTAGTGAGATAACTCTTATTGAGCTGTTTCTTTAATATTGTTTTCAATAACAAACTTGCCCCAAATCGCGATTTGCTTACCGATGAAGTCACGCAAAGTCTCTGGGCTACCGCCAACCACTTCAATGCCTTGAGCTTTAAATTTTGTAGCTACAGCAGGATTCTTCAGAGCTTTATTTAATGCCTTATTCATCGCATCAATTACTGCTGGAGGCGTTTTTCCTGGAGCTAGAACTGCCCACCAAGCAGGAGCGCTAAAGCCAGGGAAACCACTCTCAGAAATTGTTGGTACGTTAGACAAAGCAGGAGAACGTTTTGCAGTAGTAATCACCAGCGGAATAACGCCACCGCTTTCAATATGAGGTTTCACCAAGAATTCTGAGCCCACAGCCAACTCTACTTGACCACCCAATACGTCTTGCATCAATGGGCCGCCCCCACGATAAGGAATGTGATTCCAATCAAATCCAGCTTGCTTGGCTAAACGCGCCATTGCTAAGTGGCCAAGACTACCGATACCAATAGAGCCATAGCTAAATTTTTTGCCAGCCTTAGATTGATCAACTAACTGCTTAAAGCTAGTGATGCCAGAATTTTTGCTAGCCACCAACACCATCGGTGAAGTGCCAACCAAAATGACAGGAGCAATATCTTTAATCGTGTCGTAAGGAAGTTTTTCTTTAAGGCTGGGGTTAACGCCGTGAGTATCAAAGACTACTGCAAAAGTGTAACCATCAGGATCTGATCGCGTCATGGCAGAAGTACCAATCACACCCGATGCGCCGCCGACGTTTTCAACGATCACGTTTTGCTTTAATTCTGATTGCAAAGCGGGAGCTAAGATACGGGCCACTTGATCAACAGAACCGCCAGGCGGAAAGACCGCGATTAGGCGAATGGGTTTTTGTGTTGGCCAAGCTCCAGAACCCGTTGTCTGGGCCGATACCAGGGAGCTAGCCCCCAATACAAATAATGCCAATGCCAGGATCTTCTGAAGGGCTTTAATGCCAAATTGAGCCGTCAGCTTCATGGGTTTGTCTCCTATAGTGAATCAGGAAGATTACCACCCATTGGGGCTATTTGCTCGATAATAGCTAGGTCACCAAAAGAAACATATGAAACCCATACTCAATATTGCCGCCTATCTATTTGTAAGCCTAGATGCGTTGCCAGAACTGCGCGCAAAAATGCTAGACGAATGCAATACCCGTGAGCTCAAGGGAACGATTTTGCTCACTGGCGAAGGTATCAATATGTTTTTGGCTGGCAAACCTGATGCACTTCGTGGATTTCTGGATTGGCTCCGAGAAGACCCCCGTTTTGCCCCTCTTGAAGCAAAAGAAAGCTGGTCAGAAGACCAGCCTTTCAAAAAAATGCTCGTCAAGCTAAAGAATGAAATCATTCGCATGAATCATCCAAGTATTCAGCCAGAGAAAGGTCGTGCGAATTTTATTTCGCCGAAAAAATTACAAGAATGGCTCGATCGCGGAACGGATGATCTCGGGAGACCTGTGGTGATGATTGATACCCGCAACGCATTTGAAGTTGACTACGGCACATTTGAAAATGCCTTGCATTTCAACATTGAAAAATTTACCGAGTTCCCTGCCGCTATTTCTGCGCACAAAGATGAGCTGACTGATAAAACATTAGTGAGTTTTTGTACTGGCGGCATCCGCTGTGAAAAATCCGGCCTATACATGCGAGAAATTGGCATGGAACACAGCTACCAGCTGGAGGGTGGCATTCTGAAGTATTTTGAGGAAGTGGGATCAGCACACTATCAAGGCAGTTGTTTTGTTTTTGACACGCGCGAGGCCCTAGAACCCAATCTTGACTCAATCCCCCTGGATCGCTCCACTCGAAAAAAGATCAAAACTAGCTAAAACACCAAAATTAGCCATAAATAGTAAAATAATCAGGCTTTATAAAAACTATTCAATAACAAAATATAGGCCTGAGACATGTCTAAAACCCTTTATCGGCACCAGCCGATTTTTTTATCTTTTTTGTTTATCGCTTTAGGTTTATTCCTAAATCTCAATGCCCATGCACAAGCACCGGCTTATCCAACCAAACCCATTAAGCTGATAGCTCCAGTTGCTGCAGGTGGCGGACTTGATAACATCGCTCGCGCTGTTGCAGAAAAACTCTCACGCTCCATTGGCCAGCCAGTCATTGTTGAGAATATGGGCGGTGGCGGAGGTGCAATTGCCTCGCAAGCTACAGCCAAAGCTCCAGCAGATGGTTATACCTTGATGGTTGCTTATGTGGGCACTCATGGAACAAACCCAGCGGTGCGTCGCTTACCTTACGATGCGATTAAAGACTTCACTCCAATTGGCATGATCGGCGCTACACCAAATGTGCTCATCATTAACCCTGACCTGCCAATCAAAAACTTTAAAGAGTTTGTAGATTACGCCAAAAAGAATCCTGCCAAACTGAGTTATGGATCTGCAGGTCCAGGGACCCTAACGCATTTAGGCATGGAGCAATTAAAACTGGCTGCAGGTATTTTTATGGTGCATGTTCCTTATCGAGGCGTAGGTCCTGCCTACACTGATTTATTGGCCGGCCAAACACAGGCCATGCTCCCTACACTGTTTGCCGCTTTACCCTATATCAATACCAATCGCGTTCGCGGGCTTGCAGTCACCGGCGCGAAGCGTAGTTCTGCTGCGCCTAATATTCCCACCTTTAAGGAGTTGGGCTTTAACGGTTTTGATGGTCAGCAATGGTATGGCATCGTAGGCCCCGCCAACCTACCTCCTGCAGTTGTTACAAAGCTGAATGCTGAACTAAATAAAGTTCTTGCCAATCCAGAGTTCTCAGAAAAAATGACAAGTGAAGCCATGACGCTCATGCCAATGAGCCCTCCTCAATTTGCCAACTACATCAAAGAAGATATCGCACGCTGGGCAAAAGTTGCCAAAGATCGCCATATCGAAATTGAATAGTTTTTTAAATCCAATAATTATCCATACTCACTCATACTCAATTACAGGAAATCATATGTCTCACGCTATTGCCGCAGCAGCCGATCTCAATGCGCCACCAGTTACTAAAACACTTGCTCAGTTTGTTCATTCCCACCCAACCCAAGGTTGGGCCCCTGAAGTAGATCATGAGGCACACCGCACATTCTTAAATTGGCTTGGTTGCGCAATTGGCGCAGCGAATCATGAAAGCGTGGAATCTTCCTTAGCTGCAGTTCGTGAATTTCAACCGGCGCCACAAGCAAGTATCTTGGGCCGGAAAGACAAAGTCGACATGGGTGGTGCAGCTTTAATTAACGGCATCAGCTCGCATACATTTGACTTTGACGATACCCACCTAAAAACAGTGATTCACCCTGCAGGCCCTGTTGCCTCTGCTATCTTGGCACTGGGTGAGCACATCGGCGTAAACGGTCGCCAAATCATCGACTCACTTGTTCTCGGTATTGATGTTGCTTGTCGTGTTGGTAATGCGATGTACCCTGACCACTACCACCGTGGCTGGCATATCACCGGCTCTACAGGCACTCTTGGTTCTGCGGCAGCATGCGCTCGCTTAATGGGCTTAGATTTACAAAAAACCACTATGGCATTAGGCATCGCCGCTTCTCAACCCGTGGGAATGCGCGAGCAATTTGGCACGATGACTAAACCTTTCCATCCAGGTGGTGCCGCACGCGCAGGACAACTATCAGCTTTATTGGCAAAACATGGTTTCACAGCAAGTCCAAAAGCGCTTGAGGCAGGTCGTGGCTATATGCAGACTGTTTCAACTAAATGCGACTGGTCAGAGATCGACCGCGAACTAGGTAAATCATTTGAGATCTCACTCAACACCTATAAGCCATTTGCATGCGGCATTGTGATTCACCCTGCGATTGATGCTTGCGCACAGCTGCGTGCTCAAGGCGTTAAGGCTGAAGATGTTGAACGCATTGAATTGCGTGTTCATCCACTCGTATTAGAGCTCACTGGCAAAAAGACGCCAAAGGATGGACTCGAAGGTAAATTTAGCGTCTACCATGGTTGCGCTGTTGGCCTCATCTTTGGTCAAGCAGGCGAAGGTGAGTACGCTGACGATATTGTCAATCGTCCAGATGTTGTAGCTTTACGCGCTAAAGTTAACGCAACTACAGATACCTCCATCAGTGAAGCATCTGTTGATGTAAAAGCCTTCTTGAAGAATGGCAAAGAAGTTCACATCTTTGTGAAGAACGCGATTGGCTCTTTGGAAAACCCAATGAGCGATGCCAATCTAGAACAAAAATTCACCAGCCTCGCTGAACCCGTAATCGGCAAAGAAAAAACCCGTCAACTCATCTCTGCTTTGTGGAAATTAGGACAAGCTTCTGATCTCAAACAAATTATCAGCCTTTGCACACCAGATTAATTTAGAAAATATTCATGAGTTCATTGCCTAATGTCGTCATCCTTGGAGATTACGAACGCGCATTGCGTCGTTTCTCGAGCTGGGAAAAATTAGAGAAGCAAGCAAATTTGACTTTTCATCATGAGCCTTTACGTGATGAGGCTCTTTATGAAGCGGTAAAAAATGCTGAAATCATTGCGATTGTGCGCGACCGCGCGCCATTCAATGAAGCGATGATCGCGCGTTTGCCTAAATTGAAATTTCTGATGTTTACTGGTGAACGCAATGGCACTCTAGATGCATCTGCCTTGGTTGCTCGCAATATCCCAATAGCCTGCTCTCCAGGCGGCCCTTCAAAGGACACGACTGCTGAGTTAACTTGGGCCCTAATTCTAGGCGCATCAAAACGTCTAGTTGAAGAAAATAAACTCATTGCATCCGGTGGTTGGCGTGATCAACTATCTGTTCTCCCAATGCTTGCAGGCGAGCGCCTTGGAATTATGGGCTTAGGCGCTATTGGTAGTCGTGTTGCTCGCGTTGGCGCTGCTTTTGGCATGGAGGTTGTAGCCTGGAGTCCACGCATGACTCCAGAGCGCGCCGCCGCCGAGAATGCTAAAGCAGTTAGCCTAGATGAATTACTTTCTACCTCGAAGATTGTCTCCATGCATTTGGTGGCCGGACCGGGAACCAAAGGACTCATCAGCGCAGATCAATTAGCTTCAATGCGCCCAGATTCTATTTTGGTAAATACTTCGCGCGCAGCCCTCATTAATATGGGCGACTTACAAAAAGCATTGTCTGCGGGTAGGCCAGGTCAGGCAGCGATTGATGTCTTTGATGTTGAACCTCTTCCCGAAAAAGATCCACTGCGTAACACGCCAAATCTCTTGGTAACACCGCATCTTGGCTTTATTGCTGAACCCATTTTTGAGGCTTTTGCAAAAGGTATTACTGAGACACTAGAAGCTTGGTTAGATCAAAAGCCAGTTCCACATCCTTATAAGCCGAGCTAAGCCTCAATATAGATCTCGAATTACATCTCTAATCATTTTGAAAACACTAACCCCTCTTGAGCTATTCATCAGCTTTAGCAAAATCGGCATGTCCGGTTTTGGAGGTGTATTACCTTGGGCCAGAAGAACACTCGTAGAACGAGACAAAATTCTGACTTCAGAAGAATTTAATGCCATGCTGGGTATCTGCCAAATTGTTCCGGGGCCCAATATTGTCAATCTTGGCATTTGTGTTGGCAGCAAGTTTGCAGGTGTGCCTGGCGCATTCGCAGCAGTGCTTGGGCTTATGCTTGGCCCAGTAGCGATATTGCTTATGCTGGCAGTCCTATATGAACATTACAGCTATATGCCTATAGTTCAAGGCATGCTTAGAGGCGTCTCAGCAATTGGGGTTGGTTTAATTGCCAGCACTGGATTTAAGATGCTTCGTAGCGAGCTTAAATACCCACCAATGCTTGCGGTAGTTATTTTGGTTATTCTGTCTGCAACGTATTTCAAATTCGGTTTAGGTTGGGTTGTATTACTCAGTTCTCCGTTAGCTATTTTGCTAGCATGGAAGAAGGTTAAGAAATGATTAGCACGCTTCTGAGCCTCTTCCTAAAACTTTCCGCGTTTTCTGTGTTTGCCTTCGGCGGTATCAATGCATTACTGCCTGTTTTATACGACCTATCCGTTAATCAAGAGCATTGGATTAATGGTCAAACTTTCTCTGACTATTTTGCAATTGCGCAAGCAGCGCCTGGCCCCAACTTAATGACCGTCACCCTTATTGGCTGGAATGTTGGCGGCGTCCTAGGCGCAGCGATTGCAACACTGGCAATTTCGTGGCCTTCGTCGATCATGATTTATTTTTTACAGCGCTCAATCTTGAGTATGCAAGATAAGCAAAAACAACAAATGATTCAATTTGCCGCAAGCGCCTTAGCCGTAGGGCTGGTTCTCTCATCAGCATGGCAGATTTCTTTACAACTTAATCAAAGTTTTGCAGCCTACATCTTGACGATTGGCACAATTGCCACTACCTTACTTACAAGGTGGCACCCCTTATACTTAATTGCCATCGGCGCCCTGCTAGGCGTTCTCGGGTTTATTTAAAGAAAGTGATAAACATGACCTATCTCAAACCAATTAAATTATTCGCCTTCTTATTTCTTGGGGTGGCCACACTCGCAACGCCAACCGCCTTTGCGCAGGCAAACTACCCTAATAAGCCCATCAACTTTATCGTGCCCTATGGCGCAGGGGGAGGAGCTGATTCTCGTAGCCGACAGATTGCTCAAAAGATGAGCGTCATCCTTAAGCAGCCAATCATTGTCGACAACAAACCGGGTGCAGGCGGCAATATTGGCACCGAATTCATTGCTAGATCTGCTCCCGATGGCTACACCATTGGCATGGGCAACTTTGCACCTCTCGCTGTAAACAAAACACTATTTGGCAACCTTCGATACGATCCTGAAACCGATCTCTTGCCAATCGTCTTAATTGAAAAAGGTCCACTGGTACTGGTTGTTAATCCGAATTCTCCTTACAAGACTGTTAAGGATATTGTGGATGCAGCTAAAGCAAAACCAGGAGTCCTTACTTTTTCTTCTGGTGGCATTGGTGGCAGCCATCAACTTTCTGCTGAACTTTTTGAACAAAACGCTGGTATTGAAATGGTCCACGTTCCATACAAAAGTGGCTCTGCTGGCTTAACAGATTTGATGGCCGGAAATGTAACGATGATGTTTGATCAAATGTATTCAGCAATGCCAAGCATTAAGGCGGATAAGCTTCGCCCGATCGCAATCACCAGCAAGAAACGCTCACCTTTATTGCCTAACATCCCAAGCTTTGCTGAAGTAGGCTACCCCAAGGTTGAAGTACTTAACTGGCAAGGTTTGGTTGCTCCCAAAGGAACTCCGAAGGCTATTATTGACAAACTCAATGCTGCCGCAAACGAGGCATTGAAAGATCCTCAATTACGAGAGCTAATGTTGTCACAAGGAAATGAAATTGGTGGCGGCACACCAGCAGACTTTGCCGCACTGATCAAATCAGAATCTGCCAAGTGGAGCACAGTTGTCAAAACCGCGAATATCAAACCAGAATAAAACTGTTTGATCTATTCAATCGGGGGCTATAAGCCCCCTTTTTATTTCAAGGCTTGATAGGTCAAAATGCCCAAGAAGGTTAAGACCAAGGAGCCGACAAGATGCAACACGGCCGTACCCAATGCCCAGGTAAATTCACCACGCTGAATAAAGCCAACCACCTCAGCAGAGAAGCTGGAAAAGGTTGTCAGGCCACCTAAAAAACCAGTGACGACTAACAGCCTCCACTCGGGTGATAGCTGTGGATTATTGCCAAAGTAGGCAACTGCCAAACCAACCAAATATCCACCCACCATATTCGAGAGCAAAGTGCCCAAAGGAATAACAGAAGCGGCGCCAATAGTCAGAACGTTAAACCCTGCTCTTAACAAAGCGCCAAAACCAGCACCGAAAAATATTGCAAGAATAGATAGCCACATAATTTATCTTCTCGTTTTATATTTTCTTGCGTTTACTGAACCGAGAAACCCAACATGCTGATGGAGCTCATTTCGATTCCATCTACAAAAATGGATGCACGCTCATTTTCATGTTGCAAGGCTAAGGTATATAAAGCCGGCCAATAATGTTCTGGCGTAGGAATAGAGAGATGCGCTGCTTCGCCATACTTTTCCCACTCAATCAAAGGATCATGATGCTTGGCATCCATTTGAGCTGCGAAAAATTCATTAAAGTCTTTAGCCCAAGGATATGGCTGCGCATTATCTTGCCAATGAATTGTGCGCAGGTTGTGCACCACATTGCCGCTGGAAAGAATCAGAATGTTTTCGTCACGCAAAGGCTTTAGTTGCTTGGCCAAATCGTAATGTTCACGAGCTGACATTGAGCCATCTAAGCTTAGCTGCACCACGGGTATATCCGCGTTGGGGTAAAGATATTTGAGGATCGACCAAGCGCCATGATCAATGCCCCACTCATTCTCTTCAAGCACCACGGGGACGCTTAACAACTCTTTAACGCGATCAGCGAGCGCAGGACTTCCTGGCGCAGGATATTGAATATCAAAAAGTGCTTGGGGAAAGCCACCAAAATCATGAATAGTTTTTGGTTTTGCCATTGCGGTAACCCAAGTTCCTCGAGTTACCCAATGTGCAGAAATTACTAAGATGGCATCAGGACGCTTGAGCGATTTTCCTAATGCAGTCCAAGCCGCTGTATAGCGGTTGGGCTCAATGGCATACATCGGACTGCCATGGCCAGCAAAAATTGCAGGTTGGCGATGACTAGTCATTAAGGTTGATTAACCGAATACGTAACCAGTATGAGCAGCTACCAATGCAAACAAAATCGCCAAGCTTGTTGCAGCAGCCAACATCACGATCAAAGTAATGATCTTTTTGTTAACTTCTTCTTTAGATTCGTTATGCCATTCGTTCATGCTAAATCCTCTGTAAACACATTAATAATGAGTGTAATTATCCACTATCGACCGCGGCCGGCCTTGCGCATCATGCCTTTTCCACCACCAAAGCCAGCCTGAGGCCTTCCAGCAGGGCCTGATGGGCCCTTAGGGGCAGGGGGACGGGCTGGCGGCTTGGCAGCAACCGGCTTTGCGGGGGTCTTGGGGTCAGATTTCTTATCGTCAGTCACTTTGATCTCCTATAGATATCATATTGCCATGATTACCGACTATTCTATCCAAGCTGTCGCAATTAATGCGATTCCCTTGATTTTTGCCATCACCATCCATGAAGCAGCCCATGGTTATGCCGCCCGTAGGTTTGGGGACAACACGGCCTATATGTTGGGGCGGGTTAGCCTTAATCCCGCCAAGCATATCGATCCCGTTGGAACCATCTTAATTCCCTTGGCATTGATTTTGATGGGCTCTCCTTTTTTAGTTGGTTATGCCAAGCCAGTCCCAGTCAATTTTGGTCGCCTACGCAATCCCAGAATCGATTCCATTTGGGTTGCCCTTGCAGGACCGGGATCCAACTTTATTCAAGCCTTGATTTGGGCGGTCTTATTAATTTTGCTTGTGGGCCTAGGAATCGATGAAAAGTTTTTTATTGCTATGGCGCAAGCAGGCATCCTTTGGAATTTAGGTCTACTTGTTTTTAATCTCTTCCCACTTCCGCCACTTGATGGTGGGCGCATTCTTGCTGGCCTACTACCAACAAGACAGTCAATTGCATTTGGAAGGCTAGAGCCCTGGGGATTCTTTATTGTCTTGGGCCTCGTTTTCACAGGAATTATTGGGGCTCTTTGGATGGATCCCTTGATGGCGTTTTTTAAGGGCGCTATTTATCTGCTTACCTACCCTCTGCAAATGCTGTTTTAAGAGCGCTCAGCATAACCCAATAATCTGGAGTATGCTGATTTCACAGTAGGCGGCTCTATTCACACCATAACGCATAAGAGGTTCTCCATGAAACTGCAGAAACTAGTTTTAATTAGCTCAGCTACGATTCTTGCAATCGGTGCCGGCACAGCAATTGCACAATTTAAAAATAGTGAAAAAGCTATTAGCTATCGACAAAGTGTATTCAATGTGATGGGCAATCATTTTGGACAAATTGGCGCTGTTGTTAAAGGTGAAGCGCCTTTCAATAAAGATGAGGTTGCAAAAAATGCTGCTATCGTTGCCACACTGTCCACTTTGCCATGGCAAGCTTTTGGTCCCGGAACAGAGGGGGGCAAAGCACGAGCTGATATTTGGTCTGATAACGCGAAGTTCAAAGCAGCCTCTGAAAAGATGCAACTCGCTGTTTCCAATCTGAATACCGCCGCTCAATCCGGTGATTTAGAAAGCATCAAGAAAGCATTTGGTGCGGCAGGCGCAACCTGCAAAGGCTGCCATGATGATTTCAAGAAAAAATAAAGCGCTTTCTTAACGCGTAATGAAGTAACCCACGGCAACGGCAATCAGACTCAAGAGCAATAAAGCCAAACCTCGTTGCAATGCTCCATCCTTGGAGCTATGACCCAAGTCAGAAGGCAAATACCTTGCTTCCTCGCTTGGGTCAATTTCTTTATCGCCTGTAATCATTGGCTTGATTAAGTTTTCGCCTTTGAATTTCTTGTAATACCAAATGGCAGCAATATGAATGGTAATCAGCGTGTAAATAATGACTTGGTTACCTTCATGAATCTCTGATAGAAAAGATACGACGGCACTGGGGACATATTTAGCAAGCGGTCCTTGAAACGCAATTTCATCATCTACAAATAAACCGGTGACAACTTGCACACACAAAACAAACAGCAAGGCAAAAACAGATAGAGCGCCGATTGGGTTATGCCCCAAAAAGCGTGGTGATTTATCTTGAAGATAATTAAGAATGGATTGGCGATTAGGAACAAATGAAGCAAAGCGTGCATGCCTTGATCCCACAAAGCCCCAAATCACTCTAAATACCAACAGAGTCAAAATGCAATACCCAAAGTAGGCATGTAACTCAACGGCACTATCAAACAAATGAATGCTCACTAGGCTTCCAATAATGCAAGCTACTAACAACCAGTGAAACAGGCGGATTGGCAAATCCCAAACGCGAATGATTTTCTTCATGCATTAAGGATAAATCAGATAAGACAGAAATTCCCGTAAACTCATTAAAAATGAGCCCGAGCAAAGCCTTTAAAACCCTGTTGATTTACCGTATTGGCGCCACCCTAAGCTATCAAATTACGATGGTGGCAGTTGGATGGCATCTCTATGAAATTACTCATAGCGTAATCTCGTTAGGACTGATTGGCCTTGCGGAACTCGTACCCTACTTTGCTTTAGCGCTTTACTCGGGTCATGCGGTAGACCACTACTCCCGCAAAGTCATCTCCGCAATCGCCGCAATTATTCACGTGCTCGTCGCATTATTTTTATGCGCCATCGCATTGGATTGGGTATCTCCACCTGTGCCATTGATCTACACAGCAGTTGGCTTTATTGGTATTGCTCGAGCATTGTTGCGCCCATCCTACCAAGCGCTCTTTGGCCAGATTATTCCGCGCGAGCAACTCACGAAATACATGGCATATGGCAATGCCTCCTTCCAAATTTGCGTAGTAGCTGGACCTGGCTTAGGCGGCCTCATGATTGGCTTTACCAATCTCACCTGGACTTATGCCTTAGCAGCCTTTTGTGGACTCATCAGTCTTTATGGCGTTACTTTGATCAAAGCGCATAGGGAAAAGTCAGCACAAACTACGCACTTTCTCAAAAGCTTTATGCAGGGGTTTGATTACGTCAGAAAGCATGAACTCATCTTAAGCACTATGGCGCTTGATATGTTCGCAGTGCTATTTGGAGGCGCCGTATCCATACTCCCAGCCTTTGTGAGCGATGTTCTTCATGCAGGGCCTGAAGTTCTTGGCATTTTGCGTGCCGCGCCTGCTGCAGGATCCGTCCTTATGGGGATCTATCTTGCCACGCGCCCCATCCTCAATGACTCGGGGAAATATCTACTATTTTCGGTCGCCGGCTTTGGTATTTCGATTATTGGCTTTGGCCTGTCTACCCATTTATGGGCGTGCGCATTTTTCTTATTCACTTCGGGCTGCTGCGATTCTATCTCTGTAGTGATACGCAGCAGTATTGTGCAACTCACAACACCCGACAATATGCGTGGTCGCATCAGCGCAATCAATGGAATTTTTATCGGATCATCAAATGAATTGGGCGCCCTCGAGTCTGGCATCGCAGCTAGCCTCTTAGGTTTAGTACCGTCGATTATTTTTGGCGGTGTCGCTACGCTAGCAGTGGTATTAATCACCTATAAACTTGCGCCAAATTTGCATAACTTCCACATTCGCGACATCACTTAATTTTTGGCAATTCTTTCTGAATAATTTTCAGGCCTTCACGCAAAGCATCTTGATAACGCTCACGTTCTGCTTTAATTGACTCGGAAGTCCAAGAATAAAAACCTTCACCAGTCTTCATGCCAAACTTGCCGCTCTCAACTCGATCACTCAAGCACTTCGCAATCGTCGCTGAATTATTGAGAGTTGGGTAGATCGTCGTGCCACCGGCGGCATGGATTTCAAGACCGGCATGATCGCGCTGCATGGCTGGGCCTGCAGCGATATAGCGGAAGCCAAAGCCATAACGAACCGCTTTATCAATATCTTCTGGCGTGCAAATGCCAGCGTCCACCATAGCAAATGCTTCACGCGATAAGGCGTGTTGCAATCGATTAGCCAAAAAGCCTGGTAAATCTTTTTTCACGGTTACAGGAACCATGCCACATGCTGTCATCAAGCGGGTAAGACTATCGCCAACCATAGGTGACGTCTTTGCGCCATAAATGACTTCAACGCAGGGAATTAAATGTGCCGGCATAAAAAAGTGCAAGCCAATCATGCGAGCTGGAGTTTTTAAACCTTCAGCAATTTGACTAATTGGAAAGCTTGTACTGTTGCTTGCTAATACCGCTTCTGGTTTTGCGTATTTTTCCAATTTCGCAAACAACTCGCGCTTAATATCCAAGCGCTCAGGCACACATTCAATTACTAAATCAATATCAGACCAATCGACTTCTTCGAGCGTTCCCGCAACTGATAACAAATGAATGCGACTCTCGTAACCCAACTCGGTCATGGTATTGACAAAATAATCAGGCAATAAAGCGCGACGCTCTGTTGTTGGTTCCACCACCTGAACTGCGCAGCCGCCACGAGCACAAACCGCTGCCACATCGGCACCCATCGTCCCACCTCCCACAACGACTACTTTGGTTTCTGCTGGGGTAAATAACATGAATATTCTCCTAGAGAGGCTTAAGCCTCTTTTTTTTAAAATTCCTCATACAATGAGGTCATTATTCCAATAAAAATTTGAGACAACCATGATTCCCGTCAATTCGGTGTTACAGGTCGGTCATTTCCCCGAAATTATGCAAGCGGAAATTGATCGACGCTTTAGCCCTACCAAACATGGAGACCCCTCTGCGCCACCCCCGCCTGGCAATTTTGAAGCTATCCTAGTTCGCTCTAATACCAAACTGCCTGAGGCCTTGGTTAAACAAATCCCAACAATTCGCTTGGTGTCTACATGTGGCGTGGGTTACGACAATCTCCCTCTGGAATACTTGAAGTCAAAAGGCATTAAAGCCACCAACACCCCCGGGGTTCTTAACGATGCGGTCTGCGAACTTGCTATTGGCATGATGCTCAGCCTGATGCGTCGCATTCCAGAGTCCCAAGAACATGTCAAAAGTGGGGCATGGTCAAAAGGGCTCTTCCCATTAACCACCACCCTGGCAGGCAAAAAGGTTGGGCTTGTGGGTATGGGGCGCATTGGTCAAGACCTTGCAAAGCGCTTAGAGCCATTCAAGGTTCAAATCGCTTACTCTGGCCCAAACCCTAAGCCAGTGCCATACACCTATTACCCCAATGTCAAAGACCTAGCCAGCGCTTGCGATGTGGTCTTCCTAGCTTGCCCCGCAACTCCAGATACGGACAACCTAGTTAATGTTGCCGTTCTAGAAGCGCTCGGACCAAGTGGATTTTTGATCAACATTGCCCGAGGAAGCGTTATTAACGAGTCTGAGCTTTTATATGCACTGCAACATAAAAAGATCGCAGGGGCGGCGCTCGATGTCTTTAATAACGAACCAAACCCAAACCCTGAGTTTCTAAAACTTGATAATGTCCTATTAACACCCCATATCGGTAGTGCTACCTCGGAAACACGGGTAGCAATGACCAAATTAGCAGTAGATAATTTAGAGGCTTTCTTTACACAACAACCACTTCTATCAGAAGTTCATTATTAAATCGGAGTCAGCATGCCCCTTACCTTGCATCCCTCTACATTGCCAGCAGTACTCTCACCAGTACTCACGCCATTTAAGGCTGATGGCAACCCAGATGCCCAAAAATTATTAAAGCAATGCAAATGGCTTGAGTCGAATGGAGTTGGCCAAGCAGTATTCGGCACAAACTCTGAAGCAAACTCCATGTCAGCTCCGCAAAAAATGAGTACGCTTACTGCACTAATAGAAGGCGGCTTAAATCCTGGTCATATGATGCCTGGTACTGGCGCTACCTCCATTGACGCAACAGTCAATATGACACGTCATGCGGTTAACCTGAAATGCGCTGGCGTATTAATGCTGCCTCCTTTTTATTACAAAGACGTAACAGATGATGGTCTGTTCGCTTACTTCTCTGAAGTTATTCAGAAAGTTGGCAGCGACGCGCTTCAGGTTTATATCTACAACATTCCACCTGTAACCAAAATCAATCTCAGCCTTTCCTTGCTCGAGCGCTTGTCAAAAGAGTATCCAAAAACTGTAGTGGGCATGAAAGATAGCTCTGGAGACTGGGCTTATACCGAATCCGTAATCAAACTACTAGCGCCGACTGGATTCCGTGTTTATGCAGGTAGCGAAGTATTCCTTATGCGCACTCTGCGTGCAGGTGGCGTAGGCTGTATCTCCGCAACAGCGAACGTTAATCCACATGCGATCGCTGATCTAGCAGCACATTGGAGAGAGTCTAACGCTGATGAGCGCCAAGCAGGCCTCGATAAAGTGCGTAGTGTATTTGCTAAGTATCAAATGATTGCCGGCATGAAGACTGCTGTAGCGCATTTCAGCAATGATTCAGAGTGGTTGCGTGTTCGCCCACCACTCATGCAGCTCACTTCTGAGCAACAAGCGCAGTTGATAAGCGAGTTAAAGCAAATCAACTTCAGCATGCCTGGTCTTTAATTTAGTTCATTTCAGTTTTAGGAGACATCAATATGAAATTATTAAAAGTCATTGCGCTCTCATTTAGCTTTTTATGGATGAGCGCCCAAGCACAAAATATTTCCATCGCTACTGGTGGAACTGGCGGCGTTTACTACCCAATGGGTGGCGGTTTGGCCGCTGTTCTATCAAACAAGGTTCCTGGTATGTCCGCAACAGCGGAAGTCACTGGCGGCTCTGTAGACAACCTTAATCTCATCGGCAGTGGTAAGCCATATGTTGGCTTCTCTATGGCAGACGCTGCTAAAGATGCTCAGGTTGGCGAAGGCAAATTCAATGGCAAGAAAGTGGATCTCAGAACTTTAGTAGTTCTATATCCAAACTTAATGCACGTAGTAACGGTTGACTCAACTGGCATTAAGTCTATGAAAGACCTAAAAGGCAAGCGCATTAGCACTGGCGCCCCTGGAAGCGCAACAGAAGTAATGGCGTTCCGCCTACTTGAAGCGGCTGGCCTAGATAAGGATAAAGATGTGAAGCGCGAGCGTCTTAGCGTAGCCGAGTCTGTAAACGCTGTAAAAGATCGCAAGATTGATGCTTTCTTTTGGGTTGGTGGATTACCTACTGCGGCAGTAACCGATCTTGCCAATACTCCCGGCACTAAAATTGTGATGATTGATACCAATGCTGAAGTAGCCGCCATGAATAAAAAATATGGCAACCTTTACTTTGATGCCCTCATTCCAAAGGCAACTTATAGCGGTATGGCGAAGGACAACAAAGTCGCAGCTGTGGCAAACATCTTGGTGGTCAATGCAAATATGCCAGACGATCAGGCATACAAAATTACCAAAGCCATTTTTGACAACAAACTGGATCTGGTTCGCACCCACCAGGAATATATGAATGTGAGCCTCGATAATCAGAAGGCAAAAGCATCGCCAGTTGACTTCCATCCAGGCGCTCTAAAGTACTACAAAGAAAAGAACGTCAAAGTTAACTAAAAGAGAAACAAGGGGTGAGTTAATCTCGCCCCTTTTGATTTAAAGCAGTTCATAAACATACAAAAACTACAATTTATAGGTTGAGACATGAATCAAAACGTCATCGATAACGAAACACAAGAAAAGCTAGATGCGTTTATCAAGCAAGAGGAAGGTGACTCTAATGACTACAAAGGTTTATTAGCCAAGTTCATCACCTTGGTTGCGGTCGGTATGTCTCTGTTTCACCTATATGCCGCTTACTCTATCGTGCCAACCCAGCAATTACGGGTTATTCACGTTGCACTAGTTCTATTCCTAGTCTTTTTGAGCTTCCCAATCGCAGCTCGCTTTAAGAATCGCCTAATGCCCTGGGATATTGTGTTTGCTCTTGGATCTATCGCGATTTCGTATTACATACTCAGTGGTGGCGATGACTTCATGGATCGCAACACGGCACCTAACCCAACAGACGTCATGGTGGGAATCGCCCTAATTTTGCTCATCCTTGAAAGCGTCCGCCGTACGAACGGTATGATCTTGGTTACCGTCACTATCTTGTTCTTGCTGTATGCGCTATTTGGAAATTACTTGCCAGCACCATGGACTCATAAAGGCTACGATCTCGATCGCCTAGTAGGCTATATGTATATGACGCTGGAAGGCATCTACGGAACAGCCGTAGATGTTTCCGCAACGCTGATTATTCTCTTTACTATTTTTGGCGCCTTTCTCCAATTTACTGGTGCAGGCAAATTTTTTATCGACTTCTCATTCGCGGCGATGGGTGGCAAGTCCTCAGGCGTTGGCAGAACCATCGTGATGTCCTCCTTCTTGTTGGGCGGTCCATCAGGATCTGGTGTTGCAACCACAGTTACTGTTGGCTCGGTTGCCGCGCCAATGTTAGAAAAAGTGGGTTACGAAAGAAATGCAGCCGGCGGGTTATTAGCCGCAGGTGGATTAGGTGCAATTATTTCACCGCCAGTATTGGGTGCTGCTGCATTCCTGATTGCGGACTTCCTCAAAATCTCCTACCTCGATGTTCTCTTGATGGCCACCATTCCGACCATCTTGTTCTATCTAGGCTTGTTCGTCATGGTAGAAATCGATGTACGCAAATATGGAATGAAGAGTATTCATTTTGAATCTGTTGAAACTGCGTGGCAGCTCACTAAGAAATATTGGTTTCATTTCTTCTCACTGATTTCTATCGTGGTATTTATGTTGCTGGGCTTCTCCCCAGTAATGGCTGTTTTCTGGGCAACCGTTGTCTCGGCACTGTCCAGCATGCTACGAGAAGATACCGCCATCATTCCATGGGCATGGTTTAAAGGGAAAGAGCCAATTCTTTCTGGGTTATATAACTCCAATCTAACTAAGGCTTTGGCATCAGGCTCTACAGGTGTTCTAGCAATTGCAGCAACTTGTGCTGGCGCAGGCCTCATTGTTGGCACCGTTACCCTGACTGGTCTTGGCTTGAAATTTAGCTCAATTGTGATTCAGTACGCAGGCGGTTCATTACTTCTCACCACTATCTTCACAGCACTTGTTGTTTGGATTGTCGGCCTTGCAGTGCCTGTAACTGCCTCTTACATTATTTGCGCAGTGATTGCAGCGCCCGCCCTCATTAACTTGGGCGTCCCAGCATTTGCAGCCCATATGTTCATCTTTTACTACGCCGTATTGTCTGAGGTATCCCCTCCGACTGCGCTCTCTCCATTTGCAGCAGCAGCAATCTGCAAAGGCAATCCTTATAAAACCACCTTGCAGACCTGGAAATATGTTGCTCCAGCGATCTTGGTTCCCTTTATGTTTGTCTTGGACAAGTCTGGGGTAAGCCTCCTTTTGATGGGCTCTACTGACGCCCTAGAAAAAGCCGATTGGATGCAAATTGCTTGGGTGTCATTTACAGCCGTGGTTGGCATCATCTGCCTAGCCGGTGGATTACAAGGTTGGTTTATTGAAAAGACTAAAGTCTTCGAACGGGTCATCATGGTTGCATCTGGCGTAGCGCTGGCTTATCCATCTACCGAAGCGGATCTCGTTGGTTTCATTGGCTTTGCTTTAGTGATCATCACCCAAACCATTCAACATTTCAAACTACGGCCTAAATCTGTATAAATTGTTTTATTGATAAAACAAAAGCCCGCGACCAAAAATCGCGGGCTTTATTGTTTAAGAATTTAGAGTTTGAATAATTACGAATTATTTCGAAATCTTCTTCCAGGCATCCTTACCAGCATACTTCTTGATAGCCGCTTCATCGAATTCAAAGCCTAAGCCAGGCGTTTTGTGCAAGATCAAATCGCCATTCTTGAAGGTCAGCTGCTTGTTAATTAAACGACGGAAATTTAATACCTGATCATCCAAGAAAAACTCTACAAACCTTGCGTTTGGAGTTGCAGCTACTAGTGGAGCATGTAAATCATGCATCCAATGTGGGCACACAGTAATACCCTTCGCATCCGCATAAGCGGAGATACGACGCCATTCCGTAATACCGCCACATACAGCTGCGTCGGATTGCAAAATGGCAGCGCCACCTGCATCAATTAATTCTCGAAAACGCCAACGCCCTGCTTCCATTTCGCCAGTTGCAACGTTGATAGTAGTTTGACGAGCTAAAGCAGCATGCAGATCAATTGCGTCTGGCGAGAAAGGCTCTTCGATCCAATACGGGTTGTAAGCCTCAAAGCGTCTGACATACTCCAGCGCTGTTGGTAAATCGCGCCAAGCATTGTTGGCATCGAGAGTCAGCAAAATATCCTCACCAATTGCTTTACGAGCAGCCTTTACACGAGCCTCTTCCTCAACCGGAGAAAGCCTTCCTACCTTCATCTTTACCGCTTTAAAGCCCTGCTTTACATATGACTCCATTTCTTTGCCGAGTTTTGCGGGAGTTTTGCCATCCAGGTAATAGCCACCACTAGCATATGCAGGCACACGATCGTCTACCACGGACCCCAAGTAATGGTGGAGCGGCAAACCAGCAGCACGGGCATTTAAATCCCACAAGGCAGTATCTAAAATAGAGATACCGCGCATTACCGCACCAGCACGCCCTTGCAAAATGGATTCGTTATACATTTCCATCCACAAGCCTTCGCTGCGATGACTATTTTGACCAATCAACTTGGGAGCTAAAAGCTGCTCAACCGCAATCCTGGCAACATCCCCACCTGCGCTACCAACATAACAAAAACCAATACCCTCATTGCCATCTTTGCCACGAACCTTAACAAGACAATAGTGACGCTCGGATACGGTCCGAGTTGAAAATGAGGTGACTTTATCCAGCGGCACCGCTACTGATGCAACCTGGACTGATTCAATGATCGGCATCTAAACTCCTTTTTGAAAAAAACATTGTATCCAGTATTGAAATAGTCAGTTTGTGGCCAAGCCACTGAATTTATTGCGCCACAACATAATTCTTAATCTGATCGACA
Organism: Polynucleobacter tropicus; assembly: GCF_013307225.1. Taxonomy (NCBI): domain Bacteria; kingdom Pseudomonadati; phylum Pseudomonadota; class Betaproteobacteria; order Burkholderiales; family Burkholderiaceae; genus Polynucleobacter; species Polynucleobacter tropicus. The sequence goes on along the minus strand of NZ_CP028942.1, from coordinate 443,058 downwards.
ACATTATTAGATAATGATGGGGTGAACAAAAATGCTTTAGCTACAACTCGGCTTGTGAAGAGATTCCAGCGCCCCATTGCCTGTCTATTAATAGGTATATCCATGGGTTTCAGCCCCTTGGCGCAATCTCAAACAAACCAGCCCCGCAAAAAGGTGAACGTTCAAAGCACCAAGCAAATTGGGTTTAAAGACAAATCTGCTGGAGCAAATACCAAAAGTTCCAGCATGAGCTTAAACCCAGAGCTCTTTCAACGAAAAAATTCGAATGAACTCATTCTTGATAATGATGCCAACTTAGATTACCGAGTAGTTCAGGGTTGCTTACGACGTAACTTCAATGAGGGTAATCTTCCGACTTCAATTGGGATCGACAACCGTCAATTTTCAGAGTTTTTCAAAAGCCAGACAAAAGCATTCTTCGATCGTATGCGTGGAGATTGCATTCCTTACGCTGCTGCTTTTACCACTCGCAATCGCTTTGACTCCCTGAGCATCATGAATGGCCCTATTCAGGATAGCAAAACAGAAGTGTGGACTTTCACGCCATCTGCATTTGGTGGCTTTTTACTTCAACAAGATTTATTAAAGAATGAATCCAAAAACCTCTCTGAGATTCGGGTGCCCCTCAAGGAAGTTTTATATGACCAACGTAAATTGGGCGATAAATTACCAGTGGAATTAGTGTGGGAGTTGAACTCCATCATCAAGCAGATTTACCCCGAAGACAATAATTCTCTTGAAAACACAAATAGCATTGTTCGTTTAATTGTTGATTTTGGCGATCGCGAAAGATGGGCACAAATTTGGGCTGCCGAGATTATTGACCCAAACAACAATGAAATCTTTTCAAGTGCATTTTGGGTGAGCCGTAATGACATACCTGGCGCATTTTTCACTGGCAATGGTGAAGCACTAGAGCGCTCATTCTGGACCAATCCACTTAGCTATCGACGGATCTCTCGTGGTGTTGGTATGGTTCGCGCAGGCAGTGTGAAGCGGCCAAAAACTAATACCGCAGTTACCAAGCCAACCCAAGCGAAACAACGCTATCGCGCCCACATGGGTATTGACTATGCTGCCCCCATCGGAACGCCAATATTTAGCGTTGCTGATGGCAAGGTGGTGCACCTTGGTTACAGCGGGGCTTTTGGCAACCTGATTGTTTTAGAGCATCCTGGTGGTTATCACACTTACTACGCACACCTAAGCAACTACAACAATGAACTGGAGTTGGGCAACGAAGTGAGAAGAGGATTTGAAATTGGTTACGTTGGCTCAACTGGCAGATCAACAGGACCTCATCTTCACTTTGAACTCAGAAAAGATGGTATCTACGTTGACCCCTATGGCTCAAAAACTCAACTAGATTTATGGTCGATGCGTGACAACGAAAGTGGCCAGCTAACGAGAGAAATTTTGCTACTAGGAAGTCCGATTACGCGCTAAGTGATCAGCATGCAAATAGATTGAAAGATCAAATAAATAAAGGGGTTCATATGAACCCCTTTATTTTTAGTACTTCAGAGAACTTGTCGACTTAACCCAATACCAATACCGGTAACTTAGAGTGCACAATCACTTCATGTGTTTCACTTCCCAATAGGATACCTTTGATGCCTGTACGCTTATGAGATGCCATCACAATCACATCGGCCTTAGACTTCTTGGCACCATCCAAAATACCTTCAGACAAATTAGTGTTTGCAATATGCAAAGTCTTTGCTTTAATAGCAGCACCTAAAGCGGTTGCTGCCTTTTTAAATACATCCTTGGCATAAGCTTCGCAAACTTTCTTGTGCTCTTTAGCGGAAATTCCATAACCCATGGTGCTGTCGGAGTAGACCAAAGGCGGAAGAGGATCGGAAACATAAACTAAAGTAACGGCCGCGCCATCCGCCTTAGCAAGTTCAGCCACCTTTTTGAGCGACTTTTTACTGATATCTGAACCGTCTACCGGCACCAATAAATGCTTAAACATACCAATCTCCTTTAAATTAACTACCAATCTACTCTTTCCATCATAATGCTTATTATTCGCCTATAAAAGATCAAAAGGTAAATTAATTGCTCAAATATTTTGGGATCTACCTATCGTTTCTAGTCTGCCTATTGACGGTCGATTTAGTCTGGCTGCTAGGAATCGCAAAAAACCTATATCGCGATGAAATGGGTGACTTGATGGCTGGCGAACCCAAGCTCACGGTAGCTTTGGCCTTCTATTTGATCTATGCCCTTGGGGTCTGTATTTTTGTCATAGGCCCAGCCCTATCAAAACAGTCGTGCACTGATGCCCTGATATACGGTGCCTTATTTGGATTATTCTGCTACATGACCTACGACCTTACCAGTCTTGCTGTCATTCGAAACTTTCCAACCAAGCTAGCATTGATTGATATTGCTTGGGGATCTTTTGTGACCGCCCTTTGCTCTGGTATCGCCTATTGGGTAGGCAATCGATTCCCTTAAATCCATGATCATTTTTCACCCAAAAATTCTGGACTCCTTTAAAGGCTATAACCGCAGTCTTTTTACTAAAGATGTATTAGCCGGAATTACAGTTGGCATTGTTGCCCTGCCCCTGGCGATGGCTTTTGCGATTGCGAGCGGCCTCAAACCCGAAGCAGGCATCTTTACCGCGATTATTGCCGGGGGCCTCATCTCCCTTCTGGGTGGAAGCCGCGTTCAAATCGGTGGACCAGCTGGTGCATTTATTGTGATTGTGTACGGCATTGTGGAGCGTTACGGCATTCCAAACTTAATGCTTGCTACCGCAATGTCTGGAGTACTTCTATTTCTGATGGGAGTTTTCAGGTTAGGAACTTTGGTGCGCTTTATTCCCATCGCGGTCATCATTGGCTTTACCAACGGCATTGCTTGTTTAATTGGTCTTTCTCAAATCAAAGATTTTTTTGGTCTCACCATTGAGAAAATGCCTGCACAATTTCTCCCTATGGTGCAGGCACTTTATGCCGCCGCAGATACCGTCAATATTATTGCTCTAGGTCTTGCTGGCGCTAGTTTGGTCATTATTGTGATCTGGAAACTTATTCAGAAAAAATTAGGTTGGCTTGGCCATCTTCCCGGCACAGTTGTAGCAATGGCAATTGCCACCGCAGTCACAGGCTTATTTAACTTACCAGTAGATACCATTGGTAGTCGCTTTGGCGGCATCCCATCAAGTCTGCCCCAATTTAAATGGATTCCGATTAGTTGGGACACAGCGCAATACATGATCGCACCCGCCCTGACATTAGCTCTACTTGGCGCAATTGAATCCCTGCTGTGTGCTCGAATTGCTGATGGCTTGATTCATGATCGTCATGACTCGAACCAAGAACTGATGGCACAAGGTATAGCTAACTTGGTCAGCCCATTTTTTGGTGGCATGCCAGCAACTGGCACGATTGCCCGAACAGTCACCAATATTGAAAGTGGCGGAACAACACCAATCGCCGGAATTGTGCATGCTTGCGCGCTATTGATGGTAGTGCTGTTTGCCGCCCCACTGGCAAAAGACATTCCCTTGGCAAGTCTGGCAGCTATTCTGATGTACGTAGCATGGAATATGGGTGAGTGGCGTAAGTTTGTTGATCTCAAACAGTTTCGCTTGCCCTATCGCCTTACCATTCTGAGTGTATTTTTGCTCACGGTCATCCTAGACCTTACTGTCGCAGTCCAAGTGGGATTGCTCTTTGCTTTTATTACCTTCATCTATCGCATATCCAGTTTGTCACGATGCGAACCAGCTGATATTCGACACTATCCAGCACTAGAAAACCATCAAGGCCGAATTGATGCCTACCGTATTTATGGTGCAATATTTTTTGGCGCAGTAAAACTGCTTGAGAAAATTGAGCAAAAGCTGCCATCACAAATATTGCTTCTGGATTTAAAGAACGTTATTTACATCGATACTTCTGGAATGGAAGCCATTACCGAACTAGCGCATTTATGCAAAATTCGGAATATCAAACTCATCATCTGCGGTCTTGACCACCAGCCCTATGGAATGGCGCAACGCAGTGGCTACCTACAGACCCTAGAATCCGATTGCTTATATCCAGATCTAGTTTCCGGAATTGCCGCTGTAACACATTCCTAGCAAGCGTAAAAAAGCCACCTGTAATGGTGGCTTAGTTTGCGAAGGTAGAGATTTTGATGGGTTTAATTAAAATGCACTCTTCAGCCGCTCTAGCGAATAAATTTCTCTTAGATGTAGCATTTGATAATCAACACGCTCTTTAAGCAACCCAGTAATTGTCTCGTCGCTCTCTGAGAAACTGCGCATCACATCTGACTTCAGGCTATAGACAGGCCAATTGGCTTGACCGTCCATATTTGGATTTCCTGTTTTTGCAAACTGCGCCCAAATAGCAGACATCTTTTCAGACATAGCAATATCTTGCGGGTCATTTTTATCGGTAATGGGATACCAATATTTTGACCAAACTCCCTTTTTCTTCAAATCCATGGTTGCCTGCTCAATACGTGCACAGCGATTTGCTGAGGACTCAGCGACCATTGGCGCCTGCGGCATTAATGGATAACTGCCAAATACATAACTAATCTCAAAAGTATGTGGCACACCGGGATATGCAGCGCGAATATTCTTAGTTAAGTAATCGAAGTAATAGGCATATCCAGGGGCAATGCCATTCATACTATCGGCTAACAGCTTGGTGCTTCCTCTATAGAACATATCGCCCATGGCATCGGAAGAAGCAATGCACTTATCTTGAGCATTACCATATAACTGCGCCAGAATCTTTGGATCTTCACGAAGCATCCTGGCAAGACCTGCCATAGAAGGTTGGCCTGGCACTAAAAAGCTAGAATCCCAAGAGTTGGTGCCAATCATGAAAGGCACTTTAGCTTGTTGACCGGCTGCGAACAAAGGAATGGGATCACCCTTAAGAATCTGACCATCAATAAATGGGCCACCAAACTCACCCTTTTCAAAATCAGCTGCTGTCAACACTAACTTCTGAGTAGGCAGGCTTCTGAGCTCCTTTAAAGATTTTGCTCCAACTCCTGACATCAGCTTTGCGGAAATATCTGTTTCAGGCGCCATACCTAAACGCTTTTCAGTCATGCCACGAATAGGACTTTGCTGAGCACTCTCGGCAATCGCACGATGAAACAAGCCTCTAGCTGCATCTGAGACCATGAGCCAAGTAACGCTTCGGCCACCAGCTGATTCGCCAAAGATCGTAATATTATTTGGATTGCCACCGAATACAGCGATATTGCGCTTTACCCACTTGAGAACGGCGATTTGGTCCATGGTGCCGTAATTACCAACAGGCTCACCTTTTGCTTTAGCTTCAGCAATTAATTCCTTACTAGCAAAAAAACCTAATGAACCTAAGCGGTAATCAAAGGTCACAACGATAACGCCATTCTTAACTAAATTAATTGGCGTAAATTGCGCATCCCTTGCGCCATCAACCAATAACCCGCCACCATGAATCCAAACCATGACTGGCAAATCCTTGACAGGCTTTTGCGGAGTGAACACATTGAGTTTTAGACAATCTTCGTTACCTGGCAAAGCTAGGCCTGTACTTAGATTTTTCACATAAGGCTGCGGGCAAGACTCACCAAACTGACTCGCATCACGCGTACCATTCCAAGTAGCCGCTGGTTGAGGGGGTCTCCAACGCAAATCACCTACCGGCGGGGCAGCATATGGAATGTTTTTGAATACATTCATGTTGTATTCGGTAGCGCCTTGCAGTGAGCCAGTTTCTACAGCAACTACTGGTCGCTCTGAATTAGCAAAACTATTGAATGTTATAGCGCTAACAAAAAATGTAAGGAGTACAAGGATTTTTTTCATTTGCAATTTCCAAAAATAAATTTGTGTCTACCAAGATGATTAATTACTTTTTCCAGCGAGCCATAGCAGTTTCATCTGCGACCCTAGCATCTACCCAACGACCACCCTCAGGGGTTTCTTCTTTCTTCCAAAACGGGGCCGCAGTCTTTAGGTAATCCATGATGAACTCACAAGCGGCAAATGCCTCACCTCTGTGCGCACTCGTGACGGCAACCAAAACAATTTGATCTTCCGGTAACAATGGGCCCACACGATGAATAACTAGAGTTTGATAGATATCCCAGCGAGATTTAGCCTGCGTAACAATCTCCTTAAGGGCTTTCTCAGTCATGCCAGGGTAATGCTCTAAGGTCATTTCCTTGACTTGACTGCCATCATTTAAATCACGCACGGTACCGAGAAAAGTAACGACTGCTCCGACTCTGGGGTCACCCTTTCGAAGCGCTACAATCTCGGCACTTACATCAAAGTCGTTTTCTTGTACGCGGATCAATGACTGAGTCACATTAGCCTCCGGTCACTGGAGGGAAAAATGCCACCTCAGCACCGTCTTTCAGGGCAGTATTAGCATCGACCATCGTTTGATTAAGGGCGCAGCGCAATGGCTTTCCTTCTGCAAAGGCTTTAGCCCAAACTCCACCACGCGCAATTAAGTACACACGAAGTTGGGATACTGTTTTTACCGTCTCTGGTATCTCAATGGCTTCTTGCGATGTACCCAAGACTTCTCGCAAAGAAGCAAAAAAGCGTAATTCGAGTTTCATGGATTAATCGTAAACCGATTATTTGAGAAGTGCATCAAAAGGAATGTACTTCACCAGATCACCTTTGTGAATTGCCTGCCCTGGAGGACAATCAACCAGTCCATCACCCCAAGATGCGCTGGTGAGAACCCCAGAGCTTTGATTTGGGAATAAATCAAGTCCGCCTTGCTCATTCATTTTGACGCGCAAGAATTCATTACGACGATCCGCTTTTAACCAATCAAAATCAGCACGCACAAAGTAGGAAGGCGTTGCAATGGAATCGCGCCCTTGTAACTTCAAAATAAAGGGTCTTACAAACAATAAGAAGGTAACGAAACTGGAGACTGGATTACCAGGCAATCCAATAAACCAGGCTTCACCATCAACGCCGCCATTAGCCTGCTCTGATTTACGAACCGCACCAAAAGCCAAAGGCTTGCCAGGTTTAATTGCAATCTGCCAAAGATCTAATCTACCCTCGGCAGTCACCGCAGGCTTAATGTGATCCTCTTCGCCAACTGAGACTCCACCGGAAGTAATAATGAGATCATGGTCTTTACTTGCATGACGCAATGCCTCTCGGGTCGCATCTAAACGATCAGGAACAATGCCCAAATCACTAGCATCGCAACCTAAAGCACGAAGGCAAGCTAATAAGGTGTCGCGATTGGAGTTGTAAATACCACCAGGTTTTAATGGCTCTCCAGGAAGAGCTAATTCATCTCCCGTAAAGAAAGCGACAACTTTCACACGTCGCTTTACATTCAAATGGGTTAGGCCAGCTGAAGCGGCCACCCCTAATTCTTGTGGTCGCAAGAAAATACCTGCAGTCAATGCCGTATTACCAGCACTCAGATCCTCACCGCGACGGCGTATCCATTGCCCAGCCGTAGGAACCGTATTTACTTGTACTTGATCAACAGCCCCTTCTGGGATGGTGCAATCTTCTTGCATCACTACCGCATCAGCACCCGGAGGAATAGGTGCCCCAGTAAATATGCGTGCCGCCGTGCCTGGCTCTAACTGTTTGCCAACAGAACCGGCTGGAATTCGCTGCGCTACTCGCAACACCTGGACAGAAGAAGCGGTGTCCGCAGTTCGAACCGCATATCCATCCATCGAAGTGTTATCCAAAGGCGGAACATCTACTAAAGATTGAACGTTTTCAGCGAGCACACGACCTAAAGCGGCCTGCACTGGGACATTTTCATTTTCATGAACAGGCTTTGCATAGGAGAGCAAATGATCTAAAGCCTGCTGCGCAGTCAACATGGGTGGCTTAGTCATAACAATACTTATTACTGGCTTATCTCTGAATGTTTAATTGAGATGCGTAGCAATAAAATCTTTCACTTGATTTACATCGGCGTCGATATTGACTACGCGCTGCGGCTTGGACTTAATATCCCGAAATGCTGGAGGGCATTCAGCTGGACGACCCAAGGCCTCCTGAATGGTTTCTTCAAACTTAATTGGCAAGGCTGTTTCCAGGACAATCATGGGCACACCAGCTTGCAAATGCTCACGCGCCACTTTCACGCCATCAGCAGTATGTGTATCGATCATGATGCCGTATTTCTTCTCAATATCGCGGATCGTATCTAGACGATTAGCATGCGTGCTGCGACCTGACTGAAAGCCATATTGACCCAAGTCTTTGAAAACTGCATCTTTAGATATATCAAAGCCACCTGCCTCATCCACTTGCTTGAACATGCTTGCAGTAGCTCTCCCATCTCGACCCATAAAGTCGAAAACAAAACGCTCAAAGTTGCTAGCTTTAGAAATATCCATCGAGGGACTTGATGTATGCAATGTTTCTGCGGACTTGCGTGCACGATAAACGCCGGTGCGGAAGAACTCGTCTAATACGTCGTTTTCGTTTGTTGCTACAACCAGATGCTCAATTGGCAAGCCCATCATGCGAGCGATATGACCTGCGCAGACATTACCAAAGTTGCCTGATGGAACCGTAAACGATACTTTCTCAGAGCTAGATTTAGTTGCCAACAAGTAACCTTGGAAGTAGTAGACCACTTGAGCTACCACGCGTCCCCAGTTAATCGAGTTCACTGTGCCAATTTGATTCTTGGCTTTAAAAGCATGATCGTTACTTACCGCCTTAACAATATCCTGACAGTCATCAAAGACCCCAGCTACCGCTAAGTTAAAAATATTTTGATCTTGCAAGGAGTACATTTGCGCAGACTGAAAGGCACTCATCTTTCCGCGTGGTGAAAGCATAAATACTTTGACACCCTCTTTGCCACGCATGGCGTATTCTGCGGCGCTACCAGTATCGCCTGAAGTGGCACCCAAAATATTAAGCTGCTGACCAGCGCGTTTGAGTGCATATTCAAACAAGTTGCCCAATAACTGCATAGCCATATCTTTAAAGGCCAATGTTGGGCCATTAGAAAGACTTAATAAGCTAATGCGCGTACCATGCTCTTCACCCAACCAATGTAATGGCGTGATGTCTTTTGCATTATCTTGTGGACGACCATTGCAATAGACTTGCTCTGTATAAGTTTTACGCAATAAAGCACGTAAGTCAGCCTCAGGAATGTCATCGCAATACAAGCTCAGAATTTCATAAGCCAGATCAGCGTATGACAAGCCACGCCAAGCATCTAATTGAGCAGGCGTAATTTGCGGGTACTGAGTTGGAAGATATAAACCGCCATCTGGCGCCAATCCACCCAGCAGAATTTCTAAAAAAGATTGTTGTGGACTATTGCCACGAGTAGACTGGTAACGCATGTTGATATTTAATCGCTTAAGACAGATTCTCTAAACGGATCTTAACCACTTCTCCAGCAACTGTTTTGAGATCTTGGATCTCTTTAATTGCCGCAAGCATATTTTTTTCTTTAGTTTCGTGAGTCAACGCAACCAAATCAGTTTGACTCTCACCTTCATCCGCCTCTTTCTGCAAGAGTGCATCGATAGATACGCCATGTGATGCCAAGATTTTGGTGATATCCGCAAGCACACCCGCTTGATCAGCTACACGCATGCGCAAGTAGTAACTAGTTGTGATTTCACCGATCGGCAAAACAGGAGTGTTTTGCACAGCGTCTGGTTGGAAAGCCAAATATGGCACACGATGTTCAGCATCTGCGCTTAGTAAACGAGTGATATCCACCAAGTCCGCAATCACTGCGGAGGCAGTAGGCTCAGATCCAGCGCCTTTACCGTAGTACAGAGTAGTTCCCACTGCATCGCCAAATACTTGAACGGCGTTCATCGCGCCCTCTACGTTTGCAATCAAACGTTTTGCAGGAATTAATGTTGGGTGCACGCGCAACTCAACGCCACCAGGTGTCTTTTTGGCAATACCGAGTAGCTTGATGCGATAGCCCAATTGTTCTGCATAACGAATATCAATTGCGGCTAACTTAGTAATGCCTTCAACGTGCGCTTTTTCAAACTGCATCGGAATGCCGAATGCAATCGCGCTCATGATGGTTGCTTTATGAGCAGCATCTACACCTTCAATATCGAAAGTTGGGTCAGCCTCTGCATAACCCAAGCGTTGCGCTTCTTTCAATACGGTTGCAAAGTCCAAGCCTTTGTCACGCATTTCAGAAAGAATGAAATTCGTGGTGCCATTGATGATGCCGGCGATCCACTCGATACGATTTGCGGTTAAGCCTTCACGCAAAGCTTTGATGATCGGAATACCACCAGCAACAGCAGCTTCGAAAGCCACCATCACGCCTTTTTCATGCGCGGCTTTAAAAATCTCATTGCCATGAACCGCAATCAAGGCCTTATTTGCGGTAACCACATGCTTACCAGCAGCAATTGCCTCCAAAACCAAGTCTTTAGCAATGCCATAGCCGCCAATTAACTCTATAACGATATCAATCTCAGGATTATTGATCACCGCACGAGCGTCGCTTACTACCTGCGCGCGATCCTTAACAATCTCTTTGGCGCGATCTACATTGAGATCGGCAACGGTATTAATGCGAATACCACGACCTGCGCGGCGAGTAATCTCATCTTGGTTGCGTTCGAGAACAGTGAATACGCCACCACCAACGGTGCCAATACCTAATAGACCTACTTGAATCGGTTTCATGATGCCTTTGCTGCGGTTGTAGAAGCCTTACGGCTGTGCTTGTTGCGATAACGCTCGAGGAAACGCGCTAGACGTCCAATAGCCTCTTTCAATACATCCTCATGAGGCAAGAACACTACGCGGAAATGATCAGGCTTACCCCAGTTAAAACCAGAGCCCTGTACTAACAATACTTTTTCTTCTTTCAAGAGGTCAGCAACAAACTGCTGATCATCTTCAATTGGATAAACCTCAGGATCCAACTTGGGAAATAAATACAAAGCGGATTTTGGTTTTACGCATGACACACCAGGAATATCAGTGATAAGTTTCCATGCAAGATCACGCTGTTTGGCTAAACGTCCACTCTCACCAACCAAATCATTAATACTTTGATATCCACCCAAAGCAGTTTGAATGGCGTACTGACCTGGAACGTTTGCGCAGAGACGCATTGAGGCCAACATATTGAGGCCCTCAATGTAGTCGCGCACCATCTCTTTATCCCCTGAAACCACCATCCAGCCAGCTCGGTAGCCGCACGAACGGTAGTTCTTAGATAGACCATTAAAGGTGATAATGACAACATCGGTAGACAAAGAAGCTAAAGAAATATGTTTCTCACCGTCATACAACATCTTGTCGTAGATCTCATCGGCGAACAAAATCAAACCATGTTCACGTGCAATCTGTGTGAGCTCAAGCAATACTTCTTTTGAATAAATTGCACCCGTTGGATTGTTCGGATTAATCACCACAATCGCTTTTGTCTTAGGTGTAATTTTTTTACGCAAATCATTTAAATCTGGCGCCCAATCCTTCGACTCATCGCAAAGATAATGGACAGGTGTGCCACTAGATAAACTGACTGCAGCGGTCCACAAAGGATAGTCTGGTGTGGGCACCAACACTTCATCACCATCATTTAAAAGTGCATTCATCGACAATACGATGAGCTCAGAAACACCGTTACCGGTATACACATCATCTAGCGCTACACCCTGAATGCCTTTTTCTTGGCAATACTGCATGATCGCTTTACGTGCGGCAAAAATACCCTTGGAATCGGAGTAAGCAGAGGCATTACTCAAATTACGAATCATGTCCAACTGAATCTCTTCAGGGGGATCAAAACCAAAAACACCCACGTTTCCGATGTTTAATTTGATGATTTTGTGGCCCTCTTCCTCCATGCGTTGAGCAAGCTCAAGCACAGGCCCACGAATGTCATAACAGACGTTATCGAGTTTTTGGGACTTTAGGATGGGTTTCACAATAAATTAAAGGGTAAGTTCTTGAAATCTTGGAAAAAACAGCTAGCTATAATCCTCATAATTATGACAGAGAGTGCACTTGAAGCTTCAATCTGACCCCCATTCTGGAGCCAATACGATCACCGGCTACGGCGATGGCTACGTGGAGATCAACCAAACTCCACACAAGCACAGCGTTCTTCTGAGCTCGGATGGCGCCACCCTAGAATGGCCGGCAAAGTCCTTTAGCGACTTAGAGGCTAGCCATTTCAGCCAAATGGTGGATCTGAAGCCAGAATTGATTCTGATTGGAACTGGTAGTCGCCAGCAATTTCCTAAGCCTGAGCTCTTAAAAAGCCTGATTTCAGCAAAAATTGGCTTTGAAATCATGGACTCACAAGCAGCCTGCCGTACCTACAACATCCTAGTTGGTGAAGGCCGAAAAGTCCTTTTAGCCTTAATTGTGGAACCCACCTAATGCAATTTGGCCAAATTCGGCAATCCTCCGCCCTCCACCCCGGCAAGATTTTGCTGCTATTACTAATCTATGCAGCACTTTGGTTTGGAACCCTCAACTATCGCCACCTCATTCCCTCGGACGAGGGGCGTTACGCCGAAATGGCCCGAGAAATGCTCGTCACAGGTGATTGGGTTACCCCTCGCTACAACGGCTACAAGTATTTTGAAAAACCGCCGCTACAAATATGGGCAACTGCTGCCACATTTCAACTATTTGGTATTGGCGACTGGCAAGCCAGACTCTGGACTGCACTCACAGGCTTTTTAACTATTCTGGCAATTGGATTAACTGGCGCGAAAATTTATAACGCTAGAACTGGATGGTTAGCGGCTATTGTCTTGGCCTCGAGTCCTATGTGGGTCATTAGCGGACACTTCAATTCTTTAGATATGGGCTTGTCTGCATTTTTGGTTGCCGCACTATGTAGCCTCTTAATTGCGCAAACCTCACAAACACAATCAAGTTGTCGCAATTGGATGTGGACATGTTGGATCTTTATGGCGCTAGCAACCCTTTCAAAAGGCGTGATTGGCGCAGCAATACCTGCAATGGTTTTTTCAATCTATTCCATTAGCACATGGGACTGGAAGATCTGGATGCGCTTACGCCTATTCAGTGGACTTATTTTATTTTTAGCAATCACTGCCCCATGGTTTGTTTTGGTTGCACAACGTAATCCAGAGTTCTTGGAATTTTTCTTTATTCATGAGCACCTACAACGCTTCACACAAGATGCTCATAGCAGGACTGGGCCCATCTATTACTTTGTCCCGCTGTTGCTGATTGGGCTTCTGCCTTGGGTTGCACAACTCCCAGGGTCAATTAGGCAGGCGTGGCAAGAGCGTTCAAGAAGCTTTTCACCCGCGTGGTTATTGAGTTGCTGGTCTATTGTGATCTTCGTATTTTTCAGCATTTCTCAATCTAAACTCCCTGGATACATCATTCCTATTTTTCCAGCGCTTGCATTATTAATTGGAAATCGCCTCGATCGTTTACTTGGGCACACTAACTCCATGCCTTTTTCATGGAAGTTACAGACCATTGGTTTTGCATTATTGGCCGCTATCGGATTTTTCTTCTTATCTGAAATCGGCAAGCAAGCAAGGCCCGATGAAATTAACGCCTATGCGCAATATGTTTATTGGATTATTGCAGCACTAATTGCCTTGCTTGCATTTAGTCTTTATGCAAGCTTCCAATCCAAACGAAATGGAATCAGCAGCATTGTGAGTTTTGCGTGGGGCTTTTTCTTATGCGCCATCATTGCAGGCACAGGCCATGAAACTTTAGGCCGCGCAGTCTCAGGAATCGATCTGGTTAATCAAGTGAAATCCAGCATTCCAGAAAAAGTGAACTTCTACTCTGTACGTTTACTAGACCATACAGTGCCATTCTATTTAGGCAGAACCATGATCATGGTGCAATCGCCCGATGAGCTTGAGTTTGGAGTAAATCAAGAGCCCGATCTTTGGGTACCGACTATGGAAGCCTTCATTGCGCGTTGGAAAGAGGATCAGAGTGCTTATGCCATGATGGTTCCCGAGGTATTTATTGAGCTTCAAGGATTAAACCTGCCAATGCAAGAAGTGGGGCGTGATTCTCGCAGAGTGATTGTGAGGCACCCTGATGGCTCCAGCTCAACGAAGTAAGATAGAACATCATGTCAAACACCAGCTCAGAATTTATTCCCTTTACGCGCCCAAGCTTTAATCAAGAAACGATTGAAGCGGTTGCTGAAGTCTTACGCTCTGGCTGGGTAACCTCAGGCCCCAAGCTGGCTGAATTTGAATCCACTCTCAGCAAATACTTTGGTGGGCGCCCTGTGCGTTGCTTCGCCAATGGCACTGCAACAATGAAAATCGCGCTACAAGTTGCCGGCATTGGTGAGGGTGATGAAGTGATCACCACCCCTATTTCTTGGGTTGCCACTTCCAATGTCATTTTGAGCGTTGGTGCAAAACCCGTTTTTGTAGACATCGATCCCGTTACACGCAATATCGATCTTGATAAAGTAGCCAGCGCTGTTACATCCAAAACCAAAGCCATCATGCCGGTCTACCTTGCGGGCTTACCAGTTGATATGGACAAGCTCTATTCGCTAGCCAAGCAACATCAATTACGCGTTATCGAAGATGCTGCGCAAGCCTTTGGCTCTCAATGGCAAGGGAAGAAGATTGGTAGCTTTGGCGACCTGGTGAGCTTTAGCTTTCAGGCCAATAAAAATCTCACCACCATTGAAGGTGGTTGCCTTGTTTTAAACAATGGTGACGAAGCAAAGCTTGCTGAGAAATTTCGTCTACAGGGGCTTACACGCCAAGGCATGGATGGCATGGACGTAGACGTCTTGGGTGGCAAAGATAATTTAACTGACGTTAATGCGGTAATTGGTTTGCAACAACTCAAACAATTGCCTGCCTATCAAACTAGACGCACTGCATTAGCTCGTCAGTATTTCGATAGCATTCGCGCAGAAATCAAATCCACTGGCTTCGATATTCAACTAGAGTTGCCTGTAGAAAACTTTACTGAAAGCAATTGGCATATGTTTCAAGTGGTACTTCCAGTCGAGCAGTTAAATTGTGATCGCGCACAAATCATGACTGAGTTAAAAGAACTCGGCATCGGCACCGGAGTTCACTACCCCGCCATCACTGGTTTTACTCTGTATAAAAATCAGGGCTACCAAACCAGCTCTACGCCAATTGCGGAACGCATTGGCAAATCCATCCTGACTCTGCCACTATTTCCAGGCATGAAAGACCAAGATATTGCTCGTATTGCGAGCGGTCTTGTTGAAATTCTTCAGAAACACTACAAAAAATAGCTTTATTGGGTGAAATCCACAGAATCAGGCAAAATTGCGGCATGACTGCAAATTTAGTTGCCAACCCAAAGCTGAGCATTGTTATTCCCGTATACAACGAGGAAGATGGTCTCCAGGCATTATTTGATCGACTCTACCCCGCATTAGATGCGGTTTCTGCCAAGCGCAACATCTCTTATGAGATTGTGTTTATTAACGATGGCAGCAAAGATCGTTCTGCCGGCATATTAGCCAAACAAGTTGAGTTGCGATCTGATGTCACTCGTGCAGTTCTATTTCATAGTAATTTTGGTCAGCATATGGCCATCATGGCCGGCTTTGAATACGCCAAAGGTGAATACATCATCACCCTAGATGCTGACCTACAAAATCCCCCTGAAGAAATTGATGCGCTTACTGAGAAGCTGATTGTTGGACATGATTACGTTGGCACCATTCGCGCCGATCGTCGTGATAGCTTCTTTAGAAAATTTGCTTCACGCGCCATGAACCGCCTGCGCGAAAACATTACTCGCATCACCATGACTGATCAAGGATGTATGTTGCGCGGCTATAGCCGTCGCATTGTTGATCTTGTGCGTCAATGCGATGAAAGCAATACTTTTATCCCTGCACTGGCTTATACCTTTGCGGCGAACCCTGTTGAGATCACCGTCAAACATGAGGAGCGTTTTGCAGGTGAATCAAAATACAGCCTGTATCAACTCATTCGTTTGAACTTTGATTTAGTGACTGGGTTCTCCATCATGCCTTTGCAGATCTTCTCGATCCTCGGCATGCTACTCTCTCTTGCCGCTGGCAGCCTATTTGCCTACCTCTTGGTGCGTCGGTTTGTATTAGGTGCTGAGGTAGAAGGTGTCTTTACCCTCTTCGCGCTTACCTTCTTCCTCATTGGCGTCATGCTATTTGGCCTTGGTTTGCTAGGTGAATACATCGGACGCATTTACCAACAAATCCGCAATCGCCCTCGTTATGTTGTGCAAACGGTTTTAGAGAAAAAATAATTGCGCGCAGTTGTCTTTGCATATCACGATGTTGGCGTTAATTGCCTAAAAGAGCTACTCAAAGCTGGCGTTCAAGTTGACCTTGTCGTCACACATCAAGACGATCCCAATGAAAATGTTTGGTTTGGAAGCGTAGCCAAGCTCTGCGAAGAAAAAAATATTACTTACATCACGCCAAACGCAAGTGAACTAGGGAATCTTGTTCCACAACTTCAAACGCTTGCCCCTGATTACATCTTTTCGTTTTACTATCGCCACATGATTCCTGCGCAGATTTTAGAATGCGCCAAAATTGCAGCGCTCAATATGCATGGATCATTGCTACCAAAATATCGCGGACGTGCTCCGGTCAATTGGGCGATTCTCCATGGGGAAACTGAAACGGGCGCTACCTTGCACATCATGGAAGAAAAACCGGATGCAGGGGATATTGTTGGTCAGTCAGCAGTAATTATTGAATCCGACGAAACTGCCACCGATGTTTTTGCCAAAGTCAGCAAGGCAGCCGTCAACGTTATTCATGAGGCAATCCCCGCTCTTTTGCAGGGGAAAGTTCCTCGTAGGTCCAATGACTTGCAAAAAGGGAGCTATTTTGGTGGCAGAAAGCCCGCTGATGGCCAAATTCATTGGAATCAGACCGCCAAACAGGTCCATGACCTTGTCAGGGCAGTTGCACCCCCTTATCCAGGCGCTTTTACCGATCACAATGGCAAAACCATGATTGTTGCCCGCACCAGCCTTAAGGGTCCTTTTCCAAGTAAGCTCAATCTAGGGGATTTAGGCATCCAAGTGGTTGATAATCGGGTATTCGGCATTTGTGGTGACCAGCAAGCTCTAGAGATCTTGGAATGGTTTCCAGCCAACAAATACGAATAGATTTAGAAATAACAAATTCGATTAAAACGAGGCAGTAAAGATGAAAAAAGTACTCATTCTTGGTGTTAATGGCTTTATCGGCCACCACCTTTCAAAGCGCATTCTCGAGACAACCGACTGGGATGTCTATGGCATGGATATGCAGAATGATCGCTTAGGAGATTTAATCAATCATCCTCGCATGCACTTCTTCGAAGGTGATATCACCATCAATAAAGAATGGGTTGAGTATCACATTCGCAAATGCGATGTCATCTTGCCTTTAGTGGCGATTGCAACCCCAGCCACTTATGTGCAACAACCACTCAAAGTATTTGAACTCGACTTTGAAGCCAATCTTCCTATCGTTCGCTCCGCTGTTAAATACAAAAAGCATTTGGTATTTCCGTCAACCTCAGAGGTTTATGGCATGTGCGAAGACAGCGAGTTTGATCCATCATCTTCAAGCATGGTGTATGGCCCTATCAATAAACCACGTTGGATCTACGCTTGCTCTAAGCAATTAATGGATCGCGTAATTTGGGGCTACGGCATGGAAGGCTTACGCTTTACGCTATTCCGCCCTTTCAACTGGATTGGTCCTGGCTTAGACAGTATCTACACACCAAAAGAAGGCTCATCTCGCGTTGTAACGCAATTCTTGGGTCACATTGTTCGTGGCGAACCGATTAACTTAGTAGATGGTGGCGCCCAGAAGCGCGCTTTCACTTATGTTGACGACGGCATCGATGCCTTGATGCGCATCATCGACAATAAAAATGGCGTTGCTAACGGCAAGATCTACAACATTGGCAACCCAAAAAATAATCACTCTGTTCGTGAACTTGCCAATCAGATGCTTGATATCGCACGCAGCATTCCTGAGTACGCTAAAACAGCCAGCGATGTGAAGATTGTTGAAACCACCTCCGGCGCCTACTATGGCGAAGGCTACCAAGACGTTCAGAACCGTGTACCTGCAATTGACAACACAATGAGTGAGCTTGGTTGGAAACCAACCACGACTATGGCTGATGCGCTTAAGAATATTTTTGAGGCCTATCGCCAAGACGTGGAAAAAGCACGCTCATTAGTCGATAAAGAATAAGCAAATACACGATAAACATCAGGATTCATGGCCAAGATTGCTCTCAAGGTTGACGTTGATACCTTACGCGGCACAAAAGAAGGCGTTCCCAATCTAGCCAAAACCCTAGAGCGCTTTGGCTTAAAAGCCACCTTCTTATTCAGCCTTGGCCCAGACCATACTGGCTGGGCGCTCAAGCGGGTCTTCCGCCCAGGATTCTTGAAAAAAGTGAGCCGCACCTCGGTAGTTGAGCACTACGGAATCAAAACTCTGCTTTATGGCGTTTTGCTTCCTGGTCCAGATATTGGGAAAAAAACTGCTGCACAAATGCGCGCCATTGATCAAGCGGGTCATGAAACTGGTATTCATACTTGGGATCATGTCGCATGGCAAGACGCTGTTCGCCATCAAGATGCAGTGTGGACCAAAGCGATGATGCAAAAAAGTTGGGATCGCTTTATTGAAATTTTTGGGCATACTCCAGTGACATATGGTGCTGCTGGATGGCAAATGAATGATGCCGCTTTTGAGCAACTCGATCAATGGGGCATTCAATATTCATCGGATGGACGTGCCGAACCCAATCTCATACCTTACCGTTTAGCACTATCTTCCGGCAATGCAAAGCATGTTCAATATCCAACCACGCTACCAACATTTGATGAGCTGATTGGCATTGATGGCGCAGATGAGTTTGGTGCAGCGAACAAAATCCTGGAAATCACCAACAGCAACCCTAATGACCAAGTCTTTACTTTGCATGCGGAACTTGAAGGGCAAAAACTCTTGCCTGCCTTTGAAAAGCTGCTGATGGGATGGCTAAACCAAGGTCACGACCTAGTAACGATGGGCGAACTCCACCAATCCTGGAAAGCCACCAACCAACTCGATAAAATAGCTGTATTACCACTGACTTGGGGCGAAATACCCAACCGAAGCGGTGAATTGATTGTTCAATAGAAACTAACAATCTATTTAGAGACGCATTACAAAGAACCATTATTAAAAAGGAATCATCATGACAGTAGCTATAGGTAAACCCATTCCAGCATGTGCGATTCCTGCGACATCCGGACTTACCTTTACCCCAGATTCCGCTAAAGGGAAAAAACTGGCTCTCTATTTCTATCCAAAGGATATGACGCCAGGATGTACTGCTGAGTCTGGAGAATTTCGTGACAACATCGCAGCCTTTACAAAAGCCAATACTTTAATTGTTGGGGTGTCCCGTGATAGCCTCAAATCCCACGATAACTTTCGTAGCAAGTTAGAGCTTCCTTTTGAACTTGTAGCCGATACCGAAGAAAAGCTTTGCCAGCTATTTGGTGTCATCAAAATGAAAAATATGTATGGCAAACAAGTGCGCGGCATTGAACGTAGCACCTTCCTGTTTGACTCAAGTGGCATGTTAGTCAAAGAATGGCGCGGCCTTAAAGTACCAGGCCATGTGGCTGAAGTTTTAGAGGCTGCTAAAGCCGCTAAATGATTTTTACAACAATTTGATCTGAGGTGCTTGCAAACCCCAAAATTTGGGGTAAAGTGATCTACATGCACCGCAAACGACGGGAAAGTCTGACAATCCGTTTGAATCAACAGCCTGAGCAAATCACAGCAGGTACGGGGAATCACCCCCTCCATTTTTCTGATGCGCTCAAAACCAGTTTCGCAATAAACCGTCAATGCACTCCGCTTGGCGGTTTTTTTATTTTAGGAGAGTCTGCATGCCATTGCCACCCATCCCAACCCAAATTGCTGATCAAGTAAAACTGAGCCGCAAGGACACTCCTGATTTAAAGAAACGTCCTGCACAGGCAAAACCAGTTGCACTTGAAACAGCTGAATGGGTCAACGATGCGGAAGAAGATTTATCAGCAGCGGAAGTCGCCCTAGAAAAGATCAAAGCTGATCGTAGCCCAGTAAGAGGTGAAGGCAAGGCTAGCGCTCCAGCAAAACCAAAGCGGGTCATTCGTACAGGCCCTCCTAGCTTGTTTGTGCTTGATACCAATGTATTGATGCATGATCCAAGCTCTCTATTCCGGTTCTCCGAGCATGATCTCTACCTGCCAATGACCACCTTGGAAGAGCTGGACAATCATAAGAAGGGCATGACTGAAGTAGCTCGCAACGCCCGTACCGTTAGCCGTTCCTTAGATCAACTCATTGCCGGCACCAGCGGCACTTTGGATGACGGTATCCCGCTTAATAAGTTGGGCAATCAGGATGTTTCCGGTCGCTTGTATTTCCAGACCAAACTCTCGACCCAAGCTTTACCAGAAGGACTTCCTGAAGGCAAAGGCGACAACCTTATTTTGGCGGTAGTTAGCGAACTACAAAAAACACGCAAAGGGCAAGAAGTGGTGTTGGTATCCAAAGATATCAACATGCGCATTAAAGCGCGTGCACTAGGCTTACCTGCCGAAGACTATTTCAACGATCAAGTATTAGAAGATCGTGACTTAATGTATTCAGGCGTACTTTCCCTGCCTGCAGATTTTTGGCCAAAGCATGGCAAAGATATGGAGAGCTGGGCAGATACTAAATCAGGCACGATGTTCTACCGCGTTACCGGCCCTACCGTGCCAAGCATGTTGGTGAATCAATTCGTCTACCAAGAAAATCCTGACGGCTCGACACCCTTCTACGCTCATGTTAAAGAAATCAATGGCAAAACCGCCCTCTTACAAACCCTGCGGGATTTCTCTCACCAGAAAAACAATGTCTGGAGCGTGACTGCCCGCAATCGTGAGCAAAACTTCGCCATGAACCTGCTCATGAACCCAGATATCGATTTTGTCACTTTATTAGGTCAAGCGGGTACCGGTAAAACCTTACTGGCATTGGCCGCTGGTCTTGAGCAAGTGCTTGATAGCAAGCGCTATAACGAAATCATTATTACCCGGGCAACCGTTCCTGTTGGTGAAGATATTGGCTTTTTACCTGGAACTGAAGAAGAAAAAATGCAGCCTTGGATGGGCGCATTTGATGACAACTTAGAAGTACTCCAACGCAATGATGATGCTGGTGAATGGGGTCGCGCAGCGACTCAAGAACTCATTCGCTCACGCATTAAGGTAAAGAGTATGAACTTCATGCGCGGCAGAACATTTGTGAGCAAATTTGTCATCATTGATGAAGCGCAAAATCTAACGCCAAAACAAATGAAGACTTTAGTAACTCGCGCCGGCCCTGGAACCAAAATTGTCTGCTTGGGCAATATAGCGCAGATCGATACGCCATATCTGACTGAAGGTTCTTCTGGTCTCACCTATGTAGTAGATCGCTTTAAAGGTTGGCGCCATAGCGGCCATGTCACATTGGCCCGTGGCGAGCGCTCACGTCTTGCGGATCATGCTGCAGACGCGCTTTAAACAACCCCTCTTATGCCGCACTCTTCTTGGGTGCGGCATTTTTATTTGTACCTTGCTCTTTTTAGCGGGGTGCAGCACCTTTGGAGGCAAATCAAGCCAAAATAAAGTAGCTCAATTTAAGCAAGATACGAGTGTTGGTACCGAGGGTATCTCGATTGCAGCCATTGGGTTGGTGGATGTGCCCTATCGATATGGTGGCAATACCCCCAAAGGCGGCTTTGATTGCAGCGGTCTGATTGTTTACGTCTACAACAAAACTGCTGGTATCAAATTACCTCGCACCATTCAGCAAATGAGCACACAAGGCATTGGTATTGAAAACGGTCCACCTGCCCCTGGCGATTTGGTGTTCTTCAACACTACCGGCGAAAAGTATTCGCATGCAGGAATTTATGTTGGGCAAGGAAGATTTGTGCATGCGCCAAGCGCAGGAGGAACCGTGCGCCTTGATTACATTACATCGCCCTATTGGGCTGCAAAATTTACTGAGGCACGACGGATAGTCTCGAAGTGAGATTTTGTTAGAACGGCTCGTAGCCGCCTGATGAGTAACCAATAGAACCCATCGCCAAATTATCAAACTTGGTAAACGGACCTTGCCAGCTCAAACGCACTGTACCAATAGGACCGTTACGCTGTTTACCAATGATGATCTCTGCCACGCCTTTATCGGTAGTGGTATCTGGGTGATACACCTCATCACGATAGATAAACATGATTAAGTCGGCGTCTTGCTCAATCGCACCAGACTCACGTAAGTCAGACATGATTGGACGTTTATTAGGACGTTGTTCTAAACCACGATTCAACTGTGAGAGCGCAACAACAGGGCATTGCAATTCTTTTGCGAGAGACTTTAATGAACGCGAGATTTCAGAAATCTCAGTGGCACGATTCTCAGAACCCGATCCACTCATGAGCTGTAAGTAATCAATAACTACTAAGCCCAATGTACCACCAAAGTTTCTCGCGATACGACGTGCACGTGCACGCAATTCCAGACTGGATAGTGAACCAGTTTCATCAATCAAAATCTGTGTGTTACTTAGGCGTGCAATGGCATCAGTAACACGTGGCCACTCATCATCTTGCAACTTTCCTGTACGCATACGACCTTGATCAACGCGCCCTACAGAACCCAATAAACGCGCCGCTAATTGCTCGCCTGACATCTCCATAGAGAAGACAACGACTGGCAAACCCTCTGCTAAAGCAACATTTTCGGCGATATTCAGCGCGAAAGCTGTGTTGTGCGTAACAACATAATCATCAGTAATGTATGTTCTTTGGGGATGACTTACAGAAATACATTGAGCTTGAGCTACTCTAGATGGCTCAATACTCTTGAATGTCAAACGACGTTGACGATCCCAGCTTGCTCTCAATCTTTCCTTCTTTTCAGGCAAGGTAAAAGCCTGGAAACCGGCTTCAAAGCTCATATTCAAAACATAGGTCAAACGACCCTGTTTCTTTTCGCCTTGATAGGTATAACTAGACTGCTTGGTTGCGATTGAGCAGAAACCGCCTAAAGATCTCGCTAAGGTAGCAACATCCTCTGATAGTTGTTTGCTTGCAGTACAAAAACGAATTGAGCCCCACTTTTCAATCCAGCCATCTGTGTCCATCAGACCTTGGAATAATGCGAGGCGAGCATTCTTATTGGCCTCTAGATAGCTTGCAGGAATAAATTTATCAAAACTTCTGCAGCCTAATACACCCACATCTTCTAGAGCAGCCCTGAAATAATTTTTAGAAACATACTGCCTAGTACCGTTTGCAGCAATTCTCTCTTTGGAAACAATTCGCCAGTCGTAGGCACCCGCATGCACCATCTCCATCTCATACCCAGCAAGCATATTCATGCGCTCTACAAGCTCAGGGGATTTGGTAGAAAACGTCACGGAACCATGAGATAAAGCCAAAGTGCCGTCACCCAACAATGCGCCTAATACCCATGGATGAATTGGTAATGCATTGGAGTGCCCAAAATCTCCAGAGACTGGGTCAATCCATAATCTATTTTTGTAGCGTACACACTGCAACATTTCTATTAAACGTTTAGTACTAACCACACGAGGCTCAGACCAATCGCGATACATCACACGCCATAAATGTTCATCACAACACTCAGCCTCGCGACCATCCGAAAGAGTAACTTTGTAGATCTGCTTAATACCCTGGGGATATATGCCAGTGACCATAGAAAACTGACCATCAACTGATGCCAAACGATCACCAAAACGAAGATCGCCCATCAATTTCCAACCATCAATCGTTTTGATCTTTGCGTCTAGTGGCTGAGCTTTACCCATTGAGGGTCTCCCAGCAACAATTACCAAGTCGCCTTTTTGCAGGCCGCTAGTTTGTTTATCTAAGTCAATAAAGCCGGTAGCGATACCGGTAATGTCGCTGCCACCTTGACGGTTATATAACTCATCAATTCTGGCGACCACGCTTTTTAAGAGCGGCTCAATCTCAAGGTAATCCGCCTTGCGGCTACCTTCTTCGCCAATTTGCAAAATACGAGACTCAGCTTCATCCAAGAGTGTTCTAACAGTGCGCCCCTCTGGAACAAACGCAGAGTTCACAATACTGTCAGACACTTCGATGAGGCGACGCAAAATACTGCGATCACGAACAATATCGGCATAGCCTTTAATGTTCGCAGCGCTTGGTGTGTTTTGCGCTAAAGAATTTAAATAATCAATACTGACTAAATCACCACCCTGTTCAGACTTAACGGCGTCATAAACCGTAATGACGTCAGCGGGATGATTGTCGCTAATGAGGCGAGCAACAACCTTATAGATCAAAGCATGCTCAGGGCGATAGAAATCTTTATCGTTTAATACTCCACCTAGGTTATCCCAAGAAGAGTTATCAATAAGTAGGCCACCGAGCAGTGATTGCTCGGCTTCTACAGAATGCGGGGGTACTTTTAAGGCCTGCACAACTGAATCCCCAGAACCCATCATGCCAGGGTTCAACGTAACGGTACGTGAGCGGGATTCAGCCATGAGGCTAGTGTATTACTTAAGCTTGCTCGCCGATTACACGGATTGTGATATCAGCGACAACATCGGTATGCACTGCTACCGCTACTGGGTGATCACCAACCATTTTCAATGGGCCTGTTGGCAAGCGAATTGATGACTTCTCAATTGTGAAGCCTTTAGCTTTCAAAGCATCAGCGATGTCATGATTGGTTACAGAACCAAACAAACGACCATCAACACCTGCTTTTTGAGCAACTTCTAAAACCAAGTCCTTAAGCTTCACGCCAACAGCTTGCGCAGCAGCCAACTTCTCAGCAGCCAACTTTTCCAACTCAGCGCGACGAGTTGCGAAATCAGCAATCGCTGCTTCAGTCGCACGACGAGCTTTACGTTGTGGGATTAAGAAATTACGAGCGTAACCGTCTTTAACGCGAACTACGTCACCGAGGTTGCCCAAGTTTGTTACTTTTTCTAAAAGAATGATTTGCATTGAGGGCTCCCAATTATTTCTTAT
Organism: Polynucleobacter tropicus; assembly: GCF_013307225.1. Classification (NCBI taxonomy): domain Bacteria; kingdom Pseudomonadati; phylum Pseudomonadota; class Betaproteobacteria; order Burkholderiales; family Burkholderiaceae; genus Polynucleobacter; species Polynucleobacter tropicus. The sequence goes on along the minus strand of NZ_CP028942.1, from coordinate 417,983 downwards.
GTTGATCAGAGAATGGCAACAAAGCCAAGAAACGGGCACGCTTAATAGCAGTGTCTAACTGACGCTGATACTTAGCTTTTGTACCTGTTAAACGAGCAGGAGTGATCTTGGCGTTTTCGCCAATAAAGTCCTTCAATGTATCTACATCTTTGTAATCAATCTGTTCTACGCCAGCGACAGTGAAACGGCAATAACGCTTACGCTTGAACAATGGGTTCTGAGCAGGCTTCTTTTTGAAATCGGGTTTCTTTCCAAACGCCATGATGATTTCCTTTTAACTTTTTAATTGAATATGGGTAATATGGAAAACAAGTCTTTGATTACGTAGAGTCTTCGGGGCTAAGAATCCCTCGAACACCGCCTCAGCTCCTAAATCCATTCCTTCAAGATCCTTTTGTATCGGACCGATCGTAATGGCTTCAACATTCATCTGAATCTTCCTAGCTACTCCTACCTCATTTGCTTGGCCGCTATGTTCTAGCTGGCAATGCATTACAGGTATTCCTGCTGGTGTAAATCGAATCGCGTCTTTAGATACCAAGATTGCAGTGAGGGTGAAATGATTCAACGCCGCTCCGCTTCTCTGATACGTTTTCTAGTCTTTGTATTCCTCTTCAAATCTCTAACTTATTCCGCCGCTACTGGAGCGTCGGCTTGAGCTGATTTGCGCGCTTCTTCACGTTGCACTTCTTTCATCATGATGGAAGGCTCTGTTTCGGCTTTCTTTGTCTTGATGATGAGGTGACGCAAAACAGCATCGTTGAATTTGAACGCATGCTCGAGCTCTTCCAAAGTTTTTTGGTCGCACTCAATGTTCATGCAAACGTAGTGGGCTTTTGCAAGCTTGTCGATCATGTAAGCCATCTGACGACGACCCCAATCTTCAATACGATGAATTTTGCCGCCCGCAGCTGCTAATGTAGCTTTGTAGCGATCGATCATCGCTGGCACTTGCTCGCTTTGGTCCGGATGGACGATAAAGACGATTTCATAATGACGCATCAAACACTCCTTAAGGGTAAAGTCACCTGGGCGTCTTGCTAATTTCTGATGGTTGCGAAATTAGCGCCAGTGTGACAAGGTAGTAACAAATTGTAGATACTGCTTACAACAACTTTACAGCCACTTTTCAGTGCTCACCTGATTTCAGGCAAGACCGCTATTCTAGCAAAAAAATCCTGCCAAGTCAGGGATTTACCGGAGGACTTAGCCTGTTTTTCAGCATTTAAAGCCAGTTGCAGGGCAATTCTAGCTTTGGGCGCAGAAAACTTACCTGCAGCCAAACAACCTTCAAAATCTTTTTCTGGAATATTGGGCAAGACCAGCCCAGCCCCAGAACGAGAGGTCCTTACCACCGCAATTCCCTGTTTTGAGGCATTAGATAAGGGTTTGAGCCATTGCTCGTGGAGATTTCCCATACCAGTACCTGCTAGCACCAAGCCCTGCACCTTGCTTCCCAGCCAAAGATCGATAGTTTCAGGGCGTGCGCCAGCATGGCTAGTCAAAATCTCAACCCAGGGCCACTCATGCCCCCGGGGAATAGGCAAATCCTCAGCCCAAGCTGCCTCAACAGCCTTCACACCCGACAACCAAGAGGGGTTGATGAGTCTTAAAGGACTGCTAGGGGAAGACTGAATAGGGGCAATTAAGGCGGTGGTATGACGCTTTGCCAAGTCCATTGCCATACAAGCGCGACCCCCAAAAACGGCATAAATACCCCCTGGACAATTGTCCAAAGGACTTGCTGCCCATTGAATTGCATCCAGTAGGTTGCTAGGGCCGTCGGCATTGGGCGCATTGGCAGGCAACATGGCCCCTGTCAGCACCACTCTTTTGCCTAAATTTTGTGCAAATTTACCGCAAATCAGTTGCAGAAATAGGCCAGTTTCCTCAATCGTGTCAGTTCCGTGAGTGACCACTATCCCTTTAACCTTTGTGTTTTCGAGGGCCTCCCTAACTGCATTGCCCAAAAGCACCAAAAGCGGCTCAGTCAAGTTGCAGCTATTGATATTGGCAAGCTGCTTTGATATGAGGCAAACACCATCCGGAATGGCAGTTTCAATATGGTCCAACAAAGAGCCGATTTCAACCTGACCTGCAGCGTATTGGAGGGGGTCTTTGTCTGGATTTGAAGCCAAACCCGCAATCGTTCCGCCCATTCCCAAAACAAGGATATGGGGAGTATTTTCTGAATGGTCGTGAATTTGACTCATCACGCCATTATCCCCTTTAAATCACTTGAATTCAGAAAAAGTGCTGTATACAATCCCAGTATGGACATAAACACAGTCGATTACTCAGAGGAGCTGACTGCCCTCCCTAAATTAACACCTCGTCAAAGCGAGATTTTGGATCTCATTACTAAGGCGATTGATGAGAGTGGCTTACCACCAACGCGAGCAGAAATTGCAACGCAGTTGGGATTCGCTTCTGCAAACGCAGCCGAAGAGCATTTGCGCGCGCTTGCGAAAAAAGGATACATCGAACTTACTCCAGGAACTTCTCGCGGTATTCGTATTCCACAACGCTTTAATCAAACTCAACACGCGAATAAATATCGTCAACTTTCTTTACCTTCAGGCGCATTACAACAACTCACGCTGCCGCTAATTGGTCGTGTTGCTGCAGGTTCACCGATCATGGCTGTTGAACATATTGAAAAGCAAGTTCCGATTGATCCAAGCTTATTTAGCAAAGGCGCCGATTACTTATTAAAAGTAAAAGGCATGAGTATGCGTGATGCAGGAATTTTGGATGGCGATTATTTAGCAGTTAGAAAAACAACTGAAGTTCGCAACGGTGATATCGTAGTTGCGCGTCTTGATGATGAAGTAACTGTAAAACGCTGGCAACAAAAGAAAACTGCCAACGGTATGGTGATTGAGTTACAAGCCGAAAACCCAGACTTTAAAAACATTCTTGTAGACGGTCGTCAACCTAACTTTGCGATTGAAGGTCAAGCTGTTGGACTCATTAGGGCTGAAGGCCTATAAGCGTAGTCAAGCTTAAGTTAGAAATAAAAAGCCTCCGCACTGGAGGCTTTTTTATTGGATATCTTTTGTTTCTATTTTTTCGCTTCTACCCTTACTACTTACTTCTTGCTTGGTGCGATCACATTCGCATTCTTAGGAGATGAAGTGATGGTGATTAGTGTCTTTGGACCCGTCATGGATCCTTCGTTTAATTCCACAGTAGCGGTGCGATCACCCTTGGTGAATACCAAGATACTGGTTTTTGTTTTTACTGCACTCACTGTTGTCCAGCCCGCGCGTGGATACTCAGATTGAAAGAAGGCATAAATATCGGTTGGTGACTGCACACCAGAAAGTACCACTCGACCAACCCAGCTATCACCACGACCAATAATCAATGAATCCGCCCCAATAATTTTTGAGGCAGCAGGCAATGGCATATCGCCCAGTAACTGAGTTTGGATTTCTTGAACTTCTTGAGGCGTTCCAGTAGGTGAGTCGCCAGAGCTTGCACAAGCGCCCAATAGAGCAGATAAAAATAGTGCAAGTGCGCTGAGTTTCAAGGAGTGCATGATATTCATCTAATTAATTCGCTTTAAAGAGTGTGCGACTTTCTTATACATACTGAAAGTATTTTAGGTGCTACACCCTTTTCGTCAAGTGAAATCACTGGAGGCGCGTGAGGGAATCGAACCCCCGTACGAAGCTTTGCAGGCTCCTGCCTAACCACTCGGCCAACGCGCCAGATCCTGAATCAAAAATGGGAAGCTTTGAAGAGCTTCCCATCGAACTTGGAGCGGGAAAGGAGGTTCGAACTCCCGACCTATACCTTGGCAAGGTATCGCTCTACCAGCTGAGCTATTCCCGCATAACAGGGCGATAGTTTAACAAACAATCCGAAAGAAAGCATTTTTCCTGCATAAAGGGAAATATTGACAGCTTAAATGAGCCCGCCAAGCCTTGCTGCACGGGCAATAAGAGAATTAATCGATTTTTCCGACTAATTGCGGCAGGGCTTTCTTGAGGTAATAAAACATGGACCAAAGCGTTAAAAAGGCAGCAACCCAAATCAGCCATGTACCTAACTTTGCGCAATCAAGCCAACCAAACAAAGTGTCATTAATTAATAAAAAAGGAATTGCCACTAACTGTGCGGTGGTTTTTAGTTTGCCGACCATGTGAACAGCAACACTTTTGCCTGCGCCCAGTAAAGCCATCCACTCTCTTAAGGCGGATATCGTAATTTCTCTACCGATGATGACAAGTGCTACCCACACCTGAACGCGATCCATATTCAGCAATACCAATAAGGCAGCAGCCACAATTAATTTATCGGCAACGGGATCCAAGAACTGACCAAAAGCAGATTCTTGTTTTAAGCGACGCGCCAAAAATCCATCTAGCCAATCTGTAATCGCTGCAGAGATAAATATGACTGCAGCAATGATATTTTTCTCAAACGGAGTGAACCAAGAATTCGGGAGATAGAAAACCACTACCAATAGAGGAATGGCTGCTACACGCAACCAAGTCAGGGCAATAGGTAGATTGAATGGCATGACACAAGCATAAACTAAATACGCAATGAAAAACTTAAATTAGCAATCAGTGCAACTGACGATAAATTTGCTCTGCTAGTGTGAGGGATACCCCTTCTACGCTAGCGATTTCTTCAATACTGGCATTAGCGACTCCTTTAAGCCCTCCAAATCTAGCCAAGAGCTTTTGACGGCGCTTTGCACCAATACCCTCAATCTCCTCAAGACGTGAGACCGTCCTGGCTTTGGCGCGTTTGGCACGCATTCCAGTAATTGCAAAGCGATGAGCTTCATCCCGAATTTGCGCAACCAATAAAAGTGCGGCGCTATCAATCCCCAATTCCAAAGGCTTGCGACCGTCAGCAAAAATTAAGGTTTCTAGACCCACCTTGCGTCCTTCGCCCTTTGCTACACCAACAATCAAGCCCACATCCATGCCAAATTCTGTCAGCACTTGTCTTGCCATCTCTACTTGACCTTTACCGCCATCAATCAAAATCACTTGAGGCATCTTTTCTGGGGGGAGCTCCTGAAAATTAGCATACCGTCTTTGAAGAACTTGGCGCATCGCTGCATAGTCATCACCTGGGGTAATGTCATTGATATTGAAGCGACGATACTCGCCAGATTGCATTGCGTTCTTGGCATAAACCACACATGATGCTTGCGTTGCTTCACCAGAGGTGTGACTGATATCAAAGCACTCAATACGCAGATGTTCCAAGCCCTCTAAATCCAATCCCAATACATCTACCAAAGCTCTTGCTCTAGCTAGTTGTCCACCCGTTTCAACTAAGCGCTTAGTTAATGCAATCTTCGCATTACCCTCGGCCATCGCCAACCAATGGCGACGTTGGCCTTGAGGCTGATGTAAGAAAGTAATTTTCTTGCCAGCCTGCGCGTTTAATAAATCATGCAAATCCTCAGGCAGATCATCGCTAGATTGACGAACATCATCACCAGCACTTTTCAAAGGATGATTTAAGACAAGAACAGGCGGAATTAAATTAGCACCAGCTCCATCATTCGCTGCATCTTCCAAATAATGTTGCGCAATAAATGCTTCCAGAATTTCTGATGGTGGCAGAAGGTCACCCGATGCCGTGCGCAACCCTTTCGGAAAGTAAGCTCTATCACCTAAATGACGACCGCCTCGAACCATTGCCAAGTTGACGCAAACCATGCCTTCCATTTGCGCGACAGCAATGATGTCAACATCGCCCTCACCATCGGCAACTGCATCCATAGATTGTTGCTGCAAGACACTGGAAAGATCAGCAATACGATCTCGCAGAACCGCTGCCATCTCAAATTCCATTGCTTCACTATGGGCATGCATTTCTTTTTCAAGCTCAGATAGAACGCGACGATGATCGCCCTCTAAAAATCTTGTGGCTTGGGCAACATCTTGGGCATATTGCTCAACGCTGAGGCGCCCTACACAAGGGGCGCTACAACGATGAATTTGATGCAATAGGCAGGGACGACTTCGGTTCTTAAATACAGAGTCCTCACAAGTACGCAAACGAAATACCTTTTGCAAAATCTGCACACTATTGCGAACTGCCCAACTATTAGGGAAAGGTCCGAAATACTGATTACGCTTATCGACCTTACCGCGATAGGAAGCTAAACGCGGGTACTCATGGCCAGTTAACATCACATAAGGGTAAGACTTATCATCCCTAAATAAAATATTAAAGGGCGGAGCCAACTCTTTAATGAGATTGTTCTCTAGAATAAGGGCTTCAGTTTCAGTACGCGTTACGGTTGTTTCATAGCGAGCAATTTTGCCCACCATCAATTCAATACGAGGCGATAACTGGGTACGCTGAAAATAACTAGAAACGCGTTTTTTAAGGTTACGAGCTTTGCCTACATACAGAATATTTCCCGCTTCATCAAAGAAGCGATACACCCCCGGCAATCCGGGTAGCCGTTTAACATCCTGCTGAAGGGTTTCAAAAAGCGAATTACTCATGCGTTGGGATATTTTCTGCCAAATCGTAGACAACTATGGTGATGCCGGTGTTTGCTGGCGTCTAGCCCGTAGCTTATCAAGTCTTCATCAGCAAGAGGTGCGGATTTTCTGTGATGATCTACCAACCTTGAATCTAATCGCTTCAGGCACTGATGCAAGCGTTAAAGAACACATTGACATACAGCCCTGGGAAGCCAGCTTTAGCAACGCAAGGCATCCCGTTCAAACCCCAAATGTGGTGATTGAGGCGTTTGGGTGCGACCTACCAGAACGCTATCTAGCAGGTCTATTTATCGCGCCTGTTAAACCCATCATCATTAATTTGGAGTATTTGAGCGCGGAACCATGGATTTTGGATTTTCATGGCAAGGCCTCACCTCAATCTCACGGCATATCCAAATACTTTTTCTTCCCAGGCTTTCAGAATGAAGCAGGCGGCATCTTAATTGACCCCGTTCCATCCGATGGCGAAGTAAGCAAAGCGAATATTCCAACCGCTCTTAAAGAGACCTGGTCAAAACTTCGCGCGAATGCAAAACGTATCAGCGTGTTTTGCTATCCAGGAGCCCCATTACGTAAATGGCTTGAAAACTTGGGCTCACTCAATGAAGATATTGATGTATTGCTAACGCATGGCCATGCTGAACAATTAAGCCTATATGGCCAACAAGCATTTCAACTGCCAAGCAATCTGCAATTGCTATCTATTCCATTTGTTTCTCAGGATGAGTATGACTGGGTGTTATCTCAATGCGATTTCAATATCGTGCGGGGCGAAGATTCTTTTGTTAGAGCGCAGTTAGCAGGCAAACCCTTTATTTGGCACATCTACCCACAAGAAGATCGCGCCCACGAAGTCAAATTAGCAGCCTTTTTAGACCTCTATCTTGAAGAAGCAGATCAAGAATTACGCTTAGCCATCATTTCCGCAATGACATGGACAATGCCTAGCGAGTGGTTTGGAATGCTTAATCAATGGAGCATCTATGCCAAAGACTGGCGTACCCAGCTGCTCAAAAAACAAGGGGATGGTGGCTTGGCAGCCCGTCTATTGCGGTTTACCAGCTAAACCCAAGCAATAAAGCACTGCGGGCGGTTACAATCTTGTTTTTGATAAAAACCGCAGAAAGCACTCTGCACCCAGGAATAGCAAGATGAAAACAGCACAAGAACTCCGCGTTGGTAACGTAGTGATGATCGGCACTGATGCCATGGTCGTTTTAAAAGCAGAATACAGCCGCTCTGGCCGTAACTCTTCTGTTGTCAAAATGAAATTTAAGAACTTGTTAACTGGCGCACCGAATGAAGGTGTTTACAAAGCTGATGATAAGTTTGATGTGGTGATTTTGGATAAGAAAGAATGCACCTATTCTTACTTCGCAGATCCAATGTATGTATTTATGGATGGTGACTACAACCAATACGAAGTTGAGTCTGAATTCATGGGTGATGCATTGAACTACCTCGAAGAAGGTATGCCTTGTGAAGTAGTGTTCTACGAAGGGAAAGCCCTTTCTGTAGCAATGCCAAATTCACTCGTTCGTGAAATCACTTACACAGAGCCTGCAGTAAAAGGCGATACCAGCTCAGGTAAAGTATTGAAGACAGCAAAACTGGCTACTGGCTATGAATTGCAAGTGCCTTTGTTCTGCAACACTGGCGATAAGATCGAAATCGATACTCGCACTGGTGAATACCGTAGCCGCGCTAACTAATTACTTAGTTAGTAGGTTGTAAAAAACAAAAAGCCCGGCATGCCGGGCTTTTTTCTTAATAGCAGTTAACCCAATCAATCAGCTAATCAACTTTAAATGCTGAAGCAATCCCTTGGCGTGCTGATACTGAGCTTCATTCTGCAATTCAGTCCATGAGGGTGCCGAGCTATTGGGCATCAATTTATTTAAACGGATGGCCGATTCAGCTTGTTTTGTTTTAGAGACCTTGAGCTTACTGAGTAGCTGATCAGCTAAGTCAGGGCGATTACAAATGAGCACGGCATCACATCCAGCATCTAAAGCCATCTCCGCGCCCTTTACTACTGATCCTGCAACGCTAGCGCCTTCCATGGAAAGATCATCGCTAAAGATTACCCCTTCAAAGCCAAGCTCTTGACGTAACACAGAGTGCAACCAGATCTTTGAGAAGCCTGCCGGGTTCTGATCAACTTTTGGATAAATTACATGTGCTGGCATAACCGCGGCCAAACTCAGATCAAGCCATTCATAAGGCTTTGCATCGTCATTCAAAATTTCTTGGAGTGAACGCTCATCCACTGGAATAGCTACATGAGAGTCTGCTTCTGCCCAGCCATGACCAGGAAAATGTTTTCCGCAGTTAGCCATGCCCGCTAAACGAAGACCTTCATTTAGACTCTTCGCCAATGCAAACACAATTTGCGGATCACGACTAAATGAACGATCCCCAATTACGCCACTGCGACCGAAATCTAAATCCAAAACTGGTGCAAAGCTGAAATCCACTCCACATGCACGAAGCTCTGTGGCAAGCACATAACCACAAGCAGTAGCTGCCGCCATCGCCAACGCGGCAGACTCTGCGGCATGGGTAGATTTATGTTTAGCAAGCCAAAGCTCACCCAATTTACGCATCGCTGGCAGGTGTGTGAAACCATCTTCTCTGCAACGCTGAACCCGTCCGCCTTCGTGATCAATTGAAACCAATACGTCAGGGCGAAGTTTTTTAATGTCCGCAGTTAATTTAGTAAGTTGTTTGCGATCTTTGAAATTTCTGCCAAACAGAATCACGCCACCTGTAAGCGGATGCAGAATGCGGCGGCGATCTTCAGCATTTAATTCCTGACCCACAACATCCAAGGTAATGGGGCCCGGCTTCATGATCGCTTTACTCATTGATTCCTCTTGTGATTTTGCTTGTTACTATTGTTTGGTTTAATTTTGTATCTTGCTTCTAAGTCTTATTTCTGAGTCACGATAACATGTGCAATCGCCATATCTTGCTCATCGCTCACCGTAACGTGAGCCTCCCAGTTTTTATCCTGCATGAATTGGGCTAAAGCACCTAAATAACTAGTTACAGGCTTACCGCTAGCCTCATTCAAGGTTTGCAAAGAACGCCATGTCATAGGCATTCTCATTCCTAAACCAATTGCTTTTGAGAAGGCCTCTTTAGCAGCAAAACGCGTCGCTAAAAAGGCGATGCCCCGCTTGTGATTTCTGGCAAGACGATGCTTGAATACCAACATCTCATCAGGGCCCAGTATCTTTTCAGCTAGACGGCCATTGGTACGATCATAAGCAGCTTGTAAGCGCTCAATCTGCAAAATATCGGTGCCAATACCGACAATCATAGAGCTGCTTTTCTGCCCTGGTCCATCAAGGCTTTCATATCCTTGATCGCTTGTTGCCAGCCTTTGAATAAAGCTTCTGCAACAATGGCATGTCCAATGTTTAATTCTGATAGCTCGGCAATGCCCGCAATGGGCATCACATTACCCTCATGCAATCCATGACCTGCATTGACTCTCAAACCAATACCGTTCCCAAACTGCGCCGCCTTCTTAATGCGCAACAACTCAGCCTCTTGTTGAGCACCAAATAAATCAGCATAACGACCCGTATGCAATTCCACTACGGTGGCGCCCACATCTTTAGCAGTCTGAATTTGCTTTTCTACTGGGTCGATAAAGAGTGATACCCGGATGCCAGCCTCTTGCAATTGCTTGGTTGCCGCCTTGACGAGCTCAAATTTCCCTAAAACATCAAGACCACCTTCGGTAGTGACCTCTTCGCGTTTTTCTGGGACCAAGCAAACATCGTGAGGCTTGACCTTGCAAGCGATGTCGAGCATTTCAGGGGTAATTGCGCACTCGAGATTCATGCGCGTTTTAATCAAGGGTCGCAAAGCGATTAAATCGGCATCCTTAATATGACGGCGATCCTCACGAAGGTGCAAAGTAATCAAATCAGCACCTGCATCTTCCGCCAATTGCGCCGCTTTAATAGGGTCTGGGTAAACAGTGCCCCGAGTATTACGCAAGGTTGCCACGTGATCGATATTGATTCCCAGTTCCAAAGGATTCGCTGAAGTCATATCAGTAGATTACTAGATTTTCTTGAGATCAATCAGAATTTGACGCGTAGTCAGTACTTGATCTTGCAAATGCAATCCTAGAAGAAAGCGCATTAATTGCTTACTTTCAGAAAGGGTTGCTGGATCAGAAAAATCACCAACCGCTATTGCCAATAAAGATCTGCCAGTCAGCACAGGCCAATGGCCAGGGTCATCCACCTGAATAGGTCTGACACCCTTTTCTGGTTGATATACATATTGACCATCATGAATCGGCGCTTCATTGGTTTCCACACAGCGATCAAGAGCTGCCGCATAACCCGTTTCCTGCAGCAGCGACAATTCAAATGGACGCAGAATTTCTTCTAAACTTTTTGACTCTTCAAGAGCCGATAGGGCATTAATAGTTTCGGCATAGCGATCGTAGAGCTTTTCATATTCATCTTCGCGTGCCAAGAATTTCACCAGCAATTCATTGAGGTAGAAACCACAAAGAAGTGCATCGCCCACTAATGAAGGCATACCACCTACCCACTCAGATTTGGTAAGGGTGCGCAACTCCGACTTACCGCTCCAAGAGACCAAGAGCGGCTGAAAACGCTGTAATACCGGTCTTAATGTCGAATGAGGGCGCTTTGCCCCTTTGGCGATGAGCGCCATGCGGCCATGCTGTCGCGTAAAGACATCCAAAATGAGACTAGTTTCTTTATAGGGAATACTGTGCAATACAAAAGCGGGTTCGTCTGCAACACGAATAGAGGCCATAGGAAATTATTCCAGCCCTTGTGCCCGTAACTCAGCGCGATCATCCGCCCAACCACGCTTTACCTTTACCCATGTCTCTAGGAAAACTTTTCCATCAAATAGTTTTTCCATATCAATACGGGCATCGGTAGAAATTTTCTTTAGGCGCTCACCCTTTTGACCAATGATCATGGCTTTATGACTATCGCGATCAACCAAAATGGTCGCGGAAATTCTGCGCATCTTGCCATCCATCTTAAATTGGTCAATGACCACGGTAGAGGTATACGGCAACTCTTCACCTGTAAAACGAAATACTTTCTCACGCAGAATTTCAGCGGCTAGGAAACGCTCGCTACGATCGGTAACGGTATCAACATCGTAGATAGGATCCCCCTCGGGCAAATAACCCTCAAGCACATCCAATAATCTCTGAATATCGCCAGGACTCTTTGCGCTCATTGGGACGATTTCCGCAAACTCTGACTTCTGATCTTCGTGACCACCTAATTCAGCCCAAGGTTTAGCCATTTCTTTAATGAAATTCAGTAAGGCTTGATCACGCTCTGATGGCGCCTGAAAGCGACTATTAAATAGATCCAACTTATTCAATACCAACACCACCGGTATATCGCTTGGCAGAAGCTTGAGAACCTTCTTGTCGTCCTCACCAAAGTAGCCAGCCTCGACAACAAAGCAGACTACGTTTACATCTTGCAAGGCGGTGGTAACCGTGCGGTTCAAAGCCTTGTTGAGGGTATTCATTAAACGCGTCTGGAAGCCAGGCGTATCAATGAAAATAAATTGCGCCTCTTCGCGATTCTGAACACCCAAAATACGGTGGCGTGTTGTCTGCGCCTTGCGCGAAGTAATGCTAATCTTTTGACCCACCAATGCATTGAGCAAGGTAGATTTGCCCATATTAGGACGCCCAACAATCGCAATGGTGCCGCATCTAAACACTGTTAGCCCTTTAACTTCAAATACAATTGCTCTTCGGTCGCCTCTTTCTTGGCGGCTTTTTTCTTTGCGGAGCGCGTTTTCTTCGGCTTGCGAGAATCTTGTGGCAAGGCCTTCAGCACGGCAAGTAAAGCGCTTTTTGCGGCAGACTGTTCAGCGGCGCGACGAGAGGCGCCCCCACCTTTTACAGCTACTTTTAAGCTCGGAATTAAGCATTCGACTTCAAACTGTTGATTATGGGCAGCACCACTAGTGCCGGTGACGTTATAGGTAGGTAGTGGCAATTGATAGCTTTGCAAGCACTCTTGCAAAAGTGTTTTGTCATCCTTGCCCAATGTTTTTGGATCAACCTGCGAAAGAATGATGGAGTAGAGTTTTCGTAAGCAAGTTTTAGCAGCATCAAAGCCACCATCTAAAAAGATCGCGCCCGTTACCGCCTCTAAGGTATCAGCCAAAATCGATGGCCTACGAAAGCCACCGCTCTTCAACTCACCCTCACCTAAACGCAAATAATCCGACAGAGATAAGGTTTGCGCAATTTCATATAAGGCTTGCTGCTTTACCAAATTGGCGCGCACTCGAGACAAATCCCCTTCATCCAAATCAGAATAGCGTTCATAAAGCATTTCAGCGACAACGCAATTTAAGACTGAATCGCCCAAGAACTCTAAGCGTTCATTATTTTTCTTGCTATGACTACGATGAGTCAGCGCTTGATTAAGAAGCTCTGGCTTCTTAAAGCTATAGCCTAAGCGCTCTTGAAGCGGTGCGGTTTCAATGACGGCGCGCGCGTTCATGATCTTTTACTGGAAGCCGCCAATACGGCCAAGATTACCGAGATTGAGCCATACAAAAAATGCTTTACCCACTAAGTTCTTTTCAGGAACAAATCCCCAGTAGCGAGAGTCAGCGCTGTTATCGCGGTTATCTCCCATAGCAAAGTAATGTCCTGCGGGAACTTTGCAAGTTAAGCCAGATGGTTGATATTGGCAAAACTCAGCCCCAGGAAAACGCTCTGCTGGAAATACGGTTGCGGGACGATCTGGGTCATTCAGGATCTCATGACGATTGCCACCCAAATCAGCAGGAAAATTTTCCGTAAAGCGTTTGGCATAGCGCATATTCTCGGGATCAAGATAAGATTCGCCACCGCTGTATTGCAATGGCTGACCATTAATGGTTAAACGCTTATCTTCGTATGCGACAACATCGCCAGGCAAACCTACGACACGCTTGATGTAATCAACGGACTCATCACGTGGATAGCGAAACACAACAACATCCCCGCGCTTTGGCGAACCCAAGTCAATCACTTTTTGATTGATCACCGGTAAACGAATACCGTAAGTAAATTTATTCACCAAAATAAAGTCGCCAATTTGTAGCGTTGGGATCATGGAGCCCGATGGAATCTTAAAGGGCTCAACAATGAATGAGCGCAATACAAATACTGCACAGATAACGGGAAAAAATCCTGCGGTGTACTCCAACCACAGTGGCATGCGATCGATTCCAGCAATTTTTCTTTGGGGCGCAAAATAAATTCGGTCGGCAACCCAAGCAATGCCTGAAACAACCACCAATATGAAGAGGATGAGAGCAAAGTTCATTAATCTTCTACCTGCAAAATTGCCAAGAATGCTTCTTGTGGAATCTCCACATTACCTACTTGCTTCATGCGCTTCTTACCTTCTTTTTGCTTCTCCAAGAGTTTGCGCTTACGCGAGATATCGCCACCGTAGCACTTTGCTAAGACGTTCTTGCGTAATGCTTTGACGTTTTCACGAGCGACGATATTGCTACCAATTGCTGCCTGAATAGCCACGTCAAACATTTGGCGCGGAATGATGCCGCGCATTTTAGAAACCACTTCCCTACCGCGAGACTGGCTATTGCTGCGGTGAACAATTACTGAGAGGGCATCTACGCGATCACCATTAATCAAAATATCGACTTTCACTACATCTGCGGGGCGATATTCCTTGAACTCGTAATCCATCGAAGCATAACCACGAGAAATCGATTTCAAACGGTCAAAGAAATCCAACACAATCTCGGCCATCGGCAACTCATAAGTTAGTTGCACTTGGCGTCCAAGATAGTTCATACCCGTCTGGATGCCGCGTTTACCTACGCACAAAGTAATCACTGAGCCTACATACTCTTGCGGCATATACAAATTCACAGTCACAATCGGCTCAAGAATCGTATCTATCTTGCTGACCTCAGGCATCTTGGATGGGTTATCCACCATGATGGTGGTGCCATCGGATTGCTGAACTTGATACACCACTGTTGGTGCCGTTGTAATCAAGTTCATGCCGTACTGTCGCTCTAAGCGCTCTTGGACAATCTCCATATGGAGCAAGCCCAAGAAGCCGCAACGGAATCCAAAACCTAATGCTTGAGATACCTCAGGCTCATACAAGAGTGATGCGTCATTGAGCTTGAGTTTTTCAAGTGACTCACGTAGCTGATCGTATTCACTAGCCTCTACTGGGTATAAACCAGCGAACACTTGAGGCTTAACTTCTTTAAAACCCGGAAGCGGCTCAGCAGCAGGAACTCGACCTTGCTGTCCTGGAGCATGTGTCACAGTATCACCAACTTTTGCGGCTTTTAATTCTTTAATACCAGCAATTACAAAGCCTACTTGGCCTGCAGATAATTCTGGGCGATCCACCGACTTTGGGCTAAATACACCAACATGTTCCACCAAATGGGTTGAACCATTAGCCATCAATGTGATCTTTTCTTTTGGCTTTAAGGTGCCGTTGACAACACGTATCAACATAACAACGCCAACGTAATTATCAAACCAAGAGTCGATAATTAATGCTTGCAATGGTGCTGATGCATCGCCTTTTGGAGGCGGCACTTTAGCAATCATTTCTTCGATCACATCCGCAACGCCCATGCCAGTCTTGGCTGAGCAGGTTACCGCTTCAGATGCATCAATACCAATTACATCTTCAATTTCTTTTTTAGCGCGATCTGGATCAGCCTGTGGCAAATCAATCTTATTTAGAACTGGGACAACCTCAACTCCCAACTCAAGCGCCATGTAGCAATTCGCAACTGTTTGCGCTTCAACACCTTGACTAGCGTCGACCACTAACAAAGCACCTTCGCATGCAGACAAAGATCGACTGACCTCATAAGAGAAGTCGACGTGCCCTGGGGTATCAATCAGATTGATATTGTAGGTTTTGCCGTCTTTAGCTTTGTAATTAAGCGCCGCAGTTTGAGCTTTAATCGTGATGCCGCGCTCACGCTCGATATCCATCGAATCGAGTACCTGAGCTTCCATTTCGCGATCTGAAAGTCCGCCACAAAGTTGAATAATGCGATCAGCGAGCGTAGATTTGCCGTGATCAATATGGGCGATGATAGAAAAATTGCGGATTAAATCCATAGCGTCTTATTTAGTAATTCAAAAAACGCCTTATCAGAACGCACCAGGATGATGCGCTGCAAGAAGTCGTCTTAAAAGGATTGTAATGGGTGGCGCCCGAATGGCGCCTGTGCCCATTTTTTAGGCAAAATGCCTTATTTTGGCCTTGCAGGTATCACTAAGGTGCTATCAGCCCTGCGAATGAAGACAGGAACAGCCTTATTGGCATCAAGGCCTTTTACAAGGGCCTCAAACTGCTTGGTACCCGAGATATCGGTATCTGCAATCCGAACAATGACATCTCCAGGTCGAACTCCTGCCCTAGCCAAAGGACCATCTCCCAAACCAGTGACTTCAACGCCACCCTTAATGTTGAGATCCTTCTTTTTAGCGTCCGATACATCACTTACTGCTACGCCGAAAGTATTTACACTGCCACCATTGGATGGCGCTTCAGATTTTTTGCTGGCGACTTGAGAAGCTTCGCCATCAGAAACCGTTACCGATAAGTCACGGGTTGCCCCTTTGCGCCAAACCTGAATAGCGGCAACAGTACCAGGTTTAGTATCGCCAACGATTCTTGGCAAGTCAGTTGACTTCGCGATTTCTCGACCATTGAAACTGAGGATGATATCACCTGCTTCAATACCACCAGTTGCAGCCGGGCCATTTAGCTCAACATTACGCACATATGCACCACGTGGCTTACCTAAACCTAAACTTTCGGCAACTTCTTTGGTCATCTCACCAAGTGCAACACCAATACGACCACGTGTCATTTTTCCATTAGTACGCAACTGATCAGCAACTCGCATTGCCTCATCAATTGGAATAGCAAAGGAGATTCCCATATAGCCACCAGAACGACTAAAGATCTGGGAGTTAATGCCAATCACCTGACCAGCGGTATTTAATAGGGGTCCGCCAGAGTTGCCTGGATTGACTGCAACGTCTGTTTGTATAAAGGGTAAGTAATCACCAGTATCGCGGCTCTTAGCAGAGACAATGCCTGCAGTCACTGTGTTCTCTAAGCCGAATGGCGAACCAATTGCTAGCACCCACTCGCCAACGCGCACTCTAGATGAATCACCTAGAGGCAATTTAGGTAAGTCACGCGCTTCAATTTTTACAACTGCCACATCGGTACGCTTATCCATACCTAATAACTTGGCCTTGAATTCACGCTTATCAGTTAAGGTGACATAAATCGTAGTAGCACCTTCAACCACGTGCGCATTCGTCAGAATCAAACCATTAGATTCAATAATGAAACCAGAGCCAACACCACGATCCGCTTCTTGTGGTTTTCCAGGGTTAGGTTGTGATTGCTTAGGCCCATTTGGAATTCCTGGAATAGGCACACCGAAGAAACGACGAAAGAATTCTGCTTGATCCTCAGGCATTCCTGGAATGCCGCCTTGTTGCTGAACCATCACCTTTTCAGTGGTACGGATATTGACCACTGCTGGGCTTGCGCGCTCAACTAAATCCGCAAAATCAGGGATAGTGACACGAGGGTTTTGCGCGATTGCTGGCGGAACAAACGACATTTGCCCCAGACTCAAAATAGCCAAGAGCGCAATAAAGTGCTTTTTCATAATGCTAAGACCTACTTGGTAAAAACCAAAAAATTGGAGATAAAGAGAATATTAGGGCAACTTACCAAAAATCAAGGTGCCGTTAGTACCACCAAAGCCAAAGTTGTTTTTGACTGCATGGTCAATCTTCACGTCCCTAGCAGTATTGGCGCAGTAGTCCAAGTCACACTCTGGATCTTGATTAAAGATATTGATAGTAGGAGGTGATTTCTGGTTATGGAGCGCCAGAATCGTAAATACAGACTCCAAGCCACCAGCACCACCCAAGAGGTGACCTGTCATCGACTTGGTTGAGTTAATCAAAGCCTTCTTAGCATGGTCACCCAATGCCGCTTTGATCGCTTCAGTTTCATTCTTGTCACCCAAAGGCGTTGAAGTTCCGTGGGCATTTACGTACTGAATCTGATCTGGATTCAAGCCAGCATCGCGCATTGCATTCATCATGCAACGACGTGGACCATCCATATTTGGAGCCGTCATATGGTACGCATCACCACTCATACCAAAACCAAGCAACTCACAATAAATTTTTGCGCCGCGTGCTTTAGCATGCTCATACTCTTCAAGCACTACAACACCAGCACCTTCACCAAGAACAAAACCATCACGGTCTTTATCCCAAGGGCGAGATGCAGTCGCTGGATCATCATTACGTGTAGAGAGCGCTCTTGCAGAAGCAAAGCCGCCAACACCTAATGCAGAAATAGTGGATTCCGCACCACCAGCAATCATGACATCAGCATCACCATACTGAATCAAACGCGCAGCCAAACCAATGCTGTGTAATCCAGTAGTACATGCAGTAACCGCAGCCACGTTAGGACCTTTCAGGCCAAACAAAATACTGAGGTGCCCAGAAATCATATTAATGATGGAGCCAGGAACAAAGAATGGGGAGATGCGACGTGGGCCGCGAGCCAAGAGCTCAGCACCTGTCTCTTCAATCATTGGCAAGCCGCCAATGCCTGAACCCACCATTACGCCGATGCGCTCGGCGTTTTGCTCATTAACTTCTATACCGCTGTCGCGAATAGCTTGCGTGCCAGCTGCGATACCGTAATGGATAAAAGTATCCATATGGCGCGCTTCTTTAGCGGAAACATATTCTTCGACATTGAAATCTTTCACCTCTCCAGCGAAATGAACGCTGAGTGGAGCATGGTCAAACTTAGTGATAGTAGCGATGCCTGATTTGCCCGCGAGCAAATTAGACCAAGCTACATCAACAGAATTACCAACAGGTGAGATGAGGCCAAGGCCGGTGACTACAACCCGGCGTCGGCCATTTAATGCTGACACAGTAATACCTAGACTCGGGAATTAACCCTGAGCTTTTGATTTAGCGAAGTCGATCGCGAGCTGAACTGTGGTGATCTTTTCGGCTTCCTCATCAGGAATTTCGATACCGAATTCATCTTCCAAAGCCATTACCAGCTCAACAGTGTCAAGAGAGTCAGCGCCCAGGTCATTCACAAAAGAAGATTCATTCTTGATATCTCCTTCAGCGACGCCCAATTGCTCAGCGACGATTTTCTTAACGCGTTGTTCGATGTTATCCATTAAGTCCCCCAAGGGTTGTAAAAAAACGATGAAAAGGATTTTATCAGTTTGGCAGACCGAATTAGCAAAACCGCCAAAAAATGACTAAATCCGCGTTTGCCATTAGGCTAAATAGAGTCCGCCATTGACGTGTAGGGTATTGCCTGTAATGTATCCAGCGGCTGGGGAGGCCAAAAACGCCACTGCCTGAGCCACATCTTCCGGGCTTCCTAAACGCGCCAACGGAATGTTCACTTTTAGGGCATTTTGCTGCTCTTCGCTCAATGCGCGGGTCATATCAGTGTCGATAAATCCAGGCGCTACGCAATTGACAGTGATATTACGACTGCCAATTTCACGGGCCAGTGCACGGGTCATTCCAGAAACGCCAGATTTAGCTGCTGCGTAATTTGCTTGGCCAGGATTTCCCATATGACCAACGATTGAAGTGATATTAATAATGCGGCCGGCGCGGGCCTTCATCATTGGGCGTAATACCGCTTGAGATAAACGAAATACTGCGCTCAAATTGGTATCGATCACATCAGTCCACTCTTCAGACTTCATGCGCATAGCTAAGTTGTCACGAGTGATGCCAGCATTGTTCACCAAAATATTGATCCCACCAAATTCTTTGACGATCTGATCGATGATCTCTTCACATGCATTTGGTGCGGTGACATTCAAAGCTAAACCAGCGCCCCCAGAAGACTTCAATCTCGCATTAATTGCTTCAGCCCCATCAGCAGTAGTAGCTGTACCAATCACTTTTGCGCCGCACTTGACCAACTCATCTGCTACCGCCTGACCAATACCACGTGAGGCTCCAGTTACTAAGGCAATTTGTCCGCTTAAGTCGAGATTCATATTTGTGTTCCGAATGTTGTATTTCTTGGGTCAAACTTATTTTACGTTGGCGAGAGCTTCGTTTAGGCTCGCCTCATCAAATACTGCAATACCAGTCACTTGATCGTTAATACGCTTTGTTAAGCCAGCCAACACTTTTCCAGGGCCACACTCAACCACTTGAGTGATGCCTTGGGCAGCCATCGCTTGAATAGTTTCTTGCCAACGTACTGGCTTAGCGGCTTGACGAACTAATGCATCTTTAATTGCAGCAGGATCATTCAAGATTTCAACATCAACGTTATTGATCACAGGGATCGTTGGTGCCTTGAATTCAATATTTGCTAAATATCCTTTGAGCTTTTCAGAAGCAGGTTGCAACAAAGAAGAATGGAATGGCGCTGATACTGGCAACGGTAGTGCACGTTTAGCGCCTGCAGCTTTTAGCAATTCACATGCTTTAGCTACCGCATCACTTGCTCCAGCAATGACCACTTGTCCTGGCGCATTAAAGTTCACCGCCTCAACCACACCTCCTGAAGCCGCGCTTGCTTCCGCGCAAACCTTAATAACAACTGCATCATCCAAACCTAAAATTGCTGCCATACCGCCTGTACCAACAGGCACCGCAGTTTGCATTGCTTCAGCACGGAAACGCACCAACGGAACAGCATCTTTAAAAGAGATTACCCCTGATGCAACCAAAGCAGAGTACTCACCTAAACTATGGCCTGCTACCACTTTAGGTGTTGCGCCACCTGCAGCTAGCCAAGCACGATAAAACGCCACAGCAGCGGTCAACATCACCGGTTGAGTATTGGTTGTTAAAGCAAGCGCTTCTGCTGGGCCCTCGGCAATCAGTTTTGCTACATCTTCACCTAAAGCCTCAGAAGCCTCTTGCAATGTAGCGCGCACTTCAGGACGCTCAGAAATCGAATTGAGCATACCTACCGATTGAGATCCTTGACCAGGGAATACGAATGCGAATGTCATAAGCGAAATTTAGGAAAAAATAAAGGAAATAAATAGATGTTGAAGATCTTAATATTTGAGCGCTACCGCACCCCAAGCAAAACCACCACCAACTCCCTCTAACAGAAGATGTTGACCGCGTTTTATTTGACCAGAGCGAACGCCTACATCCAAAGCCAATGGAATTGAGGCCGCTGAAGTATTGCCATGCTCATGAACGGTCACAATGACTTTATCCATGGACATTCCCATTTTTTTGGCAGTGCCTTCCATGATGCGAATGTTCGCTTGGTGAGGGACTAACCAGTCAATTTGCTCAGGCTTCAGTTTTGCTTTTTCTAAAACTTCATGAGCAACTTGCTCTAATACTTTTACAGCCAACTTAAAGACAGCTTGGCCATCCATTGTCATAAATGGTGAGCCATGCACAGCGCCATTGCCAGAACGTCCAGGTACGCACAAGATGTCACGTTGACTGCCATCCGCATGCAATGCTGTCGATAGAATGCCAGCCTCACTCGAAGCCTCAAGCACTACTGCACCAGCACCATCACCAAACAACACACAAGTACCGCGATCTTGGAAATCCAAAATCCGCGAGAAGGTTTCAGCACCAATCACTAATACTTTTTTATAAGAACCCGCACGAATGAAGGCATCTGCTGTCGCAAGCGCATAAGTAAACCCTGCACATACAGCCTGCACATCAAATGCTGCACAGGCAGTGTGGGCACCTAACTTGTCTTGCACCACACACGCCGTACTCGGAAAACCACCTAAATGATCAGGAGTTGAAGTAGCAAGAATGATCAGATCTAAATCCGCTGAAGTGATGCCAGCACTGCTTAAAGCAGCCTGGGCAGCTTTTACAGCCAAATCACTGGTTAATTGATTGTCGGCGGCAAAGTGGCGCGCAGAAATTCCGCTACGAGTGGTAATCCACTCATCACTTGTTTCTAAACCAGATTTAGCAAGGCGTTCAACTAAATCTTGATTTGTTAAACGCTGCTCTGGAAGATAGCTTCCTGTGCCAGCTACTCTTGCAAAAATACTCATACCGTTGTCTCCGCCACAAAGGCTGCGGCAATACGTTCAACCATGCGATTTTTAGCCGCCTCATATGCACGATCCAATGCAAATCCAAATGCAAAGCGATCAGCAGAACCATGACTCTTAATCACGCAACCACGCAAACCTAACAATACCGCGCCGTTATAGCGACGGTGGTCAACACGT
This sequence comes from Polynucleobacter tropicus, assembly GCF_013307225.1. NCBI lineage: Bacteria > Pseudomonadati > Pseudomonadota > Betaproteobacteria > Burkholderiales > Burkholderiaceae > Polynucleobacter > Polynucleobacter tropicus. The sequence goes on along the minus strand of NZ_CP028942.1, from coordinate 396,153 downwards.
TTGCGAACGCGCAACAGGGGCACCATTGCGCAGATCGCCATCAACTTCGTTAGCAAAGAACGATTAAATTCTTCACGAATCATGCCGCTCATCATCTTCGCTAAACCTTCACTAGCTTTGAGCACCACATTACCAACAAAGCCATCGCACACCACAATATCCGTAGTGCCTTTAAAAATATCATTACCTTCGACGTTGCCGTAGAAATTCAAATTACTTTGACGAAGTAATTCGCCGGTCTGTTTGACTACTTCATTACCTTTAATGACTTCTTCGCCAATATTCAAAAGACCAATTGAGGGATTTTGTTTGCCGTCTACCACTTGCACCATCACATTAGCCATCTGAGCAAACTGCACTAAATGCATGGGCTCGCAATCCGCGTTCGCACCCAAATCCAACATAGTGGTGCCACGCCCCAACTCATTAGGGATCGCGGTTGCAATCGCAGGGCGATCAACGCCTTCTAATGTTTTGAGTATGTAGCGAGAAATCGCCATGAGCGCGCCGGTATTTCCAGAAGAAATCACGGCATCAGCAGCGCCTTCTTTTACCTGTTCAATTGCCACACGCATGGAAGAATGTTTTTTTCGACGCAAAGCAACTTCGATGGGATCATCCATCAACACCACTTCACTCGCGGGAATAATTTGAATGCGCTCCATTGGAGCTTTAGAGGATTTACTTAAGACTTGCTTAATTAATTCCGGGTCGCCAACTAAGGCGATGTTGACATCAGCGTGTTTTTCTAAAAAGTCGCAAGCGGCGGGGACAGTCACGACGACCCCATGATCTCCGCCCATGGCATCAATAGCAAGAGTAACGCTCATAAACTCATTGATTGCTACAAGTGATTTATCTAAGAAAAAAGCGGCTATAAGTGAGCCGCTTCGATCTATTTAGACTAAAAAATTAGTCGTTTTTAGTTTTAACCACTTTACGACCACGATAGTAGCCGTTAGGTGAAATGTGGTGGCGCAAATGTGCCTCACCAGTTGTGGCTTCAACAGCCGTAGCAGGTGCGGTCAAAAAGTCGTGCGCACGGTGCATGCCACGTTTGGATGGTGATTTTTTATTTTGTTGAACGGCCATAATGAACTCCTAAGCAAGGCGACATTCTAGCATGGAAAAGCGTCTAAATGCTTGATTTATCTGCAAACAAGGCTTGAAACAAAACCCTGTTTTTAACGGTCTTTTTCAGTTTTTCTTCATATTTTTCAATATGTTAAAGGGATTTTCACGCTCAGTTTGGGTTTCATCCCCATCCTCCGCCCCAAAAACTGAGGCATGAGGCTCACAAAAGCCCTCGGGATGCTTAGGAATCAAGGGGATAGACAGCAAAATCTCATCCTCGATGGTCTCCAGAAGGTTAAATTGCTGGCTGGCCACTAGGGGCTCCTGACCCTCGTCTTCCGGAGGATAGTCATCTGCTTGAGATTCGGTGGCCAGGAAGATAAATCGGCGTTTTTCATCCAATTCGACGGCACACCCCTGCAAGCAGCGCTGGCAAGTCAAATGCAGCCTGCCTTTTAAGCCCAATTCCATGATTTGATGGGGCTCACTGCCAGGAGAATGCTCAAAGTGAGTTTTAACATCCCAATCAAAGCCGTCTCCAGGAAGAACAGTTGTCACTTCCTCTGCCACCCTTGGTAAGTCCGGGATGCTTAAAAATCCAGAGCCCTTGTAAGACTGCGGCGCACAGAAATCTACCCGTCGCAGAGCATTCGGCTCTGCTGACAATTGAACTTGAGGCAAAACGTGATTTCGATCCATGGCATCAGTCTAAATCAAGAGCGTCTACACAGGGCACTAAGCTACCGATGTGTTTTCTTCTTTCCTTTATATCGTAGTCAGTTGAAAATACGCAGAAATGAGTCAATCCAAAAACACATCGCTTATTTTGGCGTCCACTTCGGTTTATCGACGTGAACTGTTAACCCGTCTTCGCATTCCGTTTGAAGTCGTTTCTCCAAAAGTAGATGAAACCCCATTAACAGGTGAGAGCACGCTGGATTTAGCAATGCGTCTTGCGCACGCAAAAGCAGAAGCTGTTGCCAAGCAATTTCCAGAAGCTTGGGTAATCGGCTCTGATCAAGTTGCTGATCTTTGTGGCGCGGCAATCGGCAAACCAGGAAACTTTGAAAGAGCAATGGCGCAATTGCAGTTGATGCGCGGACAAACAGTGACGTTTCATACCGCTCTATGCCTAATGAAAGGCGATACGCAAACGACACTGAGCGTTCCGACTGAAGTGTGTTTTCGCAAACTACCGGATACAGTTTTGGAAAACTATCTTCTAGCGGAAGAGCCTTATGACTGCGCAGGTAGCGCCAAGTCTGAAGGCTTGGGGATTGGCTTGCTTGAGTCCATCAAGAGTGATGACCCCACTGCACTCATTGGCCTTCCTCTAATTACGCTGACTGGGCTGTTGCGTGATGCAGGTTTTGCAATTCCACCAAAGAAGTAAATAAGTAACCAAATAAATTATTCATGGCAAAACTTGGCACACTTTTTTTAGTTCCCAATACCTTAGGTATTGAAGGTCGCACCGAACAGTTGCCTTGGGTCTTGCCAGCAGAAACAATTGCGTGTGCGTCCAAGCTCAAACACTGGATCGTCGAAGATGCAAAAACCGCGCGCGCGCTTTTAAAAGCAATTGATAGCGCTTCGCCGCTTACTTGCACCATTCAAGAAATGCAAATGAGTGAGTGGCGTGGTGCTGCGCGCAATGCAAAGTATGGCGATTCAGTAAAGCCTACTGATTTATTAAAACCACTGCTAGCTGGCAACGATATGGGCTTGATGTCGGAAGCTGGCGTTCCTGGTGTAGCCGATCCAGGAGCAGAGCTGGTACTTGCAGCACATAAACTTGGCGCCCAAGTCAAACCTCTTGTAGGGCCTAGCTCGATCTTGCTTGGTTTGATGGCGAGCGGTTTGAATGGCCAGCGATTTGCATTCCAAGGATATCTGCCTCATGACACACACGAGCGCAGCAGCAAGCTCAAACAACTAGAAATCGAATCCCGCAAGCTACAACAAACCCAAATTTGGATTGAGACACCCTATCGCAACACCGCCATGCTCATGGCTTGTATTAACTCACTTGCACCACAAACACAACTTTGTCTTGGGATTGATCTAAGTCTGCCATCAGAAATGATTAGCACCTTACCTATTGCCGAGTGGCGTAAGCGCTATCCGAATGAAGTTGCATGCGCCTCATTACAAAATAGGCCAACAGTATTTCTACTATTGGCCTAAATTTAATTACTGAAGTTCTTTTTTATTTAAATAAGTTGCTTACTTAAGGTCGGGTGCCTTTACTAAAGCCTTACCTGCAGCAGCGCCCACTTCAGCGCCAAAGCGTTTTGCAACACGCTCCGCAAAATTTTCTTTCATGGTGTAGTCAAGGATGTCGGGGGCTTTGAAGATATCTCGCGCAACAGAATCAACTGTGCCATAGCCGTCAACTAAACCAAGCTTAACGGCCTGTTCGCCATTCCAGATACGTCCAGAAAATAATTCAGGAGCCTCTTTTAAGCGAGAGCCTCTACCCTCTTTAACTACCTGAATAAACTGCTGGTGAATCTCATCAATCATCGTCTTCACCATCTCAACCTGCTTGGGCTCTTCTTTGCTAAACGGATCGAGCATGCCTTTATTTGAACCTGCAGTAATCATGCGACGAGTTACGCCCAACTTATCCATTAACCCAGTAAAGCCAAAGCCTTCCATGATCACGCCAATTGATCCTACAAGACTTGCCTTATCCACCAAAATTTGATCGGCTGCTACTGCAACATAGTAGCCACCAGAGGCGCAAATATCTTCAACAACTACGTAGAACGGTTTATTTGGATATAGCTTGCGCAAGCGATGAATCTCATCATTAATCATTCCCGCTTGAACTGGGGAACCGCCTGGGCTATTGATGCGCAGAACCACACCAGCACTGTGTTCATTTTCAAATGCAGATACCAATGAGGAATTGATGTCCATTGCATTGGCCATAGCGCTTGAAGAAATTTCTCCATCCAAAGTCACCATAGCAGTATGTTTCTCAACACTCATGCCACGACCAGGCAAATGGAAATCAAATACCGCGAAGAGCACCGCAACGATTACCAAAAGCGTTAACACTCGCAAAACGGCTTTCCAGCGGCGAGCCTTACGAGTCTCTTTTAGATTCTCTAAGAGCAGATGCTCAAGCGCTTGACGTTCCCAGTTTGGATTTGAATTATTTTCCATCTTGCTTCCTTCGAATTTCTATCATTATGCTTTTAGCCGTATTGATTTACTTTGTTAAATTAATTCCTTGATTTAATTCACCGAATTAGACATTGGCTTTCAGCCACTGTGATAGCTGAGCGACATTGTCGACATGCGCCAATGATGGCGATACCTTTAGGGTATCCGGTGGATGAGCGCCATAGGTGACCGCAACTGCATCAACTCCAGCATTAGCAGCCATATCCAAATCATGGGTGGTGTCGCCAATCATGAGCATGCGACGCGTTGGCACTTGAGTCATATCGGATAACTCGAGCAGCATTGCTGGGTGGGGCTTAGAAAAAGATTCGTCAGCAGTCCTAGTCTCATGAAAGAGATGACCAATCTGGTGATGATTTAAAGAGCGATTTAATCCCACTCTTGACTTACCTGTGGCAACACCCAATAAAAACTGATCCGCTCTTAATTCTTCCAAGAGCTCACGAATACCTACAAATAAATCTAACTCGTGATCTTTCGCTAAATAGTGATAACGAAAACGATCAGTCAACTCTTGAAAATGCCGCGGTTCAATCCAGGGCACGGCTCTTCGTAAAGAGTCCTGAATTCCCAAACCAATGACAGAGCTTGCTAATGTGTCATCAGGCTCTTTAAATCCCAGATCACGACACGCTTGCTGAATGCAATGCACGATTGTTGGCGTGGAATCCATAATGGTTCCATCCCAATCCCAAACAATCAGGTCGTAGCGACGATCGGCTTTTTCAGATTTCTCTACTGGAGTCATTCTTGAGTACTGTTTGCTTGCTCAAAGGTATTCATCATGGCGGTAAATTCCGCTGGAATGGGTGATTCAATCCGCATCTTCTCACCGGTACGTGGATGCGTAAAGCCAGCAAGATGGGCATGTAAATACAGGCGCTTAGACTTGATCTGCTTATCCTGATCTTCAAAGCCGTATTTATCGTCGCCCAAAATAGCGTGCCCTAATTTTTGAAGATGTACACGAATTTGATGGGTGCGGCCTGTTTTTAATTGAGCCTCTGCCAAAGTAATCGCAGCGTCATCTCGCTTCATCACTTTACTTACCCGTAATGCGGTATGGCTTGGCAAGCCTTCTGGGTCAACGCGTACACGACGCTCGCCATTGGCCAGCAAATATTTATGCAGAGGGTATTTGAGTTGCATGACCTGCGCACCCTGTTTAATTTCACCGTGGGCAAGCAAGTAATACCGCTTGTCTGTTTGATTCTCACGAATCTGACGATGCAACTCCACCAAGGCGCTGCGTTTTTTAGCAAGCAACAACACTCCGGAAGTATCTCTATCTAGACGATGTACTAATTCCAAAAACTTCAACTCTGGGCGAGCAATTCGCAAAGTCTCAATGACACCTAAAGCAATTCCGGACCCCCCATGAACTGCAAGCCCAGATGGTTTATCCACAATTAAGAGTGCTTCATCCTCAAACAAAACTGGCATTTTGTCTAAATAGGCATGGGCACGTGACTTGGTTTGTGCGGCGCTAACGCTAGCCATTTGAGCTGGCTCAGCAATTCTGACGGGGGGAACCCGAACGACATCACCCTCAACTAAACGGGTGGTTGGCTCCGCGCGTTTCTTATTTACCCGCACCTCACCAGATCGAATAATTCGATAAACATGGCTTTTGGGAACCCCTTTTGCCCAACGTAGCAAATAGTTGTCCAAGCGTTGACCCGCCTCTTCTGGGCCAATAGTCTGTAAATGGACTGCGGCTGGAGATCGAGTTTGGGCTACTTTGGGCTTGGAAACTGGGTTGGATTTCATGGTTTATTTCGCTGGCTACCCCGAAAAAGGCGCCAAGGGACTCAACAATACCCCATTCTGATCGAACTTGTGCCGTATAATCAACGCTCTAGCCGATTTTTGACTAGATCCCTACCGAAGTTCGGTATGAATATTGGAGCTTGGAGTCGCCCTTTAATAGACTCTCGGGGTTGCCCCTCCCCTGTTGAATGAGGCGCAGGGTTGGTGTGCCGTATGCCGCGACCCGCGATTAGAAGACAGTTTTCAGGCGCGCGCCTGCATTGATGACCTAAAGGAGGTCTCTGCGGCGATCGTCAAGTGTGGCACCGATTTAACCAACCGTTAACTGGGTGAACTAGGTAAAAAGTGCCTAGATTTGCATGTTCCACACTCTTACACCGCTATAGGCTTAGCCCAAAGCGGCATTCAATCTGTCCCCTAACGCAGCGCGCTTACCTCCACCTCCCCAACAGGAGAGTGTTATGAAACGCATGTTGTTTAATGCAACTCAACAAGAAGAGTTGCGAGTTGCCATCGTCGATGGTCAAAAACTAATCGATATCGATATCGAAGCTGCCGGTCGCGAACAGCGCAAAGGCAATATTTACAAAGGTGTTATTACCCGTATTGAGCCTTCCCTTGAGGCCTGCTTTGTTAACTATGGTGAAGAGCGTCATGGCTTCTTGCCATTTAAGGAAGTTGCTAGAGCCTATTTCAAGGAAGGTATTGATGTTCGCAACGCATCTATTAAGGATGCCCTACGCGAAGGTCAAGAAATCATTGTTCAGGTAGAAAAAGAAGAGCGCGGCCAAAAAGGCGCTGCTTTGACCTCTTTTATCTCCCTGGCTGGACGCTACTTGGTATTAATGCCAAACAACCCACGTGGGGGCGGCGTTTCTCGTCGTATTGAAGGCGAAGACCGTCAAGAACTCCGTGAGGCGATGGCTCAATTAGAAGTACCTGAAGGTATGAGCATCATCGCCCGTACAGCAGGTATTGGACGCGATGCTACCGAACTGCAGTGGGACTTAAGTTACCTCCTGCAACTATGGAAAGCAATTGATGAGGCTGCTAAAGGCAACTCTGCTCCATTACTCATCTATCTCGAATCTAGCTTAGTCATTCGCGCAATCCGCGATTACTTCCAACCAGATATTGGCGAGATCCTGATTGATACCGACGATATCTATGAGCAAGCTGCTGCCTTTATGTCAGTGGTCATGCCGGATAACTTGCCGCGAGTAAAGCGCTATCAAGATGATGTGCCGCTCTTCTCTCGCTTCCAAATCGAACATCAGATCGAGACCGCTTACTCACGTACCGTTCCATTGCCATCTGGCGGCGCAATCGTAATCGACCACACAGAAGCGCTTGTTTCTGTAGACGTCAACTCTGCTCGCGCAACCCGTGGTTCTGATATTGAAGAAACTGCTACACGTACCAACTTAGAAGCTGCCGATGAAATCGCGCGTCAAGCACGTCTGCGTGACTTAGGTGGTTTGATTGTGATTGACTTCATCGATATGGAGTCGAGCAAAGCACAGAAAGATGTTGAGAATCGCTTACGCGATGCCCTGCGTCATGACCGTGCACGCGTACAAATGGGTAAGATCTCCAAATTTGGCTTGATGGAAATGTCACGCCAACGTTTGCGCCCCGCACTCTCTGAAGGTAGCCACGTAACCTGCCCACGTTGTAACGGCACTGGTCATATTCGTGATGCTGAATCTTCTGCATTGCAAGTACTGCGCATTATTCAAGAAGAGGCCATGAAAGAAAACACTGCGGCGATTCATACGCAGGTTCCAGTTGAAGTAGCCGCATTCTTATTAAATGAAAAACGTGCTGAAGTGATCAAGATCGAGACACGCTTCAAAGTAAATGTTCTCTTGGTGCCTAACAAACACCTAGAAACTCCGCATTACAAACTTGAGCGCTTACGCCATGATGATCCCCGCTTGGATGATCAGAAGGCTAGCTACGTGATGGCTGAAGAAGCTGCGCGTGAACTCGAGACAGACACCACAGTAAGCAAAAAAGATGCGGACGTCAAAGTACGCCCGGAGGCAGCTGTTAAGGGCATTACCCCAACGCAGCCAGCACCAATGGCTCAGCCACGTGCCGCACGTGCAGAGAAAGCTAGCTCTGAGAGTTCTGGTGGCTTATTTGGCTTCATCAAAAAACTTTTTTCCTCTTCACCAGCGGCAGAAGAAAAGCCAGCAACGAGCGGTAACCGTGGACGCAATCAAGGTCGCAATGGCAACAACCGCGACCGTAATCGCGGACGCAATCGTCGTGGCGAGCGCCCTGCTACGAATGCTGCAGAAGGTGGAAACACTGAGGGCGCGAATAATCGCAACGGCAATAACCGCAACAACAATCGCAACCAAGGTAATCAAAACGGTCCGAAGACCGAGCACAACGCAAACCGCAATAACAATCAAGCTAATGCTGCGGCAGTAACACCCACATCAGAGGCTGTGCCTGGTAGCGAAGTTGCTACTGGTGCTGACGGTGAAGAGCGTCGTGGTCGTGGTCGCAATCGTCGTGGTCGTGGTCGCAATCGCAATGAGCGCGGTGACCGTGGCGAGCGCACTGAAAACGGTAGCGCATCACCAGAAGCAGCCACTGCATCAGCCAGCCCGTTTAGCGGACCTCCCGTAGGAATGGCTGGTGCGTCTGCAAGTATGCCTATTCAAAATATTGTGAGCAGCTTTAGCAATGCAAAACCTGCAAGTCAGCGACAAGGGCGGTCTGAGCGTTCTTCACGTCCACCACGTGAGCCTCGCTCTGAGAAAAACACGTCAACAACAGCAAACGCAGCTCCATCACCAGCGCCTGTAGCGATTGTTGCTGCAAGTGCAATTGAAGTGATTGCTAAGCCTATGCCAGAGCTTCCAAAAGTAGCTTTCCAAGCACTTGAAGAGACTCCTTTACATAGCGTCGTGCAGTCTGCGGGCATGATTTGGGTTGCAACTGATGCGTCTAAGCACGCAGATGTGCAAACACAAATTAAAGCCGAGACGGTAGTTCAAAACTTAGGCCGCACACCAAAACCCGCTGCAACACTTCCTGAAGGCCCAATGGTCCTAGTGGAAACTGGCGGTCAAGAAAAAACTGTTTAAAGCAGTTAGCATCCCAACTTCTTTTCTCTAAGCCGCCCGATATCCCAAAAGGATTTTGGGCGGTTTGGCAGAAAGCAGGTTTCAAAGCCATAATTGGGGATATGGTCGAAAAAGCAATTCCCAACCCATCCAAAGTTATTCCCATTCGTATTGATGAAGGCAAAGGCCTTGCACCAAGCATTGGCACGCAGTTGCATTCACCTCATGGTCACACTAAAGATAATCGTGGTCGCCACTTGCGCGATCTACGCATTTCAGTAACAGATCGCTGTAACTTCCGCTGCACTTACTGCATGCCCAAGGAAGTATTCGATAACAACTACCCCTATCTTGCTCACAAAGAATTATTGAGCTTTGAAGAAATTACTCGCTTGACAACTATCTTCGCCAGCCTAGGCGTTGAAAAAATTCGTTTGACTGGTGGTGAGCCCCTACTTCGTAAAAATTTAGAAATACTCATTGAAATGCTGGCATCCATTCGGACTCCGGCAGGCAATCCATTAGATTTAACGTTGACTACCAATGGCAGCATTTTGCGCAAGAAGGCAGCTAGTCTTAAAGCTGCAGGCTTACATAGACTCACCGTGAGTCTTGATGGATTAGATGATGCAGTCTTTCGAAAAATGAATGATGTGGATTTTCCAGTTGCTGATGTTTTAGATGGTATTGCGGCTGCACAAGAGACTGGCTTTCAGAACATTAAAGTCAATATGGTTGTGAAGAAAGGAATAAACGATCACGAGATCGTTGCGATGGCCAAGCACTTCAAAGGCAGCGGCATCATTCTGCGCTTTATTGAATTCATGGATGTGGGCAGCTCGAATGGCTGGAACATGACAGAAGTACTTCCCTCTAAAGAGGTGATTGCCCGCATCAATGAAGTATTCCCATTGGTATCAGCAGAGCCAAACTACACAGGTGAAGTAGCACAACGCTGGCGCTATCAAGATGGTACTGGTGAAATTGGTGTTATTTCCAGCGTCACCCAAACTTTTTGTCATGAATGCACTCGCGCCAGAATCTCCACGGATGGCCAAATGTATTTGTGCCTGTTTGCTAATTCAGGATTTGATTTCAAAACCCTTCTGCGCTCTGGCAAGACTGATTTAGAAATTGCCAATGCGATTATGAATACCTGGGCTACTCGCGATGATCACTATTCAGAAATTCGGGGTTCCCATACAGCGGATCAATCAAGCGGTGGTCGCAAGGTTGAAATGTCTTACATAGGTGGCTAATGATTGGCAGCGAACAAATTACAGGCTTGATATTAGCTGGCGGGCGCGCGCAGCGTATGGGCGGAATCGATAAAGGGCTGATTCCTTTTCATAAAAAACCCTTAATTGAAGCGACTATCCAACGACTCAAAACCCAGGTTGGATCTATTCTGATTAATGCCAATCGCAACATCACCAAGTACGCCGTCTATGGTTACCCCGTCATCATGGACGAGACCCCTGACTTTTCAGGCCCTCTCGCAGGTTTCTTGATGGGCCTTAAGAACTGCAAGACCCCTTATTTACTAACAACCCCCTGCGACTCTCCCTTATTCCCAAAAGATCTGGGTGCCAAGCTTGCTAACGAGCTAGAGCATAACAACCTAGATTTAGCCTACGCATCCAGCAAAGAGGCTGATGGCAAGGTATGGGCACAACCCGTCTTTTGTTTAATGCGCGCCAATTTACAAGACTCTTTAAGTTCTTTTTTAAGCAAAGGGGATCTCAAAATTGATCGCTGGTTCAAAGAACTCAAAAGCGGAACAGTGATTTTTGATGACGCTCAGGCCTTTGCGAATGCCAACACGCCAGAAGAATTGCAATCTTTAGAGGCAGCATCATGAGTCAATCACCAAACGATCCAATATTGCTCACTTCATCATTACATGTAGATGAAGCACGCAAGGCGATTGCCAATCTAGTAAATCAGCTTTTGCAGGAAGCGCAGTCGATTAATGACTCCGATGCTTTTGAAATAGTTCCCCTTGACCAGGCTATTAATCGCATTCTTGCAGAAGATTTACTCTCGCCGATTGATGTGCCCGCTGCGGATAACTCCGCCATGGATGGCTTCGCATTTGATGGCAAATGCTTAGAGGGCGGTCAAGCAGAAATCAAACTACGCATTGTGGGCACAGCCCTGGCCGGCAAACCCTACACAGGAAAAATTGCCAACGGTGAATGCCTGAAGATCATGACTGGCGCAGTAATGCCAAGCGATTGCGACACCGTCATTCCACAAGAATTTACTGCTAGCCTTGATGCGAAACATATTGCCTTCAAAGCCAATCAACTAAAGGCCGGTGAAAACCGGCGCATGCGTGGTGAAGACTTACAAAAGGGTAAAGCAGCAATTACTGCCGGAAGGTTGCTACGTCCATCGGATTTAGGTTTAGCCGCTTCACTAGGCATTAGTACTCTTAAAGTAAAGCGCAAACTGAAGGTAGCGATTCTGTCTTCGGGTAACGAACTTCGCACCTTAGATCAAACTTTGGATGCTGGAAGCATTTATGACAGCAATCGCTATAGCCTGACCGGCCTACTCAATCGCCTCAACCTCGACATCATTGATTGTGGAATTGTGCGTGATGACCCGACCTCGCTCAAGCAAGCATTTATTGATGCAGCCTCAAAAGCAGATGTACTCATCTCCTCAGGTGGAGTGTCCGTTGGAGAAGCAGATTTCACAAAACAAATCATGCAAGAGTTGGGCGACGTCGGCTTCTGGAAAATCGCCATGCGACCAGGCCGCCCAATGGCATTCGGCACGCTTAGACCAGTCTCTGGAAAAACCTCAGAGAGTAAAACCTTATTCTTTGGCCTACCTGGTAACCCTGTTGCCGTGATGGTGACCTTTTATCAATTTGTTCGTAGCGCTTTATTGCAACTCAATGGGGCCAGCCAAACAGAGGTTCCAGTTGTACAAGCCATCTCTGAAACAGCCATTCGGAAAAAGCCAGGTCGCACCGAGTTCCAGCGCGCCATCCTTGGGCGCAATGCTGAAGGCAAGCCCAGCGTGAAACTCACAGGCAGCCAAGGGGCAGGCATTCTGCGCTCCATGAGCGAGGCGAACTGCTTCGTCATCCTGGGCCATGATCAAGGAAATGTTGCTGCTGGCGAGTGGGTAGATATAGCGCTTTTTGATGGACTGCTTTAAGATTGCACCATCATGAAACTAACCAAAAAAGAACTCGCCTTCCTCGATCCAACACATACAGCTAAGACACTCGTGTTGGTTTATCTATGCTTCTCGGTTCCAATCGTTTTGCTAGCTTTGTTTGTTGCCTTTATTCGTGACGGAGCTATTCCTGGCTTTACCGTTCTATCTGCCTTGATTCTGAATGCCTTACTAGGCTTTGGTTTGCTATGGGTAGCCTGCAAAGTGTATAACTGGGTTGCTGGAAAATTCGGCGGCATTGAACTTGCACTACGCGAACTGCCAGAAGAAATTGAAGCTGAATAATTTTTTAGCTGCACCCGATTAAATAAAAATGCCGAGATATCTCGGCATTTTTATATTGCAACTGATCAATTTCAATTGTTACTTAACTAGCCTTTAAAAACTTCCGCATTAATTAAGCTTGGTGGTTTTTTCCCTGATAGTGCGGCGATGACATTCTCAATTGCTAAATCGACCATGGCTCTGCGCGTCTTCTCTGTTGCACTAGCGATATGTGGAGCAAGCACAACGTTGCTGAGCTTAAGCAACTCGGGGTTGACCTTGGGTTCGCCCTCAAAGACATCTAAACCGGCGGCAAATATCTTTTTCTCTTTTAATGCTTGTGCTAATGCCAAGTCATCCACAATGCCGCCACGGGCAATATTAATCAGGGTTGCCGTAGGTTTCATGAGAGCAATTTCTTTGGCACCTATGGTGTGATGACTCTCTGGCGCATACGGCAAAACCAAGACAACGTGATCAGCTGTACGCAATAACTCTTCCTTGGAAACATATTTTGCTCCACAAGCTTTTTCATCAGTACCCGATAGCCGGCTACGGTTGTGATAAATCACATTCATACCAAATCCCAATGCGCGCTTAGCAATCCCTTGACCAATGCGACCCATACCAATAATGCCAACAGTACTGTGATGCAAATCCATGCCAAGTGGGTTGTTCACAATCGACCATTTATCCCAATGACCCGCCCTGATCCAATGCTCTGCCTCAGTAATTCTTCTGGCAGTTGCCATGAGCAATGCGAAACCAAAGTCGGCCGTAGTATCAGTGAGTACATCCGGAGTATTTGTTGCCATTACACCAGCTGCAGTAATCGCGGGTACGTCAAAGTTGTTGTAGCCCACGGAGATATTAGCGACGACTTTTAAGTCCTTTGCATTTGCCAATGCTGTTGCATCAATACGCTCACTACCAGCAACTAAAGCCCCTGCAACCCCAGAGAGTTCTTTTTGCAATTGCTCAGGCGTAAAAATCAGATCTTCTTGGTTGGAGCGAACCTCAAAGGTTTCCTCTAATTTGGCCAAAGCTTCCGGAAATATGGCTCTGGCGACCAGAATTTTAGGTTTTGTGCCAGTATTTTGGCCATTAGTCGGTGTATTCATAGGGGGAACTTTACCTCAAATAGATGGGTGTATTTCGGCTAAAATTGATGTTTTACAACTTATTAGCCCCATCTATTGGGCTTGACTCATTAAAACCATGACTTACGTTGTTACCGAATCCTGCATCCGCTGCAAATATACCGACTGCGTTGATGTTTGCCCAGTTGATTGCTTTCGTGAAGGCCCTAATTTTCTAGTAATCGATCCAGACGAGTGCATCGATTGCGCTGTTTGTGTTCCTGAGTGCCCAGTAAATGCCATTTATGCTGAAGATGATGTGCCAGGCGATCAACAAGCATTCATTAAGTTGAATGCTGAATTATCTCCATCTTGGACTTCAATTACCAAATCCAAAGCCGCTCTTCCAGATGCTGAAGAGTGGAAAGATGTTAAAAACAAACTCGATCAGTTGGTGAAGTAATTCATCTGCATACTTAACCAGTAAGAGAATTTCCTTGCACTCCCCCACAGAAGCTGATGCAGTCATCATTGGCGCCGGTCCTGTGGGGCTTTTTCAAGTTTTTGAACTTGGCCTCCTAGAAATTAAAGCTCACGTCATTGATTCTTTGCCAGAAATTGGCGGTCAATGCATCGAGCTCTATCCAGATAAACCCATTTACGACATTCCTGCGGTACCAGTTTGCACCGGTCGTGAGCTTGTTAGCAATTTACTCAAACAGATTGAACCATTTAAGCCTCAATTTCATCTGGGACAAGACGTTACCAGCCTTAAGCAACAGGAAGATGGTCGATTTCTATTAACCACTTCAGAAAACAAATCCTTTCTAACAAAGACTGTATTTATAGCCGCAGGTGTAGGCGCTTTCCAGCCCAGAGTACTAAACATTGAGGGCATAGAACCTCTGGTTGGCAAGCAAGTTTTCTACCATGTTAAACAGCCAGAACAATTTACAGGTAAGCGCATTGTCATTTGTGGTGGCGGAGATGCCGCCCTAGATTGGGCCTTGTATTTTGCCAACACTGCCGCAAGCGTCACCCTGATTCATCGTCGCAATGACTTTAAAGCGGTACCACAATCGATTGCAAAAATGCGCGAGCTCTGCGCAGATGGAAAAATTCAATTACTGATTGGCCAAATTACCGATCTTGAAATTCAGAATGGGAATTTGACTAGCATTGCCGTTGACAATATTGACGGCAATACTCAATCATTGACGTTAGACGATCTTTTGATCTTCTTTGGACTTTCCCCAAAATTAGGTCCAATCGCTGAGTGGGGTTTAGATATAGATCGCAAGCAAATCGCAGTTGATACCGAGAAATTTCAGACTAGCATTCCAGGCATTTACGCAGTGGGTGATATCAATATCTACCCAGGGAAGAAAAAGCTGATTTTGTCTGGCTTTCATGAGGCTGCCTTAGCTGCCTTTGCCGCAGCCGCCTATTTGAACCCTGAAAAGCCAATCCAACTGCAATACACCACCACCTCAACCAAGCTCCATAAAGCCCTTGGGGTGCAGTCGCCCACATTCGAGTAAGCTATCCTTATTCGTAAATCATTAACCGTATTTAGCCCTTAAGTTAGTCACTACCCTATGCGCCAATATCACGATCTCATGAAAGAAGTCCTTGCTAAGGGCGTTAAAAAGTCCGATAGGACTGGCACAGGCACGATCTCAGTATTTGGCCATCAGATGCGCTTTAACTTGGCTGACGGCTTTCCAATGGTGACAACCAAGAAGCTGCACCTCAAGTCCATCATTTATGAATTACTCTGGTTTCTCAAGGGCAGCACAGACAACAATTGGCTCAAAGAGCGCGGCGTATCCATTTGGAATGAATGGGCTGCACCGGATGGCGATCTTGGTCCAATCTACGGATATCAATGGCGCTCATGGCCTGCACCAAATGGTCAACATATTGATCAAATCTCTGAAGTGGTTGAGACCATCAAGAAGAATCCTGACTCACGTCGCATTATTGTTTCTGCCTGGAACGTAGCTGATATTCCACGCATGGCATTGGCACCTTGTCATGCTTTCTTCCAGTTCTATGTTGCTGATGGCAAACTGTCTTGTCAACTCTATCAACGCAGCGCCGACATTTTCTTGGGCGTGCCATTCAACATTGCAAGCTATGCCTTGTTAACTCATATGATGGCGCAACAATGTAATCTGGAGGTAGGCGACTTTATCTGGACTGGTGGCGATTGCCATTTGTATAGCAACCACTTAGAGCAAGTCGATCTACAACTATCTAGAGACTTTTTCCCGCTGCCAAAACTCAATATCCTGCGCAAACCAAATTCTATTTTTGATTATGAGTTTGAGGATTTTGAGATTGTTGGCTACGAATCTCATCCGCATATCAAAGCTCCTGTAGCCATTTAAGCTCCATATGACTCAACCCGCTATCTCCATGATTGTTGCCCGCTCACGTAATCACGTGATTGGTCGCGACAATCAGATGCCCTGGAAAATCTCTGCTGACCTCCAGTTTTTTAAACGCGTCACCATGGGTCACCCCGTCATCATGGGAAGAAGGACCTGGGAATCGATTGGTCGCCCACTTCCTGGGCGACGCAATATTGTCGTTAGCCGTAATGCTGACTACTCACCAGTGGGCGCTGAACTTGCTGGTTCGCTAGATGAAGCACTTGCCAGCCTTTCTGAATCGCCAAGAGTATTCGTGATTGGGGGTGAACAACTATTCAAACAAGCATTTGATAAAGCTGACCGTCTATATGTAACGGAAATTGATATTGACGTAGAAAGTGGTGACACCTTCTTTGAAATCCCAAACGCATCTGACTGGGAAGAAGTAGAGCGCGTACCAGGATCAGAAAACGATATTCACTTTGCTTTCGTCACCTTAGAGCGCAAATAAGCACAAAATCAAAAGGCCCCGAAGGGCCTTTTTTACTGAACTACGATCTTAGAATCTTTGGCAAGCTGAGATAAGAACTCAAATTGCTTTTTCTGCATGAGACCTGCTCGAACAGCTTTTTCTGCCTGCTCAAATGTTGGTGGCTTGCTTGAACGCTTATCCTCAACCTTAATTAAATACCAACCTTGCTGCATCTGAATTGGAGCGGATACTTGGCCTTTGTTGAGATTAGCAATGGTGGCGGACAATGGTGGCGGAAGTTGGCCCGGCTGAACCCAACCAGCTGCGCCACCCTGCGCCTTATTTGGAGCCAGGGAAACACTACGAGCAACTTTATCAAAAGACTCACCCTTTTTAAGACGACTCATCGCGGCTTGAGCATCTGCCTCAGTTGCAACAGCAATATCACTAATCTTATATTCCACAATCATGCCCTGTGAACCCAAAGATGCCACTTGCTTGTTGTACTCGGCACGCACATCAGCATCGGCAACGGGATTCTTCTCCATGAATGTGGCTAACTCTAGATCCGCTAAATAGTTTTGGCGAATCATAGCGAGTTGTGTATTGGCCTTATCAGAATTTGCTAATCCATCCTTGTCGGCTTGCTGAGATAGTAATAGCACTTCAATAAATTTCTCGATCACCGCCTTGCGTAATTGAGGAGAATCTTTCTGACCTTGAGAAAGTGCAACTCTAATCCCTTGCTCAACCATATCATTGGTGATGATGGCGCCATTAACAGAGGCGGCAGCATTAATTGGTAATCCACTTTGTTGGGCATAAATTGAGCCCGTTGCAACTCCAAGTGCGGCAAGCAATAGGCTTTTGAATACTAGTTTTCTCATACGATCTCTCTTGTCTATAGAGACTCAATGGTAACAGCTGGCGTCGGCATAACCGTCAGTAAAATAGCTTGATGTGTGTTCAATACCTCACCGCCGCCAACACTGATTGGGTCAAGACCCACTTTGACCTAGAGTTGCCACCGTCAGGCGCCCATGATGTTTTTCCCACTTACCCAGGAATCATCGTTCTTAAAAGCCACAATACTCAGCGCACTGCGATTGGACCTGCTCGCTTTGGCCTCATTCCGGCATGGGCAAAAGATGATGACTTCGGCAGAAAAACATACAACGCTCGCTCTGAAACCGTTAGCGAAAGACCTTCCTACAAGAACGCTTGGTCAAAACGTCACTATGCATTAGCTCTAGCGGATGCTTTTTATGAACCCTGCTATGAATCCGGCAAAGCAGTCAGAACAAAGATTAGCCAAGCCAATCAAGAGCCCATGGCAATCGCTTCTATTTGGGATACTTGGACTGAACCAGAAACGGGTGAATTGATTGTGTCGTTCTCAATGCTAACAATTGATGCTAATGAACATCCCGTCATGCGACGTTGTCATAAGCCTGAAGATGAAAAGCGTACAGTTGTACCGTTACGACCCGATCTATTTGATCGCTGGCTCAATGCCACTCCCGATGCCGCCCTTGAACTATTAAATTTAGATTCGATTCCGGATCTTGTCTTCTCGGAATAAAGACTGATCTGTTTTTAGAGCATTAAGCTGCAAACCATCTACGAATTACTGGCAATCTAAGGCATAGCAAGCCAACGATCACGACAACATATATTGCCACTGTTCCCAAGTCATTTTTTCCGGCTTTATGCCACCAGTAGTGGGTAATTGCTGTACAAGCAATGACGTAAACCAGTTTATGCAGCAGAGTCCAACGCCTCCCTAACTTGCGAATAGACCATTGATTGGATGTCAGCGCTAACGGCAATAACAATACGAAACTAAAGAAACCCATCGTAATGAATGGGCGCTTGAGCACATCATGAATCATTGCTTGCAAATCTAGTGATTGATCTAGATAAAACCAAATTCCGAAATGTAGAAAGGCATAAAAGAAACAAAAGAGTCCAAACATGCGACGAAGCTTAATCCAATCTGCTGATCCCGTGATCATGCGCATTGGGGTCATTGCGAGGGTAATGCATAAAAATACCAAGGTCCATGTGCCTGTTGATCGGGTGATAAATTCGATTGGATTGGCCCCCAAACCATCACTGCTAGCTAACCACAGTAGACGCACTAAAGGTATTAGAGAAATAACAAATAGAATGCTTTTTGAGAGCTTGATATTCACCTGCATTACTGAATGGTAAGCCAAATACAAAAATGGCTCCATCAATCACTTAACTGATGGAGCCATGTATTTCAAGCTAAAAACTAAGCGAGACTTAATCCTTCCTTATACAGAGGGAAGTTGCGCACTGGCCTACCAATCGCTGCTGAGATTGCATTTGCGACAGCAGGACCAACGACGCAAATAGTTGGCTCACCTACACCACCCCAGAAATCATAAGTAGGCACTAAAACGGTTTCAATTCTGGGGGTTGAAGCCAACTTCAGGAGAGGGTAAGAATCGAGGTTCTGTTGCTTAATACGACCATTTTCAACGGTAATTTCTGGATTGAAAATAGCTCCCAATGCCATTGCTACAGAGCCTTCAATTTGCTCACGCGTTAAGTAAGGATTGACGACGTGACCTGAATTCAAGGCAAATACAAGGCGTTTCACATGCACCATGTTTCCATCGACCGATACTTCAGCGACACATGCTGAGTAGCTGGCGTAACCCATAAACTGCGCAACGCCACGATAGGTGCCCGCTGGCAATGGCTTATCCCAATTAGCTTTTTCAGCGGCAGCATTGAGCACGCCCAAATGCTTTGGATGATTCTGCATCACTGCTTGCCTAAACTTCACCGGATCTTTACCTGCCGCTTTGGCACACTCATCCATAAAGCATTCCATAAAAATGCCATTCTGGTTTGTATTAACACCACGCCATGGTCCAACTGGAACATGGGTATTTTTCATGACGTATTCAGTTAAGAGTGTCGGAAAGGTATAACCAAGCTGAGCATCGGGGCCTTTTTCATAAAGACCTTGTAATTGACGCTCATCCTTTCCATCCTTGATAGCTGACGGGGCTAATGTCGCGTTAATAGACTGGCCCGCTACCTTGATATGCATACCAGTCACATTGCCACTGCTATCAATACCGGCACTCATCTTAGCCATCGCAATCGGATGGTAATAATCGTGCGTTAAATCTTCCTCACGACTCCACAATACCTTTACAGGTGTTCCTAGATATTTTTGCGCCACTTTAGCCGCATAACTTACAAAGTCTTGCGTAGAACCACGACGGCCAAGGCCACAGCCTGAATCTAATTTGTAGACCTCGCAGTTAGCCAAAGGAATACCAGTGGCTTCAGATAGAGCGGCCAATGAACCTTCGCCATTCTGTGTTGGCACCCAAGCCTCAGCACGATCACCGCTAATCCTCACAGTTGCATTCATGGGCTCCATCGTGACGTGCGCGCGATATGGCGTGAAATAAATCGCCTCTACTTTTTTAGCAGAGCTGTTGATTGCCTGTGGAGCATCACCAACCTTACGCTGCCAGAAATCGCCTTGCTCATCTAAACCACTACGCAACATCTTATTAATGTCATCTTGCGATACATTGCCCGCTTTACCCTCATCCCAAACGATTGGCAAGGCATTCAAAGCAGTATTTGCGCGCCACCAAGTATCGGCCACTACGGCAACAGTATTGTCGTTAATCTGTACGACACCCTTGATGCCACGCATCCCTAGAACCTTTGCTTCGTCGTAACTCACAAGCTTGCCACCAAATACAGGGCAAGACTTTACTGAAGCACACAACATACCGGGCATTTGCAAATCAGCGCCATATACTTTTGATCCATTTACCTTATTAGCAGTATCAATACGCGCATAAGGCTGACCCGCTACCTTCCACTTACGCGGATCTCTTAAGACAATTGACTTTGGATCAGGCGGAGTTAAGGTTGATGCAAGCTCAGCAACTTTTCCATAGGTAGTTTTACGTCCTGATGGAGTATGTGTAATTACCCCTTTATCAACAGTTAATTCGGCGACAGGAACATTCCATTGATTGGCGGCTGCTTGAAGTAACATGATGCGAGCTGCTGCTGCGCCACGTCGAACATAGTCTTCTGAGATTCGGATACCGCGACTGCCGCCAGTACCATGCTCACCCCAAACGCGTTTGCGTGCCAAACTTTGTCCCGGCGTAGCCGACTGTGTTTTGACTTTCTTCCAGCTGCATTCCAACTCTTCGGTCACTAATTGCGCTAAACCAGTACGAGTTCCCTGCCCCATCTCTGAACGAGCAATACGGATATAAACAGTGTCATCTGGTTTGATACTTACCCAGGCATTAACTTCCGCATCACCAGCTTTAGTTGGTGTATTGGGGTCATATTGAGAGCTAGCCTGAGCCAAAGCATTTTCTGGCAAGGCGCCAATGCCCAACATCAAGCCCCCACCAAGGAGGGTGCCTTTGGTAATGAAATCACGACGTGAAGTATTTTCGAGTGTCATATTCTTCTCCTTAACCACGCGTTGCTGGAGAAGCTTGGTATTGCGCCAACACTTCTGCTAACTTTTTCTGACCCGATGCCACATGAATGCCATCGCGAATTTTTTGATAAGTGCCACAACGGCAAATATTTGACATTGCATTATCAATATCAGCATCTGTTGGTTTTGGAATGCGCTTCAGTAAAGCAGCAGCAGCCATCACCTGACCGGACTGACAGTACCCACACTGAGGAACATCTAATGCAATCCAGGCCTTTTGTACTGGATGTGTATTGTCTTTGGAGAGCGACTCGATAGTCGTGATTTTGGCAGCGCCAACAGCCGAAACAGGAATTGAGCAAGAGCGAACTGGCTCTCCATTCATATAGACAGTACAGGCGCCACACTGCGCCACACCACAACCATACTTAGTGCCGGTTAGGCCAACTACTTCACGAATGGCCCACAACAAAGGCATGTTTGGTTCCACATCGATATTGTGAACCTGCCCATTGATATTCAATTGCATTAGCGTCTCCTTTTGTTTTTATTAAGCACTTGCTTATTTATTTTGAATTACTATAAATCATTACCAACTTTAGTGCGCTGCAATAAATTACCTAACCCCCTTAAGAATTTGACCCATGAAAATAATCGCCTTAATCAGTCTTTTTTTAGCTGCCAATATCGGTTTTGCCGCGGAGTTCCCCAAGCAAACCGAAGGTGTTTGGACGGCCAAAAACTTTCAATTTCATACAGGGGAGACCGCAAAAGAGCTCAAGATTGGCTACATCACTCTTGGGTCACCAAATAATCCTGCTGTTCTCATATTGCATGGGACTGCTGGATCAGCCAAAGGAATGCTCAATAAAGATTTTGGGGAAGAGCTATTTTTAGCTGGTCAACCCTTGGATGCAAATAAGTTCTTCATTATTCTTACCGACGCAATTGGTGTTGGGAAATCATCGAAACCCTCTGACGGACTTAAAGCCAAATTTCCTCGTTATAACTATGATGATATGGTCCAAGCGCAATATAGACTTGTTAAAGAAGGCTTGGGTATTGAACACTT
Source organism: Polynucleobacter tropicus (assembly GCF_013307225.1). Taxonomy (NCBI): domain Bacteria; kingdom Pseudomonadati; phylum Pseudomonadota; class Betaproteobacteria; order Burkholderiales; family Burkholderiaceae; genus Polynucleobacter; species Polynucleobacter tropicus. The sequence continues at coordinate 374,103 of NZ_CP028942.1, read as the reverse complement.
AAAGCTCATTCTTGGGAACTCAATGGGTGGAATGCAAACCTGGTTATGGGGCACCAAATACCCAGGCTATTCAGACTATCTTGTGCCAATGGCATCAACGCCCAGCGCCATGTCAGGAAGAAATTGGATGATGCGTAGATTTATATCCGAATCGATTCGAAGAGATCCTGATTGGCAAGAAGGAAACTACAAGACCCAACCGAAAAGTGCGCAATTTACCAATGTCTTTTACCCTCTAGCCACGAGTGGCGGAAATCAACATCTTCAGTTCTTGGCCCCCAATAGCGAGAAGGCGGATGCGATTGTGAATGACCGCTTGGCAGCTCCTTTCACAATAGATGCCAATGACTATTTATACCAATGGGAATCTTCGAGAGACTTCAATCCTGATAGTGAGTTGTCAAAAATTAATGCCAAGGTACTTGCCATTAACTCTGCAGATGATGAGCGCAATCCTCCAGAGTTAGGCATTATGGAAATTCAACTCAAAAAAGTAAAAAATGCCGAACTTTATTTAATCCCCGCAAGCATCTACACTTCAGGCCACTCCACCACTGGTCAGGCAAAGTGGTGGAAAGAGAAATTAAATAGCTTCATTAATTAGCATTAATGCCAAAAGACATTGCACCACCTAAAGGAAAATCATGAGCGAAGAATATCAATCTCAAAACGACGAAGACTTTAACTATGGCTGCGAATGTGCCATGACCCTGCTCAATGAACCCACTGAGGACTGCCTCAATGACCTCATTGACGAGTTAGATGAAGACGGAATGATCTCGACGGAAGTAGTCTACGGCTTATTAGCAACTATCTTGATGAGTCTCAATGAAGGGGATCAAGAAGGCGATGAGCATTAAATCTACGTTTGCACTTGGATGGCAAAGCCATCCATTGCTTTAGCTAATTCCACATCCAATTGCGTTAGTGCATTTTCTGAATGGGTACTTAAACGCACATTAACTTGATTCCAAGAGTTTGACCAGTCTGGATGATGATTTATTTCCTCGGCATAGTTTGCGCACAGCGTCATAAAGTCAAATGCCTGTTGAAAATCTTTAAAGACAAAGTTGCGCTCGATTGCAATACCTGAAGCATCTCTCTTCCATAAAGGTAGATCTTTTTCAAAATCGAAATTACTTAGTAATCTAGTTGGCTGCATTTAGTTAGGCTTCATTTGGTTGGACTTAACTAGCATCCACACTTTGAGACAGAAGACGTAGATCATCTGGATAAAGCCAGCGCCACTGACCTTCTGGCAAATCCTTTGGCATATGGTACGCGCCGATTTGCGCACGGTGTAATTGGGCCACATGATTACCAACAGCAGCCATCATACGTTTTACCTGGTGGTATCTTCCCTCAACAATTGTCATCGCCAACACACTTTCAGAAATCTGATGACATGCGGTGGCATAACATGGTCTTGGATCATCATCCAAAACTACACCATTGAGCAAATGATCGATTTGAGATTGAGTAATCGCGCTTGCCGTAGTGATCTCATAGACTTTGCCGATGTTCTTTTTGGGCGTTGTCATTTTATGAATAAATTGCCCATCATCCGAAATCAACAACAAACCAGTAGTGTCGTAATCCAAGCGGCCAACGCACTGCAGACCACGTTCTACAAAAGGCGCAGGTAGCAGGCTGTAGACACTAGCGTGATGCGTTGTCTTATGAGAGCACTCGTAGTTCAGGGGCTTATTAAATGCAATGTAAGCCTTCTCGTGATATTCCCAATCTTTACCATCTACAGTGAGTGTGAGACCCTCGGTTGAAATACGTTCGCCAGGATCCTCCGCCAAAACGCCATTCACCTTGACTAAATCGGCATAAACCAAATCAGCACAATAGCGTCGTGTGCCAAAGCCTTGGCTAAATAAGATCTTTTCAAGAGAGATTGGTTTTGCCATATGCTGCAGAGCATACTACAGAGCACGTTTGCGGATTAGACTAGATAGCAAGTTTTCCCTCAATTCATTATCATTTAGGGATAGTTTTTGCCTCTTGTCTTTCCTTATTTAATTGCCATGCTCTCTTCACCCAAACCCAGATCTCCACTACACACCCGAGAAATCACTTTCCAGGGTTATGCGCGAGAAGATGGCTTATGGGACATTGAAGGACATCTAAAAGACTACAAAGCAACGCCATTTACAACGGGTGCAAATACTTGGCAACCTGGTGAAGCTTTTCATGACATGTGGGTTAGAGTGACCCTCAACAATGAATTAGTGATTCAAGATATTGAAGTAGTCATGGATGGCCACCCTCATCCCGAGTGCCCTCAAGTTATTCCCCCTATGACGGCGCTGATTGGAGAGCGCCTAGGTAAAGGCTGGAGAAAAACAATTCAAACCCATCTTGGCGGCATTGCGGGTTGTACGCACTTACGCGAATTACTCAATAACTTAGCTACTGCAGCCTTCCAAGCAATCCCTGGGGCCTTGTTTGATCCTGATGAAAATAAACCGCCGCTGTATCTTGGAACTTGTAAATCCTGGGATTTCAACGGACCAGTTGTCATGCGCGCCTACCCCAAGTTTTACAAATGGAAAGCGGATTAATCCGCTTTTTAAGGGACTGCGCGCAAGCCGTAATAGTCGAAAACTTTGCTGCCATAGCTAGATTTCAATAAAGCAATGAATGGCGCTAAATTCTCATCATTTAGGTCTTTGCAATACAAAGAATATCGGGTGGCTAATTCAAACTCAGGGGGGAAGGGGCCCACCAATGTATTTCGATCAGATTGAATTACCTCGCTTATTTGAGTAATTCCCAGCCCCACCTTTTTCTCCATAACTAGCTTCATGGTTTCGACGCCATCGCTTGCAAGAATCGCTTTTTGAAGGACTGGCTTCTCAATATCTAATTTTTTGATTATTTCCTCAAAATGACGTCCTACAGTTGCGCCTCTCGCGGGGTCTGAAAACGCAATCGACTGAGCAGCTAGCAAAGTATTTGCAAGATCCTGTGCATTTTTAATACTAGGCTTTTTTGCGCTAGATGAAGCCATTCCAGCAAGGGTATCAACTAGAGGAATTTGCTCATTTTTTACAAATTTGCCAGACTTTATTGCGCTATTAATTCTCACTTGAGTGGTTATCACGCAGGCACTTTGAGCGTCTTCAAAGAACTTTTTCTCGGCTGCACCAGCAGTATCAAAATTAATCCAAATGTGATTGGCATTCTGATTTTTATTAAACAATTGCGATAGCTCAATAAGCGGAACCTTCATGCCTGCCGCAGAATATATTCGAAATTCCGTGGCGAACGCTCCAGATGCGCTTATTAAAAACCCAAGCAAGCTTAATCGAAAGATTAGACGCATGGCCTTAAATGACCTTGATAACTAAATCAGGTAAGCCAGCAATCGTACATCGCACAACATCACCTTTAACAACCGGGCCCACATTTTCAGGCGTACCCGAATAAATAATATCGCCAGGGAATAATTCATTTGCTTCAGACAATTTGGAGATCTGCTCTGCCACCGACCAAATCATCTGACTCAAGTCAGCGCTTTGTTTTGTAACTCCATTTACAGATAGAGCAATCGATCCTTTTTGAAAGTGGCCGACCTTATCAGTTGTAAAGATTGGGCCAATAGGGGCGGAATAATCAAAGGACTTCCCTATCTCCCATGGCTTCTTTTGATCACCCATAAAACGCTGTAAATCCCTACGAGTCATATCAAGACCCAAGGCATAACCAAATACATGTTCTAAGGCTTTTTCAACTGGTATATTTTTCCCGCCTTTATTTAGTGCGGCTACAAGTTCAACCTCATAGTGGTAATTTTTTGTTAAGGTCGGATAAGGATGATCAACGATTTTTCCAGGAGCTACAAATTGTATTGCATCAGTTGGCTTTTGAAAAAAGAACGGCGGCTCACGGGTTGGGTCAGACCCCATCTCGCGCGCATGAGCAGCATAGTTTCTACCAATGCAGTAGATTCTTCTAACAGGAAATTCTTGATTGCTACCAGCAATTGGAATGTAAACGTTTTTAACTGTGAATGGGGTTTTTACTTCATGAGCCTGAGCACTTGTAACAGCCCCACCAGTAGCCAATGTGGCCAGTCCAACACCCATTTTTAGGGCATTACGTCGATTATCTTGTTTATTATTTTTTAACATTATGTCTCCTCCATTTATTGTTTACTACACCAATCGATTGCTAATGAATAACTATAACTCTCCTCGATGCACATTAAAAGCATTAAAGGCTTGCTGTACTGGCATTAACTCTAATACATTGATGTTCATATGACTTGGTAAAGTCGCGGACCAGTAAATTGCTTCAGCAACATCATTGGCGCTCAATGCTTTTACGCCAGCGTAAACTTTGCCGGCCTTGTCATCATCCCCCTTGAAGCGCACATTTGAAAATTCAGTACCAGCGCACATACCAGGCTCGATACAGGTCACTCGAACGGGAGTGCCAATCAAATCGGCGCGTAAATTTAAGCTAAATTGCTTCACAAACGCTTTAGTCCCGCCGTAGACATTTCCACCGGGGTAGGGATAATTAGCGGCTACTGAACCTAGGTTAATGACATGACCGCGCTTACGTTCAACCATGCCAGGCAAAAATGCGCGACTCATATGCACCAATCCTTTAATGTTGGTATCAATCATTCGATCCCAATCACTTAAAAATGCTTGATGTGCAGGCTCAAGCCCTAATGCCAAACCGGCGTTATTGACTAATACGGATACATTCGCAAATTCTGCTGGTAATGAGCTAGCTAGCGTATCTACTTTGACGCTATCACAAACATCTACCGATAAAGCTAGCAAACGTTTTTGCTGATCCGCAGGTATAGAGTCTTTGATGTCATCCAGGCGCTCCTGTCTTCTTCCCACCGCGATAACTTTGTGACCATGCGCTAAAAATCGTCTAGCCGTTGCCTCACCAAATCCAGCGGTTGCTCCAGTTACCAAAACAGTATGTTCCATATTTCCTCTTGTCATCTTTTAATTATTTATAAGCTCATTTAAGACTTATCTATTAAGTGATTATCCTCGATAGTAGCCGCACCCGATTTCACCAAAGCTTGAGAAAGCCACCCGCAAAATTCATCCATACTCATATTTAATTGCTTTGCTGCGCTATTCAGTGCGGGCGTATTTGAGATCCATTGATTTACTAAAGGCAGCTCTTTGCTACGCCAAGCCAATAATTTATATTTCAGCAAGACTTTTGCACCATGTCGGGCATTTCTATCGGAGTCAGATGCTAAATAATCCAGACGGGAACGTGCAGTAGCAAGCGCGGTAGCAACATCGACAAAAGGTTTTCCATGTCCTGGGATTACCAAAGAGATTGAAAGGCCCTCTATAAGATCAAGAGTTTGGGCAACTTCTTCAAAACCTGATTCACCCCAGAGTTCTGGGAAGATTACACCAAAGCCTTCTTCCCACAAAGCATCTGCGGAAATCAATAAGCCATGCTCTTCTTGATACAACATGACTGAGTGAGGATCATGCCCTGGCGCAGCTAAGATATTCCATTCATATCGCCCGAGCGTTATACGCTGACCTGGTATGAGCAAATGATCAAAACTAAAGCGTGGGCAGTCTTGCCCCAAGTTTTGATAACTCAGCAAATCCATATTCCAATCACGAACTGCTGCAGCTTCAGAGGCGGGGATATAAATCTCACAATCGTATACCTCTTTCAAGGCCGCATTGCCACCACAGTGATCCGAATGCAGGTGAGTATTAGCGACCTTATTGACGGTATTTAGCTGATGTTTATTCAAAGTATTACGCACAAGACTCAACGTCATGCTTTGATGAACAACATAGCCTGTATCGACCAGCGATACATCACTTTCACCAAAGTGAAGAATATTATTGGCTGATAACCACCCTCTCTCGAATACCTCAATACCTGGTGGTAATGAAAACTGTTTCAAAGAATTCTTCTTAATTTTTAGAGGGGCTTGTTAACTGCTGCGTAGGCTCGAGTTTGCGAGTATCAAATTGCTGATTCTGCAAACGCAGCAACAAGGCATCGTAGGTCTTCTTATCTATCTGCGGAGTTCTGGATAAAACCCACAGATATTCTCTTCTAGGATCACTTACAGCCGCCACCTGATATTGCGGATCTAGATCGATGATCCAATAATTACCCCAGACCATTGGCAAGAAGGATAGCCAAGCAGGAGCAAATCGCACTTCCAACTTTGGTGAATCGCTCGCACCCACTTGCCTTGCCGTTCCTTCTGCTTGAGAGATCTCGCCATCTGCAGTTTTGCAGCTATTAAGTACTTTTAAGTTTCCATCAGGTCTTACAGAGTAAACAGCTTGGGTATTGCTGACACACTTCTTCTGAAACCAGTTTGGAAATTTTGCAATCTCATACCAGGTCCCCATATAGCGAGGTACATCAAGAGAAGGAATAGTTTTTACAGCAGACTCTTGAGCATGACCCAAGGAACACAGTAAAAGAAGATTGAATGCAAAAAGTAAACGGCTAAATTTATTCATGGGGTTAATAGTATTTTTTTAGATCCATACCAGCATACATGCTCGCTACTTGATCTGCATAGCCATTAAACATTTGGGTTTTTATTTTTGATGCAAACATTCCCTTGGGGTCACCAATACGACGCTCTGTCGCCTGGCTCCAGCGAGGATGATCTACCTGCGGATTGACATTGGAGTAAAAACCATACTCCCTCGAATCAAACTGACTCCAACTGGTCTTTGGCATTTCTTCAGTGAAGCGAATTTTGACAATTGATTTCGCGCTCTTGAAACCATACTTCCAGGGCACGACTATGCGCACAGGCGCACCATTTTGCTTAGGCAAAACCTCTCCATACAAACCTAATGTCAGCAAGGTCAATGGATTCATTGCCTCATCCATGCGCAAGCCTTCGCGATATGGCCAATCCAAAATATTGCTACTAACTCCTGGCATTTGCTTGCGATCAGCCAGGGAAATAAATTCCACATACTTCGCTGATCCTAATGGCTCTACCTTGCCAATCAACTTCGATAAGGAATATCCATCCCAAGGAATGACCATGGACCAGCCTTCGACGCAGCGTAAACGATAGATGCGTTCTTCAATTGGAGCTAACTTCAATAAAGCATCGATATCTAAAGTTAGAGGCTTTTTTACCAAGCCCTCTATTGAGACAGTCCACGGCCTTGTTTGCAAAGTATTTGCATGGGCAGCGGGATCAGACTTATCCGTTCCAAACTCATAAAAGTTGTTATAACTGGTGACATACTTATAAGGCGTCGGCTCATCTTTGGAGCTATAAGCGGTATTTAAGGTAGCCGCCAACTTTTCCGGATTTGATGCAAGAGCCTGACGAGAAAACCATGGTGCCAAAGCCATACCAAAGCCACCCGCTGCGGCAGTCTTGATTAACGAACGTCGATTTTCAAAAACATCTCTAGGCGTAATGTCACTGGCAAGTATGGTTTTATCTTTGAAATACATGGTAGACCCCATTAAGGCAATGAGTCTATTTTGCTACTGATGGCAATTTATTGCTTAGACCAGATACAGCCGAGGGAAACCTGGGGGCACTACTCTTCTTGGGCGGCACGCATCTGATTGAGCAAGCGCAAGCTGTGCTTATCCATTCCGGCAACCATACCAGCCAATACCGGATAGTCACGTACGAGGGTTTCTCCGCCATAAAAGCGCATCAGCCACTCTGGAAAGCTTCGCTCTTCAATCTCACGAATCTCTAACAGTTCAATGCGATGATGGCGATCATCCTCTTGAATGCGCTTCCACACTTTCATGATATTGGCGCGCTCACCTTCAATGATTTGCCCAAATTGCTGATTGTCATAAAACAAAATGCCGGTCACACCATGTTTTTGATTAAAGACTCGCGCCGACTCTAGGAGTCGCATTAAACCAAGAAAAGACATATCTGAGACTGCTTCGCTCAGATAACTTAACTCGATAAGGTCTTTTGGTTTTGGCATTAAGCGTTTTGCAAAGACTGAAAAAGAAAAAGGCAAACCCGAAAGTTTGCCTTTGAATGTTAACGCTAATTAATGCAATTAATTATTAGAACTTATACCTAATGCTCAGTTCTGGTGCATCAACCCTCTTAAGTATTACGCTCTTGCCGCTTTCAATGCTGCATTGAAAGTTGGGCTTGGACGCATCACAGCTTTGCATTTCTCAGAATCAGCAACATAGTAACCGCCAATGTCAGCTGGCTTACCTTGAACCGCCTTGAACTCTGCAACAATCTTCTGCTCATTTTCTGCCAAAGATTTTGCTAAAGGCGCGAAATGTGCTGCCAATTCCTTATCTTCGGTCTGATTGGCCAATGCTTCTGCCCAATACATCGCCAAGTAGAACTGACTTCCGCGGTTATCCAACTCACCAGTACGCGGTGAAGGCGATTTATTGTTATCCAATAACTTACCTGTAGCTTCGTCCAGAGTACGAGCGAGGATCTTCACTTTTGGATTGCCCGTCTTATCGCCAATGTCCTCAAGGGATACGGCCAAAGCCAAGAACTCACCAAGTGAATCCCAACGCAAGTGGTTTTCTTCTACCAACTGTTGTACGTGCTTCGGTGCAGAACCGCCTGCGCCGGTTTCGAACAAACCTCCACCAGCCATCAATGGAACAATCGAGAGCATCTTCGCGCTGGTTCCCAATTCCATAATAGGGAACAAGTCAGTCAAGTAGTCACGCAAGATATTGCCAGTTACAGAAATAGTATCCTTACCGCGAATTACACGCTCAAGGGTGTAACGCATTGCGCGAGTCTGAGACATGATCTGGATATCTACACCTTCAAGGTCGTAGTCCTTTAGATATGTTTTTACCTTCTTGATCAATTCAGCCTCGTGCGGACGGTACTCATCTAACCAGAATACTGCTGGGGTATTAGAGAGACGCGCGCGGTTAACCGCCAATTTGACCCAGTCACGGATTGGGGCATCTTTCACTTGGCACATACGCCAGATATCACCCTCTTCTACGTTTTGTTCAAGCAATACAGTGCCGTCATCAGCAACAATACGAGCCACACCAGCTTCAGGGATCTCAAATGTTTTGTCATGTGAGCCGTACTCTTCTGCCTGTTGAGCCATCAAGCCCACGTTTGGAACGGTACCCATGGTTCTTGGATCAAAATTGCCATGTGTCTTACAGAAATTGATCATTTCTTGATAGATACGAGCAAAAGTACTTTCAGGGATTACCGCTTTAGTGTCGTGCAAACGACCGTCCGCGCCCCACATCTTGCCACCCACACGAATCATTGCCGGCATTGACGCATCCACAATCACATCGCTTGGAGAATGCAAGTTGGTAATACCTTTTGCTGAATCCACCATCGCCAATGCAGGACGATGCTCGTGGCAAGCATGCAAATCTTGAATGATTTCTTCGCGCTTAGACTCTGGCAAAGTTTTGATCTTGTCGTACAAGCTGCTCATACCGTTGTTAGCGTTAACGCCCAACTCTTCGAACAACTTCGCATGCTTCTCAAAAGCATCTTTATAGAAAATCTTCACCGCATGACCGAATACGATCGGGTGTGACACTTTCATCATAGTTGCCTTCACGTGCAAGGACAACATCATGCCAGTCTTGTATGCGTCTTCGATTTCTTTTTCGTAAAACTCGCACAAGGCCTTTTTGCTCATGTACATGCTATCGATGATTTCACCAGCCAGCAAAGAGACTTTTGGCTTAAGCACAATGGTTTTTCCGCTCTTGGTAACCAAGTCCATCTTCACATCACAAGCCTTAGTCATAGTCATTGACTTCTCACTGGAGTAGAAGTCGCCACCATGCATATGTGAAACGTGTGTACGGGAAGCCTGGCTCCACTCACCCATAGAGTGAGGGTTCTTACGAGCGTAACGCTTCACAGCGGGAGGCGCACGGCGGTCAGAGTTACCTTCACGCAATACTGGGTTTACAGAACTACCCAAGCACTTAGAGTAACGAGCGCGAATCGCTTTTTCTTCTTCAGTCTTAGGATCATCCGGGAAATTAGGAATCTTGTAGCCCTTGTTTTGCAACTCTTTAATAGCTGCGAGCAATTGCGGCACAGAGGCACTGATATTTGGCAACTTAATAATGTTAGTGTCTGGGAGCAAAGTCATCTTGCCCAACTCACCTAAATTGTCTGGAACTTTTTGGGCGTCCGTTAAGCAGTCAGAAAACTCAGCCAAAATACGTGCAGCAACTGAGATGTCGCTCTTTACGATCTCCACTCCGGCTGGCGCTGTGAAAGTACGAATAACTGGCAAAAATGCGCAAGTCGCCAAAAGCGGCGCTTCGTCTGTCAGCGTGTAAATAATCTTTGATTTCTCTGAAGCCATTAACGTTTCCTCAATATTGATAAATTTACAGAGTCAGGTTTTTACCCTGCCACTCTCATATTCCGCATTTTGCAAAGCACTTTTAGTTGGCTTGTTTTACAGTTAAAACGCACCCTTTTGCCAATGAGGCGAGAGTTCAATTTTAAATCATCGGGGTTGTCATAAATTGAGGTTTTTCGCCCAAAAACCGCATATCAGGCCCAATTTAAGGGAATCCACCGAGACGGCAGCCACATTCAATTCCTCGTAAACTGCATGCCATGCCCAGCACCCAGCATCCCCTACTAAATAAGAACCTCTTATTGCTCATTATTTGCCAAGGCTTATTCCTGACCAATAATGTCACTTTTATCGCTATTAACGGTCTAGTTGGCTTTAGTCTGGCGCCCGTAAGTTGGATGGCCACCCTGCCCGTCATGGGCTATGTTGTCGGCGCTGCTTTTTCTACTTCCCTAGTCGCAAAGTCACAAAATCACTTTGGCCGAAAAATTTCTTTTCAGCTTGGTCTTTTAGTAGCAGTCTTATCAGCCCTGCTTTGCGCCTATGCAGCATTCAGCAAAAACTTCTGGCTATTAGTGATTGGCACATTCATCGCTGGTTACTACAGCGCTAACGGGCAACTATATCGTTTCGCAGCGGCAGAGCTCACCGAAGTAAGTCAACGAGATAAAGCCGTCTCATGGGTTTTGGCTGGTGGCATTTTGGGTGCAGTGATCGGCCCTAATCTAGCCTCTTGGACTCGCAATCTATTTGAGACTGCTTTCTTAGGTGCCTACCTAACTCTATCCATTGCAGCCTTTATCGGAATTATTGTGATGCAGTTCATTCACTTCCCAGAAGAATTCAAAACCCAGCACGCCCTCTCTGATGGCAGACCCCTCAATTCCATTCTGCGTCAGCCTGTGTTCTTGGTAGCGGTCATCGGCGCAGCGCTTGGGTACGGCGTTATGAATCTCCTTATGGCAGCCACACCGTTGGCAATGCAAATTTGCGGTCTACCTTTCTCGGATACTGCCTTAGTACTGGAGTGGCATGTGATTGGCATGTTCGCACCAGGATTTTTTACTGGCGCACTCATTCAACGTTTTGGTGCTCTCAAAATCATGGGGCTGGGCATCAGTCTCAATTTCATTTGCATATTTATCGCTTTGAGCGGCACAGATCTTCATCAATTTTTTATTGCCCTCTTTTTACTTGGCGTGGGCTGGAATTTCCTATTTACGGGATCCACCTCTCTAGCGATGACAGCCTACAAACCCAATGAGCGAGACAAGGCTCAAGCTGCCATTAATTTCTTTGTGTTCGGAACGATGGCATTTACCTCTTTTGGGTCAGGCGCCCTCATTACCTCTCAAGGCTGGGATATTCTCAATTTAGGATCACTCATTCCCGCTACGATTACCGCAGTTGCTTTAATTTGGCTAGGCCTACAGCAACGCAATTCCATCTAAACCTGATAAGCCTATACTAGCCAGTCATTTCACCCAATAGAAACACACCAAGGAATACATCATGTCTGAACTCAAGAAAATCGATACTGTCGTTGGCGATGGCAAAGAAGCTACTGCAGGCAATCACGTTGACGTGCATTACACCGGCTGGCTCTACGATGAAAATGCGCCAGACCATAAAGGCCAAAAATTTGATAGCTCACTCGATCGCGGACAATTATTTAGTTTCCCATTGGGCGCTGGTCACGTTATCAAAGGATGGGACCAAGGTGTTGCAGGCATGAAGATCGGCGGCAAACGCACCCTGATCATTCCAGCGGAAATGGGCTATGGTGCTCGTGGTGCAGGTGGCGTTATTCCCCCTAACGCTACACTGGTGTTTGATGTCGAATTACATGGCATCAACTAAGGTTGAACTCAATAACTCAATTGTGCGCCTCAAAATACAAAAGCCACCCGAAGGTGGCTTTTTGTTTATATGTATACATTATCTATATACATCTTAATAACTGAATGATTAAGAACGAAGGGGCTTTCCATTCAAGCTTAGGCGATTCATAGACTTGGTTTGACATAAACCAATCAATCGACTGCGCTCTGCCAACACCTTATCAGCATAACCACCATCATCTTCAACGTTGGCAGCGCCTACATAGAATTTCAGACCATTGCGCAAAGAACCAGCAGTAGCAATTAAGTATTTCAGAATGTACGCTCCAACCCGAATATTCACTTCTGGTTTCACAGCTTGCTGAGTACCTCCGTATAAAGCATATTTCTCACGGTGTACGGAAGTCATGACCTGCATAAGACCTTCAGCGCCAGCGTGGCTCTTTGTGTTTGGATTGAAATTCGACTCAACCGAAATCACAGCAAGCAACAAAATGGGATCAAGATTAACTTCTTTAGCAATCAAGATTGTGTTCGAAACATACTCCTCAATCTTATTACGATCGAGGTTGTACTTTTTCTCAAAGAAATCGGCTACTGCACGCTGATTCTGAATAGAGCCCATCAAATTACTATCCAAGGCCTCGGGATCCACTTTCGCCACAGGAATGCGATCCGCCAAATGGGAGATCGACTTCACCTGCATTTGAGCTACTGATGGCATCAACAAGGCAACGGTCTGTTGCTTCACGCTTGTAAAGCCTGATGCGTGTTGGCCAGATTTTTGATAAATCACAGTAGCAATATCAGCGTCAGATGCTGTGGCGACAGATTCATTAGTCTTATATTGGTCGAGCATGCCAAAACCATTACTCCACACAATATGGCGTGCTTCGTCTGGAACCAAAATGCGGGCCAAGTCAAAAGCACCAGCATTGGTGCCATTTCCTGAGAGCCACAGACCGACCACCATAAATACCGCAACAACTAGTAGGCCATTGATGACGCGGTATACCGGAGCCATGGCGTGGGCAAGCAGAGCTTTTGCAGCCAGCAAAGCTGGTTGTGACTCCTGCATCTCACTCAAATTGTTCGTTACAGATTTACTCATTTACTGATTTGCGACAACCCAAAACATTCAAGGCATATGCCAAGCTGTTTTATGCTGCATCGCAATAATTTAAAAACATGGCTCATCCTAAAAAGGATCTTATATCAAGTCAAGAATAAAGAACTATATTTCAATAACTTTTGGTTTTGATATTAGGGGCAAGTTCGAGTAAAGCCCTAAAAATGATCAATTAATATATAAAAATCAATTACTTATATAAGTTAGCGAGCGCTAATTTCATTCTATAAAAAATTTCCAAATTTCAGACTTTTTTGCAATTTGAAATCAAAAATTACTGACAAAAACCATACATCTAGTATTGAAGCCCTCAGTATTTTCTACCAGTAGTATCCAAGCTATATTGCTGCAAAGCACTATTGCACAGTTATATATGGAGGCAAAATTGTAGGTATCAAGCTAGAAAGCTCAAAAATTTGTACTAGCCTTTGGGCGAATGCCAAGGCTGGTTTTTGGCCAAAGGCCTACACTGATGGTCATGAACTGGGATCACAAACTATCCTATAGAGCCCCCTTACTCCAGCTTTTTCGCTTAGTAAGCCTGATTACCTTAATTGGGTACTTGGCGACCCCCTTAAGCGCTTTAGCCCTTTTTGATGAGTGCAAAAACCTATTTCCAGACCAGCGTATCCCCACAAGCCCTCTGGTAGGGCGAGATCTCTGTTTTGATAGCTTCGCGGTTTACTACTCCCCACAAGATAAAAAGCCGATCTATGTTGTTGAGAAACTCAATCGAGATCAGTTGTTGGCGCCACACCCTCGAAGAAGTAACCAGTTTTATGAAGAAGCTAGGCTTCCATTCTCAGAGAGAGCTCATCTCTCAGACTATCGAGGTAGTGGCTATGACCGGGGCCACAATGCGCCTGCAGGCGATATGAGTAATGAAAGGGCAATGGCCCAATCATTTTCCTTGGCCAATATGATGCCCCAGGCCAGACAAAATAATCAGGGCATCTGGGCTAAGAATATTGAAGAACCAACCAGACATTACGCCAAAAGAGCTACGGGAGATGTTTATGTGTTTACCGGCTCAACTGGAAATCAGGGAAGTATCGGCAGAGGTCATGTCACGATACCAAGTCATTTGTATAAGTTGGTTTATGACCCCAGCAAAAATTCTGCGTGGGCTTATTGGATTGAAAATACTAATGACGCCTTAATGACCCCGCTGATTTCATATGCGGAATTGGTAACCAAAACAGGCATCGACTTTCATTTACCAATTCAATCTGAATCAACTCCAACCAAGCCTGATTCCAAAAAGACCGTGCAGAATGCTGGCTTAGTGGGAGGCTGGTATCCCGTATTTTTCGATACTTATTCGGCTGAGAAGGTGAACGCTATTCTTAATAGCATCAAAACGGGCAAAGTTGCTAGTGTTCAGATTCAATATGATCAGAATGTCGAGCTTGCAAAACAGATTACCAGCCAGCTCCAGTCACAAACCCAGGTGGTAATTGAACTCAGCCAAAGCAGTCCACCAGATACTCCTGGCGTCACTTACGAGCGCAAGCGCGTAACTGTCATCGTTCGATCAAAAGTAAATTAATCTCGTACGCTGTATGTTTTTTGTGCTTTATGTGACCGCTGAATAGGCGCCAAGAGCCCACGTAAGCCATTGTGATCAAGCGTGTGCATCAACTCAAGCAATTCACCTAGTTCGCCCTTCGGAAATCCTTCACGCGCGAACCATGCCAAGTAATTGCCCGGCAAATCTGCAATAGCCCGACCTGCATGCTTACCAAATGGCATTTTCATTAAAACTAATTTTTCTAATGCTTGTGAATCCATATACGCATCTTACAAGCCATAAGAAATAAACGGCAGATAAGCGCCAAATGAACAGCGTATGAGTGCTTATCTTTCAAACCTAATCCCACACTCAAGTAGCCATTTATTGAGTAATGGTCTTATACCTATTTGAGAATCATTCTTATTTGATTTGCTATATTGGAAACCGATTCGAATTACCCATTCGATCACTTTCAATCAACTCTCAAAAAGATGACGATCATCCATGAAACTTACCATCAAAAGACTATTCGCCTTCAGCCTTTTTCTTGCCGCCGCCTTACATTTCTCATTTGCAAATGCAGGTGAAGGCGTATTTGGCTGGATCTACACACTCGATTTACAGCCTAAAGGAACTCTAGAATTCGAACAACGTTTACAGCTCAATCAACAACAAGCCGCAGGGTCTTATGATGCCTGGACCGCCAGAACAGAATTAGAGTACGGCCTCACAAATGATTTGCAAGTTGCTGGCTACATTAATTCCTATTACACCAGCGCCAATCAAAACTACACCAATCCCGAGGCATGCGATGGCGCAGCTTCTTGTACGGGTGGCTACGGTGTTCCTTCCTCGCATGACCCTTCCACAGCCTATAGAAAGAGTGGTATTGAAGGCGGATCTCTAGAGGCAATCTATCGAATTACCAACCCAGTCACTTCACCGGTTGGTGTGGGTCTCTACCTTGAACCTAGCTGGGGAAAAAATAAAGATGAGATCGAGGCACGTCTCTTACTTCAATCTAACTTTATTGATGACCGCTTAGTTGTTGCCAGCAATATCGTAGTAGCGAATGAGCGCCTCAAGTTTATTGAGAATGGCAATGTTCCAGAATCCATGCTCGATATTCTGGTTGGTGCAAGTTATCGATTTGCCCCGAAATGGTCAGCAGGAGTAGAGGCGCGATTTCATAACGACTATTCTGAGCTCAACTTACGCAATCAAGTGCAGCGCGCTACTTTTGTAGGGCCCAATTTGCACTATGCAGCCAAAGACTGGTGGGTCACAGGCGCATGGCGCTATCAGTTAGCTGGTGGCACCTGCATGGGTGGAGGTGAGGCGGAATGCTCCAACGCACGAGTTTGGGATAGCCACACCGTTAATGAATACATTCTGAAGGTAGGCTTTCCTCTGAATTAATAAATCATTGGAAACTAGTAATAAAAAAGCCCTTTTTCAAGGGCTTTTTTATTACTGATTAGATGCTACAACTAGCTACAACTTAGTGGCCACCTGCTCCACCCAAGTAAGCCGCTTTCACAGCAGGATCATCTTTGAGTTTGGCTGCTGGACCATGGGTCGCAATTTTGCCGTTCTCTAATACATAGCCATAGTCAGCAACGTTTAATGCTGCTGCAGCAAACTGCTCAACCAACAACATGGTTACGCCTTGAGACTTTAAATTCGAAATGATTTTGAAAACCTCTTCCACCAAGATTGGCGCAAGACCCATTGAAGGCTCATCCAAGAGAATGATTTCTGGGTTCAACATGACCGCGCGAGCCATTGCCAACATCTGCTGCTCACCACCAGATAAAGTACCAGCCAATTGGTTGCGACGCTCTTTCAGGCGAGGGAACATTTCTAGCGCTTTTTCTAGATCGTTTTTAATATCGCCCTTTGGACGGCTTCCTGTAAAACGTGGAAACGCGCCAAGCAACAAATTGTCAGTGACTGACATCGTTGTAAACACGCGGCGACCCTCTGGGCTATGCGCTAAACCTAAGCGAGCGATTTTATGAGAGTCGTAACCATCAATTTTTTCACCACCCAAGCTAACTTCACCAGCGGTTGGTTTGATCATGCCAGTGATAGCACGCATGGTTGTCGTTTTGCCGGCGCCGTTTGAACCAATCAAAGTAATCACTTGCCCCTTAGGCACATCAATATTGATGCCGTGGAGAACTTTAACTTTTCCGTAGCCTGCTTCAAGATTCTTAATAGATAACATGGTATTTACCGTTCAATATTGTTCTAGTGATTAAGTACCCAAGTAGGCATGAATCACCTTCTCGTCTGCCTGAACTTCAGCCGGCTTACCTTCCGCGATCTTCTGACCGAAGTCCAATACAGAAACGGTATCGCAGACTGACATCACCACATCCATGTGATGCTCAATCAAGATGAAGGTAATGCCGTTATCGCGAATCTTGCGAATAATACGCAAGAGCTCTTTGATGTCCGGAGCTGTTAAGCCTGCTGCTGGTTCGTCCAAAAGGAGCAACTCTGGGTCGAGCGCCAATGCACGAGCAATTTCCAGTAAACGCTGCTTACCGTATGGCAAGTTACGCGCTTCTTCATTAGCCAAATCACCCAAGCCAACAAACTTTAATAAGGCCATCGCACGAGCATGCGCTTCAGCAGACTCACGCTTGTAACGTGGCAGGTTTAATGCCACTTCAAACATATTGGACTTGAAGGTGTGATGCAAACCAACCAAAATATTCTGAATGGCAGTCATCTCACCAAACAACTGTACGTTTTGGAAAGTACGCGCAATACCAGATAAAGCGATGTCAGAAGAAGTCTTGCCAACAACGCTCTCACCAGCATATAAAACGTTACCTGCAGTCGGCACATAAATACCGGTCAACACGTTCATCATGGTGCTTTTACCTGAGCCGTTAGGACCAATCAAGCCATGAATCGTGCCGCGCTTAATACTGAGATTAACATTGTTCAGCGCTTTCAGACCGCCGAACTGCATCAATACAGAATCTACTTTTAAGAGTTCTGCGCCAGCGTTTTGATTGCCTACAGCACTAATAAAGTCAATAGAGTCATCAACTACTTCAACTTCGCCACCACGAGTAGTTTTTGCTTTACCTGTAATGGACTGATAGAAGCTCTTAGCAAAACCCACGATACCGTTTTGCAAGTAGTACACCACCAATAAGATCATGAAGCCGAAAATACTCAAGCGCCAGTCAGAGATGGTGTTGAGCCAGAATGAGAATGCAGCCAAGCCCACTACTCCAGCGATTGGAACCGCAACACGTCTTGGAGTGGTTACTTTCTTGGAGAGAGCCAAACCGGCACCTGCCACTACGGCGATGGCAATAATCGATGCAACGATACGGAATAAGTTGATGTCATCGAGCAACTTAGGCAATAACACAATAATCGCCGCACCAATCAAAGCACCTAAACGTGACTTACGACCGCCCATGATGATGCCCAACAAGAATAGAACCGCTAATTCGTTGTTATAGGTATTTGGAGAGATGTATTGCTCTGAGTAAGCATATAAGCAACCAGCCAAACCAGCAAAAGCCGCACTGATCACAAATGCGATCACCTTAAAGCGATATACGGAAACACCCATACAGTCACAGGCAATCGGACTATCACGCAAAGCTTCGAATGCTCGACCAATCTGAGATTTAACAAAGCGATCTACAACAATTAAAGACGCTACCAAAACCGCCAAGACCAACCAGAAATACTCTGCTTTAGTCATTGGAACGCCCATGAGATCTGGCTTTGGAATCTTGATGCCCAATGGACCTTCAGTCATCCAAGTCATTTCATTGATCAGAATCTGGGCGATTGTTCCAAATGCAAGGGTCACCATCGCCAAGTAAGGACCGATTACCTTCAGCGCTGGCAATGCCAAGATACCGCCAAAGATCGATGTGACTACAACTGACGCTGGCAATGTTGCCCAAATGGTCCAACCGAAATGGAAATACAAAACGCCAGCAGTGTATGAACCAATACCAAACAAAGCAGCATGACCCAATGACACTTGACCTACATAACCTACAACGATATCCAAACCAAACAAAAGAATGGTGTAGATCAGAATCGTTTCAACTAAGTGAATGTAGTACGGGTTGTGAATAAACAGGGGCAAACAAAAGAGTGCCGCAATCGCAATTAATAGAGGGAGTAGAGACTTCTTCATTATTAAACTTTCTTAATTGCAGATTTACCGAAGAGACCAGACGGTTTGTATGCCAATACAAGCAATAACAAAATCAAACCTGGCACATCTTTATAGCCAGTCGATACATAGAAACCAGTTGCGGTTTCCACAATTCCTAAAATTAAGCCGCCGACAATAATGCCAAGACCGCTTGAAAGACCGCCAATAATTGCCACTGCGAATGCCTTCAAACCAAGCGCGCCACCCATAGTTGCGCCAGTCAAAGTTAACGGCGCAATCAAAACGCCAGCAAACGCTGCAGTTAAAGAAGATAAGGCATAAGAGAAGGTAATTACCATGCTCGTATTGATGCCCATGAGGCCAGCTGCATCACGGTCATTTGCAGTTGCTACAACCGCTTTACCGTAAATTGTTTTGCGGTTGAAAAATTCAACCAATAACATCATTACCAAAGCACCAACTACAACCAAAATTTCCATTGGAAGAATGTTTGCGCCGAGGAAATTCATTGGCTCCATTGGTAACGGAGCTGGGAATGGCAATGCATCACGACCCCAAATATTTTCTGCGACGTTTTTGAAAATAATACCCAGCGCAATCGTCGACATAATCCAACCAAACTCGGATTTAATTTTGATCGCAGGACGTACGCCGATTAACTCAACGAAACTACCTTGCAACATACCGAATAAGCACACTACTGGAATCATTACCCAGTAGTTCATACCAAACGTATCCACACAAGTTAAGCCGACAAGCGCACCTAACATCAAGGCTTCACCCTGACCGAAGTTCAATGTGCCAGATGTAGCAAATGTGAGCTGAAAGCCGAAAGCGATGACCGCGTAGATCATCCCCACCGCTATGCCGCTCGAGAGGATTTGTGCAAGCATTTCCATAAAATTGGCCTAATTATTTTTTAATACTTTTTATTAAAGAATCCGTCATTGTAAGCAAAACGCCGCTTTTTGGGCGGCGCTTTGTCAGTACAAATGTTGCAGTGCAGAAGAAACAAAGATGCTACTGCGGAAGTAATTAAATTACTTTTTCTTTGGCTTTGCGTCCTCAGCATTCAAGAACTCAACACGGCCGTTTTCAACTACGCCCATAACAACATCTTTAGCCTTGATAGCCTCATGGTCAGTTGCAGAGAATGGCTTGTTATAAGTAATAACAACGCCATCAACTGGGGTCTTGAGATCTTGCAAAGCTGCCAAAATCTTTGGTCCCTCAGTGCTGTTAGCTTGCTTAATTGCTGCTGCCAAGAGGTAAACAGAGTCGTAACCTTGAGCAGCAGACACTGGAGAAGCGATATTGTTGTTCTTTGGCTTGAACTCTTTCAAGTAGGCCTCTTGGAATGCCTTACGCTTGGCAGTTGTTGATGGAGACTGGATGTAAGTTTGCGGCATGGTTGCACCGTCACCATTCTTACCAGCAGTATCGATAAAGCTAGCCATAGATAAAGTCCAGCTACCGATCATTGGCTTTTTCCAACCCAACTTAGCCATACCGTTAGCAATTTGCGCTAACTCTGGTCCAATTGCGTAAGTCAAAATTACTTCAGCGCCAGCATTCTTAGCCTTCAGTAACTGAGAAGTCATATCAACGTCACCAATGTTGAATTTCTCAACAGCAACAGGTGTTACACCATATGTCTTCAAGGCTTTTTCTAAGTCTTCACGACCCAACTGACCATAGTTGGTTGAGTCAGCCAAAATCGCCACTTTCTTCAAGCCACGCTTTTCTACCGCTTCCTTAGCAACCATTGGCGCCTGGATATTGTCAGCAGCGGCATTACGGAAAACATAGTTCTCGGCTGCATTTGGGAATTGCTTAGTAATAATAGATCCGGTAGCAACGTTATTCATTACTGGAATCTTGGCATCTTGATAAAAACGCTGTGAAGCCAAAGCCACGCCAGTATTGATGTAACCAAGAGTAGCAACAACCTTCTCGTTGTTAATCAATTCTTGTGCAATTTGTACGCCACGCTCGTTTTTCGCTTCATCATCGCGCTCGATCAACACAATTTTATTGCCATTAATACCGCCAGCAGCATTAATTTCTTTTGCAGCAAGTCGCACGCCATCACGCATGCTCACGCCCATTGAAGATGAACCACCAGTAAATGGACCTGATACACCTAACTTAATATCGGCAGCATATGCGCCGGTTGCAAGAATTGCAGAAGCAGCAACTGCAAAAATGTGATGACGAATCTTCATAAAGTCTCCATGACTAAAAAAATACTATTGAAATAAAACTTTTTTATAGGCACTACATATAACGAAGAATTATCTTACTGTTATTGCAATAGCAAAAAAAGGGCTTTGTATTAGGGTTTTACATTAGCTATTTTTTCAGTCTTATAGAGGACTTTATTTTGCCAATCTATTGCGAATATTTGGCCAAAACAAATTCACCATTAAGCCAGTGATTACTAACCCTGCAGCCTCGATCTTCCATGGGGGGAGTGGCTCGCCCAAGAAATAAGCAGATGCCCCCATCCCAAAGATGGGTACCAATAGAGGGGCTGGAGCAACAACTGCTGCAGGATGCTTTGATAAAAGCCATGCCCAAGCGCCATAGCCAAATAAAGTATTGCCCCAAGATTGCCATAAGACACCCAACCAGGCGCCTATTGGTGCATTAATAAAAGATTGGCCAATAACAGCCCAACCGCCTTCAAAGATTACTGCCATAAACACTAGCGGAGGAATTGCATAGAGACTGGCCCAAACTACATAGGCAAGCATATTGATTGCACCTGCTCGGCGACTGGCGGTATTAGCAACACCCCAAGAAAATCCTGAAAAGACAACCAAAGCCAAACCTAAGGCAGTTGTAGTGGCATCCGTGTGCGCCGCAATAATGCTAAGCCCAGTTATGGCTACTGCCACCGCAATCGTCTGATACAACTTTAGCCGCTCTTTAGCAAAGAGCATGGCAAAGCCAATCGTAAAAAAGACCTGCGTCTGGATCACCAAAGAAGCTAGACCTGGAGAAATATTGCCGTCAATTGCGAAATACAAAATACCGAATTGACCTACCCCAACTGCGACACCATAAACACACAGATTTACCCAAGAGATCTTTGGCCTTGGTAACAAGAAAGCTGCTGGCAAGAATGCGAAGATGTAACGCAGCGCTGCAAATACAAATGGTGGAAAACTTGCCAATGAAATCTTAATTACTACAAAGTTGGTTCCCCATACCGCAACAATGGCCAAAGCCAGCAGCAAGTGACTCAGTGGCAATTGATAATGCTTTTGCACTTGCTGGAATTTTGAAGAGGGACTATTCACGCGTCAGCAATTCTGCGGCGCGCTCCGCAATCATCATGGTTGGGGCTGCCGTATTGCCAGAGGTAATGACTGGCATAGCAGATGCATCCACTACGCGCAGATGAGCAACGCCCCTCACCCTCAACTCAGAATCTAGCACTGCCATAGGATCATCAGCGCGCCCCATTTTGCAGGTGCCCACTGGATGAAAAATCGTTGTGCCAATATCACCGGCCGCCTTCACCAAGTCATCATCAGATTGATATTGCATTCCTGGCTTGTACTCTTCGGGACTATAGGGCGCAAGTGCAGGTTGACGAACAATATTGCGTGTTAAGCGCAAAGACTCTGCCGCAACTTTGCGGTCTTCATCTGTCGATAAATAATTTGGGTTGATGTTGGGTGGGACTTCAGGATCAGTCGATGCAATATGCACGCTGCCGCGCGATGTTGGTCGCAAATTACACACGCTTGCTGTAAACGCGTTAAACGAATGCAGATCTTCACCAAAACGCTCAAGTGATAAAGGCTGCACATGGTATTCCACATTGGCGCTCTTTTGCTCTGGTGAGCTATACGCAAAAGCACCTAACTGTGAAGGGGCCATCGACATGGGGCCTGAGCGCTTGAGAAGATACTCCAAACCAATCATCAGTTTTCCAAAAAGAGAATTGGCTTTGGTGTTTAGTGTCTTAATGCCATTGACTTTGTAAACTATACGCAATTGCAAATGATCCTGGAGGTTTTCGCCAACTCCAGGTAGATCCGCAACCACCGGAATACCCAACTTATTCAGATGAGCCGCGGCCCCAATGCCTGATCGCTCCAAAATCTGCACACTACCAATCGCACCAGCACTTAATATCACTTCACCATTTTGGGTGATGATTGATTCGCATATAGCACCATTCTTTCGATACTCAACTCCGTAACAATTTTTAGAATTGGGATCAATCTTGAGCTTGGTCACCACTGCTTCAGTAACCACTGTTAAATTATTGCGCTTCATGGCGTCTTTTAAGAATGCCTTTGATGTATTGAGGCGCCAACCCTTACGCTGACTCACATCAAAGTAACCCACGCCGAAGTTATCACCACGGTTAAAGTCATCTGATGCGGGAATACCTGCTTCTACGGCCGCATCTTTAAAGCGATCCATGATCGGCCAACGCAGACGCTGCTTGGAAACAGTCCACTCGCCACCCTTGCTATGCCATTGATTTGCGACGCTGTGATAATCCTCAAAAGATTTGTAGCGCTTGAGCGCATTCTTCCAAGACCATGCATCATCACCAGTCGCCTGCACCCAAGATTCATAGTCGCCCACTTGGCCACGCATATAAATCATGCCATTAATTGATGAGCAACCACCGAGCACACGACCACGAGGGTAAAGCAATGAACGGCCATTTAGACCCTTTTCGGCAACTGTCTTAAAGCGCCAGTCTGCTCTCGGGTTATCAATGCAATATAGATAACCAACCGGAATATGAATCCATATGTAGTTATCACTCTTTCCCGCCTCAATGAGTAACACCTTCTTGTTTGGGTTTTCAGTCAGGCGCTTGGCTAGCATGCAGCCGGCACTACCTGCCCCAATGATGATGTAGTCGTAATTACTTGTTTGAGTCATAGTCTCAAGATTGATCGATATGTATTGCTTTATTAATCACTCTATTATTTACCAAACACTTCGTTTGGGTCTATATACAAATCAACAGGATAAGTCCGCGACCTATCCGAATACCCGTCTAAAATAGAGGCATGCATTTAAACGAGAAGAATCGCACCCCCAAACTTGATGAAGCCGATGAAGGACCAAGCAAGTCTGAATTGAAGCGCCAAATGACGGAACGTCAGAAATTGGCTGAGGTTCTAGCTGCTTTGAGCAGCGATGCACTAAAAACCATTCCTTTGGATGAAACCATCAAAAACGCTGTAGCGGAAACCAACAGAATTAAAAGTTTTGAAGCCATTCGCCGGCATAAACAATATCTAGGCAAGCTTATGCGTGCTTTAGATGATGAGGAGCTCGATGCAATTCAGAAACGTCTTGATGCAATTCAAGGGGTGAGCAAAGCAGAAACAGCGAAACTGCATTTTCTGGAAAGCTATCGCGATCGTCTAATTGCTAACGATGAAGCATTCACCAAAATGATCGAGCAATATCCAGACATGGATATTCAGAATATGCGCACACTGATTCGCAATGCCCGTAAAGAGAAAGAGCAAAACAAACCGCCAAAGGCCTACCGGGAGATCTTTCGCGTTTTAAAGGAAATGGGGCTCTAAAGTTTTAAGTTGCGGGATGGCACCTCGACCCGGCGATAGAGCAAAGTTGCCGCCATCCAACTTGCTACGATTGCAGCACACATTAAAGCGATTGCTACTGCACCGTCGTGCTGTTGATTAATACCCCAAGCAATATATAGAGTATTGGCGAGCAAAACTAATGAGAAGTGAATCAGAAAAGCGCAATACGATCGTCTACTACCCCACAAAATTGCATTTACAAGACGATGCGGTCTAGCGTGCTTTTGGTCTTTATAGGCCCAGTCACCCCACAGGATCAACCCAATGGCAACCACATAGGCCAAGATATTTCTTATCCATACTTGATGCAAACTTGAGGCCAGAATTGCCAATCCAATCAAGACAAAAAGAATTCTGGCAACACGATTCACCGTTGGATCGGGATAGCTTTTGCAAAGCTGAGCCAATACTCCTAAGCCATAAGCGCCGATAAAGTAAATAAAGTAGTTTTCATACTCTCCAGAGCGGTTAAAAAATAATAATGAGGTAACACACATCACCGTCAGAATCCACATCAGCGAGCGATACCCCGGAAACATCGAAAGCATGATTGCCAAAATGGCATAGAGCTGCCAATCAATCGCTACATACCAAACCCCTGCAGAAATAGAATCCAAGCCCAAGATACCCTGCAAGAAAAACAAATGTGCCAAGAATTGACCTAAAGTTTCTGATTCACCAACGAACTCATCGTGGACCCAAAAGCGCGCCGCCCAAGCACAAGCAATAGTGATAATCAGCGCAACAACATAAGGGGCAAATAAACGCAGGTAGCGATTGAAAATCGTCTTAAGAACAGTTCGAGAATTTTTTAAATCATTAGCACGGGTAAGTGATTGGGCGGCTAGATAACCACCCATCACCAAAAATATCTGTACAGCATAGCGACCATACTCAAACAACCAATTCATCAGACCCGGGAGCGCCGACCTCGCATCCTCAGCAATTTGTCCATAACTGGAAAAATGATGAAGAATGATTGTTAAAGCTGCGAAGGTCTTTAAGAAATCGACGAGAAGAAAATGGTTTTTTGACTGCACTACTTAGACTTAGATTTATCTTTGCCCATTAAAGATGCTAGAAGTGGGTTTGCCTCTGCCAGCTCTTTCCTTGTCTTTGCATGAGCCTCAGCCATTCCTGGCTTTGGCGTCTTGGCGGCATTTTTCATACGTTAAGCAGTCAGCAGAGCTAAGTTCTTATATAAATCGGTCTTCTTCATTGCCATAGCTGCTGCTCTTTATTTGTCAGTATGTTCGTAGTTGCTTACGCGATCATTTGGTCAGCGAGCGTGCCGCAAAGCCCAGGAACAACAAGGACCAACCCTGCAATAACAACTCGATTGCGATCAAGAGGCCGGGCAACCATAAGCTCGATGATGGGAAGCTGCTCATAATCAGAACACCCATCAAGATAGAAATGGCTGCAGACAATGCAAGCCAGAACCATTCAGCAAAATGGCGATGCTGAAACGCAGAAACTAAACGCAAAAATCCAGTCACAAAGAAAATTGCCGCAAGCCATAAAGTGATTGCTTCTAGCGCTGGAATCGGAAATGCCCATACATAAATTGCAGCTGCGATATACAAAATAGCAAAAATCAGCTGAACGCTAACGCTCTTCCATCCAGCAGATTTAAATGCATGTATTGCTTGCAATAAGCCGCCCGCAAACAAGAAGATACCCAAAATGTTAACGGTTACCAGAGAGAAAATCACCTGACCAGCAACGCCAATCATACCCAAAATGATGAATAAAACACCAAGACCAATGAGCGCTCCAGGAACCTTGGCCGCGGCACCCATGACATTGCTGCGAATCTCGTTTATTTGTGCCGCATTTAATTCGGTCATATTTTTTCGCTTTCTAGTTTTTTGCTTTTTAGTTTAATAAAGACTACAAAATGACAAGAGCCTCTACTGTATCAACAAACGCCCACAAAAACCTAAATCCAAAGCCTCGTGTATGCAAACAAGAGAGTCCAAGAGGGGCGTAAGACAAAAAGGGTATTCTTTAGCTTTTCAGATCCGCAAACCAAGGAAGCACTCCTCATATGAATACCACCCTTACCGTCATCTTAGGCATTGTTGCGATGCTACTACCCCTTGTGGTTGGTCGCCTGGTATGGAAGCGCTTTGATGCATGGTTTGGTCGCGATGATGAAACTTACATGAATAGTCTTGAATATTTCCTCAAGAAGCTTGGCTTGACTGTTTTGGCTGCCTTTATTCTCTTATGGCTCGGAATGAGCCTTGTCTTTAACGGTAACGGCGCCTAATCTACGACTGCCATAATGAATAATCAACTCAAAACCATCCTGATTGAGGCAAGGCTTAACTTTTCTATCCTGGCCAGCATTTTGGTGATTGCCATCTTGGGCAAATTTACCAATCCCGAATTAACAAACTCGATCTTTGTTACTGCAGATCAATTGGTTTCAGATCTCTATCTGGTATTCATTGCAATTACCTTAGGCGCCTTTATTCCAAACTTTAAACTCGTAGCGTTCGGATCAATCGGCATCTTTCTTACTGCAACCATCCTCATACACCTGAAGG
Organism: Polynucleobacter tropicus; assembly: GCF_013307225.1. Lineage (NCBI taxonomy): Bacteria > Pseudomonadati > Pseudomonadota > Betaproteobacteria > Burkholderiales > Burkholderiaceae > Polynucleobacter > Polynucleobacter tropicus. Next base: position 346,963 of record NZ_CP028942.1, on the reverse strand, counting down.
TCTTTAACTATCTCACTACTGACTATCTGTTTGCAGTGTTAATCGTCACCTTAGGATTTGCGTCAATTGCCAATTTATATAGGCACTATCGCGAATATGGCCTGTAAGGCTAGCCAGCAATCTGAAATGCAGCAATACAAACAAAAAGCCCCGACTCATCGGGGCTTTTTCATTATTTATCTAATGCTCCATAAATTAATGCGTTCAGCTTCTCTCGATGCACCTTGCGAATTTCTCCCGGAGCTACTGCCATCATTACAACCACCATTTGCTCTTTAGGGTCTACCCAAAAAATAGTTCCATTGGCGCCATTCCAGGTGAAATCTCCAACATTGCCATTAATAGCAGAGAGGCCGCGCTCCATACGCACCGCCACGCCCAAACCAAAGCCATAACCCACTCGACCAGGCTCAGTTAAGCCGACATTATTTTTAATATCCTTGTTTAAATGGTTTGCAGTCATGAATGCAACTGTTTGCGGCCCCAGCACTCTCTTGCCATCTAAGCTTCCGCCATTAAGCAGCATCTGACCAAAACGCACATAATCTCCTGCAGTTGAAAATGCGCATGAACCACCGCAATCAAACTTCACTTTTTGCGTCAGAATGTCGACCTTTTGTGACTTACCAGTCATCGGATCAACCGGCAATGGCTGAGCTAATCTTGCGCGATCTTTTTCTGCCACATCAAATGTCGTGCTGGGCATGCCAACTTTGTTCCATACGCGCTCTTGCAGCACACTACCCAAAGACTTGCCAGAAATTTTTTCTTCAATAATGCCGAGCACATCAATACCAAAGCCATAATCCCAAGCTGTACCTGGCTCATATAACAATGCATTGCTCGCTAATTTATCCACAAACTCTGTAGCGTTATATTGCATTGCTGCTGGAGCGGATCCCGCTGGATAGAGCTTATGCACTGGTGTTGATCCACGACCACCATAAGTAAGGCCATTGGTGTGGCGCATCAAATCCTGCACGGTGATGGGATTTTTTGCAGGCACGGTAGTCAAATTGCCATCGGCATCCACCTTGCCGACTTTCATATCCTTAAACTGTGGTAACCAATTGGATATTGGGGCGTTCAGTGGCAACTTACCTTCTTCATAAAACGTTAGTGCACCAACCGATGCCATCACCTTGGTCATTGATGCCAAATTAAACACGGCATCCGTGGTCATTGTTTTATTGTTGGCTTTATCAAGATAACCATAAGGCTTAAAAATTGCCAGCTTGCCATTTTTAGCTACCGCCAACACTGCCCCTGGCAATTGGTTATTGGCGATCTGATCTGCGAAGAAAGCATCTATCTTCTTCAATCCCTCTTGGTTAAATCCCGATCCTGAACTAAGTGGTAATGGCGCCTTTGAGGCATCGGCAGCCAATGCATTAACGCCACTCAACAAACCAATGCCCAACCCAAAGGCCAAACCAATTACTCGCACTCTTTTCATATCGTCTCCCAGTGTGTACTGATGTTTTGTATATTTTTATTGATTTTGATGCTTTTGATTACTTCTGCTAGTAAAGCATATTCTGAAAGCACTCTCCAGCAAATATTGAATCGTAATCGTAGATTTAGTGACAAGGAGCCCTGAAAATCATGGGGCAACTACTGCCCCCTATACAACTCACTTCCCCGGGAAATGTGAGACAACGTAACGGGACGTTGTTTTCGTAAAGTGGCCAGCATCAATAGCCTCCAGAGAAGCGCTTGTATCCCCAAAGCGGGTAATGCATCCTTCGCTATTGCACAATATTTTTGCAATTGAAATATAGCGGACATGAATCTTTTCAGCCATCTTTTCCATGGCTTGATCAATCACCAAAAAATCCCTCTCTTTGCTTAAACCAAACCACATGCGATAGGGAATATTAGAATCTCGATCTGCTAGATATTTAAGGTAAAGCTGCTTATAAAGCCCATCGCTCCACACGGGGGCCGGACCAATCAAATCAATTTCTTCAATACCAGCCTGCTTTAGCTTGATCAGTGTAGCTTCAACTTGTTGCCAATCATAGTCAGTCCAATTGGCCGCAATCACCAATTTAGCGGGGCGCTGCTGCAAAATACGCTCGAAGATTTGCTCATTTCCTACGGTGCAATTCTTGCGATTCGGAAGCTCCATTCCCATAATAGGTGGACAGCCGTTATACCCAAGGCGAGAGATACGATATTGACTAGCAAAACGCTCTTCATATCCAATAAGCAAATGCGCGGCATAGGAGTCGCCCCATAAAAATAGCGCTGGCTTTTGCAACTCTTCTTTGGTAAAACAAATCGCACCTGCAGGAGCCCCCAATTTTGACAAAGAACAATCTATTTTCGGAGGCCCAATATCCAGACCTGATGCCGATGGATCTTTAACTGATAAAGCCTGCAAAATCGGTGGCAGCCTAAACTGAATCTGATTGAGTCTAAATGTCAGCCCATCCCGTTGGTAGGTATTGAACCCAATGTAACCAATAACTATTAAGAGAACCAACAATATTGATGCTTTTAATTTGTTAAATTGATTTGTCCGTATTGGCTTTTCAATGCAGTAATAAGTAAGAGCAGACAAAACAATGGATGTCAGAAGCACTAAAGAACGAATCTCTGCTGAAGGCATCTTGCCCTGCAAGATATGAGCAAAGGAAAGTAATGGCCAATGCCATAAATACAGAGGGAAGCTAATCAGACCAATCCACACTAAGAGGCGGTTTGATAAAACAACGCGATTGAGCCAAGCGCGTTCACCAGCAGCAATCAGCAAAGCGGCCCCCAGGGTTGGCAACAAAGCCAAAAAACCTGGAAAAGGGGAATTTTTGTTGATTTGAAAAATTCCAACAAGCAAAAATACAGCGCCACCGATTGAAATCCAATGATTGATTCTGGCTTGGCTCAAGGATATATTGGATGCCTTCAATCGATCCAGCATTGTTTTTTGATTAAGCGCAATGTAGGCCAGAATCGCCCCGATCATTAATTCCCAAAAACGAGTAACCGGAGAATAAAAGGCTGCAGTGAAATGCAATTGATGATGCACCTCATATACATTGATAGCGAATGAGATGACACCAACAATCAATCCCACCCAGAGAAGATTTATTTTTTTCCTCCATGCAAGACAAATCAGAATTGGCCAAAAGAAGTAAAACTGTTCCTCAATCCCAAGAGACCATAAATGCAGGAGCGGCTTCGTATCAGAAGCATTATCAAAATATCCGCTTTCATTCCACAGCACAAGGTTAGCAATAAAACCTGCGCCGCCAGCAATATGTAAGCCCAGTTGTGAAAATTCATCAGCCAATAAATTGAACCAGCCAAATGCAAAGCAAAAGGCAAGAACTACAAATAGTGCAGGAAAAATCCGCTTAATACGTCTTATATAAAACCCAACAAAACTAAAACGATTTGATGCTAGTTGTGTATAGATAATTGTTGATATCAAAAATCCAGAAATAACAAAAAAGATATCCACACCAATAAAGCCACCAGGTATCACGCTGGGGAATGCGTGATAAATGACAACAAAAAGGATCGCCAGCGCGCGTAGGCCATCAATATCCGGCCGATACTTTAAATGCCCCTTATTGGACAAAAGGGCTTGTGCTGAAGAGTCTTTGGGGGTTTCTGGGGATGTAGTTTTAATTTTGGCACCAGGACTGATTTCCCAAAATTCCCTTAGACTTAAAATCAAAATACCAATTCAAAGCAAGAAAAACTGTGGAAATTGAAATATACCAGTCTTCTTTATATCTATTTTCATATAAAGAACCAATATTTGAGTATTTGAGAGAATAAAGAAAATCCGTGACAATCGTGAGCTATGTATAAATACGACCATATTGACCAAACCCTTGTAAATCAACGGGTTGCACAATTTAGAGATCAAGTTGCCAGACGCTTAGATGGCAGTCTGGCCGAAGAAGAATTTCGCCCTTTGAGACTGCAAAATGGTCTCTACCACCAACGCCATGCTTACATGCTGCGAGTGGCAATTCCGTATGGGTTATTTAATTCGAAGCAATTGCGCACAATGGCGCACATTGCTGAAAAATATGACCGCGGTTATGGTCACTTCACGACTCGACAAAACATCCAATACAACTGGGTCACCCTAGAAGACACACCAGATATTTTGGCCGAACTTGCCAAGGTAGAAATGCATGCCATTCAAACTTCTGGTAATTGCATTCGCAATATCACCAGCGATGCTTTTGCTGGGGTTGCTGGCGATGAATACGTAGATCCACGCCCTATTTGTGAATTACTACGTCAATGGTCAACATTACACCCTGAGTTTGCACACTTGCCACGCAAATTTAAATTTGCGATTAATGGCGCCAAAGAAGATCGCACCATTTTGCTTTGTCATGATGTGGGCATTGAACTCAAAAAGAGCAAAGATATTCATAATGGCGAACTAAGCAATGGACTAACTGCAGACATCTATGCCGGTGGTGGCATGGGTCGCACCCCAATTCTAGGCTCGCTGATCAAGCAGAATTTGCCGTGGCAGCTACTGCCAAGTTACCTTACCGCACTATTGCGCGTGTATAACCGTTTTGGCCGACGAGACAATCTCTATAAGGCTCGCATCAAGATCTTAGTCAAAGCACTTGGGCCCGAAGAGTTCGCACGCCAAGTTGAAGGTGAATGGGCTCATATCAAAAATGGTGATGATAACTTTACTCAGGCCGAGTGGGATCGCGTTGCAAAGCACTTTACAAAGCCAGCTTACAAGAGCCTGACAACACTCTCCAATGAAGAAATCGTTAACCAGGCAAGCGATACAGAAAAGGCAGCGTTTGCAAGATGGCTTGAGCGCAATGTCAAAGGCCATCAAGTGCCTGGTTATGCCAGCGTGATTTTGTCACTCAAACCACATGGCTCAGTAGCCCCTGGTGATGCCACTACTGCACAAATGTTAGCAATTGCTGATTTAGCAGATCAATATAGTTTTGGTGAATTACGCGCAACTCATGAACAAAACCTAGTCTTGGCTGATGTTGAACAAGGCAAGCTATACGCACTTTGGCAAGAAGCGAAAAAGCAAAAAGTAGCGCTACCAAATATTGGTTTGCTCACTGACATCATCGCCTGCCCAGGTGGAGACTTCTGCTCCTTAGCAAATGCCAAATCACTACCGATTGCTAAAGCCATTCAAGAACGCTTTGATGACTTGGATTACTTATTTGATTTGGGCGACATCTCACTCAATATTTCTGGGTGCATTAACTCTTGCGGTCATCACCATGTCGGCAATATTGGCGTCTTAGGTGTCGATAAAGATGGTGAAGAGTGGTATCAAATCACCTTAGGTGGCGAGCAAGGTAATGATGCTGCTATAGGCAAAGTCATCGGACCCTCTTTCTACGCCGATGAAATTCCCGATGTCATGACGAACATCATTAATACTTATGTAGCGCAGCGCCAGGATGGTGAATCCTTTATCAAGACCTACAACAGATTAGGTATTACCCCCTTCAAAGAAGCTGCCTATCAGAATAAAAGAGCCAAAGAAGAGAAAGCTCAAACTGCGGGAGATGCATCATGACTAATGCAACGATTCCAACAAGTAACAATATTGCAAGTCATGATCAAATTTTGCATTTTCCTAAAGATCAAAAGCCCAATCTATCCCCCAATGAATGGTTAATTTGGGGCGGTAGTCAAGATGAAGGTGGCTTGCCAGATATCGAGCCGGGCCACTCTTCTCTTCACAAAATACTCGTGCCATTTACTTGGTGGATAGAGCATCACAATGAAGCCGATGTAGTCGCTAAAGCAAAACAAGGTCAAATTGGCGTGTGGTTTGCGGCTGATATTGATATTTTGAAACATGCCGAGTTGATTGAAGCTGGCAAGAAGGTATGGCCACTAGTCGCAGCACACTTTCCGATTTTTAGAGACGGTAGAAGCTTTAGTACTGCCGCACTATTGCGCAATCGTTTGCAGTGGACTGGGGAAATCCGCGCCATTGGCGATGTATTAATCGATCAATTATTGCAAGGTGCCCGTGTTGGTTTTGATAGCTTTGCACTACGTCCAGATCAAAAGACTGATGTTGCCTTAAAGCAATTTGATTTGTTTAGCGTGACAACGCAGAACAGTTGGCGCGATAAACGCACTACCATTAGCGCCTAATAAATACTTCAAGATACTTCGAGCTATCTCAAAAACTGCACCATTCATGTTCAATAACCCTTCATCCACTGGCAAAGTGTATTTAGTTGGCGCTGGCCCAGGTGCAGTTGATTTAATTACCGTGCGTGGTGCAAAACTTTTAGCGCAAGCAGACATTGTTTTTTATGATGCTTTAGTTGACCCTGAAATGCTAGAGCTTTGCCCGCAAGCAGAGAAAGTGGCTGTTGGTAAACGTTGCGGCAAGCTTTCATCAGCCCAGCAATTTATCAATAAGCGCTTAGTTGATGCTGCGCAAAAGTACCAAATCATCGTGCGCCTTAAAGGTGGTGACCCCATGATGTTTGGTCGCGCCGATGAAGAAATCCAAACCCTAAAAAATCGTCAGATTGAAGTGGAGGTCGTTCCAGGAATTACTGCTGCACTAGCTGGCGCTGCAAGCATTCAACAATCGCTGACTTTACGTGGCGTAAGCAGGAGCGTTGCTTTTATTACGCTGGCGCAAGGCACCAATCACTCGCATGCAAATGAAGATAAGGCGCCACAACCTATTGCAAGCCCCAGTGCAGATACCTTGGTGTATTACATGGGGCGTAAAGACGCTGCCAAAATTGCACAGCAACTCATTCAGCAAAGTGATCATGGTGGCGTTCATAAGCAGGATACGCCTGTGCATATTTTAGAAGCAGTTAGTACAGCACATGAACGACTTTGGAGCAGCACGCTTGAGCAATTGGCCAGCGGCAAAGCTGATGGCTGGTTTAACAGTAATTCGCCTGCTTTAATTATGGTTGGCGAAGCCTTAAGACATAAAGCTGAACTGGTGACTACAAAATCAGAGAGCTCTAGCACCAAAATCGATAATGGCCTGCAAGACAGCCAAATCCTCGCCAACCGCACTCGTCGCGCTTAAAGCAATCTGAGGAAATTTTTCTTGGCAAGCAGCAAGTAAGAGAGGAAAGTCATTGCGCAAATGACCACCCTGACCAAAAAAGACAGGCACTACAGTAATTTGGGTGGCACCATCGCCCGCTAAAGAAGCTACAGCACTCTCCAATGAGGGTTGCATCATTTCCAAGAAAGCAAGTTCCACCAACACCTGGGGATGCTGACTACGCCATAGTCCAGCCAATCGATCAAAAGGCTCGCGCCAACGAGCATCTCTAGCACCATGGCCAAAAAGAATGATTGCCTTCATAAATACTTATAAACTCTCACTATGAGTAGCTTTGCTAGATAAATATAGGTGATGATATATATCCGTAAGCTTACCCTTAATTTCACAAAAACCAATTTTAATTAATACAACATGGGCCATTCATGGAACTTCTTCACTCCTTAGCCAGCCATACCTGGTTTATTGCGCTGATGGCCGTCATGCTCATTGGAGGCGTGCTTTCTGCAGTTCACCACGCGGAAGTGATTGCCCATAAAACTGGTGAACCTTATGGCGCCCTAGTATTGGCAATTAGCGTCACCATTATCGAGGTTTCTTTGATTATCTCCATGATGCTATCGGGTCACGAAGGATCACAATTTATTGCTAGAGATGCAGTGTTTGCCACCGTCATGATTGTGATTAATGGCGTTATTGGTTTGTGTATTTTTATTGGCGGCCTGCACCATCATGAAATGTCTTTTCGCAATGAGGGTACCAACTCGGCCTTAGCAGTGCTGACTGCATTAGCCACCTTCATTTTGGTTATGCCAATTGTGACAACCAGCACCCCAGGGCCAGACTTCACCAAAAGCCAACTTGCTTTTGCAGGCATCGCCTCATTTGTCCTTTACGCTGCTTTTTTATTCTTCCAAACCATTAGTCATCGCGACTATTACCTACCAAAAACAGAAGAGAAAAAAACTGACATTAATTTTCATGCGCCAAAGCCCAGCAATCTCAAGGCTTCCATAAGTGTTGCACTATTGATTGCATCGCTGATCGTGGTTGTGGGTTTAGCGGAATTACTCAGCCCCGCCATTGAAGCTGGAGTTAAAGCTGCCGGCGCACCCAAAACCATTGTGGGTATCGCGATTGCCATGCTAGTACTCATGCCAGAAGGATATGCGGCAGTAAGAGCAGCAAAGGCTAATCGCTTGCAAAGCAGCTTAAATCTAGCATTAGGGTCAGCTCTCGCGAGCATTGGACTATCTATTCCAACAATTGCGGCGATCGCCATCTTCTTTAACCTGCCTCTTAGCCTAGGTATTAGCGACCTGAATATGACCCTGATGTATCTCACCCTCTTTATTGGGGCACTTACATTAGCCATCGGCAGAACCACGCTATTGCAAGGGGTGGTCCACCTGATTATTTTCTTTGAGTATTTGTTTTTAAGTTTGGTGCCCTAAAAATTAGTATTACCCCAAAAAAACTATAGATAACTCGCCCCCACTAAAAGACTATTTTTTTAACAAAAGATATATTTAGAATTTATAATCAAAAAATGATTGGTCTAATCCTTGCCTTCCTTCTGTCTTTCATAACAACATCGCTATTAATTCGATATAAAAAATTACATCAAAAATTTTCAGCAGACTCGGATTTCTCAGGGCCACAAAAATTTCATCAGTTCCCCGTTCCTAGAGTTGGGGGAATAGGCATTGCACTGGGCGCCGTCTTCGCAATACTTATTAGATTCTCTTATGGCCAGGGATTTGGTGTTGAAACGCTTTTATTGCTCTGCGCAATCCCCGCCTTTGCAATTGGGATGACAGAAGATATAACCAAGAAAATTAGCGTTAGGGCACGTCTAATTTTCACAGCAATTGGCGCTGGATTATTCGTATCACTTTCGCATATGCGAATATTGGGGGTGGGTATTCCGCACATAGATTCAATCATCTCCATTCCCGGAGTCGGGGGATTACTTACTATCTTTGCAATTACCGGATTATCAAACGCTTACAACATCATTGATGGATTCAATGGTTTAGCAAGCATGGTTGGCATCATTACACTTTTAGCCATAGGCTATATAAGTTATGTTCTGATGGATCCATTGCTGATGTACACAAGCCTTATCATGGCAAGTGCTATTCTGGGCTTCTTTGTCTGGAACTACCCTCGTGGCTTAATATTTTTAGGCGATGGAGGCGCATACCTAATAGGATTCTGGATTGCCTGCTTAAGCATAATTCTGGCCTATAAACATCATGAGGTCTCACCCTGGTTTTGCTTAATGATTAATGGCTATCCCGTTATTGAAACACTTTTCTCAATATATAGGCGTACAATTCATCAAAATAAGAGCCCTGGCCAACCAGATGGCATGCACTTTCACACTCTAATTTATCGACGAATCTTAATTAAAGACCAGTGTGATGACCATTTATTCTCAGCCAATGCCAAAACTGCACCATATCTCTGGATTATGGCAGGGCTGAGTGTTATGCCAGCAACTCTATTCTGGAATTCAACCCACATCCTAGCCTTGTCTTGGTTTATTTTTCTATCTATATACATGTGGATTTATTCCAGGATTGTAAACTTTAGAACCCCATTTTGGATGCGCATAAGCTAGCAAAGAATTGCAGGCTACGAATATATTAGGACGAAGATTTCGCTAACAAAATATGGCACCTAACCCTCTACCGCCACAGGGGGTTAATATAAAACCGAAATATTCTTAAAATTGATAGTTAAGTGATCCCGCAAGACTTCTAGGGGGCGCAGGCAATTGAGGAAAAGCGCGCCATACTACAGTTGATTTTGGAGAAATAATCAACCAGGCAGTAACAAAAATAGCGGTGAAATATATTTTTACGCTTTGATTTTGAACATACCATTGCTCTAATGCGCCTTTATAGGGCGCTATTACATTCTTATAAAAATCAATAGGACTTACATCACAACAAAGAATATCCTCCTCATTGCGAAAAACTATTGAGCCTATACCAGATAATCCCGGTTTTACTTTTTCGACCGCTTTTTGCACCTCCAAGGAATAAGAATTAAATGTCTGCTCAGTCAAAGGCCTGGGCCCTATTACACTCATATCCCCCAAAAAAATATTTAACAATTGTGGCAGTTCATTGATTTTTGTTTTTCGAAAGAATTTTCCTGAGGGGAGTATTCTTGGATCATCTTTTATGGTGACAGTTCCAGCCTTCATATTAGGACTGTTTTTTAACATGGTGGAGAATTTATATAGCCTAAATAATTTACCATGCTTACCAACCCTGTTCTGACAATAAAAAATTTCTCCCTCGCCAGTATTTTTAAGAAAAATAGCAACCGGAATTAGCAGCGGCGAAAGAAGCAACAAAGATAAAGCCGAAAAAAAAATGTCAAAAACTCGCTGCATTATCACATCCTTTGGTCTAAGTATTTTCCAGTTTCTTTATGCGCAAATCCTGGAACCATATAATTAAAGAGATCAACTATCTCCTCCTTGTGCCATGTTTTATTTGCTCTCATTAATTTTAGAGTCTCAATAAAGTGTTCAAGTCTGCCATTATCAAAAGTTGCAAGATTTTTAATTACGCCGATACCCTCAAACGACTCCATATCCAACAATTCGCTAGATGTAAAAAACTCTTCGAAATCTTTCTCCCCCGTGGTATCACTCTCAAAAAAATAACATGGCCATTTTTTTTGCGGAATAAGCTCCAAAACACGATGTCGAGCCTCCTCTTCCGTAGAGCACTCAACTGCCTCAAAACCTATATCGGAAAGATAGCGAATTGCGATTTCAGAAAAGGTTGTCAAATGAAGATTTTCATTTAGTTTTGGAAAAAAAATGTCTCGGTTTTGACCCAGCAAACATGACATCAAGCATAATTCACCAGATTCTTGAGGTGTTACAAAATATCGCCTAACGTCATTGGGGGCCGAAATTGGCTGGCGCTTTAAAATGCGTTGACTAAAACCATATAACAATGATCCATCCGAGAATGCCACATTCGCAAAACGCGCCGTAGAAATCGGGATCTCCAGACTTGCTCGCCCTAAAAACATTTCCATGATGCGTTTACTTCCGCCCATCATATTTACGGGGTTTGCAGCCTTATCCGTGGATACGCAAAAATATTTCTTGGCGCGCATAGACTTAGCAAGATCAATACTACGAATAACATTGGTAATATTGACATCAATCATTCTCATTAGCGTAAACGGATCCTTTTCGCTACGAACATGCTTTAATGCAGATAAATTTAATACATAGTCATATTCATACCCAGAATTTAAAAGCGCCAAAAATTCAACCGAGCCATAATCGATTGCAAACGTTTGAAAATCACCATTTATATAGCCTAAAGTGCTTCTGATATCGCGTACCAATTCCACCATGTTATTTTCACTAATATCAACAACATGCAAAACCTTCGGCATTCTTTTAAAGATTTCCCTAACTACAGCCTGACCTATAGAACCAGCTCCACCAATTATTAAAAAGCGAGACTGCTGAACCATATCATTTAACGCTGTTGAATGCGCAATAATGTCAGCATCAAATAAATTAAATTGACGCCCAATTAAAGATAGGATATTCATATTTCAACTTCGTAGTAATAGTGGATTAATTTTTTAACACTTAATGAGCCTCTTCGCCAGAGAGGATTTAATTTAATATTTATACAAATTGAACAATAAGTAAATTTCACTAGTAATGCAATAAATAATGGCCGAGTACAGCCACTTTATTGAGTATTTGATAAATTCGCAAAAAATGATATCGCCGTTCTTGAAATGCCTTCTCGCATTAAAAAAGGGGGGCTCCATCCAGGCACCCGCCTTTCATAAAAAGGATCGACTTCTAGCGACTCAGTTAACCTTAAAAACTGGCCTTCTTTGCCAAGCAACTTCATAACACACCCAAGAATTGGAAGGGGGAAATAAAACGTTGGCGGTAATTTCATGCCCAAGAATACCCCTCTCCTTAACTTTGATACCATCTTAGCGTGAGTGAACCGTGAACGATTGTCATTTTGAGCATATCGATCAAACTCTTCGGCCAATAGATTTATTAGAGCACGGGTGGAAATACCTGCCCCATCCGCCACCTCATAAACTCCACTTGGGACATGAGCACAGATGATGCAATACCTCAATAAGTCAACCAAATTTTCTATATACACCATTGATCTTTTATTCGCCACCGCTTTAAATGGCAACGGGAAGCCCAAAGATACCAATTTCATAAGACTCAAGAAATTTCCTCTGACGCCACCCCCGTACACCAATGGGGGACGAATGATGATTAACTTTACAGCAGATCCGGAAAAAATTTTCACCAAAGCCTCTTCAGATCTAATTTTTGATTCACCATAAGGATCGCTATCATCATGAGCGGCTTTTATGGAGCTAATATAAATAAACGTCTCAACACCGGCCTCGATAGTCTGCTCCGCTAATTTAATAGTCGCCTCAACATTTACCTTTATATACTCAGATAGCGGATCTGTTACACACTCCCTCATTTGGTGAACCCGCGCAGCACAATGCACCACTGTATCAACCCCATTAAGCGCCCCTGACCAATCTGTATAGCTATCGATATTTCCTATAGCTATATTATTAAGCCCGCGATCTCCATTCAGTTCGCGAAAAACTTTGCGAACTGAATGCCCATCCACATTTAACGTCTTGCAAAGGGCTGAACCAATAAAACCCCCAGCACCAGTTACAAGAACGCAATTTTGAGGTTTTTTTGACAATATCACTTACCCTCTATAAAAAATTTTAACTAATGTTTTTAGTAAAATTATCTGATCACCTATAAATGTTCGACCATTAACATAATCAATTGCCAGGCTTGCCTTAATCGGAAGAATATTTTTAACATATAGCTCTTCGGGATTCTTGGATGCCCCTAGAATTTTAGCTTCATTAATAAAAAATATAGAAGCTGAATCGGTCAAGCCGGGGCGCACAGAAAAAATAATCTTTTTTTGCTGAAGAGTATAAAAGTCAGCAAAATAGGGGACTTCCGGTCTTGGCCCAACAAAACTCATCTTACCCAGTAATATGTCAAAGAGCTGCGGCAACTCATCAAGCTTGCTACTTCTCAATACCCTTCCTACACCAGTGATTCGATTATCAGACCCTATCGTTAAAAGCGAACCATTCTCCCCTGCTGAATATTTCATTGATCTAAACTTATGAATGAAAAATGGCACTTGATTTCTACCAACCCTCAACTGAGAAAATAATATCGGCCCCGGAGATTCAATTTTTATCGCCACTGCAATTAGCGCAAACACTGGCATCAGAAAAATCAATGCGATCAAGCCAGTAAAAATATCAAATGCTCTCTTTAAAATCATGGTAGCGATAACTCAACTGCTTGTATAACCCGATTAATCTGCTCATCGCTCATAGAGCTATAAATTGGAAGCGATACTGAGGTCTCATAGACCATCTGGCTAACGGGAAACATCTCCTTCCGCAAGTCGCAAAAACTTTTCCAATACGGTTGCAAATGAAGTGGTATGTAATGAACGCTGCAACCAACACCATAGTCATGCATTTTATTAATAAAATTATCTCTATATTCCTTCATTTCAGCGGGCAACTGAATCACGTAAAGATGCCATGAATGCACGTCCCCCTGAAGTGGCTGAGGCGGAATGGTAATGCCGAACCGATTAAGTTTTTGATTGTATTCTTTGGCGATCCTCTCTCTTGCAGCCTGAAACCTCCAAGCCTTCTTTAGCTGCGCAATACCAATTGCCGCCGCCATATCAGTCAAGTTGTACTTATACCCAGGAGCCATTACCTGATAAAACCAGCTTGGAATTTTTGCCTGGAAGCGGCCAAATGCGTCTCTATCTATACCGTGCAACCTCATAAGCCTTGCACGATTTGCGATTTCTTGGCTCCTCGTTACCAACATTCCGCCCTCGCCCGTTGTTATAGTTTTGTTAGCATAAAAACTAAATACGGTTGCGTCTGAATTCAAAGTTCCCACCAAATGCCCATCGATACTAGACGGCAATGCGTGTGCAGCATCCTCTACAATTTTGATGTCATATCTTTTTGCAATCTCCGCTACAGCTGAGATATTGGCAGATATACCCGCAAAGTGCACAACTATAATTGCCTTAGTTTTTGGCGTGATTGCACTCTCAATCTTAGATATATCGATGCACAAAGTGGAGGGATCAATATCTAAAAACACTGGGTTCGCCCCTAAATATCTTATGACTTCCGCAGTTGCAGTAAAAGTGTGCGTTGTTGTAATTACCTCGTCACCAGCGCCCACACCCACCGCCTCAAGCGCTAAATGCAGCCCCGCAGTTGCTGAATTTACTGCAATAGCCTCTACCGAGCCCCCCAAAAATTCGGCAAAATCACGCTCAAAAGCAGCCGATCTTGCGCCAGAAGTTAACCAGCCACTTCTTAATACATCTACAACACCAGCAATTTCGTCGTCGCCTATTTCAGGGGAGGAAAATTTTATAAATTCATTCATCATCCGCAAGTCAAATCCAAAGAATATTTAGCAAGCACTCGCCCAGTAGTTCTGACCTCAATACCGACCATGGTAAATCCATGCTTTTCATAAAAAATTTTAGCGATCGCATTATCGCTATAGTCAGTTGTGAGAGTTATACAGTCAAAATGCCTTGATTTAACTTCAGCAATAAAGGCTCTCAATAATTGAGAGCCAATACCCACACCCCCCATTAGAACACCAACTGAAGCAAGCTCGCATTCAACCTCACGCGTCACGGACAACCTATTCACCCTTAAAAAATTAAGGGCCACCTCCAAAAATAAAGCTGGGCTCCTAACCATTGCAATAAGCGCAGGAAAAATAATTCGAAAACACCTTGCGAGGAGATGCTTATAAAATCTAGATTTATCAAGATAGCCCGCTATAAATCCAATTAGCTCGCCATTAGAATCCTCGGCAATCAAAAAAATATTTTGACGATACCCAATTAAGATGTCGTAATAAGCAGTTAAAAAGCCAATGCCCATGCGCTCCAAAAAAAACCCTTCAAATGCGATTCTATGAACTGATGCAATTGCAGATGAATCGCTAACCTCAGCTTTCCTAATTATTATTTTCGGTGACATTTATTCCCATTAAATTTAAAAAAATAATAAATTAATAGCTATAATCATACGCACATTTGAAGAATTTTTAGAATTTATTGAAAATTTATCTATAAATAACATCTCTTCCCTGTTGAGGGTTTATGAAAACAATTGGCTCCATTAGAATAATTCTTTACATCTTAATTGCCATCCTTGGTTCTGTATATATTTCAACCGCAGGCGATAAGGTTAATTGGCCAGATGAAAAGATATATATTGAGATCGCCACAAATTTAAATAAAGGACAGGGCTATGTTAACGAACTATCCGAGCCGTCAGCATTTAGGCCACCTGGATATCCGTTCTTGATCTCGATCCTCTATAAGGCTAAAAGCGCTCCTTTAATAGCAAAGATCGCAAACCTAATATTCCTGATTCTTACAACCTATATTCTTGAGAAAATAATCAGGTTCACATCCCCCAGTGGGGCAATATTTACTCCATTAGCTATATTTGCATACCCTTTGTTTATTTATGCTTCAGGAATATTAATTCCTCAGATTTTCGGAAGTTTTCTTTTTATTTTATCAATATACTGCATTTTTATTGCAAAAAGAAATTATTGGAATGGAATATTTTGCGGAATAATAATTGGATTCCTAGCTCTTACAATTCCAACTTTTTTCTTGTTTTATTTAATACTACTCCTCATATTAATCGCAAAAAATCCAAATAAAAAAAAATCAATATATATATTATTAGTATTTTTATTCATGAATATTACCATTGCCCCCTGGATCATTAGAAATAGCTTGTTGTTCAATAGCACTGTATTTATTTCAACTAACTCAGGAATAAATTTGCTATATAGTAACTCAGAAAATACTCAATATGACTCCGGCACCATTGATATTTCGAAGCATACATCACCCGTTAAGTTAAATGAGGCTCAGGAAGATGAGTATTACAAAAAGATTGTTTTTAATTTGATCTCTGAAAATCCAACAAGATATATAAAGCTATATTTCTTAAGAACTTTAAATTATTTTAATTATAAAAATAACATATCAAATCAATCTGAAGTTAATTCATTAAAAAATTTAGTCCTCTTTTTCAGCTATTACCCCTTTTTAATTATTGCAATTTTAAGAATTTCATTCTTTCAAAAAATTAAACTTTCTTATATTGAATACTACTTCTATTTAATTTATTTTGGTAATGCATTATTGAGCGCGATATTTTTTACCAGAATACGGTACCGCATACCATTTGATTTCATTCTAATTGCCATATCCTGTATTGCAATTGGACGTTATTTAGATTTTCAGAATTCCAAAAATGATAAGAGCATGTCATACACATTATGATTTTCAAAAAACACCATAAAGTAAAATTTTTAATCTTGGGGGCAGGCCCAAGCGGCCTATCTCTTGCGCACGCACTCTTAAGCCTAGGTCACAATACTTCCGATATTGTTCTGCTCGAGAAAGAAATGGTTCCCGGGGGTTTATGTAGATCTGAAATCATTGATAACGCACCGCTTGATATCGGCGGGGGGCATTTTCTAGAGGCCAATAATAAAAAAGCTTTAAATTTTTTATTTAAATTCATGCCAGAAGACGAGTGGCAACTATTCGATCGCATTTCAAAAATTCAAATTCATGGCATGGAAATTGACCATCCTCTTGAAGCAAACCTATGGCAACTCCCTAGGCATCTGCAAATAGGCTATTTAGAATCAATTGCCCAAGCAGGATGCGTAGTTAACAAACCCCATCCACATTCATTTTCCGAATGGGTAATATGGAAATTTGGCGTTGATATTGCAAATCAGTATTTACTTCCATACAACAGAAAAATATTCTCCATGGATCTATCGCAATTGGGAACATACTGGCTTCATAAGCTCCCCAATGTTTCGTTCAAAGATACGCTCTTGAGCTGTCTGGAGTCAAGGCCTACTGGCCAGCTATCAGCTCACGGAAGATTCTTCTACCCCAAAAAGTATGGGTATGGAGAGGTTTGGCGAAGAATGGGGGGGCAGCTTGGAGACATGCTGCACTTGAATTGCCCAATAAAAACGATTGATCCAGTCAAAAGAGTGGTTAATAACAAGTGGTCGGCCAGTTACATTATCAATACAATTCCATGGACTCTTTGGACATCATACTGCAATATGCCCCTAGAGATCCAAAAACTCATTTATCAACTTAAAAATGTATCAATAAATGTAGATTATGTTCCACAGACTTTACAGAATAAGTCGCATTGGATTTATAACCCCGATGAAAGCATTGCGCACCATCGACTACTCTTAAGATCCAACTTTACGAATAGTGGCAGAGGATATTGGACAGAAACGAATTCAAATCGCTCCCATCCGACCACAGGGCAACGATTCACAAATGAATTCGCCTACCCCGTTAATACCCTTGATAAACCAAAAGCAATTCGGGGAATACTGGAATGGGCATCCAATCATCAAATTATCGGCCTAGGAAGATGGGGGAAATGGGAGCATATGAATTCAGATGTAGCCGTATCGGAAGCGCTTGACCTTGCTTCAAAATTGAGCGGGCTATAAATTGATGAAAATCTCATTATGCTTAATTGTTAAAAATGAACTGCAAGGATGCAAAACCGATGTACCAAAAATTCCAAGAGATGAATTTCATGAAATTTTTGCCGTTGATGGAGGCAGCAACGACGGCACCATTGAATATTTAAATTCAGTAAATATTCCCGTATTTCCTCAGCCTAAAATTGGCCTGAATGCCGCCTACGTTTATGCAAATGAATTGGCTTCCGGAGATGCTGTTGTAGCCTTTTTCCCAAAGGGCACCTTACCAACAGACGACCTAAAAAAATTTCGCCCCCACTTTAACGCAGGGGCTCAATTGATAATTGCTAGCAGGCAATTATCAAACTCGAGCAACGAAGAGGATCAATCTTTTTTTCGGCCTAGAAAATGGGCTGTATTAGCACTTTCAATCCTTGCATACATTATATGGCGCCGTGAAGGTGTTTGGATCCGCGATGTTTTGCATGGATTCAAAGGCTGGGATAAAGCTGCCTTTAGGAAAATGGAGGTGCTTGATCGTGGCCTCTCCATCGACATTGAGATGGTAGTTCGCTCTTATAAATTACGACTTAAACGAATAGAATTCCCCACCAAAGAAGTTGCAAGAAATTACGGTGAAACAAATTTCAAGTTTTGGCCAACTGGAAAGAAAATATTGATATATCTTTTATATGAGCTAGCAAGAAAAAATTGACGGAGCCTATCCAGATAAAAAACTAAATTCAGTCTTAAATAATTTTCTCCGCATTGTAATTGACATAATTTTTCGATCCTCAACCATTGGTTATTTTTTGTTGCCCCTCCACAAAAAATATTTCAAAAAATAAATTTTCTAAGCTCCCTAAGTTGTATCGAAGAAAAAACTAAGCCGAACCCAACCAGAACAGCAATCAAAAATAAGAGCCAAAATGGCAAAGAGTCGTAAAAATTTACCATTACCAACATTTGCATTAACGAAACAAATATTTGCAGAAAAAATTTTCGAATGGGGTAATTAACTCTCCAATAAATCTCGCTAATAAATATTGTAATAACGCAAAAGACTATAAAAATTAATAAATTTGAGATTGCTGCGCCAATTGCCCCAAATTTAGGTATCAGCATGCAGGAGAAAATTACCCCTGCAATTACGGATGCTATTGAAATTGGTAAACTTAAATACGTCTTATGTGTGACCCATATGCCCGGGGAAAATATTAATGCAAAAATATAAAAAAATACTTGCCAACAAAAGATGCTAACCATAGGCCAAGCAGAATAATAAGCGGGGGCAGTAAAATTCTTTAAAAGATAAGGCGAAAGAAAAGTTATAAATACAATTGCCGCACATGCAACCCCAACATATAGGTTTGACAATAAATAAAAATGCCCTTTGCCGCCTGGTGATTGCATTGCCCGCAAAGCTAAAGGCCACCATGCCATCCTAAATGCCTCTAAAAAAATCGTTACAAATAAACTAAATTTAGCAGCCAGCACAAATAACCCAACCGCTTCAGCCCCAAAGTAGTATTCAAGAATCCACCTGTTTCCATTCATTAAGATATAAGTGAGAACACCGGCTGGCAATAATGGCAAACAAATTTTTAACACCCGAATAACTATAGGCTTTCTTGGAACCCTCACCATTAGGTAGTTGCGCATTAGCGCCCAAGAAAAAATCGCAAGAATAAATGATGAAATCGTTGATGCTAAAAATACTCCAAGTATTCCCATTTTCATAGACACTACAAATATTAGCAACAAACCAATGCTAGTAACGGACTGAGCCAGAAGCAATAGAAAGCAGGGCAATGCTCTATGAAGCAACCTCATTCCATCCATTACATAAAGCATTATTTGAGTGAAGAATACTCCTATAAAGTTTAAAGCAAAATAATACCAATAATATTTTTCACCACCTAAATACTCAGAGAGAGGCTTGCTAATAAATAGAGCAATGAGGAGAATTAGCAGGCCCCAAATAATTTGCATTTGCAACACCGAAGAAAAAATTATAGAACGCCTTGTATTCCCATACGTTTCAATTTTTAAAAACAAACTTGAAAAAGCAGAATCCACCCCAGGATTCGACAACGTCGCCATAAACAATCCAGAGACTATAACCATCTCAATAATTCCAAAATCATTTGGAGTAAAAATATTAGCGTATATTGGAATTGCTATGAAAGACAATCCCTTGACCATTAGATTTCCGGCCACATAAATTGACATGCTCCTCTTTAAGGTCGCAATAATTTTCATATCATTCTTAAAACAACCATCAGCTTCTTGACCACAAATCTTAATTTGATTATTTGAAATTAAAGAATTCCAACATCTTCAAAGGGTAGCGCGATAGTATCTTAAAAAAATTTGTCTTAACGCCACTTTCTTTGAGTGCTCGCATCATTTCAATATTCAATAAAATTGTATTTTTTAAACCCGCAGTACTTATGCCACCAATACCCATACGCACTAAAATTACAGGAATATATTTCGACCTAAACCCCTCGGAAGTAAAAATCCTGGAAATAAACTCTACATCCCCCGCAATTTTATAATTTGTTTTATACATTCCATGTTTTTCAAATACCCTACGTCTAACAAATAAAGTGGTATGCGCTGGAATCCAGCCCCAGGCAATTGACTTTAATGAAAATCGGCGAGAGCTATATTTGCGTATAAATTTTGAGCTATTTTTTGCATCAAAGAAAACTGCATCCCCATATATTGCGTCTAATGTTGGATCTAAAAATTCCTTGGCTACTAACTCCAAAATATTTGGATTCGCAAACAAATCATCTGAATGCAAAAGCCCAATAATCTCACCCGTGGCCAATCGAACACCTTTGTTAATGGCATCATATATCCCTTCATCTGGCTCACTTATCAGATAGCAGCCAAATTTATGAGAATACTCTTCCAATAGTCTCAATGTCCCATCATTGGAACCCCCATCAACAATAATGTGCTCTTTATTTGAATATGTCTGGGTGCTAAAACTATTACAAAGGGATTTAACAGACTTTTCACGGTTATAGATAGCCGTCACTATTGAGATTTTTGGCGTTGCACCTGAACTCATTTACTCAGATTAACTTTCTCTACCAACCCCATGATTAGGATTCGAGCTCGCTCCTCATCTCTTTCATGGCATGCTATCTTAATTGCATTGATGGCACCCTCAAGACTTTCAAGAGATTGAAATGGCTCATTGGCAATATATATTTTTGGGTGCAATGTTGGAATCGGATTACCCTCTAACAAAAGCTCTTCATAAAGTTTTTCACCAGGACGCAATCCTATGAAGACTATCTCAATGTCCCCATTAGGATTAATCTCACTCCTAATTGAGAGTCCAGAAAATTGAATCACTTTTTTGGCAAGATCAATTATCTTAACGGCCTCACCCATATCCAATAAAAAAACTTCGCCTCCAGCACCCATAGCAAATGCATTTAACACTAAGTGCACCGCCTCGCCTATAGTCATAAAATAACGGGTCACATCTGGACTTGTGACTGTTATCGGGCCACCCTTCATAATTTGCGCTCTAAATAGAGGAATAACAGAACCACTGCTACCCAAAACATTGCCAAAGCGCACTATTGAAAACTTTGTAGAATATTGATTTTTGATAGCCGTTTGTTGGGCCGCCTGCACGTACATCTCAGCCAATCTTTTAGTCGCGCCCATTAAACTAGTTGGCCTTACAGCCTTATCAGTAGATATGAGGATAAATGCCTCCACCTTTTTAAAAAGAGCGGCGTCTACACAAGAAATCGTGCCCAAGACATTGTTCTGGATACCAGAAATTAAGTTGGACTCCAATAATGGCACATGTTTATAAGCGGCGGCATGAAAAATTACCTGAACGCCAAGACCCTCAATAATATTCTGCATCAGACTTACATCAAGTATTGAGCCCAACACAGATTTAATAGGCACATTTAATGAGCCTACACCAGCCAAATCTTGCTCAAGCCTGTACAAATCATGCTCGCTATGGTCGAATAAAATCAGAAGCTTTGGATTGCCTCCCAAGACTTGGCGACTAATTTCACTTCCTATGCTTCCTGCGGCCCCAGTAACCATAACCACCTTACCGGATATTGACTGATTAATACGCGAATAGTCAAAATTAAAACTTTCCCGATCAATTAACTCGTCTAAATCCAACTCTCGGATGCTATCCTCAATAGAACCATGCTCTACCCCTAAAGGAGGCGGGGCATCATAAACTCGAACTCGAAGTGGCAGGTTTACAAGCCTTCCAAAAATTATGCGCCTCTCTTCGGAGTTTCCTGCAGGTAAGGCAACAATCAATTCATCTACAAGCTTATTCCTTGCAATATCAGCGAACTGAGTCATCGAATAAATTTTTATACCAGAAACAACTCGACCCCAGAGAGTCGGATCATTTTCGACAAATCCCACAACCTTATGCCCTCTCAACCTATAAATAGACTCTGCAAGATGCCTTGCATCTAAACTAGTGCCATAGATGTATATATTGTCACCGCCCCGTCTGTTTAATTCTGTTTTTTTATTTAATATGCCTAATATTGATTGCAAAATTAATCTATACACAATAATTAAGCTACAAAACAAAATAGGTTGGATTAGCCCAACATACTTAGAGACCCACTCAAAACCAAAAAAATTAAGCAGTATTGTTAATGGGAAAAAAATTCCCCAATAGCCTATACAGGCCCTCACCACCAACCCCAAAAATGCCATATCAGCAAATCTGGTTGCTTGGTCGTAAATTTTCTTCAACGCCAATACTGAAATACCCACCAAAAGTGCTAGGGCATAAGTTCCAATAACACGCCTGTCCAGGGGGTTTAACACTTCCCCATCAAGCCTGATCCAATATATTAGAGCGGTAGATGAAATCGAGAGAACACAGTCTCCAATTACCAAAAATATAAAGCGAGATATCCTATGAATTTTTTGATGGTTAGCGATCATTAAGAAATTCGAAATCAAAAGATGGGTATTCTATTAAGCCTCAAAAAAAATTAGTGGCGCCACAATAATCCACTACGGCACGTCTATCAAACTTTCCAGCGATTGCTGCCTCGACAAACTCTCGATGAGCGACTAGAACAACAATTAAATCAGCATCCCTCAAAGCCCGATCTAACTGAGCCAAAGAAAACTCAGGGTGACTTTCTATGTTTGGCTCAACAACGATAAGGTCGATATTATTTTCTTTCAATGCACGCACAACCGATACCGCAGGGGATTCCCGCAAATCATCAATATTCGGCTTAAATGCCAATCCCAAGCACGCAATCAATGGCCGTTTTTCTATCGCCGACAAGTCCGATATTTTTTTTTCCACCTCCGTTATGACCCATTCAACCTTCTGATTATTTACTTCGCGGGCAGCTTTAATCAATCTAGAGCGTTGCGGGCTTCTCGCTACAATAAACCATGGATCTACAGCAATACAATGTCCGCCAACCCCTGGGCCCGGCTGCAATATATTCACGCGCGGATGATGATTAGCCAGGGAAATTAATTCATTTACGTCTACTCTTAATTCACCACATATCATGGACAATTCATTTGCAAATGCGATATTAAGATCCCTAAAAGCATTCTCGGTTAATTTGCACATTTCTGCCGTGTTGGAGCTTGTTCCAATTACAGCACCCTTAATAAAAGATTTATAAAATTCAGAGGCTAGGGTTGTTGACTCTGGGGTAAGTCCGCCAACAATGCGATCATTAAAAATTAACTCGTGCAAAATATTCCCAGGAAGAACCCTTTCGGGACAGTAGGCCATATGAATACTTATTTCCTGAGACCGAAATAATTCGTAAACTTTTTCAGTTGTACCAACGGGCGAGGTTGATTCAAGAATAACCAATTCACCACCCTTAAGAAATGGAATTAAACTACTCGCAGCAGCCAAGACATAGTCTAAATTTGGTTGAGGTATTGACGAACAACTTTCAATAAACGGCGTAGGCACACAAATCAAATATACATCCGCCAATTGTGGCGTTACTGATGCTGATAAGCGACCTGATTTGACTGATTCTTGTATTAACTTCTCAAGACCCGGTTCTACAATATGAATACAGCCCTTATTCACTAGATCAACAACCTTGGAATCAACATCTACACCAACTACAGAATACCCAGCTGCAGCCAATATCCCAGCTGTTGGCAGGCCTATATAACCCAAACCAATAACACAAATTGTTGGCTTTTTTTCCACAATAGCAATCACTTAACAATCCTTCAATATTGAGATAATTTTTTGGCAAGCCGTTCCATCACCGTAAGGATTATCGGAATTAATCATGTCCTGATAAAGTATGTTATTCGTAAGAAGTTCCGATACATTTTTAATAATTTCATCCGCATCTGTACCAACAAGTCGGATGGCGCCAGCTTCAACTCCCTCTGGCCGCTCGGTAGTATCCCTCATCACCAAAACTGGCTTTTTTAAGCTTGGAGCCTCTTCTTGAATACCTCCGCTATCAGTTAGAATAATATATGCCGCCTTAAGCAAAAGAATAAATGGCTCATATTCCAAGGGTTCAATTAAATATATGTTATCAATTGACCCGAGCAGCCGATGCGCAGCTTCGTAAATTGCTGGGTTTGGATGCACGGGATAAACAAACTCTACAGCTTTAAAACGGTGCGCTAGTTGCTTTAGAGCCTTACAAATTTGAATGAAATTATCCCCATGATTTTCTCTTCGATGTCCGGTAATTAAAACAAAAGGTTTTGATTGCCAATCAAAACCTAGCACACCGGATAATTCTAAAACCCATCGATTTCGTCTCGAATCATCCAAATCTAATTTTTGCAAAATCCAGTACAGTGAATCAATCACAGTATTACCAGTAACAAATATTGACCCTGGATTGACACCCTCCTTCAGCAAGTTTAATTTCGATCTTTCAGTGGGGGCAAAATTCCACTTTGCAATCTTCGAGACTACCTGACGATTGAATTCCTCAGGAAAGGGCTGAAGAATATTGCCAGTTCTCAACCCAGCCTCAATATGCCCAACAGGCAAGTTACTATAAAAACCAGCTATTGCGGAAGCAAAAGTTGAGGTTGTATCTCCATGGACCAATAATAGATTGGGTGCGGTCTTCTGTATTACATCTCGCATGGCGATCAACATCTCGCCAGTAAGACTATGCAAATCCTGCCCCCTCCTCATCAAATTTAAATCAAAATCCGGGGTGATGCTAAATATCTCTAGAGCTTGATCCAACATTTCTCGATGCTGGGCGGTAACACATACAATAGCCTCAAAATCATTGGGCAACGCCTTCAATGCATGAATCAAAGGTGCCATTTTTATAGCCTCAGGACGAGTGCCAAAACTTAGCAATATTCTTTTTTTAATTTTTTGCAAGATCGTTGAGTCTATCTTTTAATTTTTCTGCAAGTCGGTAAAAACATTAATAGCGTTAAATAATATCGGCGGAAGCCTCGTAAGATTAACTTGAACGTGTCAAAACTAAACAATAAAAATTGTTTTTTTTGACTCCCCCCAATTTTTTTTAATTCCGCCTGAGCAAGCGCTAAGTCACTTAAATACGGTTTGTATACAGACTCTATTAATGGGTTTGGCAAGAAATATCCATTATTGGACAATATTACCCAGTTTTTTCTTAATATTCTCAAACTATGAAAGTGATAAAAAATTCCATCGCTCCATGGAAATCTAAGCGCATTCCATGGACCTAAAGCTGCACTTTCATTTTTTAACACGTGCACTTGATCCCCAAACAGGGTGGGCCATAGATCTAAATACTTCTGATCCCCAAACTTTCCATCCTCAAGTCTTGCAAAGCACCACTCTAAACACTTATGTTGCCACCACTTCTGGACAGATTCCACGCTGCTTCGAGAAAAAATAATAAACTGGACACAAAATTTACCCCGCTCGGCAGATGTGTCGCTGAGCGGATGAAAAGCATGCTTAGTAATCAGTACTTTCTTACAAGAGGATTCAAACTCATCAAAAATCTCCCTTGGATCCCTCAAAAACCACAAATCCGCATCCAAATAGGTCACTCGATCTACAGAGCCGTCCAAATCAAAGACAAAATTTGCAGCAAAAGGTGTTAAGGTCCAACAATACTCAGCTTTCGATCTATTCTTTTTAACACCCCTCAACTCGGCCGTCTCTAAATCTGACAAGCGAAGAAGAGTGATAAAAGGTAATCCCAATTTGACTAAGGAAAAATAAACCTCATCATCCAAACAAATTATCCAAAGATTAAAACGGTCAACATGGCGACACAGAGATTTATACAGAGCCAATCCCTGGGGTGCAAATGCAGAATCAAATAAAGTTACGAATTGCTCTATTTTTTGCAGTTTTAGCATATCAATATTAACTTAATTGATGATCAATCTCTCTCAATACATCCATAACTCGAAACTGTTGACTCTCTTCCAGCTGTGGGTACATAGGCAATGAAAAAATTTCTGCTGCAACCAATTCTGTATGAGGCAAATCACCCAGCTTGTATTGCAAATGATCAAATGCTTTCATGGTGTGGATGGGCCAAGGATAAGATATATTTACGTTGATTAATTTTTCGCTCAATAGCCTGATAACCTCATCCCTTCTGCTATGGCGCAAAACATACAAATAGTACGCGTGCTCATTTTGAGGTGCTGATTGAGGCAAAATGAAGCTAGTTCCTCGCAAGCCATGGTCATATATTCTGGCTATTTTTTGACGAGCCTTAATATATGAAGTTAAATGCTCCAACTTTTTAAGTAAAATTGCAGCCTGAAGTTCATCAATACGAGAGTTATAGCCATGCTCGATTGAGTAGTAGTTTTTTTCCATCCCGTAAAATCTTAATCGTCGCAACTTATCTCGCACAACCTCATTGCTTGTGAGGCATAGTCCTGCATCTCCATAGGCACCAAGAATTTTTGTGGGATAGAAAGAAAAGGCGGCGACATCCCCAATCGTTCCTGCCGTTCTACCTTTATATTTTGCGCCATGCGCTTGAGCACAATCTTCAATCACCTGAATTTTATATTTGCCCGCTAACGCCATCAATGGATCCATATCAACCATTTGGCCATATAGATGAACCGGGATAATTAACTTTGTCTTAGCAGATATTTTTTTTTCAACTAGATTAATATCCATAAGATAAGTATCGGGATTGACATCCACAAAAACAGGTACGCCACCAGCCGCTACGATTGCAGACACCGTAGGAACAGCAGTATTTGCCACGGTAATGACCTCATCCCCACTCTGGAGACCAAGTGCCTTGCAGGCTAAAAATATTGCATCAGTGCCATTGCCAACCCCAACAGAAAAATTTGCGCCGCACCATTTTGCAAATTTTTCCTCAAAAGCTTCAGTTTGCGGGCCGAGTATCAATCTTCCAGAGCTAAAAACTGTATCAATAGCCTCATAAATCTCTTGCTTCTCTAGGGCGAATTCAGCAGCATATTCCCAAACATTTATCAATCTAAAACTCCATTAAATAGGAAGCATGCAAAGATTATTTTTTAATAAATCAAAAAATTTGAGCATTATTAATATAAGATTTAAGCTAAATTTTAATACAGATTATAAGAACGGTAACAGAAAAAACGTGATCCCCAATACAAAAATTCAAGATTGTCAGGCTATTGATCTATCGACCATCTCATCCAAAGATCTGGGAAAATTAACAGTCATTGAAGGACCGCCAAATATCCCCTTCCATATCAAGAGGGTGTTTTATCTCCACGACATTCCTCCAGAGAAATCGAGAGGGTCCCATGCTCACAAAGAGCTACATCAACTGCTTATATGTATTAATGGATCATTTGATGTAGCTCTAGATGATGGATCTTCAAAAAAAATTGTTCATTTAAATGCGTTAACTGTAGGCTTACACATTCCCCCGATGATCTGGGCGGAAGAGCTAAATTTCAAACCCAATACCATATGTCTAGTTTTAGCCTCAGACTTTTATGACGAGTTAGACTATTACAGAAACTACGATGATTTTCTTGCCGCAAAGTTGATTGCCCGCTCTATAGATTCACACATTTGATCCATTGTTCTACTAGAACGATAATGCTTCAAAGCTCTTTCTCCTAGCTCAATGAATACATCTCTATTGCCTTCAATTTCATTAAAAATTGAAACAAGCTCATCATCCTCACCATACAGAACTCCATTTTTCATATGTTCAATATTAAAAATTTCACCGCCAGTAAACGCATCTCTCTTGGTGATAAAGGGAACGCCGTATCCCATACTTGTTAAAACACTTAAGCCAGCCTGATCCGGAGAGATACACGCATAAGCCTCCCTAAAGTGAAGCGCAAGCCCAGAAGGATCGTAAATCGCACCTTCAAGTCCAACCAAGCCATCCAATTTATTTTCTATAATCCAGCGCTCAACCTCAAAAAACTCTTCACCATCACCAATTATGGAAAGCGGAAGCGGGCTAGCGCTACATGAAACATATTTTTTATAAGCATGCAATAAAGAAAAAATATTCTTTTCTTTATAAAGAGTTCCAACAAAAATTATCTTTCTTTTTTCAATGGGATCATGCTCTCCCGATGAAATATCTACAGTATTGTGCGCAACAAAAAGCTTATCCCTGGAAACTCCAAGTTTTGCATACAACTCAATAGGGTAATTAGAGTAAAATATTAGCGCTTCCGCCCTATTGAAGAGGAATGCCCTCACACGATCAAGCCCCCTATTTTTATGAAATTTATTTTTATATGATGCTGAAACGCCTATACCCCAAGCCACCCACTTAAATTTTCTAAATGGCCACAATATTAATAAGTTTCTATCCAAGTATCTTAGGTTTGCCTCAGACACCACAACATCATACTCATTGCAAATGGAATATATATTTTTTTTAAAGTAAAGAAAAGGGGCCAAGTTTAATCAGCAACAGTATTATTTCGCTAAATTTTTTCTGCGAAGCAAGCTCTCCACTATGCAGTACAGTAATCTCGTGACTCCTACTTAGCCTCTCAAAAAGTGGGGAGAGATAATGCGCAACATATGGCTGAATAAATAACACTTTCATATATGCCTTTTCTTTGCTACGGCGCGCGCAAATGATTCTTGTAGCAAACTTTTAAAACGCTGGGAATAAATTGAATCTGAAAACCGCTCAGCCCTAGCAATTGCAAGTCTTGACATGCTTTTTTGCAATTCAGGGTTTTCGTAAAGATGGCCAATTATTGCCACGAACTTATCAATGAATGCGTCTGAGGCTATAGGCAATAAATATCCAGTTGCACAATCAATAACCTCCGACAGTCCGCCCAATCCGGTGGTTGCCACTGGATTACCCGCAGCCAGATGCTCCAAAGCCGTCAACCCAAACCCCTCAGGCTGAAGGGATGGCACCACGCCAATATCCGCGATACGGTATACAGAAGGCATAGCATCATAATCCACATAACCCAAGAAAATAACCCTGTCCGCCAAGTCAGCCGCTAACGCCCTAGCCCCCACCATGCAATCATCATCACTGGAGTTCTTAAAGGCTGGCGCACCTGCAATAATCAATCTAGCTGGATATATTTTTGCAAGTTTCTTAAATGCATCGATCAATAGCATAATCCCTTTTGATTCGGCGACTCTGCCTGCATATAAAATTACGAACTCATCAGGTCGAATATTCAAAGAGGCTCGAGAATACCGGCAATCTTCAAGTGGATTTTTTGGGTTAAATTTACCAACCTTAATCCCATTGTACAAAAGATGCATTCTTTGTGAATCTATGCGATTTTGGAGCTGGCTCAAAATAAAATCACTTACCCCATATATTTCATCAAAAGAACGAATAATCTCTTCGTTTAAATGGGTTTTTTGATACAAATAATTATTGTGCAAATGCAAAATTACATAGCCTTTATACACTTTTCTCAAAGGAAGAATATATTCTGGAGTATTTTCAATAACTACAAGATCAAAATCGTGAATTTTTTTGCCTAAATTTCTCAAGACCTCTTGAAAATACACATCTTCAATTAAGCCAAAACCAAAAAATCTCACAACCTTAAAGAGTGCTTTTTTAACAAGAAATCTTAAAGAGCGCGTTTTTATATATAGAAAACTTGTTTTTTTAAACCCAGCAGCCAGCCCTTCTTGGCAAAGTGGAGATGCTGATGCGCAAAGTATTTCAAAATGTTGGTGAGCCTCGTTAAACTCCAAGAAAATTTCTAGCAAATTTTCAACAGCGCCCCCCTCGTAAGCTGGTATTGGGAGTCGACCGGGAGAAATTAGCAACAGCTTAATGGCTGGATAAATTGTCACAACTAATTAATTTGATAGGGATGAAAATGCCAGCATATAATTGGCTTGAAGTTCTTTTGCAGCGGCGCGAATATCATAACCATAGGAGTAAATTGAGCTTAGATTCCCCTTCCTCCTTTTTAAATCAATACTCACAATCTCACTGGCCCAAGTTTTTGCAGGCTCGTTAAGCCCGATAAAGAAGACGCCGTCTCCAATAGCCACCTCTCGTGTAATAACGTCCGAAATAACGCATGGGACCCCAGCGGCTTGAGCCTCAAGCAAAACAAACGGAAGGCCTTCATGCAAAGAGGGAAAAAGAAATATATCAAACGCAGCAAATAACTCGGGAATATCCACGCGATCTCCCAAAAAACGCACCTGCCGCTCAATCCCATACTCTTTTGCCATCTCACTTACATCTAAAAACAAATCGCCAGTCCCAACTAGGACTAAAACTACATTTGGATTTAAATTAGCCAAATTTTTAAAAATTTCCAGTATAAAAGTATGATTTTTTTGAACATTAAAATGCCCAATGTGGCCAATAACTAATTCATTCACAATTCCAAGCTCGGCCCTCTTTAACTCCCTCGAAGCATCCTCATAAGTAAATTTGACTGGATCAATAGCATTCCTTATCAAAGTATAATTATTCGAATAAATGACCTCCGCACCATAAAGCCAGATAGCCGATTCTGTGGAGCAAGAGAATCTATGGGTGGAAGATGTATTGATAACTACTCTAAGGATTTTTTTAATAATTAAATCTACGCCTCTTGCGGGAAGTAATGCATTATGACTGTGAGAAATTCTTATGGGTATTAAAAAAATAAGGCTTGAAAATAAGAATATTGCGTTAAGCCAATTTAAATGGCAATGAATTGCCGACGGCCTATTAACAGTCAGAAATTTGCAATATAAGTAAAATTTTTTTAAATGAGATCCAGACCCCTCAAGCTTAAAAATATGACCGCCATATAGCCCAATTTCATCCGCATAAAAACTTTGACCACTCTCCAGCTCTAAAAAATCAAATTGAATTTTTTTTCTATCAATGTTTCTGTAGTAGTTCATGATCATGGATTGAACGCCGCCATGATCCATTTTTCTGACTATATGAAGAATTCTTTGCATTTTCAACCACCGCACTTAAGGGGATAAGTTAATCTTAAGATCGCCCCAGATCTGGCCTGGAAAAAGCCAGTCCAATGCAAAACCATAACGATGCCTCACTGATGTATGTACCGGATACATGGAGTCTAACAAGCGGGAGCATAAAAATAATTAGAATTATTAAATTTTTTGAATCTAAAGATATTAACTTATATAAATTTTTAGCAAAATAAAAAAAGAAAATTACCGCAAGAGAAAAATAAAAAATCCCGCCCTGCAGAAAAATTTCCAACTCTATGTTGTGAGGGTAGCCAGATATATCCCAAAATCCAAATAGGCCATAT
The DNA here is from genome assembly GCF_013307225.1 of Polynucleobacter tropicus. Classification (NCBI taxonomy): domain Bacteria; kingdom Pseudomonadati; phylum Pseudomonadota; class Betaproteobacteria; order Burkholderiales; family Burkholderiaceae; genus Polynucleobacter; species Polynucleobacter tropicus. The sequence continues at coordinate 315,542 of NZ_CP028942.1, read as the reverse complement.
CCAAAAAATGGCCGTTCAATTATCAGCCTGATAGTATTTGAGTAGAGCGCCCCACGATTTGAAGTTCCACTCCAATTAATCCCCGTCATTTTCAACCAAGGGTGTATTGGCGCATTAATTGCATTTGCAGCGTCCAATATCTTAACGTCGCCCTCCTCGAGCTTGCCTTTATCGCCAGCATCGGAATCATTATGAGGCGGAGTTGGCTTGGCCTCAGATTTATGGTGATCGTTATACTCCAAGTACTCTAAAGCACGCTTCAATCCCCTCCCAGAATTATCCAGCTTATTAAACCCAACCGCCAATATTGGAGCGATAAAAATAATAGCTAGGAAAATATAGGAATTTTTTTTTGGATTTATCTTTTTCACACCCAGATATATATATGATATAACAAAAAATATTATATATAAGATCATTAAAAGAAATCCGCCCCTACCTTCTGGAATCAAGACCCCAAGGAATAAAATTGTACCCATCAAAATTCTAAAATACTTATACCTTCCCTCTTTTAAAAATAAAACAAAATAGAGGTTCAATCCGAAAAATATTGCCGATATGTATGATGCACTTTGATAGTCGACGCCCCCAAAATTCGAAAAACGATGTCCAAATAAGTACCCAAAAATATATGATTTAAAAATCGCTATACTTGCAATAAATACAAATAAATCAATTATTTTAATAAAGTAATCTATTAAACTTAATCTGCCAATCAAAATACCCATAATTAATGCAGGTAAACTAAATACTAAATAATATAAGATGTATAGTTCAGCGGTCTTATTTATGCTACCCCTATCAATAACAGAAAATATATATGCCCCACAAATCAAAAAGGGTAATATTAGTATTCTTTCTTGTAGAATTAGGCAAAAATTGAGGCTGAGCTTTGAATTATTTTTCAAAAAAATCATGATAGCGATTAAAAACAATACCCCCGCATAAATTTTAAAAATGGGGCTACTGTTAGAACCTGGATATGTATACCCAATCAGCGCACAAAATGTAAAAAATAATTCGTAACTCAGCAGACATAAAGCTGCTATAGCGGCAATAAAGCCGCTAGAATATCCATTTTTTATTTTTTCCATATTTTTAATTTTCTATAAACTCTCGTAAAAAATTGATAGAATAGAAACATTAGATAATAATTTTCAATTGCCCCATAAATCACATAATTAATCCATGGATCTTTCTGATGGCTGAATTTTTTAGCTATTTTTTTTAACTCATTTTTTGATATATTTTTCGAGAAAGTTAAGGCATTTATTTTTTCTCTTGAAATCATAGAAAAATATTCTTCCATTGATTTATCATCCAAAAGATTTGAATAAAAAGAAAATATCCCTTGGAGCTGCATGTGCCTAGCTCTCTTTTGGTATCCACCCACTTCAATACCATCCAACTCACCGTTGTAATTCACCTGATTTACTGGAACATACTGCACCACTGCAGAATCAACTAAAAACCACCAAAATGGAACGTCACCAGCATAACTAGTAAGCTCTTCAGGCATATATAAGGGGATAGCCTTCATGCCCGCTATGAATAAATCAATTGGTACCCAGGCGCCGTTAAGATTGGGTAAATGGATTTTTATAATATTTTCCCTTTGCCTCCGTCTTGGAGTGCTCGACCACGTTTCTTCTAAACTACAAATAACATTTTTAGAATCATCGTTCTGATTGAGCACAATATGGTAGTCGCCAAAAAAAACGGGGCTTAAGTTATTAATCAACGCCTCTTGAGCAACTGCGGCTAACTGGATTTGCCCATCAAATGGCAACCAATCATCGCCACTAAGGAAACAAGCATAGGGCGTCTTAACCTCCAGTAAGCCCCTTAAGGCATTCTCTCTCATACTCAATAAAACATCAGATGATAGGATAGTAATTCGATCATTCCGCAAGCCTGAGACCAGATCTAGGGTGGAATCACTACATTTATTTACGCACACCAAAATGGCGCCATCCAACTCCTCAGCAATAGCAAGCGCCGAAAAGACAGCCCTTAAAATTGTGCGCTCTTGATCTAATACAGGAATTACATATGTTATAAGCATTTTAGATTGGCCCACTTGAAGACCCCCATGTCAGAGTCCGCAGTCTTATTTTGTCAACCAAGCTTGCCTCGTCGTACTGCGCCGTTCTATTGTCCGACACCACTAAATTCAACTGGCCTCCAGACCTAAAAGTTTTACTTTTATCCCACTCCTCTTGGGCATATGAGCTACCATCGGCGCCAACAACAATCAGCTTGTACCCCATTCCAAGCAAAAAAGCTGAAAATCCTTTTCTACCACTTTCCAGAAGGAGGGCATCAAATTTAGTCTTGGGAATTTTCAATGATTTTGAAAATAAATTAAAAATACTTTTTTTGCAAATAAAAGCATTTGATCTCAAGTGATAGTTTGGGTACGGCTTAAATCTAAGGTAATTTCTAAAAAACTTTAGGCGCTGCCTTATGCCACCCGAAAAAAAATTGGCATTAGGCCATTGCAAATAGGACTCCCAAGATCCAGTGGCACCAGCCGCACCAATGGGCCCATTTTCAGTATTATTTAAAGCATGAGATAACAACCTCAGCCAATCATTAACCAATGGACGGCTAAACGTATTTAAAAAACATATCTCATCATATGAATCAATATATGGCATTATGCGTATGTAAGCACCCCAGTCATACCCATCGTCAATAAAGTCGAATATTTGAGCATTGCATAGTCTTGCCAAGTTAAGCGCAATTTCTTTTTCTTCGGGCTGGTCCCAGCCCTTAAAAATAACCCCTAGATGATGATTACAACCGGCATTAACAGCCATATATGATCGGAAAAAATCAAAAGTTGCCTTTGCACCCCCATCCATACCCCGCGCAAGGTATAAGACAAATAAACTCATTGACCAACCAAATCTTTTTGGCTAGATTTAAATGAGTAAATTGCTGTGTATGAACCCCCCAGACCCGAAATACGATCAAAAGGAAGCATTAAGAATGATAGAACAGGTCCAAGCCTGGCAATCCATCTAAACGGCGGCTTAGTACCTCGACATATATTAACCAAAGAATCTTTCCAGCCTGCAGCGCTAATGAGACATCCAACTCTATCATTCTGATGCAGACCAATTCTTACCATCCCATACCTACCCATCAGACTGTCCAGAGCCACAATAGAGACCAAAGATAAATGCCTAGGCGCATCAAGGTGGACCCAATATTTTTTAAAAACTCTAAATGAAAGAGATTCTGGGTTGGGTGAGGATAGAACAAGAATCCCCTTTCTCGATAATGAAGAAGATGCGGCCTCTAAGAATTCTGGTAAACATTCTAAATGCTCAATCACATGAAAGGCCACACAAACATCAACATCTTCCTGCAACCTTAACTCCCGGGCAGGTGATGATGAATTTACAACATTTAAACCCATGGACTGGCTTATATATTTACAGCAACTCTCATCCATTTCAATTCCAGTGACCTTAAAATCAGCCTCACTTGCAACACGCATAAAAGCTCCAGCTGCAGGACCCACCTCAATTAGCTTTCCTCTTTTTTTATATTTTTTAATAAGTCGCAGCTTATCCGATTCTAGGTCAACCTGATTGCTCTTATTCGAAGTGTGTTTATAAGCGGGATATGCCCCATGGTAGTAGAAACTTATATTATGAGGAGTGGGGTACAAGAAATAAGAATGACAACAGAGGCATCGATAATATGAGAAAGCATTATTATCGATGCCTCTGTTGAAATCCTTAGATTTAATAGCATCGGTAATATTACGTTCACCGCAAATTGAACAAAACATGTTATTCCTAATTCCAAACCCCGTAGATTTTTATTAAATGCTCATTCTATACCGACTATGTCAGTAATAATGAATGTTATGAACTTATTTAAATAAATTTGCAAAAAATTAAAATTTATTTTTAATTGGTTCAATATTAATCAATTCAGAATATGAACCTTCGGACTTAATTTTGCCATTCTCGATTTTTATAATTTTTGTGCAATCCTTTAAAGTGCTCAATCTGTGCGCAACCATGATAATGGTGATATTTGAATCAAGACAATGGACCGTTTCCATAATACTCTCTTCCGTGGCGGTATCAAGCGAACTAGTTGCCTCATCAAGTATGATTAAACTTGATTTTTTATATAGAGCCCTGGCCAGTCCGATGCGCTGGCGTTGACCGCCAGAAAGTCGTAAGCCACGTTCGCCAACACCACTTAAATATTGGTTTGGCAGTCGACTAATCCATCCATCTATCTTCGCACCTTTGGCAGCCTTTATAACATCAGCAATATCAATCTCCTCAATTGGAACACCGAAAGCAATATTCTCCATAATCGATGCGTCACTTAAATATATGGACTGGGGTACATGGGCAATATTTTCTTGCCAATTACGAGCATTAAGCTGCCGTATTTCTTCACCATCAACCTTCAACTTACCTTCGGATGGCTGCAAAAGACCCATTAAAACATCCAAAAAAGTAGATTTTCCACAACCACTTTTACCAATTACCCCTACTTTTTCCCCCTTCAAAATTATCAAATTAATTTGCCGTAAGACAAGGGGCTGACTAGGCTCATAGCCAAATGAAATATTGGACAACCTTATTTCATGCGTAAAGGAAATTGGGGTCAATGGCTTGCTGGAGCTTTTTGGCATTGATTGATTCAAAAGCGCCACCACATCCCCCAACGAATCAAGTCCGCCTTGTAGAGAGGCCCATGAACTATAGAGTTGTTGCAAGAGCGGCAATAACCTCTGCGACCCCAACGCTAAGGCGCCTAGCATTGGAATAATGCCAATAGCGCTATCTTGAAAGCCCAAAATAATTAGGGCCAATATTGCAATTAAAACAAGTCCTATTCCCTCCATAATATATTTTGGACTAATACTAAGAAAATGATTGCTACCTTGAGCACCCCTAACAGCACTATCCGCCGCTTCATATTTTTTACAAAAAATTTCCTGAGAACCATCAATTAAAACATCCCTTATCCCACCGAGGCCCTCTTGAATTGATTGGATAACATTGTTTGACTCATAAGCAATTATTTTGCTATTAACGTAGAGGCGATTTTTAATTAAACGAACTACAATTACATAAGAAAATCCAAAACCCAAAAATGCAATAAATGTTATCAGGGGATTTAGATAAATAAGCACGACTAAAATGGTCGTCAATAAAACTGCTCCAGAAATAAAATTTAGTATAGGCAAAACTGTGCTATAGATGACGGTATTTGCCTTATTTGAAATCCCGTTAATAATTTCACTGCTATTTCTTGAAATATGAATATGATATGGCTGATATAGGCTTTTTCGATAAATTTCGGCACTCAATTCAGCGCCAACTGAAAAAGACAAATTGGCAGTCCGCCAAAGAAGCATTAACCTTACACTTGCTGACAAAATTGCGGTGGAACAAAAGAATACCGCCATCGGAATTAATAAGCCGTTAGCGGTATTAATTTTAAATAAGTAAATTAATGGTTGAATGATTGGGCTTTCAAAAACCGTATCTGGGGCAGTAAGAGCACTCAGAAACGGCACGACTGAGCCAATACTTAATATTTCGATAAATGAAGTCAATATCATTAATATTGACAATAAATAAAAATCTTGTTTTTTCTTTGGACTAAAGTAAGCCCAAAGATTTAGAATGAGGGGTAGAATTTTTTTAACCCTTTTATTGCTATCTTTAGGCATTTTTAGAAAAAGTCGCTTTGCATGTCACGTGGATGGAATCAATCTTATTCTGACCAAACTTAAAATACCTCTCCGGGAAACAGCTCGATATAATCCGTTAAATTGCAAATTTAAATGTTTGATTATGTGGGCAGCCAACTAAAATATTAAGCGGCGAGCTGCAATAGTCTGCATAAGACCTTGATCAAGATCATATTTAGGCGACCAGCCAACCTCCTCTGTAAGTCTTTTATTGCTACCAACAACAAATGGTTGCATCCCCCCCTCCTGTAGCGGGGAGTCGAATTTAATCAATCTAGGATTTGAATTAGAAAATTTAGCAATTTTCAAAAGTAGCTCGTGTAATGCGATAGCCTGACCAGAACATATATTCACAGCCCCTTTAACTTCGCAATCCAGAAGATGCACTAACGCCGAGGCAACATCTTCTACATGTAAAAAGTCGCATATTTGACCTCCATGCTTACATATAAATGGCGTTCTACCAAGCAAAGAGTTTATAGCAGACGGAACCAACCGCTTTTGGTCTTCATTAGGTCCATATAGAAAAAAAATTCTGCCCCAAGCACTACTGATATTTTCATTTTTACTGTATGAATGCAAGATTTCCTGCATTGCATTTTTACAGACTGCATAAGGGCTTTGCGGCATTTTTAAGGTGGAATACTCATCGCAAATTTTATTATCCCAATTATACTCGGCACATGTACCAGCCATAACTATGCGTCGCCCACCAAAATCAACAAAATGCCTTAAAAGTGATACTGTTGCTTCAAGCCATTTAAAATTTTCTGGGGAATCTTGATACCTTCCTGGCTCGGCATACCACGCAAGATGAAGAAGATGACTAGGCTTTAACTCCATGCAAAGCTTCTTTACCTGAGCTGAATCAAGTAGATTGGCACTATGCCAATTGATATTACCGGAAATGATTGAGCCACTCGAAGTAACCGCATGAATTTCATAACCACAGCTCAACAATATATCAATAGTATTGCGACCTATGAAGCCGGATCCCCCGGTAAGGAGAATTTTCTTTTTCATATTTGAAAAGTTTAGCTAGGTTGCAGAATTTTTATTTCTGGTACGGCAACAACAAATTTTGCCCCTTTATCAGCAACAAATGACAACTGATCGATAACTTCTTCCTTAATATTCCAAGGCAATATTAAGATAAGATCCACCGCCATATCACGCAATTCGCCTGGTGCTTTAATTGGAATATGGGAGCCTGGCAAGTATTTATTTTGTTTTGAGATAGAGGCATCAAATACAATCGGCAATAAATCAGGTTTTACTCCCGCATAATTAAGAAGCGTGCAGCCCTTAGCTGCTGCACCATAAGCCACTACTTTCACATTTTTACGCTTTTGCTCAATTAAAAAAGTCAATAAATTATCCTTAATTTGATCAACTTTGAATTGAAAATCTTGATATAGCCTTAAATCCTTAACTCCATTACCTATCTCTTCGTCTATTAACTCCTTTACCGACCCCCTCACCGGCCTATCATCATCAGCGTGACATCCAAATATCCTTAAACTTCCGCCATGGGTATTTAACTTTTCGACATCAAATATACGTAACCCACAACTTGTAAAAATTTTATCCACTACGCTTAATGAGAGATATGAAAAATGCTCATGGTAAATAGTATCAAATTGCGATGACTCAATTAATCTCATTAAATGGGGAAACTCAAGAGTGATTGTCCCGCCAACCCTTAAGGCGGCTTTCAAGCCACAAGTGAAATCATTGATATTCGGCACGTGCGCATAAACATTATTCCCAACAATTAAATCGGCCTGGCGACCATCAGCAGATAAACGTCGACCCAGCTGTTCTCCAAAAAATTCCCGCAAGACGGGGATACCCAATGCTTCCGCAGCTTCAGCAGTACTTGCTGTGGGCTCAATCCCTAAACAGGGAATGTTTTCTCTCACAAAATTTTTAAGCAAGTATCCATCGTTTGACGCAATTTCAATAACAAAGCTATTCCCACATAACCCCATTTCTTCAATCATACGTTTAGAAAAATTCTCAGCATGATCCAACCAACTCTTCGATGTACTAGAAAAATAAGAATATTCTGCATCAAATAACTCGTCCGCTTGAGTGTAATCTTCCGTCTGCACAAGCCAGCATTGATTGCAAACCATAACCTTTAATGGGTAATATTTTTCAGGCCTGGTTAAATCTTCTGTGGTTAAGTATGCATTAGAGGGCGGTGAAAAACCCAAATCCAAGAAATTATGCGACAGTTGCGCAGAACAATGACGGCATCTCATAAATTAAATCCTATAAATTGATCATTCAGCAATGGATGCCCAGAATCTCTAGTAGAAATTTCAGAAAAATTAAGCGGCCAGGGGATGGATAGACGCGCATCCTCGGGATGAATCCCTCCCTCAGAATCGCGACGATAGGGCGCAGAATGAGCGTAAATTAACTCACAATCATCTGCAAGCGTTTGAAAACCATGCGCAAAACCTTCTGGAATCAATAGCGCGCGCCCATTTTTTGCAGAAAGTTTTTCTGCATGCCAATTCAAAAATGTAGGTGAATTTTTGCGCAAATCAACTGCAACATCCCAAACCTCACCTTGCAAGCATGAGACTAGCTTCATCTCAGCATAAGGGTAATTTTGGTAATGCATTCCCCTCACCGTACCCTTTTTCTTAGTTATAGTTTGATTAATCTGAGCAATTGGCTTTTTCCAACCCACACACTTCAATTCTTCCGAGCAAAATATACGCGCCAAAAACCCACGATCATCCCCAATCTCTTTTCTTTCTATGACCATCAACCCTGCAATAGGTGTGTCAAATATAGAAAATATACCCATACTATTGACTACTCATAGAACTAAAAAATTCTTGAATATCAGCCTCGCATAATTCAATGGCTGATTTACCATCTCTAAACTGCTGATACCATTTCATAGTACGCTCAACAGATACCGTCAAGCTCCAATAAGGGGTCACACCCAATAACTTTTTAGCTTTAGACACATCCAAGCATAAGAGCCCGGCTTCATGATGGCTATCGTAGGCATCACCCCATAAAACACTTCCATGCCCATAGATTTTATTTGCTAATTTGACAACACTTCTAACTGTAGCAACATCTTGCGACTGTGGCCCAAAGTTATACGCCCCAGCTAAAGAGGGGTTACTGTAAAGCTTCTCAGCCAAGACCAAATACGCGTTAATTGGCTCCAAAACATGCTGCCACGGGCGAACCGCATCAGGCCTTCGAACTTCAAGTGGAATATTTGCATCCCACGCTCGAATGGCATCTGGTATCAAGCGATCTTCCGACCAATCCCCTCCGCCTATTACATTGCCAGCGCGCGCAGATGCAATCGCTATACCCTTTTCAGCCAAATAAGAGTCTCTATATGACGAGATAATGAGCTCACTTGCGGCTTTGCTGGCGCTGTAAGGATCATACCCCCCCAGCTCATCAATCTCGCGATAAGGCTGAATACGCTCTAAATTTTTATAAACTTTATCCGTGGTTACGGCAACGACAACCTTAACCGAATCAATCCCACGCAAAGCATCTAACACCGAAGCAGTGCCCATGACATTAGTTGAGAAAGTATCCAATGGATCCCTATAGCTTCGCCGAACTAACGCTTGGGCAGCCATATGGAAAACAATCTCAGGCTGAGCTTTCTTTACTATAGCTGAGATTGCATCCGCATCCCTAATATCTACAAAATGACTATCCGTTCTCCCCAAAACATCTACTAAGTTAAAAAGGCTAGGGGCATCAATTGGGGGCAAGCCAATTCCAACAACCTTTGCGCCCAATCGATAAAGCTGCAAAGCTAACCAAGCACCCTTAAAACCACTGTGCCCAGTGAGCAATACTCTCTTCCCATGCCAAAATTTTTTAGAACTTACATCCATCGACTTTTACCAACTTTTCCATGGCGCATTATTGGATGCCCATAAATCTTCTAGATGATTTTTATCCCTTAAGGTGTCCATGGCCTGCCAAAACCCCTCATGCTTAAAAGACATCAGCTGCCCCAAAGATGCAAGGGCTGTCAGTGGCTCAGCCTCCCAAGTACATTGATCGCCACCAATAAAATCAAGGCATGCCGGAGAGAGAACAAAAAAGCCTCCATTAATTAAACCCCCATCACCACGAGGCTTTTCGGTAAAACCCTTTACTTGATTATCAACAAGGGTGAGAGCCCCATAACGCCCAGGAGGTTGAACCGCTGTAACGGTAGCCAATTTACCATGTGTGCGATGAAATTCGAGTAAGCGTCCAATATCAATATCACTAACTCCATCGCCATATGTGAAGCAGAATTCAGACTCATCTCGAACATAATTTAATATTCGCTTCAGACGTCCACCAGTTAAAGTTTCATCGCCAGTATCGATCAAGGTGACTTTCCACGGCTCCGCATTGCGCTGATGAACCACCATTTTATTGAGTGTCATATCAAAAGTAACATCGGATGTATGAAGAAAATAATTAGCAAAATACTCTTTAATTACATAACCTTTGTATCCGCAGCAAATAATAAAATCATTTACACCATGGGAAGAGTAGATTTTCATGATGTGCCATAAAATAGGTTTACCGCCAATTTCAATCATTGGCTTAGGTTTCAGATATGTCTCTTCTGAAATTCTTGTTCCTAGACCTCCCGCTAAAATTACAGCCTTCATACCATTAAATATCCCTAAAAAATATATTAGTTATTGAAATTTTAAACTACCGCCGAAATCACTTTCAAAATTAATGTTAATTGTTGGCAAATTTAATCTTTATTTGGATTTTGGAATAACCATGAGAAGTTCGACCTTGCAATACTATCAGCCATTCGGAAAATAATTTCACAATAATAAAATTATTTCTTTCATTTTAAGCCCCCTAATATCAATGCCTCACCAATTGGAATTAATAAACTAAATCTAAAATGCGCTCTAGTTGAAGAATTTAACAACCAGCCCCGCTCTAGATTAAATATACGTTCACACAAAGTAACCCTCAATGAGTGAAAGCAAGTCATTCAAAATAACTCATTTTGAAGTAAAAAGTAGCGTATATTAATACTCTTAAATTAGCGGAAAAATCATCTCGCCACAGGCAAACCTTAGGCCTGCTGATAACTGGGCCTAAAGTCGACAAACTAAATGATTCATTACGCCATGAACCTATCCACTTCTATAGCGCCTCATTAAATTTATTGAAACACCAAGGCGATCTCTTAGCCCCCGTTGCCTCCGCCACCAGCCTTGCTAACTCAGCAATAGTATTACCCATGCAAAGCCTACATTGATACTGGAGCCATATCATTGGCGTATAAAAACTACCTAAGATTTGCATTTCCAGTGACTATAAAATTAGCATCACTATAGACGCTGATTCAGCGCTTAGAATACAAATTAGATGCAGGATATATCAAGAAAACTCACTCAACCTACCGTCTTAATCGATGATACCGAACCTCGAATCAATGTTTATTTTTTGCTCAATCAAAGCTTTTAATTTTGTCATCAATCGTTAGCAAAGTTAATCCAGCAGCCCAGCTGACCCAAAAGATCAGAGCCGTAAAAGTTATGGCTGCCGAGACTTCAGTCGTGATCCAAAGAATGCCATTTGCAAAAAGAGCCCAAAACACCATTGATTTCCACGGCTCTTGCACCTGCTTTAATTGACTCATACTCAAAAGTAAAGAGCCTAATACCAAGATAACTCCAGGAATACCAACGGCCAAAAAAAGATCCAACCAACCACTGTGGCTGTGAGATAAATTTGAACTAGTTTCCGGCCAGTTGGCCTTGGCTATTCTTTTAAAAGAATCCTCGACCAGACCATACCCCAAAGGGGTTTGCGTAGCTAGCTGCATCCCCACGACAAACCAAGCAACACGCTCATAATTTGTTGCCGAAACTATTTGACCATACTCATTAATTGGATAACCCTGCTCTCCCGCAAACTTCCATTGCTGATATTTTTCAGTCTGTACAGCTACTTTGCCATCGGCAACCAAGGCCCTCCAAGAATTATTTTTTTGTAAATGGATATAAAGCACCACGACAAAAAAGACCAACACCAGCATAGCTAAAGCCCATTTTTTCCACCATTTTCCTAGGGTTATTTTTGTAAATAAATCTGTCAAAAATAGCGCCCCCATTACAGTTGAATAAGCAATACCATTTTTAATATTTTGAATATCAAATAAAAATAAATTGCCTACAATAAGGGTCATATAAAAAAAAATTTTCCAAAATTGATGTTTCAACTTTTCGCGAGACGAAAGTAAGATCTCAATCCTACCTAGGGCAATTGCCAGTGCTGGCAAGCAAAACGCAACATAGTCAGTCTTGGGAATGTAAAAGGGCTGCGCAATAAAATATATCTGCAAATAAGTCGGCACCCGAATGCCCCAACTAGAGCCATAGGTGGTGAGTGCATACTTAAGCAAATAAATCATCAAGGGGGCAGACAGGCCCAACAAGATTAAGATCCAATATGGTGATTGAAGAGCCTTGTTAGTGCACGCATCAGGTTTGCTGGCATCACTTGCACTAGCCTTGCTATCTGCACTTACCAAAGATAAGCCTAATCCAAACGCAAATATAGTCCCGATACAAACGTATTTCCAAATTCTTTCGAATTCTAAAAATTGTGCAGCAAAATCTTGAGAAAGAAAAATTAAGTGAAAAGTTGCCCAAATTAATAGGCCCACAATGAGCCAAATTGGGATAGCTCTTCTTTGCAATAGCTTTGCTCGGAAGTTGTAAATTGGGTAGAGCGCCGCTAATGCACCAACAACTAATGCTGTATTACGGAGCCCCACAGTCCCCGGCAAGATCCAGACGGCATATAACACAGCAAAAGCAGTGCACTGAACCCAAATGAGCCAAGAAGGAATGATTGACTTACCCATCCTCGAAGCTGGAGCGTTTTTATTTTTTTCCAAGAGATACTCTTAATAGCCTCTAATCACTCCATTTATTAACCCACTCACCAAGCAAGTCATTAGCTAAGTGTATCCGAGTAATTGTAAACCCATATGCTTTTAGTGCAGATACATTCACGGGATTTTAGCGATTGCTTTGTCCTATTACAGCTTACATTTTGAGGTAATCTTGAGACATTATCAGCAGGACTATTAAATCATGTTTATTTGATACGATTTCAGAATAAAATTTACTGAGATATCCTCGCTCCCAATGCGATAATCCTTAAGTCGGCACAGAATTTTATGCGCTCAACACGCACACTCGATTTATTGGGGCATGCAGCACTTTTGCCATAACCAGATTACCATTCTCATTGATATTATTTTTTGAGTTTTCAGAAGAAACATTTCATCGCAAGAAATAGCGCACATGGCTAATTTTTACTCAAAAATTTTATGGCTTACCGGTCAATTGTGGGTTGCTGCCTTCTTATTACCATTTGCTTACCTACTTGGCGATACAACATACTTTAATAAAGATGATAATTTCACTCAATTTACCCCCGTTTTCTCCTACGCTTTTGATGCAATTCTAAAGGGTGAATTTCCCTGGATGCATCCAGGAGAGCTCAATATCCGCCTGGCCGAAAGTCCTTATTACGCCGTATTTTCGCCCATTCTTCTATTGGCCTCTACTATCGCTCACTTGTTTCACTTAGAGCCCTACTGGATCATCAATTTTTGGTGCGTTGCTTTCTTCACACTCATCAATCTTGTGTTATTGAGATTTGTTAACACCCTCCCAATAGATAAGAGCATGAAAAGTGCAATCTTAATATGCGCTGGCATAGGCTCCTATATGGGCCAATACAGTATTAACTGGTATTACGTTCTCCCGGCTCTCTTATTGTTAATTGCAAAAATTGACTACTGGAGTTTTTATCTTCATCACCACAAAACTAACACGACTAATGACTGCATACTTCTAGTTGCAACATTTTTAGCCACCTGTGGGGGGAATCCACAATTTTTCCTCTACGCACAATTAGTAGAGTTTATTTTTCTCGCTCCATTTTTCAACAAGCAATTATTACTTGTCTATTTTCGCAATCAAGCAATTGGGCTAGCACTACTTGCACCATGGATATATTGTCAAATTGAGTACTGGAGTGGGTCTTGGAGAACAATCTTCAATTGGAACAAAATTGAAATTGATAAGTTCTTAATTTCTGGACTTTTTAATGTACGTCAACAAGAAGGTCAATCAATATGGATTGTTACTTGTCTGCTATATATTTGCGTGGCTTTTATCAAAAGACTTAAAGAGCAAAAGATTGATAAATTTTGCCTAAGCTTATGCCTTACAAGCGCTTTACTGCTTATATTTTCAAGTTTAGATTTAGCAACCATCTTTGGTGAGCATGAATATTTTCTGAAAAACTTCACCACCCCCAGAAAATGGTGGTTTTTTGGGGGAGTTACATCTGTTCTAGCAATTAGCTTGTGGTGCTCTTCGTGGACTAGGAGGGGGCAAATCGCTTTTGCAGCTTTCGCATTAATAACCAGTGGACTCTATCTTATTCATAATTATGGGCAAGCAGCCTACCCCTGGAAGGATACAAATTATGTGCAGACACCCTCTTCCATTGAAGCCATCCAAAAATATGCAGACCCGAACTCTCGAGTCTTTCAACTCACTAACTTTCGCAATTTGGAACCCAATCCAAGTGGCCACTTACTACTTAATACATGGCTTACGAGTAAGGGCCACAATTTAATTTTTACCAAGGGATATGAAACCATCCACGCGAAGGAAAATCTTCACCCAGAAATTGAAAAATATTTTGATAAACAAGACCTAAGCCTCGCGCAATACCAGAGCCTAGGCGTTTCAGTCATTTGGGTAAATAAACAAGAATTTTCACCAGCCTTATTTGATAGTGGTGACTATAAAATCGCTTATGAAGATGAAGATCATTTTCTTGTAAAACTTAAAAAACCGGGGCAAATTGTCACTTGCACTAAATCACCCTGCGATTCACACGTTCGATTTTATCCTGATCATATTGAGGTTGACATAGAGCATTTCCAAGCAGGAGATTTAGCATCAATTAAGGTGACCCCTTATACAAATTTTTCACTTACTGGCAATGGAAAGAAAATTCCTTACTTTGTATGCGGGGAAGATTGGCTTTGCTTCAAGCTGATATCTAATATCAACAACTATCAACTTAAGTACCAAGACCTTCCATTTATTGCCTTACTAGTAGGCTCAAACCTTCTGTTTATTCTTATACTATTTATGCTCCTTTGGGCACCCAATCGCGCGCGCCCAATGATATTTCATAAAACACATAGAAATTAAGCGTTGCACCCTGACTTTTCTTGAAGACTTCAGGCCTGTGTCTTTAATTATTTTTTGATAAAAAGCATATTTTCAGCGACTATAATTTGGGTCTATATTGCATTGATTTAGATTGATCTTACCTATCATCATTGATTGGAAACTTGTGCAAATTGTTATTCCTATGTCAGGCTTTGGCGAGCGCTTTCGCCGTGCTGGATACGTAGTCCCAAAACCCTTAATTGAGGTTGATGGCAAACCCATTATTGGGCACGTCATTAATATGTTTCCCGGGGAAACTGATTTCATTTTTATTTGCAATGAAGATCATTTAGCCAATCCCGATTATCAAATGGAAAAAATTCTTCATGAGCTATGCCCAACAGGCAGAGTAGTTGGCATTCCAGCGCATAAGCTAGGCCCCATTCATGCTGTACGTCAAGTTGAGCACCTACTAGACCCCAATCAGCCAGTTGTTGTTAACTATTGCGATTTCACGTGCTACTGGGATTGGGATCACTTCAAGAAGTTTGTTGTAGATACTGCCTGTGCGGGCGCCATTCCGGCATACAAGGGATTTCATCCGCACACTCTTGGCACCACTAATTATGCTTACATCAAAGAGATCGCTAAAAGTCAATCGGGACATGACGGCGCATGGGCCTTAGATATACAGGAAAAACAACCGTACACCAATAACCGGATGGAAGAGTTTGCATCTAGCGGAACCTATTATTTTGCTAGCGCAAAAATTATGAGTGATGCATTTAAGCAAACCATGGATCAAAACATTAACGTTGGTGGCGAGTACTATGTCAGCCTAGCTTACAAACCAATGTTTGCCAAAGGCAACAAAGTGGCAATCTACCCACTACAGCATTTCATGCAATGGGGTACCCCAGATGATCTCCATGAATACAACTCATGGTCAGATACCTTTAAACGTTTAATAAAATCCGATGTCGAGTCCAGACCTGTGGGATCTTTAGTCATCCCAATGGCGGGCATGGGCAAGCGCTTTGCTGATGAGGGTTACACACTCACTAAGCCTCTCATTCCAGTTTCAGGCAAGGCCATGGCAATTCAGGCAATTGAGGATTTGCCCAAGTCTCAATACCAATCACTTGTCATGCGCTCTGACATGCCAGGCTTAGCAGAAATCGAACACTCCATTAAAGAGCATTTTCCAAATGCAATCATCACTCTTGTACCCCAAGTTACTGAGGGGCAAGCCTGTACTGCACTCATAGGTTTAGACGCACTCGAAGAATTTAGCAAGCAGCACTCTAGCGATGATTTATTGCCCATAACGTTTGGCGCATGCGATAACGGCGTACTATTTAATCAAGCGACATATCAAGCACTCATTAATAATCCTGATGTTGATGTGATTGTCTGGGGTGCGCGGGGCCATACTAATGCTGTACGTAAGCCGCAGATGTTTGGTTGGATTGATGCCACTGTTGACGGACGCATCAATACCATCTCCGTCAAAACCCCTTTAGCCTCCCCAGCAACTGATCCAATTGTGATTGGTACATTCACCTTTAAAAACCCAAACGATGCAAGACGCGCCATTGATACCCTGATTGCCCGCAATGGCAGAATCAATGGTGAGTTTTATCTAGACTCCTGCATCAACGATGCAATTGGACTAGGACTGCATTGTCATTTATTTGAAGTGGATAGCTTCATTTCTTGGGGCACTCCAAACGATCTCAAAACATTTGAGTATTGGCAGGCATGCTTTCATAAGTGGCCACATCACCCTTACCGCTTAGAGCTAGATTCTCGAGTTGAGCCAACTGCTTTGGAGAATTTGTATCAGCGCTATGCCGCAAGAACCCCAGAACTTCCAAAATAAGCATTTATTAATACTACCCCATAGTTAATTCATTAAATGACCGCGCCCATCAAACGTGAACTAGGCATTTTTTTAATCGTTGGCCTATTAACTGTTGGGATTGATTTTTTAATCTATCGTGGCTTTATTTATATACAACCACTTGATATTGATAGCATCAATATCGCTAAAGGCTTTAGCTTTATTAGCGGAACAGTCTTTGCCTACTTTGCCAATCGTTTTTGGACTTTTAATCAACAAACTACAGGTGCTGGTAGCGTCTTTAGGTTTGTGATGGTTTACATCCTGGGCTTAGTCGCCAATATTGCGATCAATCACATATGTATCGAATGGTTTAGCAGTCCCGATTTTGCTCTGGAATACACCCTCTTGATTGCTTTCATCTTAGCAACCAGTGTTTCTGCCTCATTAAATTTTATTGGCATGAAATTTTTCGTCTTTACCGATCTTAAGATTGGTAACCCTAAGAACATTTAATCACTGAATCATTCAATACTCTTCGCCCCGTGAAACTATCCCTAATTATTCCCTGCTATAACGAAGCCGCTAATTTGCCTCTGCTTTTAGATCGCTGCGCCTCGCTCGGTGAATATCATGATATTGAAGTCATTCTGGTGGACAACGGCTCCACTGACAATAGTCCTGAAGTTTTGCAAAGTCTTTTGCCTAACCACCCACAATGCCGCAGTGTTCGCGTGCCTGTTAATCAGGGCTATGGCTACGGCATTTTGTCTGGGTTGCACGCTGCGACCGGCGAACTATTGGCCTGGACGCATGCAGATATGCAGACAGACCCCAAAGATGTTTTGCGCGGATTGAAAATATTTGCGCAACACGGGAGTAACAATATTTATGTCAAAGGCCAGAGAATCAAACGCCCCTTGGCGGACGTTTTCTTTACCATCGGCATGAGCGTTTTTGAAACTCTCTTGCTACGAACTCGACTTTGGGATATCAATGCTCAGCCCAATATGTTCTCAAGAGCATTTTTTGAGTCTTGGGAGAACCCACCCCATGATTTTTCGCTGGATTTATATGTATATTTCACGGCAAAGGCTCAGGGGATGTCTGTTTGCCGCTTTCCCGTAGAATTTGGAGAGCGGGCTCACGGTGTCTCTCATTGGAACGTCAATTGGGCGGCCAAAATGAAATTTATCCGCCGAACCATCGACTTTAGTTTTGAGTTAAAAAAAAGGCTGCCTCAATGAACTTCATTTCTCATCGACGCAATTCCATTGAGGAACTTAAAGCAACTCAAACTGATTATGGCGTCGAAGTAGATATTCGCTCAGACAATGGGAGGCTGGTAATCCATCACGATCCCTTTGCTTCAGGAGATGATTTTGAGGAATGGATCAAGCACTATCAGCATGGCACCCTTATCCTCAATGTCAAAGAAGAGGGGCTGGAAGAGCGCTTAATTAATTTGATGAAGCAGCGTGGAATTACTGATTACTTTTTCTTGGATCAATCTTTTCCATTTTTGATTAAATGGTCAAAGCTGGGTGAGCGCCGTTGTGCGGTACGCGTATCCGAGTTTGAGTCGATTGAAACCGCCCTTACCCTTGCGGGAAAGATTGACTGGGTCTGGGTTGATTGCTTTACTAAATTCCCGCTCAGCGGCCAAGATGCTAAACACCTGCAAGCTGCTGGTCTTAAACTTTGTCTCGTCTCTCCAGAGCTCCAAGGTCGCCCTGCCGAAACCGCTATCCCAGAATTGGCAAAACTTCTAGTCGAGCGCCAGATAACAGCAGATGCAATTTGCACCAAGAAACCTGAGATCTGGAAAGAATATCTATAAATATGTCGACCCTATTTCTAAAATCTTTATTTGGCTACTGCAAAAGTCCTCTCTTTTTATTGGGTCTGGCACTCCGCTTAGGATTGATCATCGCCATACTGCCAGAACCCGTTGGCCAATGGTATGCACCCTTCCTTAGCAACAGCATTGCAATATTTACCTTAGATCCATGGCAAGCATGGCTAAATCAGGGAGGCTCTACAATTGCATTCCCATACGGCTACGCCATGTGGCTGTTTTTGCTGCCCTTTAGCTTGTTATGCAAGCTGCTTTCAATTCCATTGGTATATGGATATGGCCTAAGTTTAATAGCAGCAGACTTTGGGCTATTGCTGATCCTACGCAAATTGCTGAAGACTAAAGACTGGGTGTTGCTAGCCACTTACTGGCTCTCACCCATCAGTCTGATTGCTAGTTACTGTCTCGGATACAACGACATCATTCCTATTTTTTTACTAATGAGTGCCGTTTACTTTTTGAGAGAACATAAACCCCTCCTTTCGGGAGTCTTCTTGGCTGCAGCCATCTCCGCAAAGCTCAGCATGGCTCTCGGCCTACCTTTCTTCCTAATTTACCTATTTCATAACGGCAATCTTCGCCAAATTTTGCGCCAATTTGTCATTGGTCTTACTATAGGTGCAGGCATTTTCTTTTTGCCATTTCTATTTTCTCAAGCCGGCATTGGTATGTTGGCCAGCAATCCTGAAGTTGAAAAGATTTATCAACTCTCCATCAGTCTAGTTCGCAATACAGCCGTCTATTTGGTCCCCTTAGCTTATCTCCTCATGCTCTATGCCGCATGGAGAATTAAGCGGATGAACTTTGAGTTATTTAATGCGATTTTAGGTATGGCATTTTTATTGGTCGTGCTGCTAACCCCAGCATCGCCAGGATGGTTTATCTGGATACTTCCACTCTTGGTTACTTATCAAGCTGGCGGCGATCGTGCTGCAATATACATCACCTCCATCTTTTCAGCTCTCTATGCGCTAAGTGCCATCCTATTTGTAGGCGCTCAACTAGATGCGACTTTACAGGTATTTGGACTATCAAATACTTTTAGTGACGCGCAATTGATCAACATACGCCTAATATCACTTTCTCATACCGCCTTGGTTGCCACGGGCATCGTATTGGCAATACGAATTTGGCGTGAAACTGTGATTCGGAATGACTTTTTTAGGCTGAGTCGCAAACCTTTTGTTATTGGAGTGGCAGGCGATTCGGGGGCAGGGAAGGATACATTTGTTAGCTCAATTGCAGGACTCTTTGGTTCCCACTCAATTGCCACCATCTCCGGAGATGATTACCATCTGTGGGATCGCCATCAACCGATGTGGCAAGTTTTGACACACATTAACCCTGCCGCCAACGATTTAGAAAGTTATGCCAAAAATTTGGTTTCACTTACCGACGGCAGAGCAATTCAGGCATGTCACTATGACCACGACACTGGAAAGATGAGTAAGCCGTTTACCGTAAAAAGCAATGACATTATTATTGCCAGCGGTCTCCATGCGCTGTACTTACCAATCCTACGTCAGTGTTATGACCTAAGTATTTATTTGGATATCGATGAAGAACTTCGGAAATATTTCAAAATACAGCGCGATGTTAATAAGCGTGGATATACCATCGAACGTGTTTTGGATGCACTATTAAAACGCAAAGCGGATTCTGAAAAATTTATTCATCCGCAAGCCGCCTTTGCTGACCTCATATTTAGCCTACGACCCATTCACTCTAGCTCACTACTAAATGCCAGCGAGAATAATCCCCCTCGCCTTAAATTAGTAGTCAAATCACGACATGGTTTTAATGAGCTCTCCCTTAAACGCGTGCTAATTGGAGTTTGCGGCCTCCATGTAGACATGAACACCAATAAAGACGTTTCTGAAGTAGCAATCAGCATTGAGGGTGAAGCGGGCGCCGAGGATATTCAAATGGCAGCACAATTAGTTTGCCCTCAAATTTTTGAATTTTTGGATTTGCAACCCCAATGGCAAAATGGGGTCTTAGGATTAATGCAATTGATTACCCTCTCGCATATCAACCAAGCACTGACAAGACGATTTATATGACGAACATTATCGACCAAGACCGCTTCTTGCGCCTGCCAGACGCAGTGTTATTTGACACGGATAACACCCTCTACCCCTATGATCCAGCGCATACCCGTGCACAACAAGCGGTCAAAGAAAAAGTGATGGGCACTTTCTCTATTAGCTCAAAAGATTTTGACGATGCCTTTCATGAAGCTCGTAAACAAATTAAAGCTCGATTGGGCCATACTGCCTCATCACACAGTCGTCTGCTATACCTCCAACGTATGTTAGAAATTATGGGGCTGGGCTCTCAGGTCTTACTGGCTCTTGATTTTGAGCAGACCTATTGGCGAACATTTCTAGCGAATGCAGTTTTATTCGATGACGTAAAAGAGCTTTTGGATGATTTACGCCTTCTGGGGATTCCCACTGCTATTGTGACTGACTTAACGGCACAAATTCAGTTTCGTAAAGTTGTGTATTTTGGTCTAGACCATTACTTCAATTACATCGTGACCAGCGAAGAAGCGGGATTTGATAAACCTCATGAGGCGCCATTTCAAATTGCGCTAGAGAAAATGCAACCCAAAGGTGATTGCATTTGGATGATCGGCGACAATCCCATCAATGACATTCGCGGTGGCAAAGAAAAAATCAATGCTGTGACTCTACAAAAAATTCATGAAGGAGTTAAGATTGGCGAGGGGCCAAATACCCCGGATGCTAGCTTTAAACACTTTAAGGAATTACGCCAACTTTTAGCAAAGCTAGGCGGAGACAAGTAAGGCTTTTAAATGGGCGATATCCACCAATCCATTAGCCAGATGTGCGCTAATTTAGGCCAAGATCGACTACTAGTTCAAGGCGCCGGCGGGAATGTTTCATGGAAAGAAGGTGAAATTCTTTGGATAAAAGCCTCTGGAACATGGCTAGCCAATGCCACCAAAGAAGATATCTTTGTACCAGTAGATTTAAAGCATTTGCAAAATGCCCTATCGCAGAAAAACTTCACCATCAAACCCCAGGTAATAGCTACTAAGATTGACAATAAACTACAGCCCTCAATTGAAACTGTCCTGCATGGATTAATGCCACAGAAAATTGTGGTGCATCTGCATGCAATCAATCCTTTAAGCCATTTAGTCTCTAGAGATTGCCGCATCTCTATTGCCAAAATCTGCGAGCAGGCGTCTATTAATGGGGTGTTGGTTGGATACCATAAACCCGGTCCAGATCTAGCGCAGGCTATTTATCAGTCTTTACAGGAATTCCCTGACGCTAGTGTCATCTTCTTAAAAAATCATGGCATCGTTGTTGGTGCACAAACCACTGAAGAGATTTACTCTCTCCTTAAAAAAATTGATCTTGCTTTTGCACCAAAATTACTCACAAGCAAAGATTCTGATGTCCCCGCAAACATTTTGCAATCTCCTGTTGAAGGATATACCCCCCTGAATAACAAAGATGCGCAAAAAATTGTCTTCAACCAATATCTGTTTAAACGATTAAATCAAGACTGGGTTTTATACCCTGATCATGCTGTTTTTTTAGGCCCCGCAGCCAATATTTACCCTTCATGGGAAGTCCTGCAAAAACAGAATAAAGATAGTCATCCTGAATTAATTTTTATCGAAAATGTCGGCATTTTTGTAAAGCCAGAATTTAATAAGGCAAAAGTAGCTCAGCTACTTTGCTACTTTGATGTCATTAATCGAGTGCCTCCTGAATTTCGGCTGGAATCATTAAATGCAGGGGAAGTGCGCGACCTTCTCAACTGGGATGCAGAGAGGCTACGCCAAAATATGGCCAAGTAATTGACTAAAGCGACTGCTTCAATAAATCCTTTCTAACATAGACGTACATATGACTTTGGCAATAACCTTCGCGACAGGTATCCCCTGTTGATGTTGAAGGCGAAATAAATCCTCTCTCACGCAATGTTTCATAATTTGGATTGCTTTGCAAGCGCGTCAAGAATTCCTCAAAATTTACCTGCCCGTGAGCATTTTGCAAAATGACCACATCAAACTTAGCGTCATCAAGATCCCGATCAATCATTTGGATTTCTTGCGGGAATAATGAAATGCCCTTGTGATACCACAAAGGATAATGCAATGGAGGCACACTTCCTAATTCGGCATACAAGGGTGTGAGCTCGCTAATGTTAAGTACCTTCAGTTTGGTAACGTTTCGACTCTTGTTTGCATGGCGTGAGCTCTTAAAAATTTTCTGCAATTCATTAATCATAAGCAAAGAATCATCAGAGCCCATGACATTTTTAAAATACGGCATAGAGCCAGGAAAATTCTGAACCGGCCTTGTGACGTAAAGATGTCTAAAAGAAAATGGCTCCGCTTTCGCCAAAACTGTTGTTTGCACCAAGCGATATATATATTTTGCCGGAAAAACGACAGAGGTCAATATCGCCAACATAAGGACTATCGAGACCCACCTATTTTGCACCAACCGTTTATCCCAAACAGTTTGAATCAATAATGGTATGAACAATGAAAAAAAGAAAGCCGTATAGTCTAATCCACTAGTACTGGACACAATAAAGGAACAGATAAAAAAAATGCCTGCAAACAATACATCCATTCGCACTGTTCGATAGGCAAAATAGAATGCAATACATGCGGCAATAAATAAATCACCATGATTAGCAAAATCCCAGATATGAATTTTCCGAATCTCGTGTGGCGACTGCCCGTAATTAAACCAATAGAAAAACTGATCGCTATCAGTAAAATTAATCAGAAGCGCTATTGGCAATATAAAAAAAGTTAAAAATAAAAAAATTGCAGTAAAAATAGATCGTACTTTTTGCCAATCTTTTGCATAGGAAAGATGAAATTGAATTTGATGATAAAGCCCGCCCTGCTGACCCTGTGTAAGGAAAATGACTAGAGAGCCAAGACAAAGATTCATTACGCCATAATCTTGCTTTGCCAGAAAACAGAGTCCAGCCATGAAGCCTGCAGCCATCAGAGACTGGTAACTTAGCCCCAACAATAAGACCATAGAGGCTAGAAAGCATAAAAAAGCTCCCGAGTTATACCAAGGATGAGACAAAAATACTAAATATAAGAATGAAAAACAGGCAATTGCCTTGTTGATATTAATCTGTGTGAACTGTAAGCGTCTGAGCAGTTGGTAAGCCAATATCAACAATATGGCATCTTCAAATAACTGAGAAATCTGCATCACAAACCAGCTTGGCGAAAATAGCTTGAAAAAAAGCGCTGGAATCAAAAAAGAAACTGGGCCTACTGGGGTGCCAAAATCAGAAAAGGGAATCTGTCCAAGAGAAACTCGATATGCACCCTCCCAAAGAATGGCATAGTCTCTAAATAACAAGAAATGTCTTTGGGAGAAAAGCAGACTTATAAGAGAAAAACAAATTAACAAGAAAAGATCATTGCGGATGGCAAAGATCTTTTTTATTCTATTTAGCAAAATATCTGTCCGTTCAATTCAAATATTTGCATAATTCTTTAAAAAATCAGCGTAAGCCAATTTAATACCATCCTCTAGACCAACTTTTGCCTGCCAGCCAAGACGGGCCAATCTCCCCGAATCCATCAACTTACGAGGAGTCCCATCCGGCTTGCTACTGTCATAGCCAATTGAACCCCGATACCCCACCACCTTTGCAATGATTTCGGCAAGCCTTGCAATTGTCAGATCCTCCCCGAAACCTACATTGATATGACTTTGCATCGGCGAGGTTTGTTGGTCATAAATATTTTTATCTAATTGCATGACGAATATAGATGCGGCAGCCATATCATCAACATATAAAAACTCACGCATTGGCAAACCCGATCCCCAAATGACCACTTCAGATGCGTCATTAATCTTTGCCTCATGGAAGCGCCGAATTAATGCAGGCAGTACATGACTATTTTCAGGATGGTAGTTATCACCTGGACCATATAAATTGGTTGGCATAACAGATCGATAGTCAATGCCATGAGATTGACCATATTGACGGTTATAACTCTCGCATAATTTAATACCAGCAATTTTCGCTATTGCATAGGGCTCGTTCGTAGGCTCCAATTTTCCCGTTAACAGGACATCCTCATTCATGGGTTGTGGAGCCATCTTGGGATAAATACAGCTAGACCCAAGAAATAACAATCTTTTTACGTCAGCTTCAAATGCCTGATGAATGACATTCGCCTCCATCATCAGATTCTGATAAATAAATTCGGCAGAATATACATTGTTTGCATGAATTCCCCCAACCTTAGCGGCCGCAAAATAAACCTGATCTGGTTTTTCCCTCTCAAAAAAGGCTTTAACAGCAGCTTGATTTGTGAGATCTAACTCCGCATGAGTTCGACTAATAATATTTTTGTAGCCTTTTGCCTGCAAATGCCTGACGATGGCTGAACCCACCATACCCCGGTGACCGGCTACATAAATCTTTTGTTGAAGATCTGCTGTCATTACTTTTCAGTACCAACTGAAACACTGTGACCGTGCTTGAGCAATAAAGCATGTTGCTTGGCCTTATCTAGGTCGCTTTCTACCATTTCCACAATCATTTGATCTAGTGTAATTTCTGGAACCCATCCCAACTTAGCCTTAGCTTTAGCGGGATCACCCAACAGTGTCTCGACTTCGGTAGGACGATAGTAGCGCGGATCAATCTGAACAATGACATCACCCACTTTGAGGGCAGGCGCCTTATCACCTTCTATGGCAGTAACTATGGCTTTTTCATTTTCAGCATTACCTTCAAACTTCAGAGTAATGCCGAGTTGCTTGGCACTGCGAGCAATAAACTCACGAACAGTGAACTGCACGCCTGTTGCAATCACAAAATCTTCTGGCTTGTCTTGTTGCAACATGAGCCATTGCATACGAACGTAATCTTTTGCATGCCCCCAATCACGCAGAGCATCAATATTGCCCATGAAAAGACACTTCTCTAGCCCTTGCGCAATATTGGCCAATCCACGAGTCACCTTACGCGTTACAAAAGTTTCTCCGCGACGTTTAGACTCATGATTAAACAAAATGCCATTGCACGCATAGATACCATATGCCTCGCGATAGTTAACGGTAATCCAGTAGGCATACATCTTAGCTACTGCATAAGGACTTCTCGGATAGAACGGCGTAGTCTCTTTTTGAGGAATCTCCTGCACCAAACCATACAACTCTGAAGTGGAGGCTTGATAAAAACGGGTTTTCTTCTCCAAACCTAAGATACGAATAGCCTCTAACATGCGCAATGGACCGATGGCATCAACATCTGCCGTGTACTCTGGTGATTCAAAGGATACCGCCACATGAGATTGCGCGCCCAAGTTATAAATCTCATCTGGCTGAGTTTGCTGAATGATTCGCACCAAATTACTAGTGTCTGTTAAATCACCGTAATGAAGAATCAAATCAGGATGATTGACATGCGGGTCTTGATAAAGATGATCGATGCGCTCTGTATTAAAAGAAGATGCGCGGCGTTTAATGCCGTGAACGATATAACCCTTTTCCAATAGAAATTCAGCTAAATAGGAGCCATCTTGTCCTGTAATTCCAGTGATAAGGGCTACCTTTTGCTTTGTGACCATAATATCTCTCTAGTATTAATGTAAGTTACGTCGATTCAGTAGATGACTTGGATTGGGAGCTTTGCACTTGTTGAAAATGCCATGCACTTGCGCACATTTCATCTAGAGTTCTGGCGGCGATCCAACCTAATTTCTCTTTTGCTAAATCCGCCTTGGCAAAATAAATTGGCAAATCACCATCACGTCTTGGGGCAAACTGTATAGGCAAATTCTTACCAACAGCACCCTCAAATGCTTTGACACACTCTAAAACGCTAGCGGGTTTACCAGTCCCCAAATTCACCACATGAAGGCCTGAATTGTTTGCCAAAAAATCTAAAGCAGCCATATGCCCTTCAGCCAAATCCATCACATGAATGTAATCGCGCTCTCCGGTACCGTCACGCGTCTCATAATCTTTGCCAAAGACACTGAGATATTGCAGGCTACCAGAAGCAACCCTAGCCAAATAAGGCATGAGATTTCCCGGGATACCGCTAGGATCATCGCCAATAAAGCCAGATTCATGAGCACCCACTGGATTAAAGTAGCGCAAACAAGCAATTTTCCACTGCGGATCAGATTTGGCTAGATCGCGCAAAATAATTTCAACTTGGAGTTTAGTATCGCCATATGCGTTGATAGGATTAGTAGGGTGAGCCTCATCGTAAGGCAAATAGACAGGCTCACCATAAACGGTGGCACTAGAGCTAAATATGAAAGTTTTTATCTCCAACTGCTGCATGGCCAGCAAAAGACTAATTGTTCCTTGCACATTGTTAGCAAAATACAAAAGGGGATTTGCAACAGATTCTCCAACTGCTTTTAAACCAGCAAAGTGGATCACCGCATCTACTTGATGATTGCGCATCACCTCGACTAGTAATTCAGTATTACGAACATCTCCCTCAATAAAGGTAATCGGTTTGCCAATAATTTTTTCTAGGCGCTGCACAACATCTTTTGAGCTGTTACAGAGATTGTCAAAGAGAATGGCCTCGTGCCCTGCCTGGGCCAAGACTACCGCATTATGACTGCCAATATATCCCGTTCCGCCGGTTAATAAAATATTCATTTTGATTGGCTCATCCGGGTCTATTCAATACAATCTATTAAATGCGATTTATTTAGTAACTCTGCTATTAACTTCGACCGTAGCTGTCTTCAAAACGCACAATATCATCCTCACCCAAATAGCATCCTGATTGAACCTCAATAATTTCTAGAGGGGTATTGCCAGGGTTGGCTAATCGATGGGTTTGACCCCGAGGAATATAGGTGCTCTGATTTTCAGTAAGGGTAATGACTTGACTTCCATTGGTAATCTCCGCTGTTCCCTTGACTACAATCCAATGCTCGGCACGGTGATGATGCATTTGTGATGAAAGGCTAGCTCCGGGCTTTACCTGAATGCGCTTCACTTTAAAACGCTCGCCTTCATCTACACTGTCATACCAACCCCATGGTCTTGCAACCTTGCGATGTAAGTTCTTTTCCTCTCGCTGTTGACCATCAAGCTTGGCAACAATTTGTTTTACCTCTTGACTATTGTTTCGGTCAGCGACCAGAATCGCATCTGCAGTTTCCACAATAATCAAATTTTCTACCCCGACTGCACTCACCAAACGATTGCCAGCATGTACCAGAGAGTTCTTTGTATTAGCGAGCAATACATCACCATGTACAACATTGCCTTGGGCATCTTGTTTGCCAACTTGCCATACTGCATCCCATGCGCCAAGATCACTCCACCCCGCATCCAACTCAACCATCTTCAAGACAAAATGGTTTGAATGCGGGCATTTTTCAATGACTGCATAGTCAATTGACTCGCCAGGTATCGAATGAAACGTCTCTGCATCTGGGCGCATAAAGATCGTTTGCTCAGCTTGATCTTGGGTACGAGACTGCCACGCCTTCTCGGTGGCAAGCAATATATCCGGACGAAATTCTCTTAAGGCCGCTAACCAGGTACTAGCTCGCATCACAAACATACCGCTATTCCACAGATAGATTCCCTCCGCGAGGTATCGCTGCGCCATTTCTAGATTTGGCTTTTCAACAAAGCGCTCGACTGCAAACTCTTGATGAGATCCCTTGGCTCCAGCACGTTGAATGTATCCGTATCCCGTTTCAGGTGACTTTGGTGTAATGCCTAAGACAACGATAGTTTGATTGCTTTGATCTGCCTTAACAAGAGCGATACAGTTATTTAAGGCTTTGTTAAATGCCGAAGTATTTTTAATGGTTTGATCTGCGGGGGTAATCAACAAAATAGGATCACTCTTTTGCTCACTAGAATACAAAGCCGCCAACGTCAGTGCAGGAGCAGTATTTTTGCCAACAGGCTCTAACAATAAAATTGCCTGAACGCCCGAGATGTCTTGCAACTGGTCAAGCACTAAAAAGCGATGGTCTTCTCCTGTCACAACCAAGGTTTGACCAAGCTGCAGCTCAGTATCGGCATCAGAACCAGCAATACCATTCAGCCTTGCAATCGCTTCCTGAAAAAGACTAGCGCCGTTCTCATTACCCGACAGGGCCAAGAATTGCTTTGGGTAAGCTGAGCGCGACAGAGGCCACAGACGCGTACCAGATCCGCCGCAAAGAATTACTGGTGTAACCTCAGTCATCGCTGTCATCGAAAAGCTCTAAAAGACACATATATAGATAGGGAATAACTATTTCAGTATTTTGCTGTTTAGGTCTTGATTTTATAGGTATTTACCACGCTCTCAGGCATCTGGCCAAGCAAAAAATTCATTAAAATAGCGCTCTAAGGGTTAAATGCGTAGGAATTGCATGCATACAAACTACCCCCCAATCAAAACATAACAGAACAAAAGGAGAAAATAAATGGCAGATATTCCAAAAATCAATGTACGCAACTCGGTTTCAGAGTGCGCCCAGTCCCTGAAAAAAGAGAATGCTGGTATGTACCATAACTATGGTATTGAAGACTGCATCGCCTCGATTGCTGCCACCAAAGTTAAATAAGAGCACCAAAAGAGACTTCCAACCCAGGCCTGCTTAGTTGCTTAATAGTTGCTGAGTGGTTAATTAGTAGTTAATTGAACTTATGTTGAGATTACTTTGCAGGCCTATTGGGATAACGCTTACCCGTCAAATTACTGTAAGCAGCGCCCGCTAAAACCAACAACACTGAATCAATCATCACTGGAAAAAAAGCATAGCGGTAAGCGCCGATATGTCCCAGGACTGCAATCATCGCCACTGCCGCTGCTGGTGGATGCAAACAACGCAATACAAACATACCCATAATTGACAATGATGCCGCTAGGGGCATAGCCAACAAAGGTTCGCCAATCCAATGCATGCAAGTAATACCAACGACTGCTGATAGCGTGTTGCCAGCAATCACGGCCCAAGGTTGCGCCATTGGACTTTGTGGGAGTGCGAATACCAACAAAGCGCTGGCACCTAATGAAGCCATGAGCCACTCGCTCACCCCAACAAATTCTCCAAGCATTTTGGCCAATGTCAGCACAAACAGTAAACCAGCTAGAGCCCCAAAAGATGATCGCAAACGCTCTCGCCATGCAACAGGGGGCTGGTCACCACCCAGATAGAAAAGAGAATTTTTAATAAAAGCTTGAATAGGGTGTTTCATACATTATTTTGCTGGCAATTTGGCATTAGTTATCGACTCAAAATACGGATACATACCGCGTACAAGATATCTGGCCGCCGCAGGTGTAATATGGTCTTCATCTAAAGTGGTGAGCGCATTCTCTACTCCAGGGATGCGATTTAAGCAGCCTTGCTCATTACAAAATAGATCATAGGCAGAGTAGTAAGAACCACCATTAGATAAAACTAGCTTTTTTAGATCGCCATCTAAGACTGTCATAGGAATCTTACAGCCACTTTCATCACAGATTTGGGCGCTTGCTGAATAATAGGGGCCAAACTTGATTTGATTAAGCTCTTGCAATGCCCTCTGAGAACTTTCAATACCGTCTTTAAGGTTTGCTTGCTCTAAAGCATTTGGCAATGTTAAATATTGATCCTGAAATTCCTTTCGCAATCCCTTTAAACCATCAATTTGCATGCTAATTAAATTTTGTGCTAACCCATCAAAGCTATACGCTGGCGGTAACTCTTTATGTTTTCTCCAATAGCGATACACCACTCTGGGTAAATCATCGCCCCAGCGTGGAGTAGGTCCAATCACTAGCACTGGGATATTTTCTTGTTTGAGCTTTTGCAAGGTTTGCACCGTGAGCTTGAAATACCACGGATGCCAGGCTTTATAGATCACCACTAAATTCGGTTTGATTCTGAGGATTTCTTTGAGTGCCAAGGTATTGGCATTTCGACAGAACTCGCCCTGCTCTTCGGTTGGCAAAAGACCGCCACAACCGGCAGCCGTAAATTGCGTCACCGCCACTTTGTCATTGTCTCGCTCAAGCTCACTAAAGCCAGGATAAATCGATCCCCCATGCGAATCACCCCAAAGCACTAACTTAAAGGGTCTATCGTCATGAATACATACTTTAGAAAAATTAGTGACATCATCACCTTTATCCATTAAGAAGCAAGTACGCTGTCGCTGCTCGACCACCTTATCAAAGGTGTAAGTGGAAATTTGTTTAATAAAAAATTTATGGCGAAATTGAATGCCTTTACGATCAAAGCAGTTGTAGCCAAGATATCCAATGATCACCATCAAAATGATGAGAGCCACATTTTTTTGTGTCCGGAATTTCGCATGAAAGCGAATGGGCTTTTCAATAAACCGATAAGTCAGCCAAGATAGCACGATAGATACCAAAACCAAAATGGTCCGATTCTCAATCGATAAATTACCACCCTCTTGAATACGTGCCAAAGCCAACAAAGGCCAATGCCATAGATAAAGTGGAAAGCTAATCAAGCCCACCCATACCATCACCCTGAGGCTCAAGATGTATCTGTTGCACCATGCATGAGGCCCTGCAGCAATCAAAAGCGCTGCGCCGATGGTTGGCAATAAGGCCCACCACCCCGGAAATTGGCTTTTTTGATTCAGCGCAAATATCGCAAAGAGAATGAGACCTAGTCCCAATACCGAAGTAGCCGAGGCAACCGCGGCAAAGCGTCTTTGCCCATTACTGATTCCCGCTAATGCTGGGCTATATAAGATGGCATAGGCTAACAAGGAGCCAATCAACAATTCCCAAAAACGGGTAAAGGGAGAATAAAACGTCGCTACTGGATCAACCCCAATCATGGCTACATTTAGCGCGAAGGAGGCAATCGCCACCAAAATGATGATTGGTAATACGCGTTTTGGCCAACGACTGATCCACACCATCAACAAGGGCCAGAAAATATAAAACTGCTCTTCAATGCCAAGCGACCACAGGTGTAACAAAGGCTTTACTTCAGCCGCTTTATCAAAGTAGCCACTTTCATTCCACAAAATCAGATTGGAGACAAAACCTGCTCCACCAGCAATGTGCTTACCCAATTGCGCAAAATCATCAGCTAATAAGTTAAGCCAACCAAATGCATAAGAGGCAATGAGCACCAAAATTAGGGCTGGGAAAATGCGATTGATCCGCCGAATATAAAACGCTTTAAAGCTAAAACGCTGCTGATCAATGTTTTCAAAAATAATGGTGGAGATTAAGTACCCTGAAATAACAAAGAAAACATCGACGCCTACAAAGCCCCCAGACAACCATTCTGGAAAGGCATGAAAAATCAATACGCTTAAAACTGCAATCGCACGCAGGCCATCGATATCAGATCGATACTTTGGGTGCAAGAGGGGATCAGAAACAGCGCTCAAAAATATATGTATGCAGTCTTAGATGCCTACAAGGATAAAGGAAGTGATGCTTGAGCCAGCATTTATTACAGGGCAAAAATAGGCGATAAAAAAGCCACTCAAGAGAGCGGCTTTTAACAATCAGCCAATTTTAGGGCTA
Source organism: Polynucleobacter tropicus (assembly GCF_013307225.1). NCBI lineage: Bacteria > Pseudomonadati > Pseudomonadota > Betaproteobacteria > Burkholderiales > Burkholderiaceae > Polynucleobacter > Polynucleobacter tropicus. The sequence goes on along the minus strand of NZ_CP028942.1, from coordinate 283,332 downwards.
CTGAGTCAATCCTTAGGCTTTTTTAGCGTAAGCAGAGCACCAGCCCTTACCCGCTACTTGCTTACCAGCAAACAAGGAACAGCCACCAGCAGCAGCGCCTGCTTTGCCTTGGAACAAGGCGCAGTTATCGCACTCTTGACCAGCAGCGTATTTTGCATACTTTGCCTTATCTACCTTGGTAGCATCAGCTTTATAGCCTAATGCCGCAGCTTGAGGATCGGTTTCAGCAACCATAGCTTGAGCTTGCACTTTGCCATTTAGGGCCAAAGTACAGGCACCAGCAGCAGACAAAATCATAAATTGGCGACGACTATTTTTCATGGATTCTCCAAAAGATAAAACAGCAAACTATATGCACAAGCACAACGACTAATGCACATCCTTAAAAACTAGCTGTGATCATAGTGGAGATAGTTTGGACTTGCTAGCAGGCTTCTAACTAGCTGATTTATAAGACAATATAGTTGAGAATTGTTCTCAGGAATATTGGCCCAGGAAAAGACTATTTCCAGCCTTTTAAGTTCATGCACCCTTCCCACTGGCGCACATGAACCCCAGATCCTGTTTCAGGGTAATCTTCCTTACACTCTTTTAGATCCTTTTTAAAGCTAGTCAGATTATTTTTAGCCAAGTCTACGTTTTGATCAGGTATTGAAGCGCAAGCGCAAAGACTCATAACTACAACGAGCATGAGCAAACGATAGCAAAACAAAATATTGCGGAGGCGATTCATGGTGGGTCTTACTTATAGTCTACTTGCTAACGATCTACTTACTTTCGGTCTATTAAAGCCAAGAACTCACGACGTAAGTTAGAGTCCCTCAAAAATGCGCCACGCATCACGCTATTAATCATTTTCGAATCACGATCTTTCACACCGCGCCACTGCATACAAAAGTGATCTGCATCCATCACTACTGCCACGCCAATGGGCTTAATTTTTTTCTCTAACATATCAGCCAATTCAACTACGGCCTCTTCCTGAATCTGTGGCCTACACATGACCCATTCAGTTAATCGTGAGTATTTAGATAAGCCAATCAGTGCCGAGCCTTTGTTCGGCAGCACTCCGATCCAGATTCTGCCCATAATGGGGCATAGATGATGAGAGCAAGCACTGCGCACCGTAATTGGCCCAATGATCATCAATTCATTAAGGCGACTGACATTGGGAAATTTAGTTAAGGTTGGCTGATCAACGTAGCGACCATTAAACACCTCTTGCACATACATTTTGGCCACACGTCTACTGGTGTTTTTGGTGTTGTGATCATTTTCTGTATCAATCACCAAACTCTCCAACACGCCTTGCATCTTCTGGGCAACTTCATCAATCAAACCCTCTAACTCGCCAGGTTCAATAAATGCAGCAATATTGTCATTGGCATGAAAGCGGGCATTTTGAGCTTCAATACGGCGGCGAATCACCACTGAAAGTGGCGTTCCTGCATCGTCTTTTTTTGCTACCAATTTTTTAGCTAAATCTTTCTTAACAACCGATTTGGCTGAAGCACTTCTCTTAGCGGCCACTTTTTTTGGCGCTTGATGAATTGTTTTTTTCGTAGTCATGTTGATGATTTACTTTAGATCTGAAAGAAGATGGTGATCACGCAAAGAAGGCCTAACAACCACACGATCGATCGAGCAGTTGGCCAATTAGCGACATAGCAAATGAGATAGGCAATGCGGGCAATCATAAAACCAACTGCTAGAAGATCAATTTTTGTTTGTGGCGCATGGCTTATCGAAGCGATGATGACGGCAGCAAAAAACAGTGGCAGCGATTCAAATAAATTCGCTTGGGCGGCATTAGCCCTTGCTCTAAAACCAGTTTGCTTGGCTAGCCATTGTCTTGGCATGCTGTTGTCATATTGTTCAAAATCTTTTTTAGCAATACCAGCTGCGACATAAGGAAATAAACCCATCAATAAAATACAGGCATAGGCAATCGTCATCGGTGTCTCCTCAACCTTTTTTCTTATCTATTATTTAAGAGGCATTTGTTAGGCTTTGCTCTTTTTAGAACCAATGCGACTCTCAGTGCCATTGAGTAAATTTTGAATATTACTTTTGTGACGCCAAATGAGCAGTATGCAAACTGCTGCTAGAGCAATAGCCATTGGCTCAAAGCCAAATAAAAAAACAAAATAGATCGGGCCAAAGACGGCGGCAGCCAAAGCAGCTAAAGAAGAATATCTAAGAAACACCGCCACAATAATCCAAGTACTCAAAGTGGCTATGCCTAAAATGGGATTAATGCCAAACAAAATACCGCAAGCTGTTGCGACACCTTTGCCACCCTTAAATCCATGAAACACCGGGAAAAGGTGCCCAAGAAATACAGCGATCACTACACCGCAAAGTGCCCATGAATGTAAATACACATTCATGGGCGGATCACCCAAAATAGCCCTTGCCAAAACAACGGCTAGAAAACCTTTTAAAGCATCGCCCAAAAACGTAAGGCCTGCAGCCACTTTATTGCCAGTGCGCAACACATTGGTGGCGCCTGGATTACCAGAACCATAGGAATGGGGGTCAGGCAGTCTCATGCACTTGCTCACTACCACCGCAAATGAAATCGAGCCAATCAGATACGCAACCAGAATTAATAAAAGGTCTAGGGTAAAGGTCATAGCGTCATCTTAATCACTTTTGAGAATATTGATATCTTAGGAGTCTTTTTAAATCAGGCGCCACGCGGATGATGCTGCTGGTGGATCGATTTGAGGCGCTCCCTTGCAACGTGGGTATATATCTGCGTAGTGGATATGTCTGCATGCCCTAACAATAGCTGCACCACCCTCAAATCTGCTCCGTGATTGAGTAAATGGGTTGCAAAGGCATGTCTCAAAGTATGAGGAGAGAGAGAAACTGGAATATTGGCTAGCGTTGCATAACGCTTAATCAGGGCCCAAAAAGCTTGCCTCGTGAGTGCAGCTCCCGTATGGCGCCCGACAAAAACGACATCGCTTGATTTGCCCTCTAATAACGGCGTGCGTGCCTGTGCAAAATAGCGTCTCAACCATTGCCCTGCCTCACCACCAAAAGGTACTAAACGTTCTTTGCCACCCTTACCATTTACTACTCGAACAACGCCCTCATTTAAGCCAAGCGAGACCGTTTTCAGCGACACAATTTCTGAGACACGCAAACCACTGGCATACATTAACTCCAACATCGTCCGATCACGTAACCCCAACGGCGTTTCAATATCAGGCGCATTGAGTAATGCAGTAACCTGGTCTTCACTCAAAGTCTTGGGAAAGCGTAATGCTTGCTTAGCCGCTCGCAAGCCAATACAAGGATCACTTTTTACTAGGTTCATGCGCAAGGCGTGTCGATAAAAACGCTTAAATACCGTCAGCCTACGATTGGCTGTAGTCGCCTTGTCTGCACGACGATAGGCTATGTAGGCAGTGAGATCTTTTTCTTGAACAGCATACAAATCGATGCCAGCGTCTTTATAAAGCCACTGGGCCAACAACAATAAATCCCTGCGATAGGCCGACAAGCTATTTTTTGCCAGACCATCCTCCAACCAGCAAGCATCACAGAAGCGCTCAATTGCCTCCTCACTTGCTGGCGCTATCGCTAGTGAACCATTAGTCACGGAAATTATTGAAGCCTAAGGGTGCCTCGGTTACATCTTTCTTTAACAAAGCCATTGTGGCTTGCAAATCATCACGCTTAGCACCGGTCACACGCACCGCATCACCTTGAATGCTGGCCTGAACTTTTAGCTTACTGTCTTTAATAATGCGCACCACTTTTTTAGATAACTCCGATGTAATACCTTTTTGAATTTTCATGGTTTGCTTGCGCTTATCGCCGCCAATCGTTTCTGTTTTGTCATCTTTCAAATAACGCACATCTACATTACGCTTTGCCATCTTGCCAATCAACACATCGCGCACCTGACCCAGCTTAAATTCATCATCAGCAAACAAAATCAAAGCTTCATCCTTTTGCTCTACGCGGCTATCTGAACCCTTAAAGTCAAAGCGATTGGCAATTTCTTTATTAGATTGCTCGATAGCATTCTTAAGCTCAACCATATCTGGTTCACAAACTACGTCAAATGAGGGCATCTTCTACTCCTTTGTTTATTCTTAAATTGATATTTTTGTTTAATATTTTTACAGTATTTCTCTGAATATTCCTGGTATTTTGCAATTATCTGCGCTTCCAGCACGCATTCGAATAAGATTGTGGCATGACATCTTCCCAGAATTTGATCTCCGCCGCTAAATCAAGTGCAAATCTTGATCTGAAGAGTCGCAATACCTTCGGGTTTGACGCTAAAGCTGAACTTGCTTTTGAAATTACGATTGCCGAACAAATTCCAGCTGTAATGCAAGAAATTGCTGCAAAGAAATTGCCATGGCGCGTACTCGGAGGTGGAAGTAATGTAATTCTGCCCAAAGTACTACCGGGGGCAACATTGCTCATCAATATTCCTGGGGTTGAAGTCATTGGCTCCAATTTGGATATCACTACTATCGCTGTCGGTAGTGGCGTCAATTGGCATGAATTTGTGTCTTGGACCCTAGATCATGATTTTTGTGGTCTAGAAAACCTAGCGTTGATACCGGGCACTGTTGGGGCTGCACCCATTCAAAATATTGGCGCTTATGGAACTGAGGTGGTTGAATACATTCAAATGGTTGAAGCATTTGACACCAAAGAGCAGAGGTTTGTGGCTTTGTCTAAACAAGATTGCTGCTTTGCTTATCGTAATAGCTACTTCAAACAACAGCCCAATCGCTTTATTGTGAGTAAAGTTGTTTTTGACATTCCCAAGCAATGGCAGCCGCGCATTCAATATGCCGATCTTGCAAAACAATTTCTCCATAACTCTTCGCCTACTGCAAAAGATATCTTTTCTGCTGTTTGCGCAATACGAACCCAGAAACTTCCTGACCCCAAACTTATTGGCAATGCTGGTAGCTTTTTTCAGAATCCTATTGTTCCTAACGAACAATACGAGACCTTGATTCTGAAGCACCCTGAGCTTATCTCGTACCCAGATACTGACAATCAGCGTAAGTTGGCTGCCGGCTGGCTAATTGATCAATGCGGGCTTAAGGGGCAACGCATGGGCAATGTTGGCGTCTATGAAAATCAAGCCCTAGTTCTAGTTAACCATGGCGGTGGAACTGCACAAGATATTCTAGGTCTTGCAAAGTGCATTCAAGATGCAGTGCACGGTAAATTTGGCGTCAAGCTGGAAATAGAGCCTAATATTTTTTAGAGCCTTATCGCAGTGTGTGCATATCCCCAGGATGCGAACTGCTTTTTTCTTTCAGGCTAGCTGCGCTGATTTTTTCTTATCTTTAAAGACGCATTCATAGTAAACAAACTTTTAAGTTACCACTTGATGGTACTTTTACCTCTAGAAAGTGGCTCACTTATTGCATCTTTAATTGATTTACGCATATCCGGAATTCCCAAAAGAAATAAAGTCTCCTGAATTGCACTCCAATCTTCTTCAGATATCAACACACCATTCGCTCGCTTGCCACAAATCATAATTGGCTTGCGTGATTTGACTGCCTGATCAAGAAGGCGATTAAGATCCGCTCTCGCCTTACTTACATTTATCGTTGTCATTTTTTTCTAGTGTCATAAAGGAGCGAATGATGCATGTCTTATGACTGGGCTAATCATGTGCGATTTCTAACAATTCTGGATAGCGCTTTAAGAGAGCCTCTTTACCTTGATTCAAGCGCCTTAACCAGCCGGGACCACGTGAAGCCGCATCACTCCATGCGATTCTGATGAGATCAACATTACCATTATCAAAAAGCACCTTAAAAATAGCAGCTGCTTGCCCCAAATCCTTATTGGCTTTGACTTTGTCACTCACTGGTCGCTCGCCGTAAACAATTAATTTATGCACTGCATAACGTTCTGGAGCTGGAATATTGACAATACATGCCCCTTCTTTTGACAACAACACAGCTTGTGTCGTGTCTACCAGTGAAAACTCCATAAATTTTAAACACTCTAGAGCCAACCCCATTTCGGACAGAATGACAGTTCCCCCGCTACGAGTTTGTGGCGTCACAAAATCTAAACGCAATTCAGGGTCAGCTGGATTTCTATATTGAGCACCAGTTTTTCCCGAGAATTCGGTGATGGGCAGCAAGCCCATCTCCAAAGAATTAAGTGCATCATGTACTGAAATCTTGACATTAGCCCCCAGCGCAATAGATACATTCCTGCCTGCATGAGCAAAATCTACATCCATTGTCAAATTAGAGACCCCCCATTTGACGCCCAACATATTGCCCATTGCTAAAAATGCATGTGTGCCAATCAAAATACCGCCAGAGTGAAAAAATCCATACTGCTCAAGGCGGTTTATAACCCGAAAATGCTTAGTCAAAGTACCTGTACATCCAAGCACTTCAGCTGACTTCGCCTGTTTCTTAATTTTTTCCGGCAGATCACTCGACTTTAATTCTTGATGTTTTCTTATTAACTCCAACACCCGCTGATCCTCTGGCCCGACATATGCCATTCTGCCAATACCATCAATGTCACGATATCCATAATAAATATAAGGCTTTCCTTTTTGCGTTTGCTTATGAAATGCACCCGGAAGAGCTCTGAGACGATCAATACCCTGAATACGTAATTGATCTTGTAGCTCGCCATAAGCTGTTTGTGCAACCAAAGAAAGAGGGGTGTAAAGATTGCTTTTCACCTGGTTATTATACTTAAATTTATTTGTATAATAACCATCCGATCAGCTAAAAAATATGTGGGCTCACCAAATTTCAAAAATCATAATTCTGTGTCAACTCGGGACACCTCGATTACTGCCTGCCCTTCTGCTAGTCGCACCTGATAATTCTGATGAACATGTAGTTCATTAGAGTTACGTAGCGCAAATAATGAATTTTTTTCTTGCCTCAAAATTACAGCATAGCCACGCTCAAGCGTTCTTTGTGGGTTGAGCATCTCAAGTTGCAACTGGTAGTGGGTATGATTACGTTTCCAACTTTCTATGCGTACCGACCAAGCCTGATTAATGCGTTGTTGCAAACCAGTGATTTGCTCTCGCATACGATCGGGATTAGGTAATGCATGGCTTAGTCTTAGTGCCAACTGATCTAATGTTTGCGCTTCACGCTCGATGCGTTGGTTAATTCGTTGCAGCAATGCCTGAAAGATGGCATCTAGTTCTTGCAATATTTGATCTCTACGTGGCGCTGCCAGCTCTGCAGCCCCCGTGGGCGTTGGAGCACGCAGATCTGCTACAAAATCCGCAATGGTGAAATCGGTTTCGTGCCCAACGCCACTAACAACTGGGATTGCTGAGTGCGCTATTGCATATGCTAATTGCTCATCATTAAATGCCCACAAGTCTTCAATGCTGCCACCGCCACGAACCAACAAAATCACATCGACGGCATTCTCCTTTTCGGCATTTTTTAATGCTGAAATAATTCCAGCTGGCGCTTCTGGACCTTGCACCAAGGTTGGGTAGATTACAACTGGTATATGAGGCGCACGTCTTGCTAATGTGCTGAGTACATCTTTTAAGGCTGCTGCTTGTGGCGATGTGATGATGCCAATTGATCTTGGATGACTCGGAATCTCGCGTTTGCGATCTTCGTCAAATAAACCTTCTTTCGCAAGTTTTGCTTTGAGCTTAAGGAAGGCCTCATATAAACCACCCATGCCTGCGCGTCGCAAAGTTTGAATGGTAAGCTGAACGTCCCCCCTGGGTACATACATTCCAAGACCGGCGCTTACTTCCACTAAATCACCAGACTGGGGCATAAATCCAACCTGCCCATTGCGACCCCTGAACATCACACAGCGAATCTGACCCTCTTCATCCTTAAGAGAAAAATACCAATGCCCGCTGTCATAAGCCTTAAAGTTCGAAATCTCCCCGCTCACCCAAACGGTATCGAACCGATCCTCCAGAGATTGAGCAATGGCGCGGTTTAGGTCCCCAACAGACAGAATTTCTCTTGATATTTCCGACATTTTTTCTCTTTATTCACACAAGCATCAGGCTTTGGCGGCAATAACTATCCACAGAAACCCATTCGCCCAAGGTTTAATTCGAATAAGTAAGTAATTACTGACCCAAAGCGTCTCATAAATCCAACAGGTATTTTATAAATAATTGATTTATAAGGATAATTTTCATTAGCAACATAAGGTAGTTTTAGCGCTTATTAATCTCATTCACCAACAATCAAGCACTTACAGAACATGTATGGAAAAGTTTTACACAGAGTTATCCACAGGTTAGTTAAGCGAATTAGGGTTTGTAATTCAGCTAAAGTACTGAGCTTATGTACTCCATCTTACTATCTGCTGGCTGGCCTATTTGGCCCCTACTTATTATTTCTATTATCGGCCTAGCAATTGCGATTGAACGCTGCTGGTATTTACGATTTACGCATATTTTCCCTAAGGACCTGCTGGAATCCGTATTTGGCACAGCAAATCAGTTGGCCAATCAATCCCCCAACCAAAGGCTGGTCAACACCCATTTAGAGAATTTGATCATTCAGTCACCAGCAAGCCCGTTGCTCACCTGCGTACTGAAAGAAAAAATTGCTGGTAGCAATACTGAAGTTGCGCTAGAAGAACTACAAGTAGTTGCTCAGTCGACTTGGCTTAAGCTTGATCGCTATCTTGGCGCTCTAGCCACTATTGCCACCATTGCTCCTCTGCTAGGTTTATTTGGAACTGTAGTGGGTATGATCGAAATCTTTGGAAGTCAGGGCGCCATTAATGGTGCAGGCAGCCCTCAACAGTTAGCCCATGGCATTTCGGTGGCACTCTACAACACTGCGTTTGGTTTATTAATTGCCATTCCCGCACTAGCTGCATGGCGTGGATTGCGTGCAATGGCTAATCAACGACAACGCGAATGCGAAGAATTTACGCGTCAGTTGTTCAAAAAACTTTTTCCAACTGAAGCTGTCTAATGGGTTGGCTCGATCACTCTTTTGAAGAAAGAAAAACTTTTTCTTTAGGTAGAACATCGGCCTCTCCCGAGCCAGAAATTAATCTCATTCCATTTATTGATGTATTGCTGGTGGTATTAATCTTTTTAATGATTTCAACCACATTTACTCGCTATCAAGAATTGGCCATCACCTTACCGAGCGCTAATGGTAGTGAGGCTCAAGCTGAGAGCAAACAAATCCATATTGCCGTCAGTCGCGATGGGCGTTTTGCCATCAACGGCAAGGTTACGGATTTTTCACAACTAAGTAACGCTCTTACGCAACTGAATACCAATGCCAGCGCAAATCCCCAAGTAAATATTGATGCTGACGCCAAAGCACCGCACCAATCAGTAATGACCGCTCTAGAGGCTGCGCGTGATGCGAACCTGAGCAATATTGTCTTTAGCAGTCAAACCAAAAAGTAAAGCGACAATCTGATCATCATGGCTTTATCGATCTTTAGAAATGCACCTCGGTTTTGGGAAAGACGCGGTCCCACTAGTTTGCTACTTTGGCCGCTGGCATATTTATATGGCTGCATCTTACGCATCCGAAAAATTTTCTTTGACCTAGATATCGCACGCCCCAAGCCTGCCCCTGTGCCAATCATCATTGTGGGTAATATTCGAGTAGGTGGCACTGGTAAAACTCCAATCGTAATTGCCTTAGCAGATCGCCTCAGTCAATTGGGTTGGAAGCCTGCGATTATTAGCAGGGGATATGGCTCATCAACTCAAAAATTGCCTTTGCAAGTAAAGAGCTCCTCTGATCCAAGCATCGCTGGCGATGAACCTGTATTGATTGCGAAACGTACCCATGACCAGTTTCCGATTTGGGTATTTCAAAACCGCAGAGAAAGCATCACGGCACTTCTCAAAGCATCCCCAGATGTGAATGTCATCATCAGCGATGATGGTTTGCAGCATCGCGGTCTTGTGCGATGGCCTGCACGAGAGGGCGGTCGTGATATTGAGTTCGTGGTGCGTGACAACCGCGGTGAAGGCAATCGCTTTCTACTGCCCGCCGGCCCACTACGTGAACCCGCCTCACGTGAACGCGATGCAACACTACAAACGAACCTCACTGAGCAATTAAGTGGTGAAATTAAATATGAGCACTTTCAAGGTAGACGCGCCTTCAACCTGGTAAGTCAGCTCGGCACACCATACCAACTAAACAATCCTGCAAACACTCAATCGACCAAACAAATTGCGGAGCGTTTTTTACCCAAGAATATTGCAATGGTTGCTGGTCTTGGCAATCCAAAACGTTTTTTTGATGATTTAGTCAAGCTTGGTATTACCGGCAAACAATTCCCATTGCCCGACCATTTTGGCTACACCCCAGAATTCTTCAAAGGCATTAAGGCTGATTGCATTTTGATTACCGAAAAAGATGCAGTGAAATGCACCAATATTCATGACGATCGTATTTGGGTTGTACCCCTCTCATTACACCTGCCAGACTCTCTGATGGATTGGATGCAATCCATCTTACATAGGCCTGATCCAAGGCGCTACACCCTGTAATGCCTGAAATTTGATAGTGCCACTAGATACCGATACACTCTTACAAACAATCTTCTTATTTATTAACTATTAACAATTTATGGACAAGCGCTTACTTGATATTTTGGTTTGCCCCTTGTGCAAAAGTCAGCTGCACTTAAATTCAGATACACATGAACTCATCTGCAAGGCAGATCGCTTGGCTTACCCGATTCGAGACGATGTGCCTGTCATGCTCGTCGAAGAAGCGCGCAGCCTGAGCGCCGACGAGATCCTCTGAGGTATTGACACAATCAATTTATGTCAACGAACCATCCTGAATTTCTTGTAGTCATACCGGCACGATTAGGCTCAACACGCCTACCAAGAAAACCTTTAGCTGATATTGGCGGAAAACCAATGGTGGTTCGTGTAGCTGAGCAAGCCAAAAAATCATTGGCGCAAAGTGTTGTGGTAGCAACCGATTCTGCTGAAATACAAGCAGCGTGTGATGAATATCGCATTGAGTGTTTACTTACCAGCCCCGATCACTCCACAGGCACAGATCGACTTGCTGAAGTTGCACAACTGTTAAAACTACCAAGCAATGCTTTGGTAGTTAATGTACAAGGTGATGAACCACTCATTCCACCAGAACTTATTAATCAAGTTGCTCAAACTCTCGCTGATCATCATGAATGCGCAATCTCCACTGTTGCAGTGCCAATTAGTGATGACGCTGAAATTCAAAATCCAAATGTCGTTAAGGTTGTTCTCAATCGCAATAGTGAGGCCTTGTATTTTTCAAGAGCAACGATCCCTTTTACCCGGGATACAGAATTAGCAAAAAATATCACTCATTTACGGCACCTAGGCATCTATGCGTATCGGGCTGATTTTCTCCAAGCCTATACCCGTTTAGAACCAGCACCACCAGAACAAGCTGAGGCTCTTGAGCAATTACGCGCCCTCTGGAATGGCTATCGCATAGCCGTGCATGTTGCAAAAGAGACTCCTCCTGCTGGGGTAGACACCTCAGAAGACCTAGAAAGAGTGAGATCCCTGTTTAAAACGACTTAAAACGGGTTCTCGGGGATAATCCTAGTCTGTTGACATGCTGATTTCCGACTAAATACGGGACAATGTCACATCTTCTAAGGGGAAAACAATGCGGTTGATTTTGCTCGGCGCACCAGGTGCCGGAAAAGGTACACAAGCCCAATTCATTTGCGAGAAATTTGGCATTCCACAAATTTCTACTGGCGACATGTTACGTGCCGCGGTTAAAGCTGGCACTGAACTCGGTGTTGCAGCCAAGAAAATTATGGATGCAGGCGGTCTTGTTTCTGATGACATCATCATTGGCTTGGTTAAAGATCGACTAACCCAACCTGACTGCAGCAAAGGTTATCTGTTTGATGGTTTCCCAAGAACCATTCCTCAAGCACAAGCCATGAAAGATGCTGGTGTGCCGATTGATTATGTTCTAGAGATCGATGTGCCTTTTGATGCGATTATTGATCGTATGGGTGGTCGTCGCGTGCACCCCGCTTCAGGTCGCACTTATCACATTAAATTCAACCCACCCAAAGTTGAAGGCAGAGATGATGTGACGGGTGACCCACTCATTCAACGCGATGACGACAAAGAAGAAACTGTTCGCAAGCGTTTACAGGTTTATGACGATCAAACTCGCCCACTAGTTGACTACTACTCTTCATGGGCAGCGCAAGCGAGTCCAACAGACAAAGTCAAAGCACCTGCTTATCGCAAAGTCAGTGGTACTGGCAGTGTGGATGAAATTACTAACTCTATTTTTGCGGCATTAAAATAACTCACATATTCATTAATTCAAGGGGCTGCTTTTGCAGCCCCTTTTTCTTTGTCAGGAAAAGGGGTATTATTTAACTAATGTACTTAGTGGTATAGTTTTTTATGGCCAAAAAACGTACCTTCAAGACCAAAACCTTTAATAAATGGATGAGAAAAGTAGGCTTACAAGATCAAGAACTACTATTCGCGGTTGCGGAAATCGAGGCTGGTCTTGTTGACGCAGATCTTGGGGGCAATGTTTTTAAGAAAAGAATTGCCCTATCAGGGATGGGTAAAAGATCTGGCGTCAGAACATTGCTTGCTGGCAAGATTTCTAAGAAATGGTTTTTTCTTTTTGGCTTCGCAAAAAATGAAAAAGACAATATTAGCGATGATGAATTGGTTCATTTACAAGGCGCAGCGGGTAGGCTGCTACACCTCACTGATAAAGATATTGAAGAAGCAATCCTTGCTGGAGAACTAAAGGAGCTAATAAATAATGTTAAATAAAACAAAAAGTCGAATTATTGAAGAGATGACAGATACCGTAAAGGGCCTTCATAAAGCAGGTGTCATCACAAAAAAGAGTATGGAAGAATTTGAAGCTTTGCGGCACCTAGAGGTAAAACCAATGACGGCCAAGCGCATCAAGCAACTAAGGAGTAAAACCCATTTGAGTCAGGCTGTCTTTGCCTTAGCAATCAACACCAGTCTATCAACAATTCAGAAATGGGAGGCTGGTGATAAAAAGCCAAGTGGGCCATCGTTAAAACTCTTATCTCTAATCGAAAAGAAAGGACTGGAAGTTATTTTGTAGTCGATTTATAAGTACCTTAGATGAGGTAGTATAAAAACATAACCTTGTATAAGGCTCTTATAAATCGAGGCTTACTTTAACTCTTTGAGAGCACTCTCAAAAGACTCAATATCCGCAAAGCTTCGGTAGACAGAAGCAAAGCGTATGTAGGCGACTTTATCGAGTCGTTTGAGTTCGCGCATTACCAACTCGCCTACGCGCTCGCTTGGAATCTCTTTTTCGCCAAGACTAAGTAACTTTTCTTCGATTCGCCCGATGGATTCATCGACAGAATCCGATGAAACCGGACGCTTTCTCAATGCTAACTTTAATGAACTGGCCAGCTTGTCATGACTGTACTCGACGCGACTGCCATTCTTTTTGACAATCGCAGGCAGAACTAGCTCAACACGCTCGTACGTTGTAAAACGCTTGTCACATTTTGCACAACGACGACGACGACGAATTGTGTCGCCCTCATCAGAGACTCGGGTATCTAGAACCTGAGTATCGTCGTTATGGCAAAAAGGGCAGCGCAAGGTTTACTTTCTTTTCTTTTTTTCTTTAGCTATTTTTGACTAGCTTAACCGTAGACTGGGAAACGCTTAGTTAACTCAGCAACTTGAGCGCGTACCATAGCAATATTTTCTGGATCGTTTGGATTATCCAAAACATCAGCAATAAAGTTACCCACTTGTCTTGCTTCAGCTTCTTTAAAGCCGCGCGTTGTCATTGCTGGTGAACCTAAACGGATACCACTAGTCACCATTGGTTTTTCTGGATCATTGGGGATGCCGTTTTTATTACAAGTGATATGCGCCTCACCTAAAACACGCTCAGCTTCTTTACCAGTCATTTTCTTGGCGCGCAGATCGACCAACATTACATGCGAATCAGTGCCTCCAGAAACAATGCGTAAGCCACGAGCAATTAATGTCTCAGCTAAAGCCTTGGCGTTTGCCACAACCTGTTTTTGATAATCCTTAAACCCTGGGTCTGCAGCCTCTTTGAACGCAACTGCTTTAGCTGCGATCACATGCATCAATGGGCCACCTTGCAATCCAGGAAATACCGCTGAATTAATCGCTTTCTCGTGCTCTGCCTTCATCAAGATGATGCCGCCACGGGGCCCACGCAAGCTCTTGTGGGTTGTAGAGGTCACAATATCAGCATGCGGCACCGGGTTTGGATAAACACCTGCAGCAACGAGGCCAGCATAGTGCGCCATGTCCACCATGAAAATCGCGCCCACTTCTTTAGCTAACTTTCCAATACGCTCAAAATCAATTTTCTTGGAGTAGGCAGAAGCGCCAGCAATGATTAATTTAGGCTTGTGCTCTCGAGCCAGCCTTTCCATTTGCTCGTAATCGATTTCTTCATTTTTATCTAAACCGTAAGCGATTGGGTTAAACCACTTACCGCTCATGTTGAGAGCCATACCGTGAGTCAAGTGACCACCTTCAGCCAAACTCATACCCATAAATGTGTCACCAGGCTTTAAGAATGCCAAGAAAACGGCTTGGTTCGCAGAGGCGCCGCAATGCGGTTGCACGTTTGCTGCTTCTGCACCAAACAATGCTTTAACACGATCAATTGCTAATTGCTCTGCCACATCAACAAATTCGCAACCACCGTAATAACGCTTACCTGGATAACCTTCAGCATACTTATTGGTCAACTGGGAACCCTGAGCCGCCATTACCGCTGGCGAAGTGTAGTTCTCAGAGGCGATCAGCTCAATATGGTCTTCCTGACGCTTGTTTTCGTTCTGGATGGCCTCCCAGAGCTGAGGATCAACTTTGGCTAAGGTGTTTTGGCGGTCAAACATGGTAATAATCCTGGCAAGGTAAGAATGCGTTGGAATGCTTCATTAAGTTAGTAAAATTAACCTACATCATACAAAATCCACCATGACCACTACACAAGACCTCTCATTCCTGTCCCTAGTCCTTAATGCCAGCCTATTAGTACAGTTGGTAATGTTGTTATTACTGGGCATGTCCATCGCCTCCTGGACCATTATTTTTAAGAAAACGGCGATTTTGCGCGGCGTTCGCCAAGATACAGAGCGTTTTGAGCGTGATTTTTGGTCTGGTGGGGATCTAAATACCCTTCTCGAGGCGGCTCAACGCAATACCCGTAGCGATGCCGTTCTAGAACACATCTTCGAAGCAGGTATGCAAGAGTTCATGAAAGTTCGAGAGATTGATGCAGCTCGTCGTGCTATGAAAGCAACTTATCAGCGCGAGATGGATGCCCTTGAAGCAAACCTCCCTTTCTTGGCCTCTGTGGGTTCTGTTTCGCCTTACATCGGTTTATTTGGAACAGTTTGGGGAATCATGCATTCCTTCAGAGGGCTGGCCAATGTACAAAATGCAACTCTGTCTGCTGTTGCGCCTGGCATCGCTGAAGCTTTGATTGCAACTGCGATTGGTTTGTTTGCGGCGATCCCGGCAGTGGTTGCCTATAACCGTGCTGCTACCGATGTAGATCGCTTAGCCATTCGTTTTGAAACATTTATTGAAGAATTCACCAACATCTTGCAGCGCCAAGGTGCTGGACGCTAATCGATTTTCTAGAGAGATAAATCTTTCATGGCCGCATCTTCATTGAGAAAAACAAAACGTCGCGCTAAAGCCGACATTAATGTCGTTCCTTATATCGACGTGATGTTGGTTTTATTGGTGATCTTTATGGTCACTGCGCCTATGGTCAATCCTGGCGTTGTTAACCTACCAACTGTTGGCGGCGCGAAGGTTCAGTCCTTGCCGCCAGTGTTTCTCACTATTGATGCCAACGAAAATGTCATTGTTCGCAAAGATGGTGAGCCCGTACAAACACTGACGCCATTTGAGCTTGGAGCCTTTGCTAGAACACAAGCAGAAAAGTCAGCCGATCAACCAGTAGTGCTGGCCGCTGACAAATCAATTAAATATGAAACGGTCATGAACGTAATGTCCAAGCTCAAAGAGAATGGTGTTAAACGCGTAGGCCTTGCAGTTAAGAGTCAATAAGAAATAAGAGTGAATATTCTTTCTGCTAATTCATGAATAGCGCAGCCTCTTTTCAAAACCCAATATCCCCTTTTAAGCGGGGGCGAAACACTAAATTCACCAAAGAAGAAAGTACTAAACGCGCATTTACATTTTCACTAATTGCGCACTTGGGTCTACTGGCTTTTTTAGTCATTGGTATTAGCTGGAATAACAGCACCCCTTCAGGAGTAGAAGTAGAACTTTGGGACTCCACGCCACAAGTTGAAACACCACCAGAACCTGAAGTCAAAACAGCAGTCAAAGAAGAGGCTGCTGATATTGCCCTCAAGAAAAAGAAGGTAGAAAAAGAGCCCCCAAAGAAAGAAGTGGTTAAAGAAAAACCAAAAGCGGTCAAGCCACCCCCACCTAAAGAAAAAGAGCCTCCAAAAAAGGTTGAGCCGGCTAAAAAAGTAGAGGCAAAATCGCCTACCGAAACAAAAGCGAATGCTGCAGCAGAAAAAGCTCGTGCTGATCAGTTGGCAAAACTAAGGGCCGCTGCTGGCGCTGAGGGAGGCAGTGGTGGAACCGTGGGCAGCGGTGTTGGTGGTGGTGGCAATGCCCCTCCCGGCTGGACGGACAAGGTTATTAAAAAGGTGAAGCCTTTGATCGTATTTAATCCTGAGTCCGTGAACGGTAATCCGGCCGCGGTCATTCAGGTTAACTTAGCCCCAGATGGCGCCATTTTGAGCACCAGCGTCATCACCTCCAGTGGTAATGCTGGATGGGATCGTGCAGTACTACTAGCCTTATCTCGCGCTGAGAGCTTACCAAAAGACGACAATGGCAAAATTCCTCAACGTGAAGTGAAGTTGACATTCAAACCCAAGGATTAACGCATGTTGCAACAACTGAAAAAACTATATTGGTTTAGCGCTTTTGTAATTACTGGAACTCTTGCAACAATCGCAAATCCAGCACTTGCGCAAATGAATATTGAAATCACTGGCGTAGGTCAATCACTCTACCCAATCGCGGTAATGCGTTTTAAAGATGAGAATAAATTACCAACCAGCGTTACAGAAATTATTCGTCAAGATTTAGCACGCAGTGGCTACTTCAAAAATACTGAGAATAGTAATGCCGTTGAAAGTGATGATGGCACCCCAAATTACAAATCTTGGGCTGCGCGTGGTGCTGATGCTTTAGTAGTTGGCTCAGTAGTGCAGACTAGCAGCAATCAGTTTGAAATTCATTACAAATTGTTTGATATTCGCAAGTCACAAAGTTTGGGTGGTTTAAACCTCAACTCTTCTGCAGATAACTTGCGTGCTGCCGCCCACAAGATTGCTGACGATATTATTTTCAAGCTCCTAGGCGAACGTGGCGTCTTCTCTACGCGCCTATCCTATGTAATCAAAGAGGGCAAGCGCTATCGTTTGGTTATCTCTGATGCAGATGGGCAAAATATTCGCAATGCCATGAATAGTGGCGAACCCATCATTTCTCCATCATGGTCGCCTGATGGCAAGAAAGTGGCTTACGTCTCATTTGAAGATCGCAAACCGGTAATTTACGTTCATGAGCTAGCCACTGGTCGCCGCATTTCCCTCTCAAATCAAAAGGGGAATAACAGCGCTCCAGCATGGTCACCAGATGGAAAAAAATTAGCTGTGTCATTATCAAAAGATGGCAACACCCAAATCTATGGCATTAATGCCGATGGCAGTGGTTTACATCGCCTAACTCGTGGCAGCACTATCGACACAGAGCCACAATATTCTGCTGATGGCCGCTATATTTATTTCACGAGTGATCGTGGTGGCAGCCCTCAAATCTATCGCATGAGCGCAGATGGCGAACAGGTAGAAGGCGCTAAACGTGTGACTTTCAAACAAGGATTTGTTACTTCACCACGCATCTCACCTGATGGTAAATACTTAGCATACATCGCTAACGTTGGTGGTGCGTATCGCCTCTACATTCTTAATTTAGCAACCGGTGATGCACAGGCGCTGACCGATGGCACTAGCGATGAATCTCCTTCTTTTGCTGCAAATGGTCGCTATGTTCTTTACTCAACCAAAGTAGGTGGCAAGCGAGTTCTTGCAGCGGTGTCAGTGGACGGCAACTCAAAGCAAGTATTAAGCATTCCAGGATCTGATGTTCGCCAGCCTTCTTGGGGCCCATTTATGGACTAAAGATCCTTTTTAGGATCAAAAATGCGCTTTTTTGTAGTCTTGGAGGCATAATATTAGCCATCGGCTTTATGCCAATGAGTTAACTTATCCAAGCTAGTAAAAAAGGAAGATCATGAACGTTTCTATCGCACGCCGCGCAGCAACCTGGGCGCTTATTGGCGCAACTGCATTGTTAATGGCTGCTTGCTCCAGCGTAAAACTAGATGATGTTGATGGCGCGAATGGTAGTGGCGGTAGTGGCAACTTTGGCTCACAACCTTGGAACGATCCTAAGAGCCCGCTTTTCGAGAAAAGTATTTACTTCGGCTTTGACGAATACACCGTACAGACTAAATATCAAAAAATGCTTTCTGCACACGCGAGTTACCTAAAAGCAAATCCGAATCAGAAAATTATTATTCAAGGTAATACTGACGAGCGTGGCACAGCTGAATACAACTTAGCGCTTGGTCAACGTCGCTCTGACGCGGTTCGCAAGTCATTGAACTTGATGGGCGTTTCAGACAATCAAATGGAGGCTGTTAGCTTTGGTAAAGAAAAACCAAAAGCTGAGGGCGATAACGAAGCAGCTTGGGCAGAAAATCGCCGCGCTGACATTGTTTACATTACAAACTAAATGGAAACATTTTTCTCCAATCAAAAACAAACGCTCTCACGAGCGTTTTGTTTAAGCGCGGCCGTCATTTGCTTGGGTGCAACCAACAATGCATGGGCACTATTCTCAGATGATGAAGCACGCAAAGCCATCTTGGATTTGCGCAAGTCTTTGGCTACGACTCAATTAGAGTTGCAAGGTGAGATCGATAAGCTTAAGGCTGACAATGCTGAACTACGCGGCAAGATTGAAGGCCTTGAGAAGCAAGGCGAAGATATTTCCTCTAGTCAAAAGACCTATTACCAAGACTTGGATACTCGTCTTGGTAATTTCGAGCCACGCACGGCAACGATTGAAGGAGTAAGCGGCACAGTTCAGCCTAACGAGAAAAAAGCCTATGACGATGCGTTAAAAGCATTTCAGGCGGGCAACCTAAAGAAGGCGGATGAAGCATTCTCTGCGTTTGCAAACAAATATCCGAAGAGCCCATACCTTCCTTTGGCGCTTTACTGGGGTGGTAATAGCAAATATGCAAATAAGGATTACGCTGGTTCAATTAGTCAACTACAAAGCCTGATTAAGCGATATCCAAATCATCCACGTATTCCTGCGGCGATGGTGACATTGGGTAGCTCTCAATTAGAAAGTGGCAACAAGATCGCTGCTAAAAAAACCTTTAATGAGATTATTGCGAAGTATCCAGATACCGACGCCGCTAAAGATGCGCACCAACTGATTGCTGCAACAAAATAAGCAAAGTAAACAAACTAAGGCATGTCTAAACTGTCTGCGGTATTTCAAAATATTGCACCCCGTAAACCCGGGGCGCCAGCAGTTATCTTATTTTCAGGCGGCCTGGACTCTACAACAGTTTTGGCTCTAGCCAAAGATCTTGGCTATACACCCTATGCGCTCTCAGTGGGTTATGGCCAGCGCCACTCTTCAGAGCTAGCTGCAGCAAAATACATTGCCAAGCAAATCGGCGTCGCCCGTCATGAGGTAGTAAATTTAGATTTAACCCGCTTTGGTGGTTCGGCACTCACAGATTCATCAATTGCTGTACCCACCTCTCCTGGCAATGATCAAGAAATCCCCGTGACTTATGTTCCTGCACGCAACACGATTTTGCTTTCTCTCGCTTTAGGTTGGGCAGAAGCATTGGGTGGGCTCGATGTTTTTTATGGTGCCAACTCAGTTGATTATTCCGGTTATCCAGATTGCAGACCAGAATACGTTGCCTCCTTTGAAGCAATGGCCAACCTAGCCACCAAAGCAGGCGTGGAATCAACCAATAATGAAAATCGCTTTAGGGTTCACGCCCCAATTATTAATCTCACTAAAGCTCAGATTATTCAATTAGGCAGTGAGCTAGGCGTGGACTATTCGCAAACCGTTTCTTGCTATCAAGCAAATGATTTAGGTCAGGCATGTGGTGAGTGCGAGTCTTGCAGACTAAGGCAGGCCGGCTTTGAACAGGCCAAGGTCGCTGACCCTACGAGATATCGATCTTAGAACATATCAAGTAGCATGCAGCTCATCATCCTACTGAATCAAACTATCAGCCGGAATACCCAACATAGAATGCAATTTCCATATCATTTTCAGCGTTAAGGGGCGCTTGCGATTCAGGATTTCGTATACACGGTTTAATCCACCAATCATTGGCTGCAAATCTTTAGGTTTTAAGCCTGCTTGCTCCATTCGATACTTGATTGCCTCGATTGGGTCTGGTGGAGCTATTGAATAATACTTTGCCTCATACGCCCCCACCAACATAAGCAGAAGCTCAAACCGATCCGCATCTTTGGTGCCGCGTTTTGGCTCATTATCAACAAATGCAGAAACCTCCGCTAAAACTTCAGCATATTCTTTCTCATTCCGTATAGGTCTTAACTCTTTCATAAACCCGCCATATCCACTGTTTCTGCATTAATTTGATCATACGCAGAATGTGAGCCAATAAACTTTATATAAACTACGCCAAAACGATACGCGAATGCCACTATCAAACGATAGTCATTCCCCTTAATATTAAAGATCACTCTATTTTTACCAATAAAACTGGCACTTCTATATTGATTTTTAATATCCTGCGGAGAGGTCCATCGAGCATTGATCACCTCGTCATACCAAGCCTTTAAGGGTTGCTCTGAATCTGAATGTTTAGCCCAAAATTTAATCAAACATTTTTTTGCAATTACCCTCATTTGTGCATTAGTCCCAAAATGGGACTAATGCACATAGGGTTATAAAACTATGGCTATAGGGTGGTTAATGCAAAGGATTAGCTTTTGTTCAACATGCGTGCAATATAACGCGCGATGAGATCCACTTCCAGATTAACGCGATCACCCGTCTTTAATTTGCCAAGCGTAGTACTTTGTAGAGTATGGGGAATTAAATTAATGCTGACGATACATGCACCATCCACGTCTTCAGCTGTATTAACAGTCAAAGAAACTCCATTAACTACGATAGAGCCTTTGTATGCCAAAAATGGCGCTAAATCTATTGGAGCTTTAATGCGCAATAACCAAGAGCCGTAAGCATCTTGATCTACTGGGGCAAAGTGAAATACCTCTCCAACTCCATCTACATGGCCACTTACTAAATGACCGCCCAAGCGATCGTTTAAGCGTAATGCTTTCTCTAAATTTACAGGCCCAATCTTATCCAAGCCAACAGTCTTGTTAAGAGACTCTCGAGAGATATCCAAAGCAAAGGTATTCCCCTCAAATTTTGTAGCAGTCATACATGCACCCTGAATAGCAATGCTATCGCCCAGCGCAACATCGTCTAAATACCCAGAAGGTACTTCGATAATTAATTGAAGCCCATCGCCTTTAGCTTGTGCACTTTTAATTTGACCAACAGCGGTAATGATTCCAGTAAACATGGGGTGATTTTAGTTCTTATTTATTACTTGGATTTAATCAGACGCAAACGAATATCCGAGCCAAGCATGCTCTGATCAATCATTTTCCAATCTTGTTTAGACTGAAGTGAGTCTAAAGGTGAAATATTTGCCATGCCAATACCTTCTCCCATGAAGAATGGCGCATAGTAAAGCAGTAACTCATCCACACAATCTTCACTCAACATTGAACCATTGAGCTTAAACCCAGCCTCAACATGAATCTCATTCATATGGCGCTCTTGCGCGAGGTACGCAAAGAGTTTTGGTAAATCGACTTTCCCAAACTCGTTTGCCATAGTTAATACTTCGACTCCGCGCGACTTTAGGAGATTGGCTTTTTCTTGAACTGCAGAACCATTTAGATTTGCACAAACAATCATGACGCCTGACTCAGAAGGATTGTTTAATATTTTTGCGGCAAGGGGTGTCTCTAACTTGGAATCAATAATGATTCGCCAAGGTTGACGGTGTGTCTCAACTTCTCGCACATTCAAGGAAGGGTTATCTTCTTTCACGGTGCCAACACCAGTCACAATCGCACATGCCTGCGCGCGCCAATGATGTCCGTCAGCCCTAGCAAGAGAACCAGTAATCCATTGGCTATGGCCATTAGGCAATGCAGTTTTACCATCTAGACTCGCAGCGATCTTTAATCGCACCCACGGAAGACCACGCGTCATTCTTGAGATAAACCCGCAATTTAATATTTGCGCTTCTGATTCCATCAAGCCACATTGCACCTCGATGCCTGCAGCCTTCAGACGACCCAATCCTTTTCCAGCGACAAGAGGATTAGGATCAACCATCGCAACAATGACTTTTGCCGGCTTAGCAGTAAGCAAGGCATCAACACATGGTGGCGTTCGACCAGTGTGGTTGCATGGCTCTAGAGTGACATAGATAGTTGAGCCTTTCGGATCAAAACCTTTTAGTTTTGCATCGGATAATGCCTGAATCTCGGCATGGGGACCGCCAACTCTTTGAGTAAAACCACGCCCAATGATTTGTCCATCTTTAACGATGACGCAACCCACACGAGGATTTGGATTAGATAGGTAAAGGGCTTTTTGAGCCTCCGCTAAGGCTTCACCCATCCATTGGTGATCAATTGAGCTATACATGCTTCTATTAAACCATTCAATGGCAACGCTTAGCATCCCTTCTTGGGTCACAAATACGCCAGCGGCCACCACTGCTCAAAATAATATGACGCTCCAGGCCTGGCATCTTCTGGTGACCCAAGACTAAGCGATTCGCCACAAACCCCCCTTGCGAAGTCTTAGCAGCACCGGCTGCATTAAACAAAATGCCCGCTTTCCCTAAATGCGGGTCAATAAAATGCCTGTTTCCATACTTAAAGTAAATTGGCGTTGTTTGCCCATGAGAAACCCAAGCCCTATGGGCGCAAGCAATGGTTTTTTCTTTATATTCATAGCTATCCCCCTCCTTCCGTTTTTTCTTAGAAAAGACATTCGCGCAAGCGCTCTTGACCACCCAGCCGCTATCCCATTGATTTTCGAAATAGGGCGTCATTTGAACTGGCTCACCCAAATTTAAAGCTTGCTGTCTCGCAAACTGTGCATGCGCGATAAACCTTCTCGCAATCGATTCAATTTGGCGAACTGCAATCTGCTCATGCAATAGAGGCATCGTGCTGATTGCGACAATCGCCACAATCAAAATTAAAGCCATCAACTCAAGCAAGCTGGCTCCCAACTCAGAATGCCCATGCTTACTCAAAAGATTGTCGCCAATTGAGGCGCGTGACCGTTCCTGAATTTTCATCAACCAATAGATGAACTTCAATTGCAGGCCTTGTTTTACTAGAAATCTTCCAGAGATTTTTTCCAAGGCGTTGAATGAAACATGCGGACTGCGATGAATTTAATAAATTGGCAATATTAGTCTCGCACTCCAAGATGGTTTTTTCAGCAACCATAAAATGCACTTGAGCTAACTCAATTGCCTTAATTTCCAGCAACTGCTGAGCCAGTAATCGCTCTAAATGAACAATTAACGATGAGCACAACAATAGCAATGAAATAACCCAGGCCAGTATCACTGGGTAATTACCGTAAATTTCTAGTACTAAAGATTCGCTCAAAACCTCTTGAGGTTTTTGACTCATCTACCCCAGATGTCTCGCTTGCCATTTCCAGCCTCACCCTGTAAGCCCTTTGCCAGGATTGCACCTGTGAGCCCGAATCACTCAGCTCTCTAATACGCAAGGCATGTACGCCACTCAACAATGTAGTGTTCTGTAATCGACCTTGTTTATCTAGAGACTGGCAAATGAGCGATTGCTTATTCACGAAGAAACCTTGATGCACCAAACCTTGTTTCGTTCGTTCTTTTGTTAAAACATTACCGATGCAATCAAAATCAGCGCCGCTTGATAATTCATGTCTCACAACAATTGAATCTGACCCATTCTGGGTCGCTGTTTGATGAAGCTCAAGTGCTTTTCTTGAATCCTGGTTGCTTGAATTCTCTTGAGCAGGCTGTGCATGCTGATAGCCCGCCATTCGAATAGCTCGGCCAATTAACTCCAATGCGCGGTCTGCCTCTAGGGCCATCATGTGATTTTTTTCATAGGCAATTTGTTGCTTTATTAAATTAGCGCTTACCTGGAGTAGCGGATTGAGTAATAGAACGCTGAGCGCGATTCCGATGAGACATTCCAGAAGATTCATGCTTCAATCCATTTTTAGAAACACTGGGGGTAGCCACTTGCTCTTTGCTTGCCTGATTATCGCCAGCTTTATATTGTTCTACACGCTCGTAAAGATCAAAATCTAGCCGCAACTGAGCTCGCCGAATCTCCAATTGATGAAAACGCATAGCTAGGCCGTGATAATGCCCAATGGATGCAAGCCATACCCCAGAAATTAGGCTTATTGCCACCAAAACCTCTAACAAAATGAAGCCATTGGGAGATTTCAGTCTTGATGGCTGCATGCGTTATTTTCAGCCAAGCTAAACATCGATAAAACGGGGTTCAGCGACTATTGGCGTCAGAAAATGTGTGGATTGCTGTAGGGGACCACGATAACTATCTCCTCAGCTTAAAATGGAGGACTATGTCGACTACCCTTGCCTCTACCGAAGAAATTGTTGCCGAGCTACGATCCGGCAGAATGGTGATTCTTGTTGATGAGGAAGATCGTGAAAATGAAGGCGATCTTGTGCTGGCTGCAGATCATGTGAGCGCTGAAGCCATTAATTTCATGGCAAAGCATGGTCGCGGCTTAATTTGTCTCACCCTGACTCGTGAGCGTTGCCAGCAACTTAATCTACCCCTCATGGTGCGCGATAACGGCACTTCCATGGGTACCAATTTCACAGTATCGATTGAAGCTGCCAGTGGCGTTACTACTGGTATCTCTGCAGCAGACCGCGCTCATACTATCAAAGCGGCTGCCGCCGCCAATGCCAAGCCAAATGACCTGGTTCAACCGGGCCATATCTTTCCGTTGATGGCCCAACCTGGGGGGGTATTAATACGGTCTGGTCATACTGAAGCCGGCTGTGATCTTGCAGCCATGGCTGGGTGTTCGCCTGCCTCGGTCATTTGCGAGATCATGAAAGATGATGGCAGTATGGCGCGCTTGCCAGATCTACTGGAGTTTGCAAAAGATCATCAACTCAAAATTGGTAGTATTGCCAACCTCATTCAATACCGCAGCCAACATGAAAGCATTGTGGTGCGCGAAGGCCAAAGAGAATTTGTCACGCCGTGGGGAAAATTTAATGGCTACATCTATCGCGATACTCCAAGCTCCTGCCTTCATATCGCGCTTGTTCATGGCAAGCCAGCTGAAAATGAAGAAACGCTAGTGCGCGTTCACGAGCCCGTGACCGTCTTAGACTTCCTAGATTCCGACGTCAGCACACACTCCTGGCCTTTGGCTAAAGCTCTGCAAGCTATCGCCTCGGCGCCAACAGGCGCAGCAGTATTGTTAAATGCCGCAGGGATTGCGTCGCCCAATGATGTTGATTGGCTGGCGCAATTTAATAAATTAAACCGAGCTGAAGGTGGTGCCCAACAGCCCCTAGCTCGCAAAACTGATTTCAGAAGCTATGGCATTGGCGCGCAAATTTTGAAAGATATCGGCGTAGGCAAAATGCGCTTACTAGCTAACCCAAGCCCCACACCAAGTCTTTCTGGATACAAACTAGAAGTCACTGGCTACAAACCCTATCAATAAAATCCTTACGCCAGTCAATTTTTAACTCACATACTTACCCACCAAACCATCATGACCGATTCCAATAATGACTTTGTAGGCGTACTTGAAGCAGATCTCAATGGTCAAGGTTTGCGCATTGGCATTGTGCAGGCTCGCTTTAATGAAGAGCATTGCGTTGCCCTGACTAACGCATGCATCACAGAACTGATTGCATTGGGCGTATCTCAATCGGATATCAAACTCGTTACCGTACCTGGTGCTCTAGAGATTCCATTTGCCCTACAAAAACTAGTAGAAACCGGTGAGTTTGATGGTCTAGTAGCTTTGGGTGCTGTCATTCGCGGTGAAACCTATCACTTTGAATTAGTCTCCAATGAATCGGCTGCGGGCATTACCCGTATCTCCATTGACTCGGGCTTACCTGTAGCCAATGGCGTTCTTACTTGCGACACCGATGGGCAAGCCCAAGCACGTGTTCATGAAAAAGGCGCAGATTGCGCAAAAGCTGTAGTTGAAATGGCTAACCTGGCTTTAGCACTCACTCCAGATATCGATATCGAAATGAACGCTGGCGAAGAGTAAAGATTCCTATGTCCAAATCCAACCCAAACCCTGCCGCTTCAGCAAACCCTAAAAACGGTGCTGACAAAGCTCAAGCGCCCAAGCGTTCGCTGACTCCGCGTCGCCGCGCTCGCGAGTACGCCCTTCAGGGTGTTTATCAAAGCCTAGTTATGCGACGTGCAGGCAGCCTACCAAATAGCGCGATGATCGCTAAACAATTGGCAGAAGATCCCGCTTTTAAGCGCTGCCAATTAGACTTATTCCAAGGCATATTTGAGGGAGTATTAGAGCGTGCAGATGAATTAGAAGCCATCATCACTCCAGCCCTTGATCGCCCTATTAATGAGCTTTCACCTGTTGAACACGCGGCCCTACTGATAGGCGCCTATGAATTGGCCGTAGATATTTCGATTCCCTACAAAGTCGCAATAAATGAAGCGGTTGAGCTTGCCAAAACTTTTGGCGGTACCGATGGACATAAATATGTTAACGGTGTACTAGATTTAGTGGCACAAAAATTACGTACCGCTGAAACACAATCAAATTAATTGCCTGCTTTATCACTGCAAGCAATAAAAAGCCCCGCAAATCATCACCGGGCTTTTTATTCGCCCCACGCTCTACCATGACGCATTACACAACTTAGATTCTGGGGATAAAATTATCTTAATTCATGCATAGCCCTTTGACAGGAAAAGTCCATCATGCAAAAAGTAGACATTCGCAGTTTTTTAAAAGATAAAAACCTATTTAAGGAACAGGGCTTTATTAATGGAAAATGGGTAAGCGCTCAGAGTACATTCCAGGTCAATAATCCAGCAACCGATGAATTGATTGCTACCGTTAGCAATTTAGGTAATCAAGAGGCTGAACTTGCGATTAGCGCAGCAGAACAAGCACTGCCTGCTTGGCGAAGCAAACTGGCAAAAGAGCGTGCTCAGATCATGCGCAAGTGGTTTGACCTCATTATTGAAAATACCCAAGACCTTGCTACCCTCATGACGCTGGAGCAAGGTAAGCCACTAGCAGAAGCTGGTGGCGAAGTGATCTATGGAGCATCATTTCTTGAGTGGTTTGCAGAAGAAGCAAAACGCGTTGAAGGCTCTGTTTTAGAAACCCCATGGGGCGGCAAACGTATGATGGTTTTAAAACAAGCCATTGGAGTTTGTGTCGCGATTACGCCGTGGAATTTTCCATTCTCAATGATCACCCGGAAAATCGCTCCAGCCTTAGCTGCTGGTTGCACCATTGTGATTAAGCCCGCAGAATTGACACCTTTGTCCGCCCTAGCCCTGGCAGAGCTTGCTAGTCGCGCAGGTATCCCAGATGGGGTAATTAATATTTTGACCGCCGATGCACAGCAATCCATTGCGGTAGGTAAAACACTTTGCGCATCCCCCACTGTTAGGCATCTCTCCTTTACCGGATCGACTGAAGTGGGCCGCATTTTGATGGAGCAATGCGCACCTACAGTTAAAAAATTGGCGCTTGAGCTGGGTGGTCACGCACCATTTATTGTTTTTGAAGATGCGGATATTGATGCAGCAGTCAGTGGTGCAATGTCGTCTAAATTCAGAAACTCAGGGCAGACCTGTATATGCGCCAATCGTTTTTATGTACACAAGAATGTGCAAGATATTTTTGTAGCAAAATTCGCAAAAGCCATTAGCTCCATCAAAGTCGGCAACGGTCTGGAATCAGATGTCACCCAAGGTCCATTAATCGAAACTGCTGCGTTAGAGAAGGTTGAAAAACATGTTGCCGATGCGGTCAAGAAAGGCGCCAAATTGGTTACAGGTGGCAAAGCAAGCATTCCCGGGAAAAACTTCTATGAACCTACCATTTTGTCGGGTGTCACAAGCGATATGCTGATTACGCATGAGGAAACTTTTGGTCCTGTGGCACCCATCATTCCATTTGAGTCTGATGAAGAGGTGATTAAATTAGCCAATAACAGTCAATTTGGTCTTGCGTCTTACTTTTATAGCCGTGATATTGGTCGCGTATGGAAAGTAGCGGAAGCTCTTGAATATGGCATGGTTGGCGTCAACTCCGGCCTGATTTCAAATGAAGTAGCCCCTTTTGGTGGCATTAAACAATCGGGACTCGGGCGTGAAGGCAGCAGCCACGGCATGGATGAGTACTTAGAAATGAAATATGTCTGTATTGGCCTATAAAGCCAACCGTCTAACAGTGAATGCTTATTTTGCTTGCTGCTTAAGGTAGACCAAATCCCAAACACCGTGGCCTAGGTTAATACCACGGTTCTCAAATTTTGTAATCGGCCGATAAGATGGCCGCTCCACATAGCCCGCATGTTGCGCACTCAATTGCGCAGTAGTTGGCTTAAATTCATTGAAGTGTTTGGCAAATTCATCTGGGCCTAGCGCATCCTCTAAGCCAAAGGTTTCAATTTTTACCAATTCGCTAGAAGTATTTTTTAGACTGGGCTCAGCATTCAGCACGAGTAACATTTGCTCGGCATAGTTATGCCAATCAGTGGCAAGATGCAAGTAAGCCCCCGGCTTTAAACGCGAGACCAATAATTTCACAAACTGTGCTTGAATTAAGCGACGCTTATGGTGGCGTTTTTTATGCCAAGGATCGGCAAAATAAATATGGATGCCGTCGAGAGAGTCCGGCAAGATCATATTCTCAAGAACCTCAACAGCATCATGTCGAATAATGCGCAAGTTGCTCAGATTGTTCTCGCCAATAAGTTTTAAAAGAGCGCCAACTCCAGGTAAATGTACTTCAATACCTAAAAAGTCATCCTCAGGTCGCAAAGCCGCAATTTTGGCGCTTGTCTCGCCCATTCCAAAACCAATTTCAAGAATCTTTGGCTTGGTGGAGCCATCAAATGCCTTCACCAAATCTAGGCTTTCCTGTTGATACGATAGGAGAAAGCGTGGCCCTAAATCATCGATTGCACGTTGTTGGCCTGCAGTAGTTCTACCAGCCCGAAGAACGAAAGAACGAATGCGATCAACATGCTTCATTTTTTAATCGCAATTGGGCTTTCCCAGCCCGCCGAGCGATACGCATAAACAATTTCACCAAGAACAATCGATAAAGATGTCATGAAAGAAATCAAGCCCAACACAAAGGTCCAAATAACATAAGTGGTTTGCAAGGACCGAACTGCGCCAGCCTGAAAGAAAAAGAGCTCAAGGACCGTTAAAGAGATAAACACTCCACTTAACACATCGAAGAAAATAGCGGCGGTACATAAACGACCTCTAATCTTGGCTTCGTTTACCTCTATCTGCATATGAATCAGGGATTCTTCATCTTTGATTTTTCCCTCGTAAATCGCATGCTGAATAGCACGCATACGATCTACGGTTCTAGCAAGACGACCGGATATCGCGTTGATCAGAGTTGCGACCGCAGTCAACAAAAACACTGGCGCTAATGCCAGCTGAATATTATTTGTAATTGCGTCGATTGATACATCCATCTCAGATATCCAATAATTAATGTGACCACGCGATGAAGCCGCTATATGAAGTCATGAGTACTAGTAGGCCAAAAACAATTCGGTACCACGCAAACGGAATGAAGTTGTGATGCGCGACATAGTGAATAAGCCATCGGACACAAATAAATGCGGAAATAAAAGCAGCTATAAAACCAATCACAATCGCCACACTATATTCTCCAGAAATACTTACTGGATTTTTCCAAAGCTTTAACAGCTCATAAGCAGTAGCACCGCCAATCACTGGAATCGCCAAAAAGAAAGAGAACTCTGTGGCAACTACGCGGGGCAAACCAAAGAGCATGCCTCCAATGATGGTGGCGCCGGATCGAGAGGTACCCGGTATGAGTGCTGCGCATTGGGCTAAGCCCACTTTGAATGCATCCAAATAAGTCAGGTCATCGACCGTATGAATGCGACTCTTGGTTGATGCATTTTTTGCCTGACGGCGCTCAGCCCAAAAAATAATAAGAGCACCCACAATAAAGGCACTGGCAACTGGAATTGGGGAAAACAATACGGCCTTAATATGCTTGCTAAATAAAAAACCCAGGCCCATTGCAGGCGCAGAAGCAATCATCAAATTCACAATAAAGCGACGAGAATTGGGATTAGAGGCTAAGGATCGAGTCACACTTAAGAGCTTGCCCCTGAACTCCCAACAAACTGCCAAAATAGCGCCAAATTGGATGATGACCTCAAAGGCCTTCCCTTGCTCATCGTTAAAGTCGAGCAAATCTCCGACCAAGATAAGGTGCCCAGTACTAGAAATGGGCAAAAACTCAGTCAAGCCCTCAACAACCCCCAAAATTACGGCTTTTAGCAACAATATAAGATCCATCTGTGAATTTTATAAGGATATGAGGGACCTCCCAAGGATTTGGCAAAATTGAGCCCAATTGCCCAGGCAAATCAATTTGGCCTTAAACTTCATGCACCTAAAAATAGACGAGTTTGATGAACCCAACCCGCTTTCGCCTTTCACGACTTACCGTTCTCGGCTTAATCGTCGGGCAGGCGCTTGGTCTTCAAACCTGGGGGTCAGTGGCCATAGCTCAATCCCCAAATGGAGCGGCAAGACCAGCATTACCCACCCCCATTAGTCCATCTACTCTAGTTGGACTAGAGCAGCCGCCACAAATGGTCTTGCCACCAAGCAAAACTGCGCTGCCTAGTGGCGCTGCACCATCAAGCGTCAACAGTAATAATGCCAATATTCAAAAAGGTCAACTTGCTGATCTGATTGGACTCTATCAAGATGCGGCATTTAGTGATCCCGTTCTGACCGCAGCCCGTTTTAATTACCAGGCAAGCAAAGAGCTTTACTGGCAAGGTCTCTCACTCTTGCTACCTCAAGCCAACGCCACTCCAGGTGGCACACGTTACTACCAACATGGAGTCGGGCAAACGGTGGTTGCTGCAGGACCTGGAAACTCACGTGTATTCGACCAAAAAAATTACACTGTCACCTTAACGCAGCCTGTATTCAATTTGGGCGCTCTTGAAGCCTTTAAGCAGGGCGACTTAAATACCAAACTTGCAGATATGCGCTTTTATCTAGCGCAGCAAGATTTAATCATTCGCGTTACTCAGGCTTACTTTGATGCACTAACCAGCCAAGACAATGTCGAGCTCTATCGCAATAAGAAAAGTTTGATTACTCAGCAATTAGATGCTGCACAGGCAAAATTTGATGCTGGCTTAGCAACCATCGTCGACGTAAATACCGCACAGGCTGCCCTTGATTTAGCCAATTCCCAAGAGATTGCAGCTCAAGCTGATTTAGTGGTTAAACGTGGCGTGCTAGAACAGCTAGTCGGTCATGCGGTGGGGCCACTAAAGCCATTAGTAAAAGAAGCTAAAATTGCTGGGGTCCTCAAAGATCCTCGCACTAAATCCAAAGACACCATTGCCAGCGCGATTGCTGACAGCGTTAATCCACAGCTACCACCAGGTCAAACCTTAGAAGATTGGATCAATCAAGCTGAGACAGCAAACTTCAACGTGCTTGCAGGTCAACTCTCGGTAAGCTTAGCTGAAAGTACCTATCGAGCATCACAGGCATTAAATTACCCATCTCTTAACCTCATAGGAACTTCGGGCTTTAATACCTCAAACGGCACTCCAAATAGCTATACTCCGGCCAATACCAACGTGTATAACAACACCATTGCTTTGCAAATGACCATTCCTTTGGTGTCAGGTGGATTTAATAGTGCCGTCATCCGTCAAAATGCTGCACTGGTAGATGCTGCCAAGGCAAACTATGACAATGCAAGACGCACTGCTGCGCAAAATACACGTTCTGCGTTTACTGGCTTTTATGGCGGACTAGCAAGCGTAAAAGCATATGAGGCAGCGGAGCGCTCATCTAGCTCAGCCCTTGAATCTAGCAAGCTAGGCTTTCAAGTCGGCACATTAATCAATATCGATGTATTAATTGCTCTAGATACTTTAATTACTACTAGATCACAATTACAACAGGCGCGCTATAACACCATTCTGAACGCCATTAAGCTCAAGGCGCATGCTGCCGCCTTGACTGATCAAGACTTAATCTCTATTAATGCTTTGCTGCGCTAAGCAGCTCAATAGCCGATGCAATTACGTCATCAGTACTTGGTGGCACTTTGATGTCGCCTATATTACGAATCAAATCAGACCAATAGCCTTCAGTTTTCCACCTAGGCGAATCACAATAAATCTCGATCGTGGGTTTATTTAATACTGCGGATAAATGAGTTAGGCCAGTATCAACACCGATAACCAATGCAGCATTGGCAACCACTGAAAATGCCTCTTCAATTGAAAAAGCCTGAGGCACTACTGCATTGGGAATGTGAGCGGCAAGCTCATCACTCACAGCCCTTTCTGAGGCATTACCCCAAGGTAAAACTACTTGATAGCCTTGATCTGATAAAGCCATGCCTAAAGCTACCCAATGTTGATTGGACCAACGTTTTGCCTCTCTAGCAGTCGAATGAAAAAACAAAATATAAGGCTGCCGCATTCCCACCGCCTGCTTAGCAGAGATGGCTTGAACGTAATCATTTGGATAAAACCGAATATCCTCAAGCCTATCGATTAAGGGCCAATCGAAAGCCGAACAAGTTACGTAACGAGAGCGATCAAGCGCATGACACTGAGAAGGGACCTGAACACATTGGTTGTAAAAGATTCTAGCGATAGGCTCGTAACCAGAATATTCGGTAGCATTAGCCAAGCCAGCCACAATTGCTTCAGGATTCTTTTTTGCCAAAGAACATACCAGAGCAGACTTTAATAGCCCCTGAGTTTCAATAATGACGTCATAAGAAACTTGCTGCAGATTTTTCTTGAAAGCAAAAAACTCACACCATGAATCCAGACTAAATAAGGACTTTTTCCAACGTCTTAATCCAAAAGGGATAATGCGATCAATTCCTCGAAATCCGTCCCGACTCAATAAGGGCTGTAGAAGATGAACATACCCCTCTTCTACAACCCAATCAATTTGAGCATCTGGAAAACGTGCACGAATATCCCAAACAATTGGTAAGTTATGTAGTACATCCCCCAAGGAGGAGAGTTTTACCAATAAGATTTTTGGAGATGCACCCAACTTCATCACTCGAACTTTGGAGCCTGATCCCAAGATAAGCCCGCCAAATCTTTAGCATTCAGATTGGGGCTTGCTCCAGGCTCTAATGGCCACTTGATAGAGAGCGAGGGATCGTTCCAAGCCAAGCAAACCTCGCTTTGTGGGTGATAGTAATCAGTAGTCTTATATAAAAACTCAGCCACTTCTGAGACCACTAAAAATCCATGTGCAAATCCCGCAGGAACCCACAGCTGCCTATGGTTTTCAGCGCTTAGCTCTACGCCAACCCATTTTCCGTACGTTAACGAACTCTTGCGTAAATCGACCGCAACATCAAATACCGCACCAGATACAACACGCACCAACTTACCTTGTGTTTTTTCCAGCTGATAGTGCAGACCGCGCAAAATTCCTTTGCCAGAAAAGGAATGATTATCTTGAACAAAATTGGTATTGAGTCCCGTAGCCGCCAAAAAATCTTGCGCATTGAATGACTCTGTAAACCAACCGCGATCATCACCAAAAACTTTAGGCTCAACTATCAAGACGTCATTGATTGCCGTTGGCATCACAGAAATTTTAGGATGTTGATAGTCTGGCATTAGTCAACCTTTTTGGATGATAGTGCGATAGGCGCCAAACCACTCTTCATTTCATTCAAAATCTTCATTAAGTATTGGCCATAACTATTTTTGCTTAATTGGGTTGCCACTTTATAAACATCTTCAGCGCCAATCCAACCCTGCCGGAAAGCAATTTCTTCAGGGCAAGCAACCATCAAACCTTGACGTTTTTGCAGGGTTGCAATAAAACCGGCAGCGTCCAACAAAGAATCATGTGTTCCTGTATCGAGCCATGCAAATCCACGTCCCATAATCTCAACGCTGAGTTGATTTTTATCTAGGTAGATGCGGTTAACATCGGTAATCTCTAGCTCGCCACGGGCGCTTGGCTTAATGGAATTGGCAATATCACAGACCTGATTGTCGTAGAAGTAGAGGCCAGTAACGGCATAACTACTTTTTGGCATAGCAGGCTTTTCTTCAATCGAAACCGCCTTATAAGCTTTATCAAACTCAACCACCCCGTATCGCTCGGGATCGGTTACATGATAAGCAAATACCGTAGCACCTTGCTGTCTTTCATCGGCGCTCTGTAAATTTTCGACTAACTCGTGACCATAAAAAATGTTATCGCCCAGCACTAAAGCACTAGGATGATTGTTCACAAAATTCTTACCCAAGGTAAACGCCTGTGCTAAACCATCTGGAGAAGGTTGCACGCAATATTGAATATTTAAACCCCATTGCGATCCATCACCAAGTAATTCTGTGAAGCGTGGGGTATCGTGCGGCGTGGAGATGAGCAAAATATCCCGAATACCTGCCAACATGAGGGTAGTAAGCGGGTAGTACACCATCGGCTTGTCATAAACAGGCATAAGCTGTTTAGAGACTGCCTGAGTCACTGGATACAAGCGCGTTCCAGAACCCCCCGCCAAAATGATGCCTTTGCGACTTACCGTCATCCGACTAACCCTTTATATGAGATTCTTTTGCGCAAGCTGGGCAATATATGTCCGCACGCTTTCTTCCCAAGAAGTATTCAAATGCTGTAATTTTGTCATATCACCCTCACTCTCAATTAAAAGCCTGAGCTTCGAGTTATCTAAACGTGAATTTTGGGGTCGCGGTGCAGGCAAAGGGTATTCAGCAGCCAAAATAGGCAAAATGGAGTCGGGTTTCACTGTTAAATCTACACCACAATCAGTCGCTACCTTAACTGCCAGACTAGCCATGCCATGCCAACTCGTCTCGCCATTGGGTACGGCATGATAAATACCCGAGGGGAAGGGCTTTAATTGGAACTGATCATCAAATACTAAATCTAGGCTGGTTTGCGCCAGCCACTGAGCATTGGTTGGCACACCCAATTGATCATGAATCACTCTTAATTGATCGCGCTCTTTTGCTAAACGCAAAATTGTTCGAATAAAGTTTGCGCCCTCACCATACACCCAACTAGTTCTCAATATTGCATAGCGGCTTGCTGACTGCTTTGCGAATACCTTCTCAATCGCTTCTTCGCCGGCAGCCTTACTTTTGCCGTAGACACTCAAAGGATTGCGTGGATCGGACTCAATATAAGCAACTTGCTTTTGACCATCGAAAACATAGTCGGTGGAATAATGTAACAAGCTTGCGCCATGAGAAGTTGCATACGCCGCCATCAGCTCTGGAGCATGTGTATTAATCGCAAAAGCTAACTCCTCATTGGTCTGTGCCAAATCTACCGCTGTATAAGCAGCAGCATTAATAATAAGGTTAGGTGCCACCTGCTCAAGATAACTATTTAACGCCTTCTCATTGGATAAATCGCAGTCATCTCGCCCGGCATATTGAACCTCTATATTTTGAGATGGTGGAAAAGCATCAAAAAGATTTTTAAAGGCTTTGCCTAACTGGCCATCTTTTCCAAAAACAAGAATTTTCATTGGCGCTTAATAATTAACTGTATTGCTTTTGCAGCCAATCACGATAAGAACCACTCACCACGCCCTGAATCCAAGCCGGATTATCTAGATACCACTGCACTGTTTTACGAATACCGCTATCAAACGTTTCAGCAGGACGCCAACCAAGGTCACGCTCGATCTTGCTTGCATCAATTGCATAACGGCGGTCATGTCCAGGGCGATCTTTTACGAAAGTAATTTGATCGGCATAAGATTTACCATCCTCGCGCGGCTTCAAGATATCCAAAATTTGGCAAATGGTTTTAACAACATCGATATTTGCTTTTTCATTCCAGCCCCCAATGTTGTAGGTTTCACCCAATTTTCCCTTAGCCAATACTTCTCGAATAGCAGCGCAGTGATCACCCACATAAAGCCAATCACGAATTTGCTGCCCATCACCATAAATCGGCAAAGGTTTTTTGTTTAAGGCATTCAAGATCACTAAAGGAATCAGCTTCTCAGGGAAGTGATAAGGGCCATAATTATTAGAGCAATTAGTGGTGACCACTGGCAAACCATAGGTATGGAACCAAGCACGCACTAAGTGATCTGAAGATGCTTTAGATGCTGAGTATGGGCTATTGGGTTCATAAGAATTTTCTTCTGAAAATGCTGGGTCCGTAGCAGAGAGTGAGCCGTATACCTCATCAGTTGATACATGATGAAAACGAAATTGATCTTTATCTAACCCCTGAAGATTGCCCCAATATTCGCGAGCGCACTCCAGCAAATTGAATGTCCCAAAAATATTAGTTTGAATAAATTCCCCTGGACCATGAATTGAACGATCCACATGACTTTCAGCGGCAAAGTTCACAATCGCACGCGGCTGATGCTGTTTGAGTAAGCCACTCACCAAATCCTTATCGCCAATATCACCATGGACAAAAACATGGCGCCCATCTTTTTGTAGCGGCTCTAAAGTAGCCAAATTCCCCGCATAGGTGAGTTTATCCAGGTTCACAATTCCTTCGGCATGAGGATCCGCAAACCAATCCAATACAAAATTACCCCCAATAAAGCCTGCACCGCCAGTAACTAAAATCACAATTTCTCCCGCCGAACTCTATCTGTTATGTGTTTTTCCAGGCGGTTCAGTGCTTTCATGGACATTAATTCATTTCTTCTAGAAATTCTCTGCATTCGCCGAAAAAAAGCATGGTCTCCAAATATTTTATTGTGCCACTGCTCATAATTTGTCTGAACATCCAGAATGAGAGATGGCAATTCGTGTAAATCACCCCAAATGATAAATTTTGAATACCGCGTCAAATGAACAAGCGGAGCTCTCTCGCTCACTACAAGCGCACCACACCTTAAGGCTGGCAATATTCGTAGCTCCTCCAGGGTGTCATGGTGATCGGTTTGGCGAATATTGACAATTATTTTGGTGTTACGATACAAGTTTTCAATACCGTCAAAGCAATTATTAATATTTCTTGACTCTACATTCAGCCCTGCCAATGCCTCCAGAAAAGTTTTTCTTCGACCTTCATTTGGGTTGCCAAAAAGTGTAATTGTATGAAGATCACGCGGATGCGAAAGAGAAAAAGAGTCTGCTTGCA
The DNA here is from genome assembly GCF_013307225.1 of Polynucleobacter tropicus. NCBI lineage: Bacteria > Pseudomonadati > Pseudomonadota > Betaproteobacteria > Burkholderiales > Burkholderiaceae > Polynucleobacter > Polynucleobacter tropicus. The sequence continues at coordinate 245,670 of NZ_CP028942.1, read as the reverse complement.
TCTGGTAAAGAGCGGGGCTGATACAAAATGATTTAGATTCATACTGAGATAGCTCTGGACATTTTTTAATATTCTCTTGATTAATTCTGCTGTAATCAAAAATAATATCGGCCTCAAGAAGTTCTTTGACATTTGGAATCCGAACGAGGTAGTTTGACTGCTGCCCCTCAATAGGAATTGCGCCAGGAAGCGCACCATCAGAATCCCTACCCCCAGACTTAACAAGCGTGTGCTCTACTTGCATTCCTATTTTATAGACTGGAAATTGCCATCCAAATAGAGAAAATTTACCCGCTCCAAAATATAGCAAGCACTTTCCACTTAATAAATGAAGCCGCTCACCAAGCAACCCAACCAAGTAAAAATAATAATCGGATAAGACCTTGTCATAGCTCTGATTAAATACAAAAAATGCTTGATTAACTCGAATGAAATTTAGCTTTCTACGGGATAGGAGATTCTTAAAAAAAAGAATTACTGCAATCAAGATGCTATCCAAATTTAACCTTACCTAAGAAAAGTCTAAAAAAATTACAATAAATGTTTATTTTCTAGATAAAAAGATTCATAGGGATACTGCTCTTTGTCTTCCATCATCTTTTTGACTCTCTTATCAAACATTCCTTTGTATCCACCAAATAGAATATCTTTATATTTCTGCTTCTTCATAAATTCACGATTAAATTTCGATGCCGTTCTAATTCCCTTAATGTATCCGCCATCTGTCACATCTGAATGGATGTTATCAATCATTCCTAGTTCGAAGGTAGGTATCTCGCGATGATATTTTTCATGGTATCGCCAATAAAAATCGCCATCCTCCTCCCCAAGACCAAGCAATCGCTCATCAAAAAATCCCACTTCAAGCAATTCTCTCTTGCTCACAATGAAATGAGAAAAGCTGCCATTAATCGTAAATGTTTCTGGTGCGTCAGAAAGTAAAGTCTCTAGCTCGTCAAAAAAAGACTTTCCATCCGCAGTTTGGATTTTCAAATCATCATTTAGAACCAACACGCTATTATTGGTTGCAGCCAATATACCCCTATTCCAGAGCTTGGCTAAAGACTGAAATTTTGGAAATACCATCGGATAGACGCAGTCATATTGGGCCAAAAATTCAAATAATTTGGCGCGATAATTCTGATCAAAATCATCTCGAGCAGGCCCATTTACGGTCAATATGATCTCCATACTCGGACGAAACTCCTTGATGCTTTTAATTAGAGGCACCAAGTCACTTTCAAAGCGTTTATCAAAGGTAGTAATTACAATCGAGTAATTCATATAGATATCAAATATAAGCGAGGTAGTAATGGCTATTATCCGACTTTCTGCCATAGGGGTCACTTCAGACTATTATGGGAGCCTAGTTCCAGTAGTCTGCAAAGCCTTGGGGTATCAAGTTCAATGGGTGCGACCAAAACACGCGGATATATTGATTTATGGCCCATTTGGCAATTACAACCAGAAAAGCCTAAAGTGGTGCCCCAAACCATTAAGGCCCCTTGCCTCTAAAGCAATAGCCCCCATCGACTCCTGGCTTCATCAACGGCAATATCAACCTATCAAAATTTTTCAAACCGGAGAAAATACGCGCCCTGACTATGTAGCAGCAGATTATTCAATTTCGTTTGATCTCGGACTTAGCGGCAGTCACCACTTCCGCATGCCCTATTGGATGGAAATGGTTGATTGGTCTAGCGAGGGCGTCACAGGAAACCAAAACCCACGTTTTGGTCGGTTGTTAAGTCTGGAGAGGCTGATGCAGCCCCTTGGTAAAGACTTTCTCTCAAGACCTCAAAAGGCAGCAATATTTGCCTCTCACCTCAGAGAACCTAGAAGAACATTGCTTGAGGCTGTAAAACAGCAAATTGAAGTGGTTCAATACGGTAGATCATTTGATCAAACTGTTAAAAATCACCTTGAGAGCGGGATCATCAAATATGATGAATTACAAAAAGTGGCTTTCAATTTATGCCCTGAAAATGGCATGCATCCGGGGTACTACACAGAAAAAATTCCAGAGGCCTTTATGGCTGGCTGCCTGCCAATTACCTGGGTTGATGAAAATGTCAAAACAGATTTCAACCCTAATTCATTTATTAATTTAGCCCCAATGTCTCACAACCATTTTTCTGAACTGCAAGAGATACTGCATTCTCAAAAAATTCTCAGCGCTTATGCCGAACAAGCATTGATTCTTAATAAGCCCTCTATAGAGCCATTAAAGAATTTCATTCGGGGGATTATCCAAGAAGCTCTAAGCTAAGGCTTAGGAAACCATGGGGAAGGACTGAAGGATCGATCCATCCATCGAAGAACCGATCGCATCGTTTTACGTAGACCCTTTACTGGCTTTCTGTCAAAGCGATCTGTAATAGTAGATTTACTATGGGACAGCCTAATTGGATAAGGCTTAGCTGCCAAAATTCTTAGACCATGCTTAAAGTAATGCTCCAAATAATGGTCAACAGGCTCGTATATATAGGCAGCATTTTTTAATAAAATTTTGGCTGCATCTGGCTGAATCATATAAGCGGCAGTTCCACATGGCTCAGCAAGATTTCTCACCAAGTCATATCCTTGCCTATGCCTCAAAACCTCATGCTTTGTTTCATATATTCCGGACAGTCTTACTAAACTCCATTGATCTGAGATGTCAATCAAATCTCGAATCACCTGTTCAATATTTTCCGTTACCTGAAAGTCATCTTCAAAAACGAGAGTGGTGTAATCATTCTCGACACACAGCTTCCATGCTTCAATGTGGGACAAAAAACACCCAATTTCACCGGGCGTCAATTCGTAACCTTGTAATAACTTGACTTTGATTGCTTGATAACTTGGTGGCATCTGAGCAAGCAGGCGACCATCAACTGCATCAATAAATTTCCATGGAATAGAAAAACGCTCTAATTGTTTTTTAACAGCCTCTCTTCTATCCATCGAGCGCTGTAGCGAAATTACAAATACTTGAATCGGTGCCTGCATGCCCATATCAATCCTAAAAATAGCTTTCTAAATAGCGCCCAAATCGCTTGACTGACTTCAAGGCTCGAGAAAGCATTGATTTTTGAGTCGCCCCAAAATCCATGCCCGGATCCCAATTTGATTGATAAATTACACCTAAATAGTTCTTCGTTAATTTTGCTGGTGCCTCCCCCAGCCTGCGCAGAACATAAAACTGCCAATCGTAGTAATAGATTCTGAATAACTGCTCGATGGGGCGCAAGGGTATTGCCTGGTATTTCAATAGGGCTTCTAGATACAAAAGTGTTTCTGGATGATCGTCACTTGAGATATCCCAAAACGTCATATTTTGCGGAGCAAGTAAATGCTCATCTAGCGAACGCCACACTTTTGCCGACCAAATAAATGGTGGGCACGGGCAGTAATAATTTGGTCCATTTCTACCGAACAAAGCTTTTACGGTATCGCCCTCCAGCTCAAGGTTGCGAACTACTTTTGCATGATTCCGGTTGATCGAAAGCTGAAAAAACTCTTTATTTTGATAAATGACAGTGTAAGGATTGCCATCAGCAGCCAAAAAATCAGACCGATGAAATGGCTTAATAAATACGCAATCAGAATCAAGGCAAACATAATTTTCAGCAAGCCCCAGCCTCCAAAATTCCGACTTTATCGCCTGTTGGGCCAAACCTCCAGATCGAGTCTTTTCAATTCCCAGAGGTGCCCTAGGATTGCTGGCCACAATTGCCTCATCCGATACCCAATGGTAATCATTGCCTTCCCCCAAAATAGTAATTAATTCTGGATACTGATCTTCAGGCGTAGAAATATAAAAAGGTATTTGATCTTGATTAAATTTCTTGATTGAATCAAGCAAGCGTTTTAACCGGAGAAAATCTCGACGGTAAGACTTGCAATAGAGAACGATATCTTTCAAGGATTTTTCCGAATATTTTCTTGCATTTCAGAAAGTATTCTATACGCAGATTGATCTACTCCGAGCGGATCCCATTTGGGCTCAATCAATTTTCGCTCTTTCCAATCAATCCAAATTCTCTCTAAAGCCAACTCAACATCTTGGGGCTTGCTCTGAGGACTTAAATAAGCACCCCTATCTAGCAACATTTGATCCAACTGTGGATTGCGATGCGTAATCCCCCAAATGGGTCTACCCGTCCAGAGATAGTCATACAACTTTGATGGTATGTATTCAGCACACCATTCATCGTTTCCGTGCAATAGGATTAATACGTCAGCCGACTGCATACGCTCAATCACTCTTTCACGACCCGACTTACCGCTCACAGGATCTCGCTCTAAGCGACCATGTGCCAATAAAACATCCTCAAACCCGAAGTCTTTAATAAATGCAGAAGTCAAAGGATCTAATGGGGCGCCATAAGCATGAATGCGAATGAAATCTCTCGCTTCTGGATGCTTTTTCAGCAAGGCACTTAGCGCCTTCAGAATAGTAGATAAGGAGCGATCATTCGCCAATGAGCCGAAGTGACAAAGATTTAAATGCTCTGTATAAATATGAGGCTTGACGGCACCTAACCCGCCAGGAGGTTCTGCACCCGGCAGCAACATAAATCCATGGGCATTGCCAAGAGTATTTAAATTGGGGTTACGCACTTTTGCATAATGTACGGCGCCTTCCGTAAACCACCACACCAGATCAGAAGACTGGCAAATCTTTTTCTCTAGCCTTTGGCGAAATTGCGCATCTCTATTGCTCGGTTTATCAAACCCCTGATCTTCCGGACTTTTACGAATCACCAATGGATCATGCACTTCAACAATCCAAGGCAAGCCCGTTACTTTCTTCAACCAATATCCAGCCAAGTGTGCTGACCATGCACCTCCAGTAGAGTAAATAAGATCAATCTTTCCCTGGCGCGCCAATACCAAACCATGCATGAAAGCTGGCATTGCCCAAGACCACTGGCTGGAGTAGCCCAAAATAAGCTTCTCTAAACCAATCAATGGGGCCAATAAGATTGAAACCGTTCTGGTCAATACTTTGTAGATCAAACCACGACCATATTGATTAGCAATCCAATGCCGAAAATCAAATCGAAATGCAGCTGGACCCCAAGCCAGAAATTGGCGATGTGGAAAACGCTGATCCTTGATGCCAGTAATTGCGCTAAAAACCACTGGCTTCACACCAGCTTCTAAAAAATAAGGAATTTTGTCAGTAATAGTTAAGCTAGAAGCGCGGCCATCCATATTGAAGCCATGCGACAGAATTAACCAACTTTTTCTTGCGGTAAGCACAGGAATTTCGGTAGCCACCAACTGTCTCAATTCACTTGATTAGTTGCCAGCAACAATTGACATTACCGCCATACGAACCGCGATACCAAAAGTGACTTGATTCAGAATCACCGACTGAGGCCCATCAGCTACAGCTGAATCAATTTCTACACCGCGATTCATTGGACCGGGATGCATCACAATCGCATCTGACTTAGCCAGCGCCAAACGGGTTGGGGTCAGACCATACTGCTGAAAGAATGCATCTCCTTCAGGCACCTGACCGGCTTCCATGCGCTCTTTCTGAATTCGGAGGGTCATCACCACATCAACATCCTTTAGACCCTCTTCCATGCTATGGAAGACCTTAACGCCCAACATATCAAGATCGCTAGGCAGCAGGCTTTCAGGACCGATCGCACGAATATCTTCACACCCTAAAGTGGTGAGGGCGTGAATGTTCGACTTTGCAACCCGACTATGAACAATGTCGCCAACGATAGCCACTTTTAGCCCTTTAAAATTGTGCTTAAAGTGACGCATCGTATACATGTCCAGCAATCCTTGGGTTGGATGCTGGTGACTGCCATCCCCTGCATTGACCACATGAACATGAGCAGGAACATGATTAGCAATCTCAATAGGCGCCCGAGAAACGCTATGGCGTACAACAAAGATATCCGCTTGCATTGCTACAAGATTGTCGATGGTATCCAGCAGGCTTTCGCCCTTTGCTGTTGATGAAGTAGAAATATCTAAATTGATAACGTCAGCAGAAAGACGCTTAGCAGCAATCTCAAAAGTGGTGCGAGTGCGAGTAGAGTTCTCAAAAAAGAGATTAAAAACACTCCTCCCTCTGAGCAGTGGGACTTTCTTCACTTCTCTTGCTGGATCAGTCACGCTCACAAACTGCTTTGCAGTATCAAGAATGTGAAGTATCTGCTCTTTTGGCAAACCTTCCAAGGTTAAAAGATGTGTCAACTCTCCAGCGGCATTAAATTGATTTACAAGACTGTTTTCAGCACCCATTATTCACGCTCCTCTAGCTGAAAACTGAATTTCCCAGCGGAATCTTTTTCTAGAACTAAGATCTGCTTGTCTGGCACTTGTACTTGCTGGCCTTCAAAGTTAGCGCTTACCGGTAGCTCACGATTTCCCCGATCTGCAAGAACCATCAACTCAACTTGCGCAGGACGACCAAAATCAAACAACTCATTTAAAGCGGCCCGTACCGTTCTTCCGGTAAACAAAACATCATCAATCAAAATAACATTCGCGCCGTTGACATCAAATGGCAGATTGGTAGTCATAGTGCTTGCCGTGCGCAAAGCAGTCATACCTTTCTCAGCATAATCATCACGATGAAAAGCCACATTAATCACACCATAGTGAGGCAAACCCAAATCTTTGGCTAAACGTTCCGCAATCCATGCACCACCCATTGCTAAGCCTGCTAATTCAAAAGAACCTTGCTGCATTCTTTTCCGCAGAGCATCTAACAACTTTCCGTATAACAATTCAGCATTCATGGCTTAATTCAATAGCTCCAAATTTTTGATTCACTCAAGACTGAAACTTTTCCGCAAAGTATTGCTCCAAAATCAAAGTTGCAGAGTGGGCATCTAGATTGTCCCGCATCTTAGGATCACCCTCCAAAATTGCCGATGTGTAACGCTCATCTACCCAAGCAACCGGTAAATGCAGCCTTCCATGCAGTTGATTGCCAAAGCGAGTGGCCTTTGCAGTCATTTCGTGCTCTGCACCATCCGGATACACAGGGCGACCAACAACTAGCTGTTGAGGCTGCCAGTCTTTGACAAGGCCTTGGATTTCCCGAAACAAGGCATCTACGTTTGGGGCTGCGATCGTCTTAAGTGGCTGCCCCGCTTTTGTAAATGCATTACCCACAGCCACTCCAACACGCCGCAAACCATAATCAAATGCCATTACCGTCACCGCCTGACTCATTTCGGAAACCGCCTTGCTAGGCATGCCCAGCCTCCCCAGAGAGATGAGACAAATCAAAGCCTAAATGACGCATTGTCTTTTCATAACGCTGGCTTGATGGTGTATTGAATATGACCTCCGTCATTTGCTCATGGGATAAAGGAACATTCATCCAGCCATTGAGAGTGATTTCTTCTTCAAGCTGTCCTGCGCCCCAACCTGCATAGCCCAGAGTCATCAAAAATTTTCTCGGTCCATTACCCAGAGCTACGGCCTCAAGAACATCTTTAGAGGTTGTCATGGTGAGGCCGCCTGGAATGATCAGAGAGGAGCTATATGAAAGATGGGGGTTGGACTCATGCAGAACAAAACCTCTCTCAATTTGAACAGGGCCACCAAAATAGACTGGCTGATCCAATAAGGGGGCGATCTCTAACTTGAGTTCAATCTTGTCAAATAAAGTAGCGAGATTGACCTCAGTGGGCTTATTAACAACCAAGCCCATGGCACCGCGCTCATTATGCTCAAACAGATATACCACTGAATTAGCGAAATTTGGATCGACCATGCCTGGCATAGCAATCAAAAATTGATTTGCTAGATGATCGGCAGAATAGGAAATCAAAGACCCAGGGTCTGAATCATGGGGGTCTTTGTTGGCCGAAGTCATATAGGGCTATTTTACAGAATATCTAGATTTTTCCAGTAATCGAATAGGCCAATAAACCAACTACCTCATGAAGCAGATTATTCCAATTGCGAGCGCCCTCAGTTAAATCAAAAGCATTCCAAGTTAGAGCGTTAGCAGTTTGATAGTCAACGGGCAATGGAATAACGTCAACACCCTGTTTTTCAAAGATTTTGACAGAGCGGAACATATGACTGGCGGAAGTAACTAGAAGCCAAGGCTTTAGGGCGCCTGAATCGTTTTTCTGACCATACTCTGCAATCATCGGTCTCATATAGAGCACATTTTCATAGGTATTACGAGATTGATTCTCGTAGTGCGCTGTTTTTTGAGTAACCTCTGCCAAACCCTGTTCTGCGATTAATTGCTTAAATGCTTCTGCCTCTGACATCCCCTGGGGATTCACCCTTCCTGAATACCCACTAAAAATAAATGGTAAGTCTGGATATTTTCGAATGAGCTCAAATGCTTTTGTTACTCGCTCTGCTGCAGAACCAATTGAAACCTCACCTCGATCGAGTGCAATTTGACCCCCCTCTACAGCGCCACCCAAGATGATGATGCCCCCAATGTCTTTTTCTGATACTTGAGTAAGGAATGTTTTGGGAACTCTATTTTCAAGCGCTTGCAAAAATACTTCAGAAGCTGGAAGCCATCCCACAACCAATAAATCAAAAATCGCTAAAAGCAAAAAACGTCGGCATAGATGGGGCTTTCTCAGTAGCAGGAATATCAGCCCCAGCACAACAAAAAAAAGAACCCAATTCAGCGGCTCTATGCAGCACTGCACTACCTTCGAGAGAATAAAAAAGATCGTATCCATAGTTAATCCTGATCTTAACCTGTTTAATTGGGCCCGCCTTCAACGCATTATTGAATTTCACCCTAATATAGGGGTTATGGAAAAAGCACTTGTTTGGCTTCGTCGAGACCTTCGCCTGTATGACAATGCAGCCCTTTCTCATGCCCTAAGAGAAAGTAAGCAGGTCTGGTTAGCTTTTGTTTTCGATACCGATATTCTTCAACCCCTTCTGAAGGGTGAACTGGATTCCAAGGGCCTTAAACATGATCGGCGCGTAGATTTCATCTGGCAAGGCTTAAAGCAAATAGATGACCAGCTTCGCCAATCCGGAGGGGGGCTCATCGTGCGCTTTGGAAAGCCTACTGAATGCATTCCCCAAATTGCCAAAGAGCTAGGTGTACAAACTGTTTTCACAAATCATGATTACGAGCCCTCTGCGAATGATCGAGATGAAACTGTAAAAACATTATTGTCAAAATTAGGTATTGAATTTGAGACTTTCAAAGATCAAGTAATTTTTGAGAAGAAAGAAATTCTCACAAATTCCAATACTGTCTTTTCAGTCTTTACGCCTTACAAAAATAATTGGCTGAAAACACTTCAAGAAAAAGATCTAGCTGCTCACGATTGCAATCCAAAGCAAGGGCAATATGCACCCATTCCAAAAAAACTGGATCTGCCATTCCTCTCCCTTGAGTCCATGGGATTCTGCCCTACCGGTATTGAATCCTATCTCCCGCCTGGCTCGGAAGGTGGTCAGCTATTTTTAGACGACTTTCTCTCGCGTATTGATCAGTACCAAGTTGGTAGAGATTTTCCTGCGATTAAGGGTGTCAGTTATTTATCAACACACTTGCGCTTTGGAATGCTCTCAATTCGAGGCCTGGTACGTGAAGCGCATCGCAGAATGCTAACTGGCAGCATGGGAGCCACCATATGGCTTAGTGAGCTGATTTGGCGTGATTTTTATTTCATGATTCTGGCAAATCATCCTCGCTTAGCAACTGGGGTTTCATTTAAACCAGACTATGACAATATCATTTGGGAAAGTGGCGCTCACGCCAAGAAATTATTTCAGGCTTGGTGTGAAGGTAAAACAGGCTATCCATTAGTTGATGCAGCAATGCATCAACTAAACCAAACTGGTTATATGCACAATCGCTTACGTATGGTTGTAGCTAGCTTTTTGACAAAAGATTTGGGAATTGATTGGCGCTGGGGAGAGGCTTATTTCGCAGAACATCTGAATGATTTTGAGCTCTCCTCAAACAACGGTGGCTGGCAATGGGCTTCCTCTTCCGGCTGCGATGCCCAACCCTATTTCCGCATCTTTAACCCCATCACCCAATCAGAGAAATTTGACTCTGAAGGCAAGTTCATCCGACGGTACCTGCCGCAGCTCGAGAAACTCTCTAAAAAAACTATCCATGCCCCCTGGCAAGCTGGCCATATTGAGCTTGAAGCCGCAGGCATCGTGTTAGGTAGAGACTACCCACACCCTATCGTAGATCATGACGAGGCACGAAAAAAAACCTTGGTGCGCTATAGCGTAGTCAAAAAAGTTACCTAGAACTGGTCAGGCTTTAATATTCCGCTTTAAGATATCAGCATGAGCAAGATCTATGCTGTAGGTGATGTACAGGGATGCGCACCTTCCCTGAATGCCCTCGTTAAAAAACTACCAAAAGAATCCAAGATGATTTTTTTGGGGGATCTAGTCAATCGGGGCCCAGACTCCTTGGGCGCCCTACGAAAACTCAAATCCCTTCAAGAATCTGGACGCGCCGAATGCATTCTAGGAAATCACGATTTACATCTACTTGCAATTGATGCAGGCATTCGTAAGACGCGAGGGCTAGATACTGTTGAACCCATACTTAACGCACCCGATAGAGCAGAGTTAATCAACTGGCTACGTAAGCGACCAATGGCATTAAGCAACGGCAATTGCTTAACAGTGCACGGCGGTGTGCTACCTCAGTGGGATTTACAGCAAACCATTGAATGCGCCCAAGAGGTGGAAAAAGTATTGCGTAAAAAATCATATAAAGAATTTCTAGCCAATATGTACGGCAATGCTCCCAACCAATGGAGTAATTCTTTAAAAGGCTATGATCGCCTTCGAGTAATTACCAATGCTTTAACCAGAATGCGCTTTTGCACACCTAGCGGCAAGATGGAATTTGAAAGCAAAGAAGGTTTAGAAGATGGTCCAAAGGGTTTTATTCCCTGGTTTAAGGTACCAAAGCGAAAAACTCAGGACACTGTTATTTACTTTGGTCACTGGTCAACTCTAGGATTGATGCGCCAACATAATGTTGTTGGTCTAGATACCGGTTGCGTATGGGGCGGAAAACTTACTGCCATGGAGATCTCAGATTCAAACAAGGATATGAAATCCTCTGAAATCATCCAAGTCGATGGTTATGACCACCCACTAAGGATGTAATGAGCCAGTCTCTTTACTTTAGTTTCTGAAATGACTTCTCTGCAGCAGAAATAATTGCATCAATTACTTCGTTGGTATGAGCTATTGAAGTAAAACCCGCCTCATATGCTGATGGCGCTAAGTACACCCCTTCATCAAGCATGAGGTGGAAAAACTTTTTAAATGCCTCAATATTGGTCTTTGTAACAGCCTCATATGAGGTTGGTACTTGATCGGCAAAATAAAAGCCAAACATGCCACCTACGCTATCAACAGCAAATGGAAGATTTACCTTGTTGGCAGCCTGCTTTAAGCCTTGCATGAGTTTTTGAGTTTGCTCGCCGAGACATTCATAAAACCCTTCGCGAGACACAATCTCTAAGGTCTTCAAACCTGCTGCAACTGCCACTGGGTTGCCGGACAAAGTACCGGCCTGATAAACATTTCCCAAGGGGGCTAACTTCGACATGATTTCTTTTTTACCGCCAAATGCTGCCATTGGCATACCACCACCCATGACCTTACCTAGGCAAGTTAAATCAGGAATAACACCCTGCAAGGACTGAGCACCACCAAGGGCCACCCTAAAGCCAGTCATGACTTCGTCATAGATTAAAACGCTGCCATATTTGCTAGTGAGATTACGGATAACTGATAAAAATTCTCCAGATGGCTGAATCAAATTCATATTGCCAGCAATTGGCTCCAATATGACTGCCGCAATTTGATCACCCTGCTTTTTAAATACTTCTTCAAATGCTGCAACATCGTTATATGGCAACACCAAGGTGTGTTTCACTAAATCTTGTGGCACTCCGCCAGAGGATGGCGCATTTTGAGTTGAGTCAGCAAAAGTCAGTAGCCCCGAACCCGCCTTTACCAATAAGCTATCAGCATGCCCGTGATAGCAGCCCTCGAATTTGATAATCAAGTCACGACCTGTATAACCGCGAGCTAAACGCAAGGCGCTCATAGCTGCCTCGGTGCCACTAGAAACCATACGCACTTGCTCAATACTAGGCATCAATTGGCAAATACGCTCTGCCAATTCGATTTCACCTTCGGTTGGAGCGCCATAACTAAAGCTAGTCTCTGCAGCTTTTTTGACCGCCTCAACCACCTCTGGATGAGCATGGCCCACAATCATTGGGCCCCAGGACATAATCAGATCAATATATTGCTTATTGTCTGCATCCCAAAAATAAGGGCCTTGCGCTCTAGTGACAAAACGTGGGGTACCACCCACCTGACGAAATGCCCGTACTGGTGAGTTCACGCCCCCAGGAATGGTTTTCTGTGCGCGTTCAAATAAGGCATCGTTTTGACTCACTGTGACCTCAATCTGCTTGGTTGTTTTGTGATTACTTTGTTAATGAACGGCAAATAATTAAATCGCCATCATTTCAAAATCTTCTTTGCGCGCACCACATTCTGGGCAAGTCCAATTCATAGGGACATCTTTCCAAAGCGTTCCTGGAGCAATGCCTTCATCAGGTAAGCCTGCGGCCTCGTCATAGACCCAGCCACAAATAAGGCACATATATGTTTTAAATTCCATCGATTTATTCTCCGTTTTATTACAGTTGCTTCACCGCAACTAATAAACTCACCCAACCTATTTTAAAGCGCCTTAATTATTCAACTCATCATTTCATTCATCGCTAGGCTGCTTTATTGCAGGACGTTTTTGATGCATCTCAAACTTGAATAGGCGACATTCCAACGGACCATTAAATAAAGGCGTACGCTTAGATTCTTTAATTCGCAACTGTCCTGGCAGCGCCATATCAGCAGTCAACACAAAGACACTCCATCCACCAAAAGCATCCTTCAGATGCTGTCCAAATTGGCGCAAAAATTCCACAAACTTGGGGTCTTGTTCTTGTTGGGCCTGAAGTTTTTTTAATGACTCTCGGCTTGAACGCTTTGCACTTTGGCGGCCAGTTTCTAAATTGAGCTCAAATCGATTTTCTGGCTCACCAGATTCATCCTCAATGCCCCTTAAATCCCGATCCCGATCTTGACCACGACCACCCTTAATAACTAAACGCTCACCATAAGGAGGGTTCAACAGCATCACGCCATCTTTTGCATTAACAGGTGGCTTGCTTGCCATTGCATCGATCTGACGAACAACAGGCTGATCAGGCAACTGCGCACGTTGCCAATTGCCCTTAAACATCGCAACCAGTTTTTCATTGATATCGCCACCACTAATTCCTAGGGATTGCGCATCAGGATATTGTTTACGCTTTTCCAGAATTTCTGTCTGAGCTGCTTCTTTTAATGCAAGCCAACGCTTTTGTTCAGCCATCTCATTAAAAGGCTTTAGTCGCAGAAAACCAAACCCCTGAGTCGATGTTATTAATGGACGATAAGCTAGGCGACTGGGTTTGGCATCATTCCCATATATATCCGCACGAATGGCTCCAGGTGGTATCGCTAAAGCCTTTTGGGCCGCCTCAATTAAAAAGGTGCCGCTACCGCACATCGGATCAAATAAAGTTTGGCCTGGCTTCCAACCAGTAATCGACAGAATGCCGGCAGCCAAATTTTCCTTCAGCGGTGCATCACCTTTTTCATCACGCCAACCACGCTTGAATAAAGCTTCGCCAGAAGTATCAAGATAAATTGTGACTTGGGTTGCAGTTAAATGCGCCTGCACCCGAATATCTGGAAAGGTTGTATCAATACTCGGACGATCGCCAGTGACATCACGTAAACGATCCACAATCGCATCTTTAATTTTGAGTGTTGCAAAATTTAGACTCTTTAATGGTGAGCGATGTGCAGTGACATCAACCCTTAAAGTTTGTTTAGAGTTAAACCACTCTTCCCAAGCTAAGCCGCCAGCAAGTTTATAAAGATCATCTTCCTGCCTATAGGGAGCCTGCGCCATTTGCAATAAAACGCGACTCGCGATTCTGGAATGCAAATTGAGCGCCATCCCTGCCGATAATGGCCCAGACAACCCAATACCACCCGTAGGGCTAGTGGGAGTAGGGTCAATGACCCAGGCACCCAAGACCTTGGAATCAGGACGCGCAGCAATTTCTGCCAGCTCCTGTGCAAGCGGGATCTCTAAACCGCCAGGGCAGACAACAAAAAATCTCATGGGGCTCGCAGTTTTAGAAAGTTAGAAAGAAAAATAAATAAAAACGAAATGAAAGAGCTAAGGGTTGGGGCTCGAGAACCTAGAATCAGGGTTTAAAAATCACCAAAGCCACAATAACCAACAACAATATCACTGGGACTTCATTAAACCAGCGATACCAAATACCAGATCTTGTATTGAGACTAGCGCGAAACTTCTTCAATAAACCCCAACAAGCGTGGTGGTAACCGATTACCAAAATTACAAAGAATAATTTGGCATGCATCCACACATCTCGAGCGCCAATACCAAAGCCAAGCCACAGTGTGAGCCCCAACAGAACAGCCGGCACCGCTAAAATGGTCATAAACCTAAATAAGCGATCAGCCATTCCCAAGAGTCGAGAGTAGGCTTCGATATTTTTTTCATCAGCTAGATTTACATAAATCCGCGGCAGATAAAACAAACCAGCAAACCACGACGTAATAAAAACGATGTGTAAGGTTTTAACCCAAAGGTAGGCATTAGCCATATTGATCAGTGCCGAAGTATGTATTTAATGTGAATTGAGTGTGGATCAAGTACGAATCTCACCATGACCCATGACGACATATTTAAGGGAAGTTAGACCTTCCAAGCCAACTGGACCACGGGCATGTAGCTTGTCATTTGAAATACCGATCTCGGCACCCAGACCATACTCAAATCCATCAGCAAAGCGTGTACTGGTGTTTACCATCACACTTGCACTATCCACCTCACGTAAGAAACGATTCGCATTTGCTTGGTTATTAGTAATAATGGCATCAGTATGTTTGCTGCCATAACGCTCAATGTGATCCATGGCCTCATCCATATCAGCCACAGTTTTAATTGACAAAATTGGCGCCAAATACTCTGTTTGCCAATCTTCATCGGTAGCATTGACTAAGTTTTTAAATCCGCTTGACTCTAATGTTGAGCGAGTCGAGGGATCTACGCGTAACTCAACCCCTTTATCTTGATAAATCTTGCAAAGCTCAGGCAGTACTTTCGAGGCAATGCTCTTATTTACCAACAGGGTTTCCATAGCATTGCAAGGCGCATAACGCTGCGTCTTAGCGTTGTCGCACACCTTGATAGCCATGGCTACATCAGCATCTGCATCAATATAGGTGTGGCAGATGCCATCCAAATGCTTAATCATTGGAACGCGCGCTTCAGCCATTAAACGGGCAATCAAACTCTTACCGCCACGCGGAACAATGACATCGATATATTGAGTCATCGTAATCATCTCGCCAACAGCACTACGATCGGTTGTAGTAACCACTTGAACTGCATCTTTTGGGAGATTTGCAGCAGTAAGACCTTCTTGAATAATTTGAGCTAACAATGTATTGGAATCAATCGCTTCGGAGCCACCGCGCAATATCACCGCATTACCAGATTTAAGACAAAGTGCGGCAGCATCAATGGTCACATTTGGACGGGATTCATAAATGATGCCAATGACACCTAATGGCACTCGCATCTGACCAAGCTCGATACCTGATGCTTGCTTCTTTAAGGCAGTAATTTTTCCAATAGGATCTTCTAAGGAAACAATTTGCTCAAGACCCAAAGCCATCGTTTCAATAGTTTTGGGTGTCATGGTTAAGCGATCTACAAAAGCCGCATCCTGACCGTTAGCTTTTGCACGCTCAACATCAACTGAGTTCACTTTTTGAATCTCACTCGCCTTTTGACGAACCAACTTGGCGATATGCAATAAGGCTTGGTTCTTTTGTTCGCTAGATGCACGAGCCATAGCGCGCGAAGCGCTACGTGCCCTGCGACCAATGTCCTGCATTATTTTTTGAATTTCAGTACTCATCTTTGCTATTTTCTACTAATTTCTAGCGTAGTAGATTTCCCACTAAACGCAGCCCATCCCAGGGGTCTGCAGGCAACTCTGCTGCGGATAAGCCCTTTACTTGACGATCTAGACCTGCAGCTACCTGCATGGCCCTACGCAACTTCAGTGGCTGAATTCTTCTCAGGGCAGTTGGATACAAGCGCTCTTTATTACCCCAAATCCGATTCGCACGCATCAGCTGCTGAACTGACTCTCCAGCATCGCTAGCAGCTTTTATCTTTGACAGCAGTCTGAGCTCCTCAGTGACACTCCATAAAATTAAGACTAATGGCTCGCCCTCACCCTTAAGACCATCTAGCATGCGGTTCAATCTAGGCAAATCTCCCGCCAACATCGCCTCAGTTAACTCAAATACGTTATAGCGAGCCACCTTTAAGATAGAAGAGCGAATTTGCTCCTCGGTTAACACTCCAGCGGGATAGAGCAACCCTAGCTTCAATATCTCTTGATGAGCGGCAATCAAATTACCCTCAACTTGATCAGCAATAAATTCCAAAGCACGTTGGCCTTCTGAACCACTCTCCACCTCTTGGTTTTGTTTTTTTAATCTAGCGGCAATCCATCTCGGTAAATTGCCTCGATCAATCGAATCAATCTGAATTGCCATACCGGCATCATCCAATGCACTAAACCAGGCAGAAGTTTTGGTCTTACCGTCTAACCTAGGTAGCACTATGCATACAACAGTATCTGGCCCCTCTGAACCATTAGGCTGTGATCCTATCTGCGCAGCAAATTGCTTTAAAGCATCAGCGCCATCCCGACCCGGTTTCCCAGTTGGGATGCGCAACTCGACCCAGCGCTTATCTCCAAAAAGTGACATGGTTTGACCTGCACTCAATAAAGCGCTCCAATCAAATCCACGCTCTTGTAGTAACACTTCGCGCTCGGTAAAGCCTAGTTTCTTAGCGGTCAAGCGCAATTGATCCATGGCCTCCATCATCAATAGCGGCTCATCACCAGTAAAAATATAAAGTGGCAACATTGTCCCGCCAGAACCCAGGGATTTGAGATGTGCTTGCAGGGCGTCGACTTTAACCATGCGCGTCTAGATTCTCTAAATTTTCTTTTTAAAACGACTTAGTTCTTGGCGCTCTAGCAGCGGCAGAGATACGTCGCAAAATTTGCACAGCCAAATCTTTGCGCATCAAAGACAAGAATTGTTGTTGCTGAACATCTGTTGCCAACACGGTAGTATTTGAGAAGTCCATGTCACGAGTCATATAAATCTCGCTGTCCGGAATAATGTCAGCGCCAGAATTATCAAATGCTCGAAAGCCCACGCGGATATTTAAGCGATATGCAGACACTTGACCAGCGGCGTTATAAGCCAAAATTTCACGGCCATTAATATCATTCGTGATTTCAAGAATAAGGTCTGCGTCCTTCGGGTTAATTGCAACCTTGGCATCGGTTCCTTGCAAAATAGATGTCTGGATATCAGCACGCAAAGGTGGCGAAGGATTTCCCGTGATTGCAATTGCTTTAAAAGGCAAATCCACCATGCCACGCAAACGATAGCCACATGCCAAGAGGCCAGTAACAGGCACACTAGCAATCAGTCCAAGTAATGCGCGACGAAGTGGATTAATGACCATGATCTAGCTCTCCGTCTATTTATGCGACGATATTGACCAAACGACCTGGGACGACAATCACCTTTTTAGGTGCGCCACCGTTTAAGGCTTTGCTTGCAGACTCGCTTTGCAATGCCAAGGTTTCAATTTGCTCTTTGCTAGCATCGGCTGGCACCTTAATATCACCACGTAGCTTGCCATTAATCTGCAGCATTAAGGTAATTTCCGTTTGAACCAAAGCAGACTCATCAACGGAAGGCCATGGAGCATCCAATAAAGACCCGAATATCTTGGCATAACCCAAATCCTTCCACAAAACATGAGTCAGGTGTGGCACTACTGGATAAAGAACGCGCAACAGAATACTAAGACACTCACGTAATACTGGGGCGCTAATAGCACAATCCTGACCTAGCTTGATGGGTTCAAGAACATTAAGCATCTTCATAGCAGCGGATACCACAGTGTTGTACTGGCGACGCTGATAATCAAAATTGGCTTGCTTCAGTATTGAATACACTTCTCGACGCAACTCTTTTTCTGCGTCATTTAAGTTACTTGGTACTGCATCCTGCGCTTCACGAACAGACCCAGCTTGACCGCTTGAGTAAGTCCACACACGTCGTAAGAAACGGGAAGCACCATCTACGCCAGCTCCAGACCATTCAAGTTGCTGCTCCGGTGGTGCAGCAAACATCACAAATAAGCGAGCAGTATCAGCGCCATATTGATCAATTAAAGCCTGAGGATCAACGCCATTATTCTTGCTCTTGGACATCTTCTCAACACCGCCAATCATGACTGGCGCTCCAGAAGAATCTCCCTTTAACTTGGCACCCTGAGGACGACCTTTTTCATCCAGATCTAGTTCAACATCTAAAGGATTTAGCCAAGTCTTTTTGCCTGAAGCCTCTTCGGTATAATACGTTTCATTCAAAACCATGCCTTGCGTTAGCAAGTTCTGAAAAGGCTCATCAAACGTAATCAAATTCAGATCGCGCATGACCTTAGTCCAAAAGCGCGCATACAGTAAATGCAAGATTGCATGCTCAATACCGCCAATGTATTGATCCATTGGCATCCAATATTCATTACGCGTATCAACCATCGTCTTGGCATCTGACCCTGTATAGCGCATGAAATACCATGACGAATCCACAAAGGTATCCATGGTGTCAGTTTCACGACGAGCAGGCTTCCCGCATTTAGGGCACTTCACATTTAAGAAGTCAGCACGCTTATTCAATGGATTACCGCTGCCATCTGGCACGCAATCTTCTGGCAACACTACAGGTAAGTCGGCCTCCGGAACTGGCACAGCACCGCAACCAGGGTTCTGTTCATCACCACAATGAATGATTGGAATCGGTGTACCCCAATAACGCTGACGAGAAATGCCCCAGTCGCGCAAACGATAAGTAGTTTTGATTTCACCAATACTCATGTCACCCAAATCTTTGGCGACTGCATTAACTGCTTCATCGTGAGAGAGGCCATCATATTTGCCACTATTGAAGCAAACGACACCTTCCTTCTGGGCATACCAATCTTCCCAGCGAGTAGCATTAAACATGGGTGACTCGTCTTTAAGCGCAACCACTTGTTTAATAGGTAAGTCGTATTTGAGCGCAAAAGCAAAATCACGTTCATCGTGAGCAGGCACGCCCATTACGGCACCATCGCCATATGACATCAACACATAGTTACCAACCCATACAGGAACTGGCTCATTAGTTAAAGGATGCGTCACAAATAAACCGGTGAACATTCCTTCTTTTTCTTGGGTAGCCAGGTCAGCTTCAATAACGCTACCGGTTTTGCATTTCTCAATAAATGCCGCTAGCGCTGGATTATTTTCGGCAGCCTTGTTTGCTAACGGATGCTCTGCGGCCACAGCACAAAACGTCACACCCATAATGGTGTCAGCACGCGTAGTGAAAACATAGAGCAAACCATCTTGAATGAAATTGCCATGCACATCAGCAATTTCATGCTTAAAAGCAAACCGCACACCACGGCTCTTACCAATCCAGTTTTGCTGCATGGTTTTGACACGCTCAGGCCAGCCCAAGCCATCCAAACCAGAGAGTAACTGCTCAGCATAAGCAGTAATGTTGAAGTAGTAGCCAGGAATTTCGCGCTTTTCAACCAAAGCGCCTGAACGCCAACCGCGGCCATCAATCACTTGCTCATTTGCTAAAACGGTTTGATCAATCGGATCCCAGTTCACTACCTGAGTCTTGCGATAGGCAATGCCCTTTTCTAACATTTTCAGAAAGAGCCATTGATTCCAGCGATAGTAATCGGGACTGCAAGTAGCAACCTCTCTTGACCAGTCAATTGCCAGACCCATCGCCGCCATCTGCTTTTTCATATAGGCGATGTTGTCGTAAGTCCACTGCGCAGGCGGAACCTTATTCTGGATGGCAGCATTTTCTGCAGGCATACCAAATGCATCCCAACCCATAGGCATTAAAACGTTATATCCCTGCATACGCAGTTGGCGAGCCATCACATCATTGATTGTGTAATTGCGAACGTGACCCATGTGCAACTTGCCCGATGGATAAGGCAACATGGAGCATGCGTAATACTTTGGCTTTTTCTTACCGTCCGCACCAACAGCATTCTCTACAACCTTATAGGCTTGCGCAGATTCCCAATCGGCTTGCGCTGCTGCTTCGATCGCGCGGTAGTCGTAATCCTTACTCATTCAATACAACTCTTTTCTTTTATTTTTCTATTCTTCAGTTTTTTAACTGTATTTTTGATTTACTTGCGTAATCCCAACACATCCTGCATGTCATACAGCCCAGAATTTTGGCTTTGCAAGAAACGTGCTGCGCGCAATGAACCCTGCGCATATGACTGACGACTTGATGATTTGTGGCTAATTTCAATGCGCTCGCCATCACCAGCAAATAGCACAGTGTGATCACCCACAATATCTCCGCCACGAATGGTGGCAAAGCCAATGGAACCCTCTTTGCGTTCGCCTGTATGCCCTTCGCGTGCATATACAGCAACATCGTCAAGCTTCTCGCCCAAAGCTTCTGCAATGACTTCACCCATTTTTAAAGCCGTGCCTGATGGCGCATCTACCTTATGGCGATGATGTGCCTCGATGATCTCGATGTCATATCCTTGATTCAACATCTTGGCTGCAATTTCTAAAAGCTTAAAAGTGGCATTCACGCCAACACTCATATTAGGAGCAAATACGATTGCCAATTTAGCGGATGCTTTTTTTAGATTGGCGATTTGATCAGCGCTAAGTCCTGTCGTACCAATAATCATCTTGGTAGCTGTTTTTTCAGCTACTGCAAGATGAGCCATAGTTCCTTCAGGTCTTGTGAAGTCAATCAAAAACTCTGCATTAGCCAAAACTGCAGCTACATCAGATGAAATCATCACCCCAGTCTTTTTACCTAAAAACGCGCCTGCATCATCACCCAACTGAGAGCAAGAAGAATGATCGAGGGCACCAACCAATTGAGCATCGGGAGTATTGAGAACAGCCTCAATCAACATTTTGCCCATGCGTCCGGTTGCTCCAGCAATTGCAATTTTCATCATGTGTTTCTTCGCTTCTAATTAGAGGTATTTCAAATAGCTATTGAATATCTGCTTTTGAAATACCTATGGTTTTAGTCTTGGTATAAAAGTTTGAATTCTTTTACTGCTTCGCTTCGGTTGCAGGCGGAGTATTCAAACTACCTGGGCCCAGCACTTCTGGCTGCGCATCAGGTTTATTTGAAAAACTAAAGAAATCCCAGAAAGAACTTTTACTTTCTGCAGGCACCGGAGGAATAGCGGCTCCAGCAGGTAAGTTGTCTGTCTTGCTGGTGACCATCACTTCAGGCTGCTGCAATGGGGGGGTTACTGGAGGTTTGTTTGATCCAGTAATAACATCCCAGAAAGAACGCTTTGATTTAGCGTAGTTATCAATCTCCGCCACTAACTCAACTTCTGTTGGCAATGCATCACCTTCAAACTTCACCAATTTATCGCCATCAAAATACACGGTGACATGACGCTCAGCACCTACACGCTGACCAGCACGCTTGAATTCAAAAACATAATCCCAACGGTTTGCATGAAAGTAACTTGCCAACAAAGGCGTGCCTAAAATTTGACGCACTTGTTCGCGACTCATGCCCAGTTGTAATTTCGCGTATTGCTCGCTGGAAATAAAATTACCCTGCACTACATCTGGCACATAGGGACGAAAGATTTTGTTCATCCAAGCGCGCTGGGTCTCATCCACTGCAGTAGAGCAACCGCTCACTCCAAGAGCTATAAATGCGGCAATCGCCACAATGCCACCCCTAGGTGGAGCAAAAACTCCTCTCAGAAGTACATTCAAAAAGCGGCTAAAAAGTTCAAGGCAATTTTGCATAGCTGGTCGTATCATTAAGACATTGATTTTAGCCCCCAAAGCCATGAATACGAACCAAAACCCTACTCCTGAAAATTTGCGTGATATCGGCCTCAAGGCCACAGGTCCGCGGATGAAAATTCTGGACTTCTTTCATCAGAACAGTGGTACGCACTTCAGCGCCGAAGACGTATTTATGGCCTTGGCCAAAGAGGATCAAGAAATTGGTCTGGCCACGGTTTACAGAGTGCTCACACAGTTTGAGCAGGCTGGCTTACTGCTTCGTAGCCATTTTGAGTCTAGTAAGGGCGATAGCAGGGCAATCTATGAACTCAATGAAGGTCAACATCACGACCATTTAATTTGTCTAGATTGTGGGCACGTTGAGGAGTTTGTAGATGAAGCAATTGAGAAAAGGCAGCGGGATATAGCCAAAAACCTTGGATTTAAGCTCCAAGAGCATGCTTTAGCCATGTACGGTCATTGCCAGAAGAAAAACTGCCGAAATAAGCAAAAATAGGTGCTTTTAAGGGCAATTAGGCTCATTTAGATATCCCTAGATGTCAAAAAAGACCTCAAAATGAGGTCTTTTTGTTTTTTAACTACTTTTAACTACAGTAAGCGTTAATTAGATGCTTTTAATTACTTAACTGCCATTAATGCTTCTGCTGCATTGAGCATTTGCACTGAGTAACCCCATTCGTTGTCATACCAGGCCAATACCTTGACCAATTTGCCGTCGGCAGAAACGCGAGTCTGAGAAGCGTCATAAATACTTGGACGTGGATCATGGTTAAAGTCGATTGAAACCAAAGGCAAAGTGTTGAAGCCCAAAATTCCTTTGAGCTCACCCTCACTAGCTGCCTTCAAAATCGTATTAACTTCATCGACGCTAGTAGCGCGGGTTGCGGCAAATGTGAGATCCACAACTGAGACGTTAATTACTGGAACACGCATTGCGAATCCATCAAAACGTCCTGCCAATGCTGGCAATACCAAACCAACGGCTTTAGCGGCACCCGTTTTAGTTGGGATCATGCTGCTTACAGCAGAACGTGCGCGACGCATATCCTTGTGATACACATCGGTTAATACCTGGTCGTTTGTAAAGGCATGAATGGTGGTCATCAAACCTGATTCGATGCCAATCTTTTCTAGCAATGGTTTTACCAACGGAGCCAAACAGTTTGTTGTGCAGCTCGCGTTTGATACAACGACATCGCTTGGCTTCAACACATTTTGATTTACGCCATACACAATCGTTGCGTCCACATCTTTTTCACCAGGAGCGGAAATTAATACTTTCTTTGCACCCTGTTGAATATGAATCATGGCTTTTTCTTTTGAAGTGAACTTACCAGTGCACTCCAAAACTAAATCAACACCTAATTCGCCCCATGGAGTTTCTGCGGGATTGCGAGTGCAAAACATTTTGATGCGATCACCATTCACCACCATATGATCGCCATCTACTGAAACCTCAGCTGGGAAGCGGCCGTGCGCTGAGTCATACTGAGTCAAATGAGCATTAATGGCAAGATCGCCCATCGCATTGATTGCAACCACTTTGATATCGCGACGTGGTTTTCCATTGACTTGATCTTCATACAAGGCACGCAATACCATGCGACCGATACGCCCATAACCGTTAATTGCGACACGAATTGTCATTGATTTCCCCTAGCTAATATTGAATTCATTTGTACTGTGCATTCCAGATTACTTTTTCGAGATGCACTGTTTCACAGTCTTCGAAATTTGATCCACTGTTAAACCAAAATATTCATATAACTGACCAGCAGGAGCAGACTCACCAAAAGTGTCCACTCCATGCACGGCAGCACAACCATACTTCCACCAGAAATCACTCACGCCAGCCTCAATCGCAATACGTGGAATATTCGGCGGCAAAACTGATGATTTGTAAGTAACGTTCTGTTGATCAAACACACTGGTTGATGGCATTGAGACGATACGAACACCAACACCATCTTTTTCTAGGCGCTCAGCAGTTTGTAAAGCCAATGCAATCTCGGAACCAGTTGCAATAATCACTGCATCAATCTTTCCAGATTGCGGATCACGCAGCACATAACCTCCGCGGGCAATATCCTTAATTTGCGCTGCCGAGCGAGATACAAATGGGCAATTTTGGCGACTAAAGATCAGCGCACTTGGGCCATTCTGACGCTCGATTGCCGCGCCCCAAGCTACGGCACTCTCCGTGGTGTCACAAGGACGCCAAACCATGAGATTTGGGATCAAACGCAGGCTGGCGACATGCTCGACAGACTGGTGGGTTGGGCCATCTTCACCCAAACCAATGGAGTCATGCGTGAAGACAAAAATGCTACGCAACTTCATCAGGGCAGCCATGCGAATTGCATTGCGGCTGTAATCCGAGAACGTCAGGAAGGTACCACCAAATGGAATATATCCACCGTGTAGAGCAATACCATTCATGATGGCGCTCATACCAAACTCACGAACACCATAATTGATATGGTTACCCCATTGATCGCCACGCACTGCTTTGCATGCTGACCAATTAGTAAGGTTAGAACCGGTTAAATCTGCAGAGCCGCCCATAAATTCAGGCAATGCAGGAGCCAATGCTTCAATCGCATTTTGACTTGCCTTACGAGTTGCAACTGTTTCTGCTTTAGATTGACACGCCTTTAAATATTGATTGAGTGTTGGCGCAAAATCTTTTGATAAATCCCCCTGCATGCGACGCTGTAATTCAGCTGCAAGTTCTGGGAATTTATTTCTGTATTTCTGGAAATCTTTATTCCACTCATGCTCAAGTGCTTGACCACGTTTTTTGAAATCCCAAGCGCTATAAATATCCTTAGGCACTTCAAATGGGGCATACGGCCAATTCAAGGCAACACGTGTTGCCGCAATTTCAGCAGCGCCCAGTGGAGAGCCATGAACCTTATCGGTGCCAGCCATATTGGGCGAACCTTGACCGATCGCAGTCTTACAGCAAATGAGGGTAGGTTTATCGCTCATTTTGGCCTTTGCAATCGCCTTGGAGACGGCTTCTGCATTATGACCGTCAACATCACGAATCACATTCCAACCGTAAGCCTCAAAACGCTTCGGCGTATCTTCATTGAACCAAGAGACCACTTTTCCATCGATGGAAATGCCGTTGTCATCCCAGAGTGCAATCAACTTGTTTAACTTTAATGTACCTGCCAATGAGCAAACCTCATGGCTAATACCTTCCATCAAACAACCATCACCCAAGAAGACGTAGGTGTAGTGATCAATAATGTTGTGACCAGGACGATTAAATTCTTCAGCAAGTAATTTCTCTGCCAATGCCATACCTACCGCATTAGAAATTCCCTGACCCAATGGACCTGTAGTGGTTTCTACTCCTGGAGTAATTCCATACTCAGGATGACCTGGGGTTTTGCTGTGTAACTGACGGAAATTTTTTAATTCTTCAATTGGCAAATCGTAGCCAGAAAGATGCAATAAGGAATACAACAACATCGAGCCATGACCGTTTGACAATACAAAACGATCGCGGTCAATCCAATGAGGGTCTGTTGGGTTGTGTTTTAAATGCTCATTCCACAGTCCAACAGCAATATCTGCCATACCCATTGGCATACCAGGGTGACCTGAATTTGCTTGTTGAACTGCATCCATGGATAGTGCGCGAATGGCGTTAGCCATGCGAATTTGAAGATTTGACATCGTAAAAATGGTCTCGAGGAAAATAAATTGGCTATATTTCAGTAATGCCTCAATTTTATCTTCCCGGACCATGGGATTCCGAAAAGCCAACCGCCCTAACCCCTGAGGTTGCCCACCATTTGCGCGTCAGGCGAATTGAGCTTGGAGAGACCTTCCCTATATTTGACGGAAAAGGCCAAGTTGCTAAAGCCAAGCTCCTTTCCCTAAGCGGAAAAAGCGGATCTGCCCAATTAAGCGAAATCCGTACAGACATCCATCGAGAGACCCCCTATGCCATCACCCTAGCCCAAGGACTGGCAGGTGGCGACAAAATGGACTGGATTGTCGAAAAGGCTATTGAAACGGGCGCCCAGGCAATCACCCCTTTGCAATGCGAACGATCCATTCTGAAACTAACTCGATCGAATGATCAAGATCGCGCCCAAAAGCGCCTTGCCCACTGGAAAGGCATTATTCAGGCAGCGTGCGAGCAGTGCGATAGAACAGTCCTTGCAACACTTGAGCCTATTCAAACTTTTGATGAGTATCTGAAAGAATCCAAACCCGCCCTCAAAATTCTTTTGAGTCCTGATGCAACTCAAAGTTTGTACTCAGTCCTTTTGGAAAACGAACCTCAAGATGTCATTTTGATGATCGGCCCAGAGGGAGGTCACTCACCCGAGGAAGAGGCGCGAGCTCAAGCTGCGGGCTATCAAATCGTTTCTTTGGGTGAACGAGTACTCCGTACTGAAACAGCTGGCGTTGTAGCGATTTCAGTTGTACACAGTGTGTGGAACCCAGAAATGCAAAAGCGCCTCAAATGAGGCGCATTCAGGGCTTCAAGGAATCTATCGATTACGCGAAAGAGTAAAACACGCGATACGGTGTACGGCGCTCAGCCCAATAATCAACAGCATCACGGAATACATCTAACAAAGTTTCACGAGCTTCTTTGTCAAACTTCTGTGTGCAAGGCAAGCCTTCAAGCACCACTACAAATCCAGGCTGTTGACCTGCTTTATCAGTAGTTGTAGTAAGCGCATCTAACAGCGGATCAAAATTCTTAGCCTGCTGTTTTGTAAAGGTGTAAGCAATTGCAATCGCTTCAAGAACTTCGCCCTTAGTCATCGCATTTGCGCAATTTGCGTAAATAAAATGCTGACCAAGCTCAGTAGCAGCTTCTTGCAAATCAGGTGTGCGAAATGCGCGAATCGATTGCACGATGTTAGTGCGTACGCTGCGCAACATAGCCGGCGGTCCGGCATCACGAACGGCCAAAGCAGCACGCCAAGAAGCTGTCACTTTTTTCCCCGAAACTTGATTTGCTGCATAGGTTTGTAAACGAGATAAACCACCCTGAGCATAAACATTGGCAGCCGACGATTCCGTTTCAAGTCGATCGTTGCTATCCCAACTTTCAGCGCGGCTATGTTCTTCGAAGCTGGCTGTAACGGTGTTTTCAGAGCGATTATTCATGATGGGTGCTAGGTTACCCTTAACACGCCATCAAATCAAGCCCAAATACGCTGATTTATTTATAAGTCTTTGATTTATATAAAATTAATTTATGTAAGTTATCACTAACTTACATAAATTATAAGGACTTAGGAGATACCTCTAGCGTTACTAGCGGCCTCAACAACTGCCAAAGTAGTCACATTCACGATACGGCGAACGGTAGCTGCGGGAGTCAAAATATGAATTGGCTTAGCAACACCTAATAGCAACGGTCCAATCGCGATGCCATTACCAGCTGCGGTTTTTAACAAGTTGTATGAAATGTTCGCCGCATCAATATTTGGTAATACCAGCAAGTTTGCATCGCCTTTCAATGGTGATGAAGTGACAGTGCCAGCGCGAATAGTCTCATCAAGAGCACTATCTCCATGCATTTCACCATCCACTTCTAGGGTTGGATCCGCGTTTTGGAGCAAAGCCAAGACTTCGCGCATCTTCACTGCAGAAGGAGCATTGCTTGAGCCGAAGTTTGAATGGGACAAGAGTGCAACCTTTGGCACCAACCCCAACTTACGCATTTCGCTAGCAGCCATCAGAGTTAAATCTGCTAACTGCTCTGCAGTTGGGTCAATATTGATATGAGTATCAACCAAGAACACTTGGCGACCTGGCAGGATTAATCCTGACATAGCGCCGTATACATTTGCACCAGGTTCACGACCAATCACTTCATCAACATATTTCAGATGCGTGGCGATGTTGCCAACAGTTCCAGAAATCATGCCGTCAGCCATACCCTTTTTAATCAAGAGGCTTCCGATCAAGCTGTTGCGACGACGCACTTCCAACTTAGCAAACGATTGGGTTACACCCTTGCGCTCAGTGAGCCCAAGATAGGTTTGCCAGAAATCACGGAAACGATCATCTTTCTCGGGATTCACGATTTCAAAGTCTTCTCCTGACTTCATGCGCAGGCCAAACTTCTCAATACGATGATCGATTACTGCAGGGCGACCAATCAAGATTGGGGTAGCCAAATGCTCATCGATGATGATTTGTACAGCGCGCAATACACGCTCATCTTCGCCCTCGGCAAATACGATGCGCTTCTGGTTCGCAGGCACACGCTTAGCAATGCTAAAGAGCGGTTTCATCAAAGTACCAGAGTGGTACACAAATTGCTGCAACTGATTGCGGTACGCATCAAAGTCTTTAATTGGGCGAGAAGCTACTCCATCATCCATTGCCGCCTTAGCAACCGCAGGCGCAATCACTGTAATCAAACGGGGATCAAATGGTTTTGGAATTAGGTACTCAGGGCCAAAAGATAAATTCTCAATACCGTATACAGATGCAACGACTTCGCTTTGCTCTGCTTGAGCCAATTCCGCTACAGCTTTTACCGCAGCTACTTCCATGCCACGAGTAATCGTTGTTGCACCAACATCTAATGCGCCGCGGAAAATAAATGGGAAGCACAAAACGTTATTAACTTGGTTCGGGTAATCCGTTCGACCTGTCGCCATCACCGCATCGGGACGAACTGCTCGCACTTCTTCAGGAAGAATTTCTGGGGTTGGGTTAGCAAGGGCGTAGATAAGTGGCTTATCAGCCATCTTCTTCACCATCTCTTGTTTTAGGACACCACCAGCAGATAGACCTAAGAAAATATCTGCGCCTGCAATTACATCATCCAGAGTGCGCAAATCTGTTTCTTGGCAGAACGGCTCTTTCTCTGGATCCATTAATTCCTTGCGACCTTTGTAAGCAACGCCGGCAAGATCGGTTACCCAAATATTTTTACGTGGAATACCCAAATCAACCAATAAATCCAAGCAAGCCAAGGCTGCAGCGCCGGCGCCAGAAGTAACTAACTTCACGTTGCCAACATCTTTGCCAACCACTTTCAAGCCATTAAGAATTGCGGCAGCTACAACGATCGCGGTTCCATGTTGATCATCATGGAAGACGGGAATTTTCATGCGCGCTTGTAACTTACGCTCAACCACAAAACAATCTGGCGCTTTGATGTCTTCCAAATTAATGCCACCGAATGTTGGCTCGAGTGCAGCAATAATTTCGACTAATTTATCGGGATCGTTTTCGTTTACTTCGATATCGAAAACATCAATGCCAGCAAATTTCTTAAATAGAACCGCTTTACCTTCCATGACTGGCTTACTTGCCAGTGGGCCGATATTTCCCAATCCAAGAACCGCGGTGCCATTTGTAATCACACCAACGAGATTGCCTTTGGCCGTGTACTTAAATGCGTTTGCAGGATCTTTAACGATCTCTTCGCAAGGAGCAGCAACACCAGGCGTGTAAGCCAACGCTAAATCGCGTTGATTTGTGAGTTGCTTTGTGGGAGCAATCTCAATCTTTCCAGGAACTGGGAATTCGTGATACTGAAGGGCAGCCTGTCTCAAAGCTGCAATTTGTTGTTCTTTACTGTTATCTTTACTCATCAACGAACTCGCTAGTTTGTTTTACTTTTATCTTTAAATGCTAAATAGGTCATTAATTCTATTCCTCTCGAGCATTTGAGTCTTAAGAGCCATAAAATGGGACATGCACTCTTCCCCCAAACCCTTAGGTGAATTCGACCTGATTGAGCGTTTCTTTAAAACGCCAGCTGCTTCGCAAGCATCCAATTCTGCGATCAATTTAGGCATTGGGGATGATTGCGCACTAATTAACCCTCCATCAGGTGAAGAAATTGCCATCACCAGCGACATGCTCGTTGAAGGCCGACACTTTTTAAAGGGCGCCGACCCAGAACAACTGGGCCGCAAAGCCCTAGCCGTCAACCTTTCAGACCTTGCGGCAATGGGCGCTAAACCCCTTGGCTTTAACCTTTCGATCGCATTACCAAGCATGAATGAGCAATGGTTAGAGGCTTTTTCCAAGGGCCTATTTTCAATAGCCAATCAGTTTGCTTGTCCACTAATAGGCGGTGATACCACAGCCGGACCACTCACTATTTCCATCGCCACTCTAGGCAGCACGCCTCCTGGAAAAGCCATTCGCAGGTCAGGGTCAAAGGTCGATGACGAGGTTTGGGTCTCAGGAACAATGGGGGATGCAAGACTCACTCTTGCTGCACTGCGTCATGAAATTGATCTTCCGATAAATGATCTTCAGAAAATTGAACATCGCATGCATCAACCAACCCCAAGGATTGAGCTAGGACTTAGACTCCGCGAAATCGCCAGTGCTGCGCTAGATGTATCCGATGGACTACTTGGAGACTTGCAACATATCTTGCGCCAATCACAAGTGGATGCAGAAATATTCCTAGAGCGTCTACCAAAATCGGATGTCTTAAAAAAACAAAGTATTCAAACTCAAAATCAATTTGCAGCTTGCGGGGGAGATGATTATGAGCTTTGCTTCACTGCACCCAAAAATCAACATCAGACTATTTTAGAAATAGGAAAGGCACTCAATTTACCGCTGACCTGTATTGGCCGAATCATTCACAAAAAAAATGATTCGCCACAAGTTCACATCCTGAATTCAGATGGAAAAATTCTTTCCGATACTGAAGCGGCACAATTTCTCAAATCATTCGATCACTTTGCAGCATGAACAACACTGTGAATAACACTACTACACAAGAGCTGGCCATAAAGCCAAATTTCAAGTGGATGTTGGGAGACATGAATAGGGTTCTTGCTTTTGGATTTGGTAGCGGTCTTAGCGCCATGGCCCCAGGTACTGCGGGCACCCTATGGGCTTGGGCTATCTACTTAATTGCTGATTATATTTTTCCTTTGTCCGGTACGCCTGCGCTCTTATGGGCTCTAGCGGCTGGATTTATCTGGGGTTGCCGGATTTGTGGATTCGCCAGCGAAGAACTAGGTAAGCGTGATTTTGGTGGCATTGTTTGGGACGAGATGATTGCGTTTTGGGTCATTCTGGCATTGATCATGCCAAGCAATCTTTGGATACAGATTTTGGCTTTTGCATTGTTCCGATTTTTTGATGCAGTCAAACCAGGTCCAATAGGCTGGATTGATCGACATTTTAAAAATAAAGAAAAATTGGACGAGCCATCAACTCAATTGCAAATATGGTGGCGAGGCTTTGGCATCATGATTGATGATCTTGCTGCAGCCTTGTCTACTCTTTTGGTGATTGCACTAATTCAGATAATTGCAATTTACATGGCTTGAATCTCATCATGAATACCTCAGACATCGTTATTACTCTCGCAGAAATCCTTCAGTCAAAAAACTGGAAAATGGCTGCAGCTGAGTCTTGTACTGGTGGATTGGTTTGCGCGAATTTGACAGAAATAGCTGGCTCTAGTGAATGGTTTGAGCGTGGCTACATTACCTACAGCAACGAAGCCAAAATGGAGTGTCTGGGAGTTCCAGACAAGCTACTGAAGGCTTTTGGGGCAGTTAGTGAAGAGGTGGCCAAAGCCATGGCTGAAGGGGCTCAAGTTCACGCTGGGGTCAATGCTGCCCTCTCCATTACTGGTATTGCCGGCCCAAGCGGTGGCTCCAAGGAAAAACCAGTTGGCATGGTTTGCTTTGCTTGGACCATACGAAGTGATGCTGGTGATAACAGGGTGGTCACTAAAACGATGCACTTTGATGGGGATCGACAACGCGTTCGACAACAAGCCTGCGATTACGCACTTAGTGAATTAGCAAAACTTCTCGAGAATTAGTACTGCAAAAGCTTGGTGGAGTTACTTCATCCACCCTTTGTGATAGAAGTACCACAGCGGAATAATTGCGGATACGACCATCGCAATAATAGCCATTGGGTATCCCCAAGTTGCATCTAACTCAGGCATGTGTTTGTAGTTCATACCCCAAATGCTAGCTAACAATGTTGGCGGCATTAATGCTACGGATACCACAGAGAAGATCTTGATGATCTTTGATTGATTCAAATTAATGAAACCCACCGTCGCATCCATTAAGAAGTTAATCTTGTCGAACAGGAAGGCCGTATGGTTTTCTAGTGAGTCGATATCACGCAAAATCTGACGCGCTTCTTCTTGCTGCTCATCAGATAGCAACTTGCTACGCATTAGGAAAGATAAGGCTCTGCGGGTATCCATGACGTTGCGGCGAATACGGCCGTTGGTATCCTCTTCCTTAGCAATCGTCTCGAGAACTTGCTCGGCATCCGCATCATTGATGTCGTCTTGCAAAACACGTTTTCCAGCTTGCTCTAAATTTTCATAAACCTCTTCTAAGGCGTCCGCAGAATACTCAGCGTCAGTTGAGTACAAATCCAACAACACGTCTTTAGCATTACTAACAGACCCAGGACGTAAGCGAGCACGCAAACGTACCAAGCGGAACACTGGTAAATCTTCATCATGAATGGAGAACAAGACTTGCTTGGTCATCACAAACGCAACTCGTACGTTGCGAGATGTTTCCTCTTCATCCAATAAGAAATCTGTGCGGATATGGAGATGACCATCATCCGCTTCAAAGTAACGAGCAGAAGCTTCCAAGTCACCCAAATCATCTAGCTCTGGCAAAAGTACGCCAAAAGCCTCTTTAATCCAAATTAGCTCTTCTTCTTCAGGGTCGACCACGTCAATCCAGATAGGATTGGCATACTGCAATAATTCATTGCGATCTTCTACTTGCTCTTGTGAGAGGCGGCCATTTTGCAGGACGAACAAGTTGATCATGGTGAACTCCTAAGGAATGTGCGCTAGTTTATCCTATAGACCATGACCGTTTCATTAAAATAAGCCAAATCGAATGAACTCTCGCTCAAATACCTTCTACCAGCAACTCCAGTCTGCATGGGCTTCCCAAGGTAGCATGCTGTGCGTAGGTTTTGACCCAGATCCCAAGCGCCTGCCCCCTTCACTACAAGACAAACCTGAGGGTATCTTTGAGTTCTGTCGCGAAATCGCGGATGCCTCTGCAGACCTTGTTTGCTCCTTTAAGCCCCAATTTGCCTACTTTGCATCTCAAAGGGCTGAAGCTCAGCTTGAAAAGCTCATTCGTCACCTCAAAGATAAATACCCCCACATCCCGGTAATTTTGGATTCCAAGCGTGGTGACATTGGCAGTACAGCCGACCATTACGCTCTAGAGGCATTTGAACGCTATGGCGCCGATGCGATTACCGTTAATCCCTATATGGGCTTTGACACAATCGAGCCCTATCTCAAACATACTGGCAAAGGCGTCATCGTCCTATGTCGCACATCCAACCCTGGCGGATCCGATCTACAGTTTTTAAATGTCTCCCCAAGTGGTGAACCCCTGTATCTGCATGTTGCCAAGCTGGCTGCTACCCAATGGAATAACAGTGGACAAATTGGATTGGTTGTTGGCGCAACCTTTCCTGAAGAGATCGCAAAAGTACGCGCTATTGTGGGTGATATGCCTCTGCTTATTCCAGGCATTGGTGCTCAGGGCGGTGATATTGAAGCAACCGTTAAAGCAGGTGCTGTCGCGGGCAAACCCGGGACAGGCATGATCATTAATTCTTCTAGAGCCATTTTGTATGCCAGCTCTGGAGTCGATTTTGCTCAAGCAGCAAGAGCGGTCGCTCTTAACACTCGTGACGCACTAAGGGCGGCAAGCTAAAGACTTTAAATATTACTTAGCGATATTGCTTAACGCTTAGTATTTTTAGGGGTAGGGATTGGGGCTAGCGCAACGCGCCCCATATTTTCCAGAATGAATTCTTGCCGAGTCGGAAAATTAATATTTGCCTTACGGCAATATTGTTCTTTATCAAAACACTTTGGCGCCGGTAAGGCTGAAGCTAGTGCGGCCGCTTGTTCAATATCTAAATTTGCCGGGCTGATAGCGTAGTAATGTTGAGTAGCTGCGCCTATGCCAAAAATGCCTTCGCCCCACTCCACTGAATTCAAATAAATCTCAAATACTCTCTGCTTAGAAAGCATGAGTTCCAACAACCCAGTAATTACGAGCTCCTGCGCTTTACGGAAATAATTTTGCTCTGAAGACAAAAATAGGTTTTTCGCTAACTGTTGGGTAATGGTTGACCCACCCCGCAACGCAGTCTTTGTCTTTGCGCCAGAGCGAATTCTTTCCTGAGTCTGCTGTTGGTTCTTCTCCCAAGCCTTTTGCATATCCTCAACACGTACCCCTTTGTGCTGAAAAAAAATATCGTCCTCACTAACCAAGACTGCGCGCTTAAGATTATTGGAAATCTTGTCATAGGGCGCCCAATGAGATTGAATGTCGCATGTGAAATGCCATGAACATAAACGCCAACGTTCCGCTCGCTGGAACGCCGTACTACCAGGATTTAAGTTGACCCACAATCCAATCTGAATCGCAAAATATAGCTGCATGGCGACAAAGCCCACTAGCAAACATTTGAGTGGATACAAAATCCAGCGCATTGGAATAATCTAGGTTAGCGTGAAAACTCGGTTAACTACGCAACTTTGCAAGAACAGCGCGCGGATCGATCTTTGCAGCAAGCTCAGCGCCACGCCAGATTAAGAACGCATCAGCCGCTTGCTCTACCAACATTCCCAAACCATCGCTGATACGAGCACCACGCTGTAGGGCTTGCTTCATAAAGGCAGTGGTCTTGCCGTAAACCATGTCATAAGCAAACGATCCAGGTTTAAAAACCTGCATTACCGCCACCTCACTAAGTGGCGACTCATCTGTTAATCCAGCGGCTGTGGCATTAATCACCAGATCAAAAGCGTGCAGTGTATTTTGAGCACTCTCCAGATCAGCTAAAGTGCGAGACTCTAGCGAAACTTCATTTCTTACGGCTAGATCAGCAAATATTTTCACCAGCTCATCCGCCTTGGCGGCAGAGCGATTGGCAATCACTAAGCATTTAGGTGAGCGCTGCAATAAAGGCCCAATGACGCCACGTGATGCGCCGCCCGCGCCTAACAACAAAATATGTGAGGCATGAATATCAATCCCTTGTGCCAATAGATCACGCACTAAACCTGCACCATCGGTGTTGTCACCATAAATCTTACCATTCTGAATACACAGCGTATTTACCGCACCAGCTAGCTGCGCGCGATCTGTTAATTGATCTGCAAACGCCTGTGCATCTAACTTAAAGGGAACAGTGACATTCATCCCCTTACCTCCAGCCGCAAAGAAAGACTTTGCTGCCTTTGCAAAACCATCTAATTCTGGTTGCAAACGGCCATAGTGAATTTCCTGCCCCGCCTGCTCCGCGAACTGTTGATGGATCATGGGTGACTTACTGTGAGCAATAGGATTACCAGCAACCGCATACACATCTTTTCCCGAGAAAAGACTTGGGTCTGTATGAAGCTCTAGGTTAGCGTTTGAAGTCATAAGGATTACAGAATAAGCGAATTAGTTCCGCAATTCCAAATGATTGCTACCTTCTCGAGTGAAGTCAAAAGTCGAGATCCAATCGAGCACATCGATTTGATTGCGCATTTCTACTGGAAAAGGACCAAATGGCGCTGAAGCCCTGACGATGGCAAGCGCTTGACGATCTAATTCCGGGTTGCCAGAACTGCGCCCAATAGAAAGCCCTTCTTTTCCTTGGGCGTTATTGGTTATCCGACCTTGCGCATCCACACTCACCACAATTACCAAACTCCCATATAAAGGTCGTCCATTGGCACGCGGAAAAAAGGTGCTGCCGTAAGCCTCAATCTTTTGGCGCATAGCATCAAAATAATGCGCAAAGGTCACAGCTTTTGTATTAGCACTGGTTAGAACCTTGCGTCTTGGCTCGCGACCATCTTGTTGCAAGCGCTTAGCTAACTCCGCTTCCAGCGAATTAAGTTGCTGAGCCATTTTTTGTTCTTCACCACTCCTTCGACCACCAGAGCGGGCGCGCTGCTCGTCGAGTTTGGCCAACATTTGCTTTTGTTGTTTCTCCAAAACCTCAATGCGAGCCTCAGCCCCCAACCTAGCACGATGCAAGGCAGTAGCATCTTGGGTCTCAGACTTTCCGCCCCCTTGCAAATCAGCTTGAGCTAATTTATTTGCCTGCTTGGGGGGCGACTTATTGCCAGCATTTACAAGAACTACGCTGAGCGGTGTATTCAGGCGACGATTCTGAATCTCGCCCATGCCCCAACGAAAGGACAGAAAGATGATGTGTATCAGCAGCGATACACAGAGCGCCAAGCGAAAGGGGTGTTTACGCCAAGCATCTTGAAAATAAGAAATCAGTCTTTCTATTTTTTCAAAATGCGGAAAATGCATCGGTCTAATCCAGGCTCGCATCTTCTTCAGATTCCCCAGACGAAGGCTCCTCCTGGCTATCTGAGGCCTGACCGTTTGACTGCACCGACTCTATTTCTAACACCCTCACAGCGGCACTCAATTGCAATAGATCTACATCAGATACCTTTACATGCGCCCTGGTCATGCGTGGATGACTGGCCATCTCTGGAATAGGCAAATGCAAAGGTATAGGCTCAACTCTCGACATCCCCTCTTTTAAATGTCTTACATAAACACCTTTTGAGGTCTCATCTTGCGCAATCCAGCGTAGACACCAGTACTTCTCCAAACGATCTTGGTATTCACCATACGCTTGATAGGAAGATTCAAAATCCGCTGCAATTCCCATTAACACTGCATCTCGCGGAGGAAATGGTGCAACCATCTTGGCAGTAACACCATGCTTTGCCAGCGCCAGTAACTGCCATTGATTTACCAAATCGGAGTAACGGCGCAACGGAGAGGTAGACCAAGCGTAATAGTCCAAACCTAAACCTTCATGAGGTCCGGGAGTAGTTTGCATACGGGTACGCATTGGGCCCCAGCCCTTTTGCGTTCTAAATAAGCCGGGCAATCCATGATCAGCCAGCAATTGACCTGAAGCGCTATTACAGAAGATCATCCACTCCGCAACAATCGTATCCAAAATAGAGCCGCGCTGACGTGGAGTAATCTCCACACGCTCAACTCCGTCGTTATTTTTAATTTGAAAATGAAAATCTCTTGCCAAAGCATTTGGGTCAATTAAACCTAATTGCTCCGCACGTAATCCGTTAGCCACTCTTTTTTCCTGGCGGCCAGAGTGTAAGTGTTTTGCAGCTCGCCACAAAATTCCTAACTCTTTTTTATACGGATATTCAACGCTTGCGCCCGATAAAGTCTCATCACTAACTAAATGCTCAATATTTTCAAGGCGCAAATTAGCTGCAATTGGGACCATTTCAGCGCGCATTTGAATAGTCTCTCGATTTACGACCCCATCAGCATCAATATCCACATAGACCGACAAAGCGGCTCTAGAGTCGCCCTCATCCAATGAAAACTTCTGAATGACCGCGTCGGGCAGCATCGTGATTTTGTCGCCCGGGAAATAAACCGTAGACATACGACTACGTGCTACTTCGTCTAGCGCATCATCCCTAGTCAGAACTAATCCTGGGGCTGCAATATGAATTCCAATGCGATGACCACCATCTGGCAAATCCGTTACAGATAGCGCGTCATCAATCTCTGTAGTTCCAGCGTCATCAATAGAAAAAGCCTGCACTTCTGCACGAGGCAGTTCTGCGATCGCCGCATCATAGGAATCCTGATCAACCCCCACATTGGGATTATGAGCAGAACCATTTGGGAAATGGGCCTTTAAAAACATTCCCTGGTGATAGGCCAGTGGAGAGTCAATCGCGCCACAACGAATCATCAACTGCGCAGGCGACTCGCCAGTCTCTGTGCAAGCGGCGCTTAAGGCTTTATATGCAGAGCTATTCTTATCAGGAGAAAACAATAAATGCTTGGCAGAAGCTTTTAAAGCCTCTGGGAATATCCCCACCACTAAGTCTTGTTGCCACAGGGACTGTTGCTCTAATTCTTTTTGCTTGCGCTCGAGTGCCGCCAAGCCTGCCTGAAGTTGCTCTAAAGGCGCTCTTTGGAAGCGTCCTCGTCCCTTGCGACGAAAGAATACTGGCGCACCTTGCAATGCAATTGCCAATGAAGCTTGTTGCGGAATGGATGCTTGATCTCCAAAGTATTCATGGGAAACATCCACCAATCCAAATTCTTCATCTGGCGCGCAATCCCATAACAACTGTAAATCGATTTCTTTAGAGAGCGTGAGCGCCTCATCCATCACGGCCTGAGCTTCAGGCTTTTCAAAGCGCAACCAAACCTCTTTAGCCTTGAGCTTGATTTTTTTGCCAGACAAACTGGTTGCCTGCCAAGACTCTGCATCACCTGTTCCGGTTGCAGACTGCACCGTGGCGATTTTGATGTCGCCACCCTCTTCGTATAAGAGATTCATGCTTATAGCGAAATTCCGCCGCTAGCTTCTAATGCCACGCCATTCACATAGCTAGCCTCATCACTAGCCAAGAATAGGTATACATTAGCCATTTCTTCAGGGGTACCCAAACGCCCAAGCCAACTACGCTTCTCAATATCCTTCAGAATGTTTTCCGGCATTGCCTTCACCATTTCGGTGGCAATAAATCCAGGGCATACCGCATTCACTCGAATACCTTTGGGCCCGAGCTCACGAGCCCAGGTCTTGGTAAAGCCGATCACGCCAAATTTTGTAGCTGAGTAATTTGTTTGGCCAAAGTTGCCATACAAACCAACAACACTCGAGGCATTCACGATTGCACCAGAACCAGCCTCCAACATATGAGGAACAATCAACTGCGTGCAATTGAAAACGCCTTTGAGATTCACGTCAATGACTGAATCAAATTGAGCTTCAGTCATTTTGATCAAACGTGCATCCTGAGTAATGCCCGCGTTATTAATCAAAATATCAATACGGCCATGCTGTTGCATTACTTGATCAACTACCGCCTGAATACTCGCGCGATCGGTCACATTCATTACATGCGCTTCGCTATTGGGTATTTGAGCAACAGCGCTTTTGACCGCTTCTGGATTGACGTCAGCAACGATCACAATTGCGCCTTCTTGCGCAAAACGCTGGGCCGTTGCAAAACCAATGCCCTTGGCTGCTCCAGTAACAATTGCTACCTTACCTTTTAATCGATCACCCATGAATTTACTTTCAGTATGTGTTTTATATGTGAAATTGCTGCAAGCGAATTTAGATTGCGATTTTCTTTAATAATTTTTGATGTACGCCACCAAAACCGCCGTTGCTCATGACCAAAATGTGATCACCTGGCTTAGACTCTTTTGCAACCGCGAGCACGAGAGAATCCAGATCATCAAAAGCTTGAGCTTTAACTTCCCCTTGGCTATTGAGTGGTGCCAGAACCTCTGCCAAAT
The DNA here is from genome assembly GCF_013307225.1 of Polynucleobacter tropicus. NCBI lineage: Bacteria > Pseudomonadati > Pseudomonadota > Betaproteobacteria > Burkholderiales > Burkholderiaceae > Polynucleobacter > Polynucleobacter tropicus. The sequence goes on along the minus strand of NZ_CP028942.1, from coordinate 206,276 downwards.
CCCAACCCAGTGACTCTTTGCCGCTACTAGCGCCATATGCAAATACTTTGTCTGCTTGCTGCAAGCTATCGGGCAACTGGGCTTTCATAGTACCAAGCTTCATGGTGTTGGAGCGAGGCTCGAGAACAGCCAAGATGCGAGATTTACCTACGCGTCTACGCAGACCATCAACTGTCGTTGTAATGGCAGTGGGATGATGCGCAAAATCGTCATAAACAGTGATGTCATTAGCAACACCAATTGTTTCGAGTCGACGTTTGACGTTTTTAAATTCTGCCAAAGCACGTGCAGAATCTGCTGGTGAGATCCCAATATGATTCGCGGCCGCAATTGCAGCCAATGCATTCAATTGATTATGCCTACCCATCACGCCTGAGTCTAGCGCCCAGTTCACTGTCGCAACATCCTTACCTGCTTTGCGAACAATGAAACTATCTGCTTCTTGCGAAATCAAAGACCACTCGTTAACAGCGTCTTGTCCAAAGCGCTCTACTGGTGCCCATGCACCCCTTGCAATCACACGCTCCAAGGCAGGCTCTTCACCATTGACTACCAATAATCCATCACTCGGAACGGTACGCACTAAATGATGAAACTGAGTTTCGATTGCAGTAAGATCCGCAAAAATATCGGCGTGATCAAATTCCAAATTATTTAATAAAGCAGTACGGGGTCTATAGTGAACAAACTTACTGCGCTTATCAAAAAACGCAGTGTCATATTCATCAGCCTCAATCACAAAATATTTACTCTCACCTAAACGAGCGGAGACTGTGAAATTCAGTGGCACACCACCAATCAGATAACCTGGTTTATAGCCATTGAATTCCAAAATCCATGTAAGCATTGCTGAAGTAGTAGTTTTGCCATGTGTGCCCGCAACCGCCAAAACATGTCTGCCATATAGAACTTGTTCCCCGAGCCATTGGGGGCCAGAGATATAAGGAAGCCCTTGATTCAAAATCGCTTCCATCAGTGGATTGCCACGAGAAACCACATTGCCGATCACAAATAGATCCGGCATCGCCTCAAACTGCAATAATTGATCCGGTGAGAAACCCTCAATTAGCTCGATACCTTGGGATTCAAGTTGCGTACTCATTGGGGGATACACGTTGGCGTCGCAACCCGTTACGCGATGTCCAGCCTGTCTGGCAATTGCGGCAATGCCGCCCATGAAAGTACCGCAAATGCCCAAAATATGTATATGCATTAATGAATTTTAGCGAAGGACATGAGATGAACCTAAGACAATGGATTGTGATTGCTGGTGTCAGCATATTGGCACTACTAACCGGCATCTTTACTTCTCAATGGGTCTCTCAATCTGGCTTGGCCAGCGAACCATCAATCAAGGCTTTTTTTGCCAACCCTTGGCAAACACCAGACGGAAAAGCTGCTGATATCGAAAATTGGCGAGGAAAAGTCTTGGTTGTTAACTTTTGGGCCTCTTGGTGCCCCCCATGTGTAGAAGAAATGCCCACTTTGGATCAAATTTCAAAAGAATATGCTGCTAAAAATGTCTTATTTGTTGGCATTGGCATTGATTCACCATCTAACGTACGTGAATTTCTGGAAAAAACCCCGGTTTCCTATCCAATCGTCATCGGTGGATTAGAGGGCAGCAATTTAGCAAAGCAAATGGGCAATTCTCAGGGGGCTCTACCCTATACCGTCATCATCAACCCAAGCGGAAAATCTACTTTCACAAAATTAGGAAAAATAAGCGAAGATGAGCTCAAAAAAGCGATTAACAATGCTCTTTAAATACATTTGAATCTTTTTATCCGGAATTAACTCTCTGCCAATTGCTTAATTAATAGGCAATTTTCTCAATAATTTTCATTATTTGTACCTAAAACTAGTGAAAATTTCATTTTTAGCCCCCAGTTTTGAACTTTTCAGAGATTTCTGAAGGTATACTTTCAACCGTAGCAAGTGAAGCAATAAATGAAGCAATAGTAGTGTGGCCAGCTAAAAGCCAAATTAAACAATTGACACCTAACTGCCTCTAAAAACAGGGATCTATGTCTAAAAAAGCTTCAATTCTCGTCATACAAGGTCCAAACCTCAATTTATTGGGCACTCGTGAACCAGAGGTTTACGGCAAAACTACCCTTGAAGATATCCATCAAAAACTGGGGGAGCTTGCAAAAGCCCAGTCCGTTGAATTAAGCACCTATCAAAGCAACCACGAAGGCGAGCTCATCGACCGCATCCAGAAAGCAAAACAGGATGGGGTTGATTTCATCATCATTAATCCAGGCGCCTTTACCCATACCAGCGTAGCTCTGCGTGATGTCTTGGCTGGTGTTGCCATTCCATTTACTGAAGTCCATTTATCCAACATTCACCAGCGCGAAGAGTTTCGGAAACATTCCTACCTATCCGATATCGCGACAGGGGTGATTTGCGGACTTGGTGCCATTGGCTATGAACTCGCATTACAAGCTGCGATCGCTCGTTTACAAAAATAAGCTTATTTACAGAATTTCAAGAGAGGACACACTCATATGGATCTTAGAAAACTTAAAACCTTGATCGACCTAGTTTCCGAATCAGGCATTTCTGAATTAGAAGTAAACGAAGGTGAAGATCGTGTTCGTATCGTCAATTCTGGTTCTCCAGTTGCTGCAGGCCAAGTTGTTTATGCCAACCCCGCCCCTTTACAGGCTATTGCAGCAGCCCCTGTGGCAGCCGCTGCGCCTCATGCGCCAGCTGCGGAAGCCCCAGTTGCTGAAGAAGGCTTTGTTGCTCGCTCACCAATGGTGGGCACCTTCTATCGCGCACCAAATCCAGAGTCTCCAAACTTTGTGAATGTGGGTGACACCGTAAAAGTTGGTCAAACACTTTGCATTATTGAAGCAATGAAACTTCTCAATGAAATTGAATCTGAAAAAGCTGGCGTAATCAAAGAAATTCTTTGTGAGAACGGTCAAGGCGTTGAGTTTGATCAACCCCTATTTGTGATCGCTTAAGCACTTAAGCCTGCGACCTCTCTTTTGCCTTTCGAAACCCCTCACCTAACTCAGAGCCGACATGTTCGATAAGATTCTGATTGCCAATCGCGGAGAAATCGCTCTTCGCATCCAACGCGCATGTCGCGAGTTGGGAATTAAAACTGTTGTGGTGTACTCCACGGCTGATAAAGAAGCGAAATACGTCAAACTAGCTGATGAAGCCGTATGTATCGGGCCAGCACCTTCCCCTCAAAGCTATCTCAATATGCCTGCAATTATTTCCGCAGCGGAAGTGACTGATGCTGAAGCGATTCACCCAGGTTATGGATTCCTCTCTGAGAATGCTGACTTTGCTGAGCGTGTTGAGAAATCAGGCTTTGCTTTTATTGGTCCAACAGCGGCTTCGATTCGCCTTATGGGTGATAAGGTTTCAGCAAAGCGCGCCATGATTAAAGCTGGTGTACCTTGCGTTCCTGGATCCGAAGGCGCATTGCCAGATAATCCAAAAGAAATTATTGCTGCCGCAAAAAAAGTAGGTTATCCCGTCATCATTAAAGCCGCTGGTGGCGGTGGCGGTCGCGGTATGCGCGTAGTTCATACAGAAGCGCATTTAATTAATGCTGTAAACATGACTCGTGAAGAAGCGGGTCGTGCATTCGGCAACCCAGAAGTCTATATGGAGAAGTTTTTAGAAAAACCTCGCCATGTAGAAATCCAAGTTCTAGCTGACACTCATGGAAACGCTATTTGGCTAGGCGAGCGTGACTGCTCAATGCAACGTCGTCACCAAAAAGTGATTGAGGAAGCTCCAGCCCCAGGAATTGATCGCCGCTTGATCGCCAAAATTGGTGAGCGCTGTGCGGATGCTTGCCGAAAGATTGGCTACCGCGGTGCAGGCACATTTGAATTCTTATACGAAAACGGTGAATTCTTCTTCATCGAGATGAATACCCGTGTTCAAGTTGAGCACCCAGTTACAGAAATGATTACCGGTGTAGATATCGTGCAGGAGCAAATACGCATTGCTGCCGGCCTAAAGCTCAGCTATCGCCAGAAAGATATTGTTTTCCGCGGACATGCCATTGAGTGTCGTCTCAATGCAGAAGATCCATTCAAGTTCACCCCAAGTCCTGGGCGCATTGGCTCGTTCCATATGCCTGGAGGTCCTGGCATTCGCGTGGACTCACATGCTTACAGCGGCTACATGGTTCCATCCAACTACGACTCCATGATCGGCAAACTCATTTCTTACGGCAATACTCGCGAACAAGCGATTCGTCGCATGCAAATTGCTCTTTCAGAAATGGTGATTGACGGCATTACTACCAACGTTCCTCTTCATCGTGAACTCATGCTCGATCCAAACTTCATGGAAGGTGGCACAAGCATTCACTACCTAGAGCATCGTTTGGAAGAACAAGCTGCTAGTCGCGGTAAATCCTAATTCATGCAAGCCATAAGAGCGTTACATGTCTTATCGTGAGTTGGTATTCACGGTAGCAGCCGAAACTGCGGAACCTTTAGGAGACGCTTTACTCGAGCTAGGCGCCTTGTCGGTGACCGTTGAGGATGATGCAGCTGGTGGCTATGATGAAAACCCACTCTATGGCGAGCCGGGTTTATCGCCTGAAGTGCAAGCGTGGGATAGATCATCCGTTACCGCCCTCTTTAATCCAGAAATTGATGCATCCGGCTCTGCGGAATTTATTCCAGAACTACTTGCCTCTCTCAAAGAAGCTGGTTTCAAGCTATCTTCACCGCAAGAAAAAACGGTAGAAGAACAAGACTGGGTTCGATTAACCCAAAGTCAATTTGCGCCGATTCAGATTGGCAAACGCATCTGGGTTGTTCCTTCTTGGCATGAGGCGCCTAACGATTCAAATGCGATTTGTCTAGCGGTTGATCCAGGACTTGCTTTTGGTACTGGTAGTCATCCAACCACTCATTTATGCCTACTTTGGTTAGAAGAACATCAAAATCTCTTGAACCAAAGTTTGTTGGATTACGGTTGTGGGTCAGGCATTTTGGCAATTGCTGCCGCAAAACTGGGTTGCAATCCCGTAGTTGGCACCGACATTGACCCTCAAGCAATGGTTGCCGCCCGAAGCAATGCGGAAATCAACAATACCGAAATTCGTTTTGTATTGCCAACAGAAGGCGCCCCAGAATTGGCTGCAGAAAGAAAATATGACATTGTGATGGCCAATATTTTGGCCAACCCACTTCAAGTATTGGCGCCTGCATTGGTCAATAAGATGCGACCAGGCGGTCAAATTGTTTTATCTGGCGTTCTTGCCCGTCAAGCTGATGAAGTGATCACCACTTACAGTCAGTGGCTTAAACTTTCTGTCTGGCGTGAGAGCGAAGGTTGGGTTTGCTTGCACGGCACCATGGGTGTCGAACAAAAAAACGGCTCAAACTCTACTGCTGACGCTGATTCTGCTCAAAAAAAAAGATTTAAGCGTTCTAAATACCTAAAACCGACTTTACTAAGCCTTCTTTTTCTTGTCTCACTGATTTTTGGTGAGCATCTTTTTAGAAACACACTCATTCCAGCATTAGCTCCACGCATCGATGGCACATCGAATGCAGTTGCAGTGCGCACATTTTCGCTTCTGCAATTCGTTGATCAAAAATTATGTAGTGCATTAGGGTGCTTTAATCGCCCTGTGAGCGATTTTTCCGCATGGAAAATAACTTCAGCAACACTTTCGTCCGAAAGCGCGCGTGATGGCCTTAAAAGCCCTGCAAATCAATCGATCTTGCAAATTGAAATACAAAATCGTCTTGCAATTCCTATTTTGTTCCCAAATTTAGAAATTTCCCTCACTGATGCAGAAGAATCTGAACTGAAAACGATTCATCTAACTCCAAAAGAATGGCTCTCTCCCTCTTGGCAAGAATCACATCCTGATTTTTTAAAAAATGGCGCGCCCGCTGGTGAAATTATCCTAGCTGAGTTGCCAATCCTACTACCAGCAAATGCAGCCGGCTATCGAGTGCATGTAATTTATCCGCACTAATCTGATTATCGACACCTTTTTACACATCATTTTCCAATTAATCCTATCTTCAACCACACAGAAAGCAATTTATGGCTAGCCTGATCTGCGGTTCTATCGCATACGACACCATCATGAACTTTGAAGGCAAATTTGCCGATCAAATTCTTCCAGAGCAGATTCATATCCTGAATGTGGCGTTTTTGGTTCCAACCATGCGCCGCGAATTTGGTGGTTGTGCTGGCAATATTGCCTATAACCTACACCTTTTGGGCGGCGACCCCATCATCATGGCAACTGTTGGTGGTGATGCAAAACCCTACATGGATCACCTAAAGAAACTCAGGATCGACGCAAGCCACATTCGTCAACTCGAAAACGCTTTTACAGCGCAAGCTATGATCACCACCGATCAAACAAACAATCAAATCACTGCGTTTCACCCCGGAGCCATGAGTGAATCACACCTCAATGAAGTTGCAACAGTGGTAACTGAACGCAGCAAAAACGCAAAAGGCGCTGCGAAATTTGGAATTGTTGCCCCAGATGGCAGACAAGGAATGTGGGAGCATTGCCACCAGCTTGCAGATGCAAACATTCCATTCATTTTTGATCCAGGCCAAGGATTGCCCATGTTTGACGGATCGGAGCTCCTCGAATTGGTTGAGATTGCCAGCTATTTGGCTGTAAACGACTATGAAGGCGAAATGCTTTCCAAAAAAACAGGTTTGGAGTTATCGAAAATTGCCGAACGCGTCAAAGCACTGATCGTCACAAAAGGTGCTCAGGGCGCTGAGATTTATACGGATGGCAAATGCATTTCGATTCCGCCTGTTCCAGCTGCACAAGTCATTGATCCAACTGGATGTGGCGACGCATTTCGCGGTGGATTACTCTTTGGCCTTGAAAGCGGTATGGACTGGGAAACTACTGGACGTCTAGCTAGTCTCATGGGCTCAATCAAGATTACCCACCAAGGGCCTCAAAACCACCAGCCGAGCAAAACCCAGATCGCCGATCAATTTAAATCCGCTTTTGGGTTTAACTTCTAAAGATTTAAGCCGTTTCGGAAATAAAAAAAGGGGTACTCGTGAGAGACCCCTTCTAATAACACCCGTCTATAAAGGACGTGTGCCAGTTGGGAAGGGCCAAGCAGCAGCAGGATTCAACGCACTAGTCGCTGGTGCAGCTTTCTTAGCCGCGGGCTTTTTTACAACCGAGCCCGATTTCTTCGCAGCAGGCTTACTTACTTTTTTTTTGCTACGCGCTTTTTAGCAGCTTTTTTAGCAGCAGGCTTCTTAGCAGCAGCTTTTTTCTTAGCAGCTGGCTTTTTCTTAGCTACTTTTTTAGCAGCAGGCTTCTTAGCGGCAGCTTTTTTAGCAGCTGGACGCTTCTTAGCGGCAGCTTTCTTAGCAGCTGGCTTTTTCTTAGCTACTTTTTTAGCAGCTGGTTTCTTTGCAGCTACTTTTTTCTTAGCAGCTGGTTTCTTTGCAGCAGGTTTTTTCTTTGTTGCCATGTGTGTTACTCCTTCACGTGAGGATTAGTACAAACTACATTTTTAAGAAAACCCGACCATTCGGAATGAACGAGCGAGCCATTCATCGGCGCGCGGCTTGAAGCTAAGTGCTGCACGCTAATGAATCCTTGGAAAAAAAGCCGTGGCCCCGAAGGACAACGGCTTCTTAAATGTGCTGGAAAAAACGGGGAGAATAGCCCAGGCACCCTTGAGCAAGGGTTTTCGGATTTGAGTCTGTTTTTGCTGACTTCCTAAACTAACCAACCGTCTAATCTCCTATTTAGCCAGTTGTGCGCTTTAAAACTAGTTTATTACTCCCAACTTAGCGCACCACCGGTTTGATACTCAATAACGCGTGTCTCAAAAAAGTTTCTTTCTTTCTTAAGATCAATCATTTCTGACATCCATGGAAATGGATTCTCTTCATTTGGGAACATCGCGTCAAGTCCTATTTGCAAACATCTGCGATTACAAATGTATCTTAGGTAACCTTTGAACATCGGAGCGTTCAATCCGAGCACTCCTCGAGGCATCGTATCTTCGGCATAACGGTACTCCAACTCGACCGCTTTTTCGAAGATCGATTTAATCTCGTCTTTGAACGCAGAAGTCCATAACTGCGGGTTCTCCAGCTTGATTTGGTTAATCAAATCGATACCAAAATTGCAGTGCATTGACTCATCGCGAAGGATGTATTGATACTGCTCCGCGGCACCCGTCATTTTGTTTTGACGACCCATCGCAAGTATTTGCGTAAAACCAACATAAAAGAACAAACCTTCCATTACGCAGGCAAAAACAATCAGAGATCGAAGTAATTTTTGATCGTTTTCTAGTGTGCCAGTCTTAAATGTTGGGTCAGTCAGCACATCAATAAACGGAATGAGGAACTCATCTTTAGCGCGAATCGACTCAATTTCGTGATACGCATTGAAGATTTCGCCTTGGTCTAAGCCCAAAGATTCCACAATATATTGATAGGCGTGGGTATGAATTGCCTCCTCGAAAGCCTGACGCAATAGGTATTGACGGCACTCTGGAGCGGTAATTTGGCGATATGTACCCAAAACAATATTGTTTGCAGCCAAAGAATCCGCTGTAGTAAAGAAGCCAAGATTGCGCTTAATGATTCGACGCTCATCTTCTGTAAGACCATTTGGATCTTTCCAAAGCGCGATATCGCGGTTCATATTGATCTCTTGTGGCATCCAGTGGTTAGCGCAACCCGCCAAATATTTCTCCCAAGCCCACTTATATTTAAATGGAACGAGCTGATTAACGTCGGTTTTTGCATTGATAACGCGCTTATCAGCCACGTTAACGCGACGAGTTTCCATGCCATTTGCTGGCGCACTTTGTGTTTGCGCTGCTGCAGGCACAGCAGCTTGAGGTGCCGCCATCGCCTCTTGGTCTGGCTGCGGGCGTTGCGGTTCAGCCGCAACCGGTTGTGGCGCAAGACCAGCTTTCGCTAGTGCTGGAGCTACTTCCTCTTCCCAATTCAACATAACTTTCTCCTAAATTCTTTTATTTCTGACCAATAAACCAATGTTTATTGGCATGCTTCACATTCTTCAAATCCAGCATCACCTGGACGCATTGTGCAAACTGGGCCATCCGCTTCAACAGGAGCTGCAGCTACACCACCACCTTCAGCGCCACTGGAAACAGAGTTCAATTGACCGCTAGCCACAGTAGATTTCTCAACATGGGTTGCCGCCATCGTGCGGAGGTAGTAAGTGGTTTTCAGACCACGCAACCAAGCTAACTTGTAGGTGTCATCCAATTTCTTGCCTGATGCGCCAGCCATGTAGATATTCAAAGACTGGGCCTGATCAATCCATTTTTGACGACGGGAAGCAGCCTCAACCAACCAGCTTGGCTCAACTTCAAAGGCGGTTGCATACAAATCGCGGAGATCTTGAGGGATACGGTCGATCTTAGACAAAGTGCCATCAAAGTACTTCAAGTCAGCAATCATGACCTCATCCCAGAGTCCACGATCTTTCAAATCACGTACCAAGTACTCATTTACCACTGTGAACTCACCAGAAAGGTTGGATTTAACAAACAAGTTCTGGAATGTTGGCTCGATACAAGCCGAAACACCAATAATGTTAGAAATCGTTGCTGTCGGCGCAATCGCTACGCAATTGGAGTTACGCATACCATGTTGCTTGATGCGAGCGCGCAAACCGGCCCAATCCATCGTAGAAGAGCTGTCCACTTCAACATAGCCACCACGCTCGGCGGCCAACATTGCTACGGTATCTTGCGGAAGAATGCCGCGATCCCACAATGAACCTTTATAAGTGCTGTACACACCACGCTCTTCAGCCAATTCATTAGAAGCTTGGTATGCGTAGTAGCAAATTGCTTCCATTGAAGAATCCGCAAACTTCACAGCCTCTTCACTGGCGTAAGGGATACGTTGCATGTGCAAGCAATCTTGGAAGCCCATAATGCCCATACCTACTGGACGATGCTTCAAGTTGGAATTACGTGCCTTAGCTACTGCGTAGTAGTTGATATCGATTACGTTATCGAGCATACGCATTGCAGTACGTACGGTTTTTTGAAGCTTTTCGTGATCAAGAACCAATTTACCGTTCGCATCAGTAGTCATATGCGCGGTTAAGTTCACAGAACCAAGGTTACAAACTGCAATCTCGTCCTCATTTGTATTGAGAGTGATCTCAGTACAGAGGTTAGAAGAGTGAACTACGCCAATATGCTGCTGTGGGCTACGAATATTGCAAGGATCCTTGAAAGTAATCCATGGATGGCCAGTTTCGAACAACATGCCAAGCATCTTGCGCCATAACTGTTGCGCTGGAATTCTGCGGAATGGTTTTAACTCACCTCGATCAGCTTTTTGCTCATAAGCTACATAAGCCTCTTCAAATGCCTTGCCAAACTTATCATGCAAATCAGGCGTATTGGATGGAGAGAACAATGTCCACTCACCGTTTTCCATTACACGCTTCATAAACAAGTCGGGAATCCAGTTAGAAGTATTCATGTCATGCGTACGGCGACGATCATCACCAGTGTTCTTACGCAATTCCAAGAACTCTTCAATATCCAAGTGCCATGTTTCCAAGTAGGCGCAAACCGCGCCCTTACGCTTACCACCTTGGTTTACAGCAACAGCTGTGTCATTTACTACTTTGAGGAATGGCACAACGCCTTGTGACTTACCGTTTGTACCTTTGATATGACTACCTAATGCGCGAACATTGGTCCAGTCATTACCCAAGCCACCAGCAAACTTAGATAGCAATGCATTTTCTTTCAATGCCTCATAGATGCCATCAAGATCATCTTCAACAGTCGTCAAGTAGCAGCTTGATAGTTGTGGGCGTGTTGTTGCTGAGTTAAACAAGGTTGGCGTGCTGGACATGAAATCGAATGTAGAGAGGATTTCATAGAACTCAATGGCACGACGCTCACGATCCAACTCATTCAAAGCCAAGCCCATTGCTACCCGCATGAAGAATGCTTGTGGCATCTCAATGCGGCGATCTTCAATGTGCAAGAAATAACGGTCATATAAGGTTTGCAATCCGAGATAGTTGAATTGCAAATCACGGCTGGCATTCAAAGCCGCGGCTAGACGCGGCAGATCAAACTCACTCATACGTGGGTCCAGTAATTCCGCTGAAATACCCTCGTGGATATACTTGGCAAAGTAAGTGCTGTATTCAGCTTGCATATCACCTTGCAACACTTCCTTACCCAAGATCTCTTTGCGAATCACGTGCATCAAGATGCGTGCTGTTACTTGGCTGTACGCTGGATCTTTTTCAATCAAAGTACGGGAAGCCAAAATAGCGGAGTCATAAACCTGCGCCATTGGAACACCATCATACAAATTCTTGATGGTCTCAGTGATGATCGGACTTGCATCAATATGATTACCCAAACCTTCACAAGCGGCTTCAATCACTGTGCGCAATGCGGCCATATCAAGCCACTTTTCTACGCCGTTGTCAGTTACCTTAATCCCAGACTCTGCAGTCTGGTTTGCGGTCTGAGCTTCCTGAGCAACCTCTTGTTGCGCAGCACGCTCTTGGTTACGCTTTTCGCGGTACAAAACATAAGCACGAGCAACGTTGTGCTCACCACTGCGCATCAAAGCCAATTCAACTTGGTCTTGAATATCTTCGATATGGAAAGTGCCGCCATTGGGACGACTACGCAATAAAGCACGCACAACGGAATGAGTTAGTTGCTCAACCTGCTCACGCACGCGGGCAGATGCGGCGCCCTGGCCACCATTAACTGCCAAAAATGCCTTGGTTACTGCAATCGCAATTTTGGATGGCTCGAATGCAACAACAGAACCATTACGGCGAATAATTTTGTAATCGGACAATTGGGTTGCCTGAGCACCACCAACTCCGCCGGCCACAAAGCTGGCAGAAGGGGTCTGATTGATTGCCCCTGCAGGGTTAATTCCTGGGTTATTTGCGCCAGGTGTTTGGCCTGCCGTCTGTGGATTTGCGTATGTCATGTTACTCCTGCGTCTATATATAGTTATTTGGACAAAATATCGTTAAAAAACAATAAGGTATTGCTGGATTTAAACACTATATCTAGTGCTATAAATCGAATTGGCTACTAAGTATAGGGAAATATTGAGTCCTTGATAAGTCTTTTCCTACAAATATTTATTAGTATTTTTACTAAGGGATTGCCCTATTTTTGGGGTCATTTTGGTGCGTAATTTTTCGCCCTTTTTAAATTAAGGCTAAAAAAGTAAGCGTATGCTCACATACAAATGTGGGGGCTAACGAGGAGTCAATCCGTACGGTAGATTTTTTAAGGAAATGCCTGTCTCTTTTTGGAACTTCTTCCAGTCAAAATGAGTTCCGGGATCAGTCTTTCGTTCGGGGGCAATATCACTATGCCCTGCGAATTGCAGGTTTGGGTAACGAGCTGCCAAAAGCTGAATGAGTTTTTTTAGGGCTTGGTATTGCGCATCTTCAAATTGCGTATCTCCATCACCCTCTAATTCAATACCAATTGAAAAATCATTACATTTTTCTCTACCCATAAATGAAGAAACGCCGGCATGCCATGCTTTATTTTGAGTTGAAACAAACTGCACCAACTCACCAGAGCGAGTGATCAAAAAATGACTAGATACTTTTTGTCCTGTGATCTCTTCGAAATACGGATGCTCTTTTGCATCCAATTTATTTTGAAAAAAATCAATGATGTATTGACTAGAATTTTTTGATCTGAATCCACCAGGAGGCAAACTGATGTGATGAATCACCACCAAATCTGGTGAAATATTTTCTGGGCGCACATCTTGATTTGGAGAAAGGCGCCATTTTGCAGAACCAATCCAACCTTCTTGATCAAGTTCATTTAAGTGATCTTGAGAACAATAAAAACGTTCTTCAAAAGTCTTAGCCTCTGATTTTGGAAGATGTACTTTGCAATGCTGACATTGCACCATCTCCTCGGGGCCGGTAGCCTTTGGAGCCTTATTTGAATTGGGGTTATGTGATTTACCTTCCCCGGCCTGAATATGCTTTTTACCCTTTAACCAACGATAAAAAAGGTAAGCGCCAGCAAGTAATAAAAGCCATTTGAACAAGAATTACGCTCTCTGCAAAATGACTTCTAAAACGAAACGGCTACCCACGTAAGCGAGAAGCAAAGCAAAGTATGCACTCAACACCCAACGAATCGCAGCTCGACCACGCAAGCCTACACGCCGACGCGCTAACAATAAACCAGCGAATAGAAACCAAGAGACCAAAGCGAAAATAGTTTTATGGTCAAACACCAGCGGTCTGCCAAATAGTGTTTGCGAAAACAGCAAACCAGAAAACACGGTCAAGCTTAATAGCGCAAATCCAACATAGAGCAAGTTGAATAAAAGGCTTTCCATCGTCATCAATGGCGGCAAATCTTCAAGCCAATGTGCGACTCGACTATTGGGAACAATCGCTAATTGACGGTGTAATGCTCGGTCTTGAATACTCATCAACATCGCATGCATTGCAGCCAAACTAAGCAAACCTACTGAAATCGTGGCAACAATGAAGTGACCCTTAAACCAAGGGTCAGAAACTGCTCTCGGCGAAATTAATGTTCCTGGAAATACACTTGGCAAAAGAGAGCACGCGAAAGCAAAAAGAACAGCTAACCAACGCAAGCTGGAAATGGGCAAAAACCAAGATTGAAACCAGTAGAAAGCCAAACCAACCCAGGCAATTAGAGACAAATCCTGAGCAAACCCGAAAACGAAACCCTGAGGCGTAAATACCGAGTCATGCAATTGCAACCCATGTGCCAGCAAGGCCAGAAGAATAAAAGCCTGGATCAGCGTTGATGATTCTGAAGGATTACCCTTCTCCTTTGGGCTAAAGCTCAAAAAAAGCAAAAGAAGTAGATAGAGTGCAGATGGAAGCAACTCGTACGCTGGGTGACCTAAAATATCCATCTACAAAGTCTAATCGATAAATGCTAGAAAACCTCACCGATCGCCTATCCCGTGTTGTGAAAACAATGCGAGGCCAAGCCCGCCTTACTGAAGCCAATACCGCAGAAATGCTACGGGAAATCCGTCTTGCCTTATTAGAGGCAGACGTAGCCCTACCTGTAGTGAAGTCTTTACTGGAGCAAATTAAATTTAAGGCGCTTGGTGAAGAGGTTATAGGCAGCCTCAGCCCTGGACAAGCCTTGGTTGGGGTCGTTCAACGCGAGCTTGCCCAAGTCATGGCAGGCGATAGCAATCAAAGTGGTGAACTTAACCTGGCTACACAGCCGCCTGCAGTCATCTTGATGGCTGGTTTACAGGGTGCAGGTAAAACTACATCGGTTGGCAAACTCGCCAAGTGGCTGCAAGAGAAAAAGAAAAAGAAGGTGCTCACAGTTTCTTGTGACGTATATCGTCCCGCTGCGATTGAACAGCTTGAGACGGTCACGAAACAAGTTGGCGCAGAATTTTTCTCTAGCAACGTTAATCAAAAGCCAAACGATATTGCGACTGCCGCTCTAGACTGGGCGCGCCGTCATTACTTTGATGTCGTGATTGTCGATACCGCCGGCCGTCTTGGTATTGATGAAGCGCTCATGCAAGAGATCAAAACTTTGCATGCCAATCTCAATCCGATTGAGACCTTATTTGTAGTGGATGCAATGCTAGGTCAGGATGCCGTCAACACTGCTAAAGCATTCCATGAGGCACTACCACTTACTGGGGTCATCCTCACCAAGCTAGACGGCGACTCTCGTGGAGGTGCCGCACTCTCTGTTCGCCAAGTCACTGGTGTACCGCTTAAATTTATTGGTGTAGCGGAGAAGATGGAAGGCCTAGAAGCCTTTGATGCGGAACGCATGGCGAACCGCATTTTAGGCATGGGCGATATTCTTGCTTTAGTTGAGCAAGCCCAGCAACACGTCGATGTTGCTAAAGCAGAAAAGTTAGCGAGCAAGATCTCCAAAGGTGGATTTGATCTTGAGGATTTTCGCGATCAACTGATGCAAATGCAAAAGATGGGTGGCATGGCTAGCTTGATGGATAAGCTTCCTAGCCAAGTAGCGCAAGCTGCCTCCAAAGCGAATTTAAGTAACGCGGACAAACAAACCACGCGCATGCGCGGAATCATCGACAGCATGACTCCTCAAGAGCGCAGAAAGCCTGAGTTACTCAAAGCCAGTCGTAAACGTCGTATTGCAGCAGGCTCAGGAGTAGAAGTGCAAGAAGTGAATCGCCTACTGGCTCAGTTTGAACAAATGCAAACGATGATGAAACAATTTAAGGGTGGCAAGATGGCGCGCACCATGGCCACTATGGCAGCTAAAGGAGCCGCCAAGGGCATTGGCGGTCTCTTTAAAAAATAAAATTAAGCGACTGTATTTTTGGCTGCTTGAACAGCTGCGATCACTTTTTCTTTAATTTGCGCCAAGGGCACATTCTGTGACTCCGCGTCAGTACGGCCCTTAAATTCCACTTGAGAATCTGCTAAACCACGATCGCCGATCACTACGCGGAAAGGTGCACCAATGAGTTCCCAGTCAGCAAACATTGCACCCGGACGTTCATTGCGATCATCCAAAATCACATCGATGCCAGCAGCAAGCAATTCATCATGAAGCTGATCACATGCCGCTTTCACTTGTTCTGACTTTTCGTAACCCATTGGGCAAATAACTACCTCAAATGGCGCCATCGAGATAGGCCAAATAATTCCCTTGTCATCATGTCCTTGCTCAATAGCTGCACCAAGCAAACGGGTTACACCAATTCCATAACAACCCATGACCATTGGTTGGGCTTTGCCTTGTTGATCTAAATAGGTGCAACCCATTGCTTCAGAGTAGCGCGTACCTAATTGGAAAACGTGACCCACCTCAATGCCACGGCATATATCAACAACACCTTTGCCGTCAGGTGAAGGATCGCCAACTACCGCATTACGAATATCCAACAGTACAGGCTCTGGTAAATCACGGCCCCAGTTCACGCCCGTCAAATGGTGACCGGCATCATTAGCGCCACATACAAAATCAGACATATTGGCTACGGTTCGGTCAGCAACAACAGTGACGTCTGCACTCACGCCAACAGGACCTAAATAGCCCGCAGGGGCATGACATGCGTGTTTGATTTCTGCTTCGGTAGCAAAACGTGACTCAGCCATACCTGGCACTTTGCTTGCTTTGACTTCATTAAGTTCATGATCGCCACGTACCAACAACATAAAAAGCTTTGCTGGACCATTTTCTTGATCAGCCGCGAACAACAAAGACTTTACGGTTTTCTCAAGCGGAATATTGAGAAACTTCGCCACATCTGCGCAATTGGTTTTATCAGGCGTTGCCACCTTTGTCATTGATTGTGTTGCAGCAGCACGAGCAGCAATTAATGCTAACGATTCGGCGGCCTCTAAATTGGCTGCGTAATCCGAATTCGGACAATAGACAATCGCATCTTCTCCAGTGTCCGCAATCACATGAAACTCTTGACTACCAGAGCCACCAATAGCGCCGTTGTCAGCAGTCACTGCACGAAACTTCAAGCCCATTCGCTTAAAGATGCGGGTGTATGCATCAAACATGATCTGGTATGACTTCTTCAAACCCTCGTTATCGCGATCAAATGAATATGCATCTTTCATACTGAACTCGCGGCCGCGCATAATGCCAAAACGAGGGCGACGCTCGTCACGGAACTTCGTCTGAATTTGATAAAAATTAACTGGTAGTTGCTTGTAGCTCTTAATCTCGTTGCGAGCTAAATCGGTAATGACTTCTTCTGAGGTTGGCTGAATCAAAAAGTCGCGGTCATGGCGATCTTTGATACGCAATAACTCAGGCCCCATTTTTTCCCAGCGACCTGTCTCTTGCCACAACTCTGCTGGTTGAATCATTGGCATCAACAATTCAATCGCACCCGCACGATTCATTTCTTCTCGAATGATATTTTCAACCTTGCGGATTACCTTCAGTCCCAAAGGGAGGTAGTTATAAACACCAGCGCTCAATTTGCGGATTAAACCCGCACGCACCATGAGCTTATGCGAAACCACCTCAGCGTCAGAGGGGGCTTCTTTTAGCGTCGCGAGAAATGATTGTGATGCTTTCATGTATGGATATAATCAAATCATTGATTTTAAAGGATTTGGGGCACGATCATGCTTGACCGTGAAGGGTATAGACCCAATGTCGGCATTGTCCTCCTTAACAGCCGTAACGAGGTTTTCTGGGGAAAACGCGTTGGGCAGCATTCGTGGCAGTTCCCACAGGGTGGGATAGCTCATGGTGAAAGCCCTGAGCAGGCGATGTACCGCGAATTGCATGAAGAGGTTGGCTTGCTACCGGAACATGTCCAAATCATTGGACGAACAAGGGACTGGCTCCGCTATGATGTCCCTGAGGAATACTTACGCCGCCAACATGCTACTCGCGTTCACCGTGCAGCCTATCGAGGTCAAAAACAAATCTGGTTTCTGTTGCGCTTTGTTGGTTTAGATAGTGACATTCAGTTACGTGCTACCGAACATCCTGAATTCGATGCTTGGCGGTGGGTGCCATTTTGGATTCAACTTGATGCTGTGATTGGCTTTAAGCGTGAAGTCTATCAGCTCGCTTTATCTGAGCTAGCACGCTACCTCGCTAAGGGTGTGCGTATGCAACAACTTGCCTGGGGAACACCGCTAGATTTCTTTCAGTCTTTCTACTCCAAAGGAGACGACAGCTCAAAAGAATCCACCAAAACAGATAAGCAAAAATAATGAGTTCATTCATGCAAAGAATTAGCCAATTACTAGTTTGTATTTGTTTTGCATCACTTCTACTGGCTTGTGCTGGCGATCCCATAGAAAGCGGTCTGGATCCATTTGCGCCCATGGTATTCAAGGAAGGCATCACCAAGATGCCTGCAAACCCGCCTAACGCATCAACACTTCTACCTTTTTACGTCTCTCAACAAACAATTTTTAAGTTCGCCGTCGATACCGACTCCATTTCAATTGGAGCCGATGGAGTAACGCGCTATATCGTCGTGATGACCAACCCCAGCGGCGGTCAACAAGCTCAGTATGAAGGTATCCGCTGCGATTCTTTCCAGTGGCGCCTCTATGGCACCCTTGAAAATGGATCTTGGAGAGAGAATCCTCTATCAAGCTGGAGACCCATCCAAAATAATGTACCCAATCGCTACCAAGCATCCTTAGCACAAGGCGCTTTCTGCAACTTCAATACACAAGAAAAAAACATCAAGACGATTGTTCAGGCACTCAATCCAAACGGATATGGGCCAAACAGATTTACTGGTGGAACCAAACCAACCAACTCGTTTGGTGTCGAATAAAAAGGTGCTTAAAGCTAAATGGTCTAGATAGACTATTTAGCACTTAAACGAGTACCGATCTTCTCTCCAGCCATAAGGCGAGTAAGCACATTTGGCTCGCGCCCTGAAGCAATCACGGTTGATGTTCCTGTTTGCGCTGCCATTTTTGCAGCCAACACTTTCGTAAGCATGCCGCCTTTACTGAGTTCGCTACCAGCGCCACCAGCCATTTTCTCTAAAGCAGAATCACCAGCAATAGCATCACTTAACAAAGTGGCATCGGGATTCTGACGTGGATCCGCAGTAAATAAACCACCTTGGTCAGTCAAGATAACCAATAAATCTGCATGAACCAAATTACTTACTAAAGCGGCCAAACTATCGTTGTCACCAAACTTAATTTCGTCAGTAACAACTGTATCGTTTTCATTAATGATGGGAACAACGCCTAGCTTCAACAATGTGTCTAAGGTGCCTTTAGCATTTGCATTACGTTCAGCATGCGCCAAGTCTGCATTTGTTAATAGGATCTGAGCACTACGCAAATTGAAGCGTGCAAAACAGCTTTCATACACTTGTATTAAGCCCATTTGACCAACGGCTGCGGCTGCTTGCAACTGATGAATCTCTTGTGGACGCTTAGTCCAGCCTAGGCGTTGCATGCCCTCAGCAATAGCGCCCGAGCTCACCATCAATACTTCATGACCAGCCTTTAGCAGCTCAGCAATCTGACCAGCCCAATTCGCAATCGCGGCATGATCAAGACCTTCGCCATTATTTGTAACAAGGCTAGATCCCACTTTGACAACAATGCGTTTTGTTTGCTTGAGGTTCATAACAAATAAAAATGCTTAATGTACTTAATCTATTTAATCAGTTGCTCTATCTTGATTCTTATCTTCACTTTGCTCTTGATAACGAGGATCAGCTGCACGCTCTTCCGCATCATCACGATCACGGCGCACAGAATCCAAATAATCCTGAAGCGCATAACAAAGCTTCTCGCAGCCCATACCTGTTAAAGCAGAAATCTCAAAAACAGGGCCGCTCCATTTAAACTTTTTCACAAAGTCGGCAACCACCTTTTTACGATCCTCTTCAGGAATCATGTCAACCTTGTTTAATACAAGCCAGCGTGGTTTCTCAACCAGGGACTCATCATATTTACGTAGCTCATTCACAATAGCGTTTGCATCTGCTACTGGGTCGACATTCTCATCAAATGGAGCAAGGTCAACTAAATGCAAAAGCACACCAGTACGCTGTAAATGACGCAAGAAACGATGGCCTAAACCTGCGCCTTCTGCTGCACCCTCGATCAAACCTGGAATATCGGCAATCACAAAACTACGCTCACTACCTACACGCACCACACCTAAATTAGGATGCAAAGTAGTAAATGGATAATCAGCAATTTTGGGGCGCGCATTGGATACGGCGGTAATCAAGGTTGATTTACCTGCATTTGGCATTCCCAAAAGGCCAACGTCAGCCAATACCTTTAACTCCAGCTTTAGCTTGCGACGCTCGCCAGGTTTGCCATTAGTTTTTTGACGTGGCGCACGGTTGGTACTACTCTTAAAGTGAATATTGCCCCAACCACCAACACCGCCTTGCGCCAGACAAAGACGCTCACCATGCGTTGTTAAATCTGCAATTGGTTCACCAGTTTCGTAATCAGAAATGATGGTGCCGACTGGCATACGCAATTCAATATCATCGCCTGCGCGACCATAGCAATCCGCACCACGCCCAGGCTCACCATTCTTTGCAGTGTGCGTTTTGGCATAGCGATAATCAATTAAGGTGTTGATATTGCGATCGGCAATAGCCCAAACGCTTCCACCCTTGCCGCCATCACCACCATCAGGGCCACCAAACTCGATAAACTTTTCTCGGCGCATAGAGGCGCTTCCGGCGCCACCTTGGCCGGCTATTACTTCAATACGCGCTTCGTCTATAAATTTCATGAATAAAAAAGGCCTCGCTTAGCGAGGCCTGTTCCTAAGAGTTAAATTCGGAATAAATCTGAATTAAACGTGTCTCAGTCAGGCGCCTTATGAACGAGGCAAAACTGAAACTTGGGCCTTCTTCAAAGCACCCTTAACGCCAAATTCCACTTGACCGTCAATTAAGGCGAACAAAGTGTGATCTTTACCAATACCAACGTTAGCACCTGGATGAACACGTGTGCCACGTTGACGAACAATGATGCTGCCAGCATTGATCTGCTCGCCGCCGTATACCTTAACGCCTAGGCGTTTCGATTCTGAGTCGCGGCCATTTCGTGTTGAGCCGCCGCCTTTTTTCTGTGCCATATCTTTCTCCTACTCTGAATTAGGCTTTAATCGTGTTGATCAAAATTTCAGTGAAATTCTGACGATGGCCTTGGTGCTTTTGATAATGCTTGCGACGGCGCATCTTAAAGATTGTCACTTTATCGTGACGTCCTTGGGAGACGACAGTGGCCATCACAGCTGCACCATTAACCAATGGATCACCTAATTTCAGTGAAGCGCCTTCGCCAACGGCGAGGACTTGGTCAAGAGTGATTTCGCTGCCGATTTCCGCTGGTATCTGTTCTATTTTCAATTTTTCGCCAGCAGCAACTTTATACTGTTTGCCACCGGTTTTTATGACCGCGTACATGGTTTGAAACCTCAATTAATATCTACATTTAAGCTAATCCACCCTGGATAAGCTAAGCCGATTATTATATCTTGCATGACGAGCACTGTCAAAACCAATGACCTAAGCCAAATCCTGGCACCAATTTCCTTAGAATTCAAGGACTTAGATCAGGTAATTCGCGACCGTTTGGCCTCAAAAGTGGCCCTCATTGACCAAATTTCCACCTACATCATCCAAGCGGGTGGGAAGCGGGTAAGGCCAGCTCTGCTGATGTTAATTGCCAAAGCTTTGGCCAATGGCAAGCCTACCCCCCACACCCTAGAAATGGCTGCCGTGGTTGAATTTATCCACACAGCCACCCTCTTGCATGACGATGTAGTTGATGAGTCCACCCTCAGAAGAGGTCGTGAAACCGCCAATGCCGCCTTCGGCAACGCGGCTAGCGTTTTAGTGGGTGATTTTTTGTATTCCAGAGCTTTCCAGATGATGGTTGGCCCGAACGATCTTCGAGTCATGCAAATTCTGTCGGACGCAACCAATACGATTGCCGAGGGCGAAGTATTGCAATTGCTCAACATGAATGATCCTGAAGTAGATGAAGCAAGCTATCTGCAGGTGATTCGTTACAAAACCGCCAAACTGTTTGAAGCATCAACCGAACTTGGCGCTATTTTGGCTCAAGCCAGTGATACGCAGCGAGAGCAAGCAGCAGCGTTTGGCAGGCACATTGGCACCGCCTTTCAACTCATGGATGACTTGTTGGACTACACCGCTAATGCAGCTCAAATGGGCAAGAATGCCGGCGATGATTTAAGGGAAGGCAAACCAACATTGCCGCTCATCTACCTTCTTGAGAATGGCACAAATACAGAGCAACTCTTAGTACGCGCAGCCATAGAGCAAAACCAAGATCTACCAGAAGACGTGTTTGCGCAAATCTTAAGTGCAGTACAAAATTCTGGAGCGCTTGATTACACACAAGCTGCCGCTAAGCGTGAAGCGGACTTAGCCTTGGAATGTATTCAGGATTTTCCAAGCAATGAAGCAACTACTGCCCTACGTGATCTCTGTGTCTACTCACTCGCTAGACAAACTTAAGACCCAACGCTATTCATACGTAGTTCACGAGCAGTAATGCGAGCCCGCTCAGCCTCCTCACGCAGTCGCGCAGCCTCCTCTTTTGAGAGTCGCTCAAGATTTGAATAATCCAATTTCCAACCTGGATCAGACGACCAAACCAAAGGGGATTGCACGGTTGTTCTAGGTGCTGGCGCGGATTCCAAAAGACGCAAAGCCAACTCAAAATTGAGCTGTCTAGATGAAGCGTCATGCGGTTTTGCAGCAGCATTCCCCAGCGGGAAATCGCTAAATAAAAATCTAGGTACGCCGCAATACTCCACGATATCTTTCGCTGCACCCATGACAACCGTGGAAATTCCTTCTGCCTCCAAAAATCTTGCCAACAAACTTTGACTCTGATGACAAATAGGGCAATTTGGAATTAATACCGCAACATCCACATGATCAGCACGCAACATTTCCAAAATCATGGGTGCATCTATCTCCAAAGTATGTCGCTGACTTCTATTAGTAGGGAGGCCATAAAAATGTGGCGCCAGAGAAGCAATTCTGCCCTCAATTTTTGCCTGCTTAGCAGCCTCTAAAGGAAACCAGCAACGACTATCTTCCATATTGGCATTTTTGCGATCAATACCAACGTGCGCAATACGAAGATCAGCATCTGTATCGATAGAGTATTGATACGGCTTATAAAATTTTGCTGCAGCGTTATAAGCCGCGCCAGGCCCTTGATCACCTTTCTGGGGGTCATATGGAACTGCGGTTGTAATTAACGCCAGAACTGATTGATTTAGCGGTTTTTTGAGGGGGCTGAATGGAACCTCGGTGTAGTGTGCCCACACATATGGATTGTCGTAACCCAAGCCCAAGTAATAGCTCCGAGTGCGTTCAATATAACGAACGGGTTGATCCCATTCTGGTGCAAAAACTAGCTCAGAGACTTTAGACATGTACTCGCCCTGTAAGATATCGCCTAATTAATATTTAACTCTTAGGAACTCATTATGGCTCAATGGCTCAGATTTCAGCATCAAGGCAAAAGTGGATTAGGACAAGTTCAGGGCGACCAAATTGCCGTCTACTCCGGAGATCTATTTAACAATCCACAAGCTACTGGCGAAACACTCAAATTAACTGACGTCACCATTGATATTCCTTGCACTCCTTCCAAAATGGTTGCAATGGTCGATAACTTTCATGCGCTAGTTACCAAACTAGAGCATGCGGTTCCTGCTGAGCCACTGTATTTCTTAAAGGGCAATAATTCATTCTTGGCAGCAAATCAAGTCATTCGCACACCGAAGTCTTACTCAGGGAAAGTAGTCTATGAGGGCGAATTAGGAATTGTGATTGGTAAACGTATTCATGAAGCAAATGAATCCGAAGCAGCAAAAGCCATTTTTGGTTACACCTGCATTAACGATGTAACTGCAATCGAAATTTTGAATCGCGATCCTGGCTATGCTCAGTGGACGCGCTCCAAGAGCTTTAATACATTTGGCGTATTTGGCCCTTACATCACTACCGATGTGGATCCAAGTAAGCTCACCATCAAAACCATTTTGAACGATCAAGAACGTCAAAACTATCCGGTTGCGGACATGATTTTCCCACCCGCTAAATTGGTAAGTCTTATTTCACAAGATGTTCCTCTTGAGGCTGGCGACATCATTGCTTGCGGGACTTCGGTAGGCGTCGGATCCATGAAGCCTGGCAGCAACGTCAGCATCATCATCGACGGTGTTGGCAGACTGGATAATCGTTTCGAATAAGCGCTTATCTAGAAACTAGAAAACAAAAGCCCTTGCTAAACAGCAAGGGCTTTTGTTTTACCACTCAAAGAAATTACTTTTAGTAACCAGATACTGAAGGCAGAGCCAAACTTCCTTTAGAAGCCTGTACGTTTTCATCTAAGTATTTGGTTAAAGCAAAGACTGTATTAAGGCAAGGAGTTGGAGTCTGGGTAATACGACCTAACTCAATTACAGATCCTAAGAGTGCATCGATCTCCAAGCTACGACCAGCCTCTAAATCTTGCAACATTGAAGTTTTATGTTTGCCAACTTTCTCCGCACCAGCGATGCGGCGCTCGATATCCACGCGGAAAGTAACCCCTAATTTTTCAGCGATAGTTTGCGCTTCAGCCATCATGCTGCGCGCCAACTCTTTAGTCAGCGGATATTGGCAGATACCTTCAAGCGTTCCATGTGTCAGCGAGCTGATTGGATTAAAAGTCATATTCCCCCAGAGCTTTAACCAAATCTCAGAGCGAATGTCATCCAGAATAGGAGATTTAAAGCCTGCGGCGCTCATCATCTCTGACATTTTTTGGATGCGCTCGGTTGTCTTGCCATCCAACTCGCCCAATGGGAAGCGATTACCTTCAACGTGACGAATCACGCCAGGAGCTTGAGTAAAGGTAGCTGGATAAACAACGCAACCAATGATGTTATTTGGATTAATTGCTTTCTTAGCAAGGCCGCCAGCATCCACAGTCTCAACAGAATGATCTTGATACTCGCCACCTAGCTTCTGGAAATACCACCAAGGAATTCCGTTTTGCATTGGAATCAAAATGGTTTCTGGTCCCATGATGGCTGCCAAGTCATCAATGATTGGCTCAACTTGGTGGGCCTTCACCGCCAAAATTACGACATCTGGAGTTTCTGCATCACGAATTTTTTCTACAGCTTTCACTTGAGCAACTAAAGGCTCAGGTTGATCATCCATAATCAACGCCAAACCGCGCTCTTTGATTGCCGCAAGAGTAGCGCCACGCGCAACTACTGTGACATCGTTGCCCGCTCGGGCCAACATGACAGCTAGGTAGCCGCCAATGGCGCCACCCCCACCGATCACACAAATTTTCATAGGAACCCCACAAGAATAAAAATTTTGAATTAGGTCTATTTTAATGTGGATGTTTTGCAGTGCAACAAATTTTATTGCCTATTTTTTAGGCATATATTGCTTTAAACCGCTTTGAGCTCATCTTTTGGGACTAGGCTACCCAAAATCATTCCAGCAATACTAGCCAGCAGGCCAGCCAACTGGGGCGGCATGATGGCGTTGGGAGCCAAGATTTCGCAGCTAATCCAAATGGTTAATCCGCCGACTACCGCCAGCAATCCACCCAAAGAATTTGCCTTGGACCAATAAACCCCAAATGCGAGCGGGACAAATGCGGCAACCAAGGTCACCTTATAAGCACTTTCTACCATCTTAAAAATAGAAAGCTCTGAGTTCACCGCAAAGAAGGTCACTACTACGGCAAAGCACAAGACCGTGATGCGCATAATTTTTAGTAATGCATGATCAGACAAATGCTTAAAAAAACCTCGAACAATATTTTCAGCAAAAGTAACTGACGGAGCTAAAAGGGTTGCACTGGCGCAACTTTTAATTGCCGAGAGTAAAGCGCCAAAAAACATTACCTGCGCAATCAATGGAACGTGATTCAAAATCAGCTTAGGCAAAATCATTTGAGGGTCAGTAGTTAAATACTGCTTCACTAAATCCGGACTAATCAAGGTTGCTGAATATGCCAAGTACATTGGTACAAACGCGAAAATGAAATAGAGTACGCCGCCCAATATTGCTGCATTCACTGCAATATTGACGTTCTTACTTGAAGTAATTCGCTGGAATACATCCTGCTGAGGAATAGAACCCAACATCATGGTACAAAGCGCAGCAATAAACCCTAAGATCGATGCTAAGTTCATATCTGGCCAAAAATTGCTAAATTGCCCAGCCGCTGCGGCATGCTCAATCACCACGCTGATGCCACCGGTTTGAGCCGTCATCTCACCACCGATATACAGCATGCCAATCACAATGATGATCATCTGAATAAAGTCAGTAATCGCCACGGACCACATGCCACCGAACAAGGTATAGATTAAAACGCTAGCGGCGCCAATCATCATGCCACCCGTTTGAGAAATACTGCCTTCAGATACAACACTAAAGACCAAACCAAGCGCCTTAATCTGAGCGGCAACCCAACCCAAATACGAAACGACAATACAAAGCGTTACCAAAACCTCAACGGTACGGCCATATTTTTCTCTGAAGAAATCACCAATCGTCAACATTCGCCTGTTGTACAGATGACGAGCAAAAAAGAGGCCAACCAGAATTAAGCACAAAGAAGAACCGAAAGGATCGGAGACCACCCCGCCCAAACCCTCTTTTAAAAAGGTGGCTGGTATTCCTAAAACCGTTTCGGAGCCAAACCAGGTAGCGAAAACGGTAGCCGTAACAATTGGCATGGGGAGGCTATGCCCTGCCGCAGCAAAGTCGGCAGTATTTTTAACGCGTAGAGCAGCCCACAAGCCAATGCCGACTGATACCACCCAGTAAATGATGACGAACCAAATCAGCACGCCAGATTTCCCCTAAAAGAATTTGATGAAATTATATGGCTATGTCACTTTTGTCACTAAGGAAAAGAAGGTGCGATTTCCTGCTGCTCACCAACCACTGCGTCTGACATAATGGACAGGTGCAACAGCCTACATCAAGCCTCAACGCAAGCTTTACCGATAGCCAAGCTCAGGATTTGGCTTACCAAAAGACCATTTTGCGGTCGGTATCCAGAACCTTTGCGCTAACCATCCCCCTGCTGCCACCCGCAATTGAAAAAGTCGTAGGCAATACCTATTTGCTTTGTCGCATCATCGATACCATTGAGGACGCCGCCAGTCTGAGCGTAAGTACGAAACAAGAACTATCTAAATTGTTTCTAGATTGCGTATTAGAGCGGTTGCCAGCACAGGATTTTGTAAATCCCTGCCTCTTAGCACTGCGGGATTATGGAAATCTTGATGAACTAGACCTTATTTCCCATACGCCAACGGTCTTAAGAATTTTGCATACCTGCTCCAAAAAAGACCAAGCTGCAGTAAGCAGATGCGTCTCCATCATGTCAGATGGTATGTCTTATTTTCATGACAAACAAACCCAAGCTGGACTTCAAGATCTAAAGGAATTTGAAAAATATTGCTATGTTGTTGCCGGCGTTGTTGGAGAGCTCTTAACAACAGTATTTAGCAATCACTCACCTACATTATCCAAAAGCTTTCTGGGTAAAGAGAGTCTAGCAATCGCTTTTGGTCAAGCGCTACAAATGACCAATATTCTGAAAGACTCTCCCGAAGACAAAGCGCGTGGGGTTTCCTGGAAGCCTGCCAATATGAGTCAAGCGGATCTTCTGCAGATCGCCTATGAAAAGCTACAAGACTCTTTGCAATACATTCTACTAGTTCCAAAACAAGATAGCGGAATACGACGTTTCTGCTTTCTGGCTTTTGGTTTAGCTGTTATGACGCTTAGCAAAATTGCTCAGCGCACTGAATTTAATAATAAGAATGAAATAAAGTTATCTAGAAGAACTGTGATGGCTTTCTACACCTTTACCAGCGTTGCCATTCATAGCGATCTTTTGATGAAAATCTTTTTTCACCACTCATCCAAAGCACTTAGAAAATTTGCCAAGACTTAGAGCACGCCCTCGTGCTTAAGTAACCAAGTTTTGATTTGACGATAAAGACCTGGTGAGTTTTCTTTCATGAAACCGCCAATACCTTGGGCAGAAACTACCCGATGGCACGGAGTAATTAATGGAAAAGGGTTTGCGCCGCAGGCAGTTCCAACTGCGCGCGGCCCACTCTTAATTGCACCCGCAATCTCACCATAGGTTTTTGCCTCACCCAGTGGAATCTTCCGAATACTTTGCCATACCTTTTGTTGATGAACGGTTCCTGATGGCTTCATAGGGAGATCGAATTGATAGCTCGGATCCTTAAAATACGCCTTACATTGCCTGGCCACTTCTTTGGCTAATGCATTTTGTGGAGATGACAAAGCCTTGGTCGCAGGCAGATAGTCAATTTTTGACAACATCAGACTGCCATCAACTAATTCAGTAGCGATACCCAATCGACCAAACGGGGCTTCAATCACGCAATAACTTGCACTTTTGATGTTTGCAGAGTCTTTTGTCCGTGGCATAAGAAAGATTCTCACACAATTTCAGCAAAAAGGATGGTGGTTACCGAATTTGATCTATAGCTTGTGTAACTCCACTTTGCTATATTGAATCATCCTGTATTTACATAGGCAAACAGATGGATAACTTTTTTGACGATTGGCCCCTCTATAGTCAGGCAGCCTTAGTCCTATTTTTACTTGCGCTTTCTGGCTTCTTTTCCATGGCCGAAACCAGCATGATCTCTTCTAATCGTCATCGCCTGCGCGCGATGGCCAATAGCGGA
Source organism: Polynucleobacter tropicus (assembly GCF_013307225.1). Taxonomy (NCBI): domain Bacteria; kingdom Pseudomonadati; phylum Pseudomonadota; class Betaproteobacteria; order Burkholderiales; family Burkholderiaceae; genus Polynucleobacter; species Polynucleobacter tropicus. The sequence goes on along the minus strand of NZ_CP028942.1, from coordinate 177,996 downwards.
AACACCGGGGCCGCATTAGCTGAAAAGTTACTTAAGCGTATTGACTCTTTACTGTCGGTATTGCTGATCTCCAATAATTTGATCAACACTATTCTTCCGATTCTCGTTACCGGAATCGCTTTACATTTATTTGGCGAGAGCGGGCTTGTTCTATCTATTGCTACCCTTGTAGTTGCTTTACTGATTATTGTGTTCAGCGAAATCACGCCAAAAGTCATTGGCGCAGCCTTCCCGGAAAAGATCGCATCCAATGTAGGTTGGTTAATACTGCCGCTGACAATTCTTTTTGCCCCACTACTTTGGTTAATTAATAACTTTGTGTCTGGATTAATGAAAGTTTCGGGTCTTCAATCGTCCTCAGACAGCAGAACGATGAGCAAAGAGGAACTGCGTAGCCTTGTTCTAGAATCCAACCGATTTGTATCAAACCATCATCGCAATATATTGCTCAATTTATTTAATTTAGAGAACATTACTGTTGATGATGTCATGACGCCTAGGTCAAAAATAGAAGTTCTAGACCTTTCTAGACCTATTGACGAGGTGGTTCAGCAATTAGAGACTTGCTATCACAATAAATTGCCGGTGTGCGATGGCGATTCAGAGCGCATTGTCGGAATTCTGTCAGTCAAAAAGGCTCTGTCACTATTAGGCGACTCTGATTTAAAGCATGAAGATTTTCGTGTCTTGCTAAATGAGCCCTACTTCATCCCCACTGGCACACCAGTATTGCAGCAGATGCAATTTTTTCAAGACAACCAACAACGCTTAAGTTTGGTAGTCAATGAATATGGCGAAGTTTTAGGCTTAGTGACATTCGAAGATATAGTTGAAGAGTTAATTGGGGAATTCACAACCTCTTTTTCAGATCTCTCTACCGATCCACGCTGGCTAGCAGATGGAACCTATCTTGCCAGTGGCGGCGCTTCATTACGAGATCTCAATCGCTTATTGAATTTAGATCTCCCGCTAGAGGGTCCACGCACCTTGAATGGTCTCATCCTCGAAAATCTAGAAGCCATTCCGGATCATGATGTCAGCATCAAAATTGGCGGGATCGTGATGGAAATTGTTCAGTTTGACGATCAAGGTGTAAAAACAGTCAAACTTTACCGCCCTAAGATTGATCAAGAATTAGCTTGATTGGCATTCATGATGAATCGCTGATTATTCGCACTTGGCAAGAGATAGCAGAAAATGCACTTTATGCTAGAGCGAGTGATATTCACATTGAGGCTCGCTCCTTAAGTAGCCTTATACGTATTCGCGTTGATGGATTGTTGCAGACGCAATATGAGTATCCGATTGAATTTCATGAACGACTGATTACTCGCATCAAAATACTAGCGCGTTTAGATATCGCCGAGAAACGCATTCCACAAGATGGACGCCTATGTATTGGCTTAGATTTTTCAAACCCTGAAATTGATTGTCGCGTTTCTTTGCTGCCTACGCTTTATGGCGAGAAAGCAGTTATTCGCATTCTGCAGAGTCAAATTGAGGAACTTGACCTTGAAAGAATCGGCTTGCTACCTGAACAACTAGATCTCTTACAGACTGCAATTGCCCAGCCTAATGGTCTAATCCTAGTAACAGGACCAACTGGCAGTGGCAAAACTCGCACGCTATATAGCTGTCTTAATAAACTCAATCAAACTCACCGCAATCTATGCAGCATTGAAGATCCCATTGAGATTCGTTTGCCTGGTGTTAATCAAGTGGCCTACCATCCACGAGCTGGCTTGGAGTTTTCAACCATCATCAAAGCCTTGTTGCGCCAAGATCCTGATGTCATCATGATTGGTGAGATCCGGGATGGCGCTACCGCAAGCCTAGCCATCCAAGCGGCACAAACTGGACACCTTGTTCTCAGCACTCTTCACACACGTGATGCAAGAAGCGCCATACCCCGGCTTCAAAGCCTAGGCGTAGATAAAGAATTGCTCGCATCTTGCTTGCTATGCGTCAGCTCACAACGCCTTGTTAGAACCTGTTGCACTTGTTGCAGACAATCAAAAGTCAATAAAGAATCCAATCAAGCTATTGAGCTTTGTAATGCTTGTAATGGCCTTGGCTACTTAGGTCGCCTTGGTGTTCATGAGGTTTTAAATGTCAAACAAGTTTTGAATCCTGCTTTGGCATATATCAGTATGAGCGAAGCTGGAGCACAGCATATCCATGCGGGATTAATAGACCAAGCCTCTTTGAGCGCAGAAATTAACCCATGGCATTGAGTGCGCAATGTCAATTGGCGTTTTCAGAGCAATTATTAACCCTTCTAAAGGCTGGGCTACCCCTTCTCAATGCTGTACAGCTTATCCAGTCTAGCGCGCCCAAAGACTGGCAGCCCTGGCTTGAAGGTATTCAGGGCCAACTCAAAAAAGGCAATAGTCTTTCTCAAAGCCTGGCCATCCAAGGTGCTTTATTTTCTATAGAGTTAATTAATCTCATTCGAGTCAGTGAGCGTACAGGCGATATGCAGCTAGCCCTTGAAATCGTCAATCAACAATTGGAATCCCAAATTCAACTTAAGCAGAAAGTTAGACAAGCACTAACCTATCCAATCGCCACCTTAGGAACCTCTTTCCTATTATTGATTGTGATGATGGTGTGGGTGATTCCCGTATTCAAAGAAGTTTTTGAAAATTTTCAAGCAGAACTACCTGCGGCTACTAAAGCACTAATTCAGATTTCTGCCGCCATTCAAAATTATTTTATTGAAATGGGAATTTGCATAATCATTTGCGTCATCACACTTTTCTTCAGTTGGAATAAATACACTTATCTACAAAAGAAAGGTGATCAATGGGCATTTCGCACTCCCTTACTGGGAAAGCTTCTGCGGATTGCAGCCCTGCAATACTGGTGTCGTACATTGGGCCACCTATTAGAGTCAGGCTTACCCCTGCCAGATGCATTACGAGTTACCGCCCACTCCTCCAACCACTGGATTAGTCATGATCTTAGCGCCGAGGTATTCAAACACATTACGCGTGGCTGGCCGCTAGGGGAAGCGCTACAAAAAGCAGACCCCAACAATCGATTCTTTGATTTTGAAACTCTTCAACTACTGCATATTTCCAGTGAGAGCGGCTTTCTAGTAAACATGCTTAGTAAGCGTGCCAATACTCTGAGCGATCAACTAAGTAAGCAACTAAATAATCTCGGACAAACCTTAGAGCCCTTGCTAATCATTTTGATTGGAATCATTATTGGTGGTCTTGTGATAATTTTGTATCTACCAATATTTCATTTGGGGCAGATTGTTTGATGCATGTACTTACTTACCTAGCAATAGTAAAAGTTGCGCTCATCATCGCACTTGTATATCTGGCCTATATTGATTTCCGCAGTTTTCAATTACCCAATGCCATCACACTCCCCATGATTGCCATTGGCATCCTCCTCAATATAGTTGACACACCATATCCAGGATTAGCAAGCCCCACTAGCAGTCTCTTGGGCGCCATTGCTGGATTTGCACTTCTGTGGGCCCTAGACAAAATGTATTACTGGGCCAAGAAACAACATGGCATAGGTCTAGGAGATGCAAAGCTCTTATCAGCACTTGGTGCGTGGCTTGGGTTAGACGCAATACCAAATATTCTTCTAATTGCTTCTATAACCGGCGTTATTGGAGGAGTCCTGTGGATACGTTTTCAAAAACAAACGATTCGGTCCGCATTTCCCTTTGGGCCTTTCCTTGCGTTTGCTGGCATTATTGAGCTGTTATGGCCACAACTTCTTCAAGCCCTCATTCTGAACAGTCCGACTTAAGAGGGCTTAAGGGGGTCATCCCCCTCATTGGGCTCACAGGAGGCATTGGCTCTGGGAAAACCGCCGTCAGCGATCAATTAGGGAAACTAGGTGCCGGGATTATTGATACCGATGTCATTGCCCATCAAATTACCGCAGCTAATGGCCCTGCAATTGAGCCCATCCAAAAGCATTTTGGCCCCGATTACATTGACGCCAATGGCGCCCTAGATCGAGCTAAGATGCGCACCCTCGTTTTTGCCAATCCAGATGCAAAACAAGCATTAGAAGCGATCACTCACCCCCTAATTCGCCAAGAAGCTATTAAGCAAGCCTTTCAGGAAGCCAAAGGCGGGGCACCTTATCTGGTTTTTGTTGTTCCGCTCCTACTGGAATCTGGAACCTGGATAGATCTGATAGACCGATTGGTAGTGGTTGATTGCCCTGTAGAGACCCAAATTAGCAGGGTAATGCAGCGCAATAATTTATCTAGGGCAGAGGTTGAAAAAATTCTCCAATCCCAAGCCTCGCGAGAGGACCGCCTAGCTCAAGCCGATTTTGTTATCAAAAATCAAGGTAGCCTCGATCAGCTAATCGAAGAAGTAAATCAGCTCAATCAAAAAATCCTCAAAATATAGAAGTATTAGGTCAGTTCGTCATAAAATATGGGCTTGTGATCGTCTACGAATATCCTTTCAATGAATTAGTTCGAAGCATGCTTCGACTGGAGTATTTGTTCGCCCGCTTTAATCATTTCACTCGATCGGATGACCCTGAATTGCATCACAATGCAATCGCCATTTTGTTTGATCTTGGTGACATCGGCGCACGTGGCGATATTAAATCTTTACTCTTAAAAGAATTTGAGCGTCAAAAATATGCGCTCAATGGATTGAAGTCATCACAAAAGGTTGATCAAGAAGCTCTCACGCAAACCTTAAATGAGATTGATTCAGTTGCATACAAAATCAACCAATCTGCCGGTAGACCCAATTTAATGATTTCTGAGAGCGAATGGCTGAATGGCATACGTACTCGTCTAAATATTCCAGGCGGAACAAGTCCGATCGATTTGCCAAGTTATCACGCTTGGAAAAATAGCCCATCAACAGAGCGACGCAAATTACTAGAAAGTTATATTGCGCCTTTGTTGCCATGGCAAGATGCTTGTCAATTATTTTTGCGCTTACTGCGTCAATCAGGTGAAGTAAAAGATGTTGTTGCTCACAGCGGATCTTTTCAGCAAGCACCTTCTGGAAAAGTCTATCAACTCATGCGTATCGCCGTTGAAGATGACACACTCTTCTCAGAAATTAGCGCCAATAAATATCTGCTTTCAATCCGCTTCATGCAGTCTGATCGAGACAAAAAAGCACAGCCTGCCAATAAAGATGTGCCTTTTAAACTGACGCTCTGTCAGTTCTAGGTTAATAAGGCTTTTAGCCTTTCCAGCATTGGCCAAGCGGCCGGCAATAAGGGTTCAACACTCGGCTTTTCAGATCCCAAAATCTCCCAAGATAAGGCCTGTCCCTCGCAACCCTTAGGGATGCCATTCCAGTTTCGAATAACACTTACATGCAAACGAACATATGCATGTGGGTAATCATGCTCAAGCACGGTTAATTCTTCGCTAGATTCAATATCAATTCCCAACTCTTCATGAAGTTCTCGTTTTAAGGCCTGAAAAACGGATTCCCCCTTTTCAATTTTTCCTCCTGGAACTTCCCAGTAGCCAGCATAAGGTTTTCCTTCGGGTCGTTGACCTAAAAGATAGCGGCCAGATTCATCAATTAAGATGCCAGCAGCTACTTCAGTGATGGGTCTATCAGTGGTTTGCAAAATTTGCTTTTAAGCGTGAGAGCCGGCCCAATGTTTTGCAAACTGCCAGGCTACACGGCCTGAACGTGAACCACGCTCTAAAGCCCAAACAAGCGCTTCAGATCTAGCTGCTTCAATTTGCGAAGCACTCAGACCAAAGTGTGCCAACCAGTGCGAAACGATAGCAAGATACTCATCTTGCTTTGGTGGATAGAAAGAAAGCCACAAACCAAATCGTTCTGACAGAGAAATCTTTTCTTCAACAACTTCGCCCGGATGAATTTCACCATCATCGCTATGCACATAGCCTTCGTTGTCTTTCATGTACTCCGGCAATAAATGACGGCGATTTGAAGTCGCGTAGATCAAGATATTGTCGACTTGAGCTGAAACTGAGCCGTCTAGGGCAGATTTCATGGCTTTATAGCCTGATTCACCATCTTCAAATGAGAGATCGTCACAGAAAATGATGAAGCGCTCAGGGCGGTCTGCCAAAAGCTCGGTAATATCAGCAAGATCGGCTAAATGCTCTTTTTCGACCTCTACTAGACGTAAGCCTTGGCTTGCAAACTCATGCAAACTAGCTTTGATGAGGGAAGACTTCCCTGTGCCCCTTGCGCCCGTCAACAAAATATTGTTTGCCGGCTTTTTCTGTATGAAATTTTTCGTGTTATCTCGAATTGCATCTCGTTGACGATCGATGTTTTGCAGATCTTCAAACGTAATGTCTGCAACATGCTTTACAGGCTGTAAAAATCCAATGCTGCCAAAGATGCTATCTCGACGACGCCATCTAAATGCCGTGGACGATTTCCACTGCGCTTCAGTTAATGGCTTAGGTAAAAAAGTCTCTAGATGCTCTAAAAGACGGTCTAATTTTTCATTCATGGGATTGGTCTTACTTATGAGCGATAGTCTGCGTTAATTGACACATAGTCGTGCGATAAATCACATGTCCATATCGTTTGAGATGCAGTGCCGCGTCCTAAGTCGATCTTCACAGTAATTTCAGGGGCCTGCATTACTTGCTGGCCATCTACCTCTTGATAATCTGGATTGCGCCCACCATTCTTAGCAACCCAAACATCACCAAGCCACATTTGGACACGGTTTACATCTAAATCCTGAATACCGGCGTATCCAATCGCGGCCAATATCCGTCCTAGGTTTGGATCGCTAGCAAAGAATGCAGTTTTGACCAAAGGCGAATGGGCAACTGCTTTGGCAACCAACTTACACTCTTCTGGAGTTTTGCCACCCAGCACTTCAATCGTCATAAATTTTGTTGCGCCTTCGCCATCGCGCACAATCATTTGAGCTAATTTTCTAGCGAGAGTAATCAGAGCTTCACGCACTACTACATAACTAGGATCACTTGTCGACTGAATGCTTACCGATGACTGACCTGTCGCCATGATGATGAAAGAATCATTGGTGGATGTATCGCCATCAATCGTGATGGCATTAAATGAAAGATCCGCTACTTCGCGTGTAAGCGTAGTCAGCAATCCTGGAGCAAAACCCGCATCCGTTGCAATAAAGCCCAACATGGTTGCCATATTTGGATGGATCATGCCAGCACCTTTACAGATACCTGTCAGCACCACTGGACCCGCTGGAGTTTGAACTGTGACAGAGCTCGCTTTTGGCTGAGTGTCGGTAGTCATAATGGCTTCAGCAGCATCAAACCAATGATCCTCGCCAAGATTTGCAACTGCCTTAGGAAGCGCGCTAATAATTTTCTGAATCGGCAACGGCTCCAAGATCACGCCCGTTGAAAATGGCAAGATCTGTTCAGGGTTGAGCTTTAATTCCTTAGCCAAAGCCTGGCAAGTTTCTAGGGCATGTTTCATCCCCTGCTCTCCGGTACCCGCATTGGCATTGCCCGTATTAACCACTAATGCCCGTATCTCACCTTTAGTGCCATCCAGGGCTAAGTGCCCACGACAAACTTGAACTGGGGCAGCGCAGAAACGATTTAGGGTAAACACGCCAGCTACCTGTGATCCAGGAGAAAGTGTCATTACTAGCAAATCTTTGCGATTGGCCTTTTTAATGCCAGCTTCTGCAATGCCCATGGCAAAGCCCTTAACAGGCGTTAGATCAGCTTTTTGAGGGAGGGATAAATTAACGGTCATAGTCCGATAATTGTAGATGAGGCTTAAAAACAAAGCGCGCCGTATTTGGCGCGCTTTATCTAAATCAACTTCAGAATACTGGGATCAAGCCTTGACTGGCAATTCCCGAATGCGCTTACCTGTGGCTGCCGCAATTGCATTCGCCAGGGCAGGCGCCACTAAAGGAACCCCAACTTCACCCAATCCCCCCGGTTTTTCTTGGCTAGGAATTAAGTGCACTTCGATTGTCGGAACCTGATTTTGACGAAGACTTGGGTAGTTATTGAAATTCGTCTGCTGAACACGACCATTCTCAATAGTAATCGCATTACCCAAAGCTGCGCCTAGGCCATAAATTACACCGCCCATTAGCTGAGCCCTTGCTTGATCCGGGTGAACCACGATTCCGCAATCAGAAACAAAAGTAATCTTCTTCACTTTGGTATCGCTTGACGCAGTATCTAATTCAACAACACATGCTGAATAGGTGTCATAGCACTCCATCTGAGCCACACCAAATTTTTTACTACCAGCGGAATAGCCAGACTTCTTCACCGCAGCCTCAAGAACCGCTTTTGCTCGTGGATGCTTATTTAAAGAAGCCATACGAAACGCAACCGGATCTTTTCCTGCAGCATTTGCAGCCTCATCAACGAAACTTTCAATAGCGAAAGCATTCAATGCGTTACTTACTGAGCGCCAGTAGCCTACTCGCACACCAGTATCAGTAATGACATTGGTGATCTCCATATTTGGAATGTCATAAGTCACATTGTTTGAACCTTCAACCATGAAGGGATCAAAGCCATCCTTCACAAATCCTGGGAATGCACGCGCGGTCACCGACTGCGAAACCATCTTCGCTTTCATCAATTCTAACTGTCCATTAGCGCCAATTACTCCATCCACTTGATGAATACTCATTGGGCGATAGAAGTCATGCGTAATATCGTCTTCTTTCGTCCAAAGCATCTTGACTGGCATACCTGCTGCCTTTGAGATCTCCGCCGCCTGACGAATAAAGTCGAGTTCCAGCTTGCGACCAAATCCACCGCCCAAGAATGTGGTTTCAATAGTCACATCTTCTGGTTTAACACCCGCGGCAGCCGCAGCAACGGCTTGTCCACCTTGTTGGAACTGAATGGGTCCAATAATTCTGCACTTCCCATTAGAAACGTCCGCAGAACAATTGACGGGCTCCATGGTCGAGTGCGCCAAATAGGGCAAGAAATACTGTGCGCTAACTGGTTTGCCACCTGAGGTGGATTTATTGACATCGCCAACCGTCTTAATCACGGCGCCCTTTTGGGATAGTCCAGCCTCGAGAGACTTACGAACAGTTGCATTGCTTAAGCTTGCATTTGGTCCTTCATCCCAGTTGATCTTCAGGGCATCTCTGCCTTTGCGCGCGGCATAAAAGTCTTTTGCCAACACAGCCACGCCATCAGAGATTTGAACTACTTTGATAACACCAGCTACCTTGAGTGCGCCAGATGCATCATAAGATTTTGGAGTGCCGCCAATTACAGGGCATTGCGCCAAAGAAGCAATTGCCATACCTGGAATCTTGACGTCGATACCGTAAACCGCTTTGCCAGCAACTTTTACAGGCGTATCCAAACGGCGCATAGTCTCTTTTCCGATAACCATAAAATTGGCTGGAGATTTTAAGACTGGCTTTTCTGGGAGGGGCAATTTAGCAGCGTCTACAGCCAACTCACCATACGTTGCTGACTTGCCGCCAGCATGAGTCACTTTGCCGTTCAAAGCTTTACAGTCAGATGCAGCAACATTCCATCGTTGCGCTGCTGCCTGAACCAAAACAGATCGAGTTGCTGCACCAGCTGTTCTCAACTTATCAAACGCCTCACGAACAGAAGTAGAGCCGCCAGTAATTTGGCCGCCTAACATTGCATTGATATAGACCGGCGCTACGCTAGCAATTTCTACTTTGACCATCGAGAGCGGGAGATTTAATTCCTCTGCAAGCAATGCAGGCAAAGAGGTATAGACGTCTTGCCCCATTTCTGATCGAGCACAAATCAGAGTAATTTGATTGCTAGGCGCAATCTGAATCCAAGCATTTGCCAAAGCAGGTGTAGCACTGGCAGTTGCAGCTTCACTGGCAATAGGCAGATGCATTCCAACCACAAATGCCCCACTAAGCGCAGCGCTATGCTGAAGAAATTGACGACGGCTTACATTTTTTAATGAATGATTTTTCATATGTCCACCCCTTAAGCCAATTTATCAGCAGCGCGTTTAACTGCCTTCTCAATCCGGGAATAGGTGCCGCAGCGGCAAATATTTCCAGCCAAGGCATTCTTAATATCATCACTATTGGGCTTTTTATTCTTGGCCAATAAATCTGCTGCCGACATCATTTGCCCCGTTTGGCAATAACCACATTGAGGCACATCGAACTCTGTCCAAGCATCCGCAAGTGCTTTACCAACTTTTGGAGATAGACCCTCCAAGGTGGTTACCTTTTTGCCAGAGGCCACTGAAACTGGGGTTGAGCATGAACGAATTGCTGCGCCATCCAAATGAACAGTACAAGCACCGCAAAGCCCCGCACCGCAACCAAACTTAGGACTGGTTACATCCAGGTGATCACGCAAGACCCAAAGAATCGGAGTTTCTGGATCTCCATCAAAATTTACCGCTTTGCCATTGAGAGTAAACGTTACGGCCATAGTGCCCCCTAGTAATGAATATGTAACAAGCAAGAAATAGATTTAGAACTTACAAATCATGACAGATATCGCGGACGATCGTCGTATAAAATGACTAGGGATTTCACCAAGAAAAAAGACCCAGAAATCTGGGCCTTTCAATAGATAAGCAAAGAAGCTAGTTAAGCTAAGGCGCCACAGCAATTCTTGTATTTTTTACCGCTGCCACAAGCACATGGATCATTACGCCCAATCTTTGGACCAGTGCGAACTGGCGCCGGCTGAATATCAATCAAAGCGCCACGATCACCAGTTGAGCCCGCTACCTCCATATCAGCATCAGCATGTTGATATTGCAGATCTTTTAATTTAGCCAAATCCTCATTCATGGATTCGGATGCCTGATCCAATTCGCTTGCACTACGAATTTGCACTGTCATGATGCTTTTAACAACATCATTCTTGATGACATTCAGGAGTTCGCCATAGAGTTCGAATGCCTCGCGACGATATTCCTGCTTGGGATCCTTTTGGGCATAACCTCGTAAATGAATACCTTGGCGCAAATGATCTAATGCAGCCAAATGCTCACGCCAGTGAGTATCAAGACTATAGAGAAGAACGGAACGCTCAAAACCAGCAAAGGACTCGCGCCCAGCTAGATCCACTTTTGCGTCATAAGCCTTTTTAGCGTCTTGCAAAACTCGCTCAACAATTTCAGAGTCATCAACGCTTTCTGCGCCCTCAACCCATTTCTGCAGGTCGACCGTTAAGCCCCACTCGCTTGCTAAAACATTTTCAAGGCCTGGTAAATCCCACTGCTCTTCCATTGACTCGGCTGGAACATAGTAAGAGCAGACAGAGCGGAGAACATCTTCACGCAAATTAGTTATCAGCCCACCAACATCAGCACTTTCGAGTACCTCATTTCTAAGACGATAAGTTTCTTTACGCTGGTCATTGGCTACGTCGTCATACTCCAACAATTGCTTACGTATATCAAAGTTACGACCTTCAACCTTGCGTTGAGCAGACTCGATAGATCGAGTCACCATACCAGCCTCAATTGGCTCACCATCAGGCATCTTTAAACGCTCCATCACGGCGCGCAAACGATCACCTGCAAAAATACGCAGCAATGGATCATCTAGCGAGAGATAGAAACGTGATGAGCCTGGATCACCTTGACGCCCAGAGCGGCCACGAAGCTGGTTATCAATACGACGGCTCTCATGACGCTCAGTGCCAATAATGTGCAAGCCACCAGCAGCCAAGACTTGATCATGAATGCTTTGCCACTCATCTTGCAATTGCTTGATCTTGGCAGCTTTTTCAGCATCAGAAAGAGAGGCATCAGCTTCAATAAGAGCAGATTGCTTACCTACATTACCGCCCAGCACAATATCCGTGCCACGACCAGCCATATTGGTTGCAATCGTGATCATTTTTGGACGTCCTGCTTGCGCAATGATCTCTGCCTCACGAGCATGTTGCTTAGCATTCAACACTTGATGCGGCAACTTACGCTTATCTAACAATCCAGCAATTAATTCTGAGTTCTCGATTGAGGTTGTTCCAACCAAGACTGGCTGACCACGCTGATAACAATCTTCAATATCTTTAATCACAGCGTCATAGCGCTCGCGAGAAGACTTATAAATTTGATCTTGGCGATCTTTACGCTGACTAATACGGTTCGGTGGAATAACAACTGTTTCAAGGTTATAAATTTCCTTGAATTCATAAGCCTCTGTATCCGCTGTTCCAGTCATACCGGCTAACTTGCCGTACATCCGGAAATAATTTTGGAAAGTAATTGTCGCTAGTGTCTGATTCTCATTCTGAATCGGTACGCCTTCTTTAGCTTCTACCGCTTGATGCAAACCATCTGACCAACGACGGCCTTGCATGAGGCGGCCAGTGAACTCATCAACAATAATGACTTCGTTATTTTGAACAACGTAGTGTTGATCACGGTTGTATAAAGTATGCGCACGCAAAGCCGCATAGACGTGGTGCATCAAAGTGATGTTTTGAGGTGCGTATAAAGAATCGCCATCATTTAAGGCGCCAATCTGCACCAATACCTGCTCAGCTTTGTCGTGACCCTGTTCGGTCAGATAAACCTGCTGAGACTTCTCGTCAACCCAATAATCGCCAGGCTTCTCAACGCCAGTACCATCAGCCTTCTCTTCGCCAATCTGACGCTCTAAATAGGAAGGGAGTTTATTAATCTTGATATAGAGATCAGTATGATCATCCGCCTGACCAGAAATAATTAATGGTGTACGCGCTTCGTCAATCAGGATGGAGTCAACTTCGTCCACGATTGCGTATGCCAAGCCACGTTGAACGCGCTGGTCTAGGTCTTGCACCATGTTGTCGCGCAAATAATCAAAACCAAATTCATTATTTGTGCCGTAAGTGATATCAGCTGCATATGCTTCTTGCTTGGTTTTGTGATCCATCTGCGATAGATTCACGCCAACTTTCATACCCAAGAAGTTATACAAACTTGACATCCACTCGGCATCACGTTGCGCCAAGTAATCGTTCACAGTAACAACATGCACGCCCTTACCAGTGAGCGCATTCAGATAAACAGGAAGAGTAGCGGTTAAGGTTTTTCCTTCACCCGTACCCATCTCAGCAATCTTGCCTTGGTGAAGCGCAAGACCACCCATGAGCTGAGCATCAAAGTGGCGCATCTTCATCACACGTACGCTCGCCTCACGCACAACAGCGAAAGCTTCTGGCGCGATGTCATCTAAGGACTCACCAGCAGCTAAACGAGATTTGAATTCATCTGTTTTGGCTGCGAGCGCGGCATCGTCCAAAGCCTTAAGGCCAGGCTCAAAAGCGGCTACTTTGGCAACGACTTTGCGATACTGTTTTAATAGGCGGTCGTTACGACTGCCGACCAGGGTTTTAAGAAGACCGATTACCATGGGATATTGAAGAAAATGAAGACCTTGAGTTTATCATCCGAACCCCATTTTTATGAACTTTGCTCGCAAACCTTCCCGTAAGCAGACTGCCCACGAATGGGTGGATTACCTACGCGAATCCAATGGTTTAGGCGGGATTCTGGCTAAAACTGAAGGCCTTGTGAAGCTCAAACTCACCCTTGAGCAAGCATTGGCAAAGTTAGATCTCGAGCACCTAAGCTCCAAAATTGAGCCGGGATGGAGCTCAAGCAAAGAGAATGCGCTTTTTTTACTAGTGAATAGCGCCAGCATCAGCAATCGCTTGCAGCAGAATTTACCAAGTCTAATCAATGAGTTGCAAATATTAGGGGTACATTGCACGGCCATTCAGGTCAAAATAAAACCCGCACCTGCTCAGTGGGAAGTGAAGCCCCGTGAAAGCACCCCAGAACGCAGACCAGCACAGGGCTTTAACGAGATAGCTAAAAAATCCTGGGAGGATCTGTTGCAAAAACTTGCACCCGATTCAGAGCTACGAAAAACGGTAGAAAGATTACTTCGGCATAAGCCGAAATAAAGAAAGCGTCCTCAGAAAAAGAGAGGTTGGTTTTCTTGAGAATAGGCCGCAGGCGCCTTATTTTCGGCAAAAGTACTAATTTCGTAAGAAGTCGGGTCTTCCAAGAGCTTGCGTAGCAGTGCGTTGTTTAATGCATGCCCTGACTTTTCAGCAATATAAGCGCCCACGATAGGATGACCGACCAAGTACAAGTCGCCAATGGCATCCAAAATTTTATGGCGCACAAATTCATCCTCGTAACGAAGTTCTTCGTTATTTAAAATACGATGCTCATCAAGCACGATCGCATTATCCAAACTACCACCGCGAGCTAAGCCCATTTCTCTAAGCGCTTCCACCTCGTGCGCAAATCCAAATGTACGAGCGCGACCAATTTCACTACGATATGCATGTTCTGCAAAGTCCACCACAAATCGTTGACCTGTTTTATCGACCGCAGGGTGTTTGAAATCGATCGTGAAATCCAACTTAAAGCCAAAGAAAGGCTCAAGGCGCGCAAGCTTATCGCCTTCACGAACTTCGACTGGCTTCTTAATTACCACGAACTGGCGCGGAGCATCCTGCTCAGCGATTCCAGCAGACTCAATTAAGAATAAGAAAGAAGCTGCACTGCCATCCATGATGGGAACCTCTTCACCATCAAGCTCGATAAGCAGATTATCTAAACCTAATCCCGCGCAAGCAGATAGCAAATGCTCAACCGTGGATACTCGAACACCATCTTTCTGAATAACCGATGCCAAACGCGTGTCGCAGACAGCCAAAGCCGTTGCAGGCACAAGAGATTGTTGCTCAGTATCTACTCGAACAAACTGAACCCCTGAATTTACTGGTGCAGGCTTAATGGCAATCGTTACCTTACGACCAGAGTGCAAACCAATTCCCACGGTTTTCACCGGAGAGGCTATGGTTCTTTGCTTCATCATGATCGTTTCTTTAAATTCAGGGGGTATAAATTAAAAATTACAGCTTCTTTAATATGGAAGCTGCATCACTTACTTCAAATTTACCAGGAGCTTCACGATCTAAAGATTTCACCACACCATCCTCAACAATCATGGCATAACGATCTGATCTAAGACCCAAACCACGAGCCGTTAAATCTAACTCTAGGCCTAATTTTTTGGTGAACTCAGCACTGCCATCACCCAGCATGCGGACTTTCTTGCCAACCTTTTGGTCACGTCCCCATGCACCCATTACGAATGGATCATTCACGGAAACACACCAAATTTCATCTACGCCCTTAGCCTTAATAGCATCGTAGCTCTCAACATATCCTGGAACATGTTTAGCGGAGCATGTTGGCGTAAAAGCGCCAGGCAAACCAAAAATCACAATCTTTTTGCCAGCAGCAATTTTTTCAACTTCAAAGGCATTTGGTCCTAATGCGCAACCCTCAGCCTCTTCATTAAAAAACTCATAAAGGGTGGCATTTGGTAATTTCTGTCCAATAGCAATCATGGTGTCTCCAATAAGTAATTGTTAGTCAGCGTGCCAACGCAAGCGCAGGATTCGTCGTCCGGAGGGGCGCTGCGCTGGCATCTTGCAATTACCTATTGTATTGAGCAGTCAATTAATCTGCTTGCTTACGCAAAAATGCAGGTATTTCATAGTAATCAGCCCCTTTGTCCAATAAGGTCTTCGCTTGAGGAGAACTATCTGCACCTAATATCGGTGCAGGGGTAGCTTCACGCGAGCTGCGAAAAACCCGTGGCAAGTCGTACTGACTGTAATCAACCGCACTACTCGATGTTGGCTGAGCTACCATTGCTGGAGCGCCAGCAGAACCAGTCATCGTCATTCCTGCGCTAGTGCTTAATGCAGAATCTAGACCAACCTTGCTGATTGCTGCAGAAGCACTTGCAGGCGCAAAGCTATTGAGGTCTGCCATTGTTGGAATCGCATCATGTGTACCAGTAGCCTGTCTCCAAACAACCTCTGGTTGATGGCTTTGACGTGCTTGTGGATTATTTAAGCCGGTTGCGACAACGGTTACGCGCAAAGCATCGCCGAGGCTATCGTCATATACCGTTCCAAAGATCACAGTTGCATCATCAGCGGCATAACCGCGAATAGCAGCCATTACCTCACGAGTTTCAGACAACTTCAAAGAACGGCTAGCAGTAATGTTTACCAATACGCCACGCGCACCAGACAAATCTACACCCTCCAATAATGGCGAAGCAACTGCAGCCTCAGCAGCCAAACGTGCACGATCCATGCCAGAAACAGTTGCTGTTCCCATCATGGCTTTGCCTTGTTCGCCCATAACAGTCTTAACGTCTTCAAAGTCTACGTTAATTAAACCTTGAACGTTAATGATTTCAGCAATGCCAGAAACCGCGTTATGCAAAACATCGTCAGCGCAAGCAAAGGCCTTATCAAACTCAGCGTCTTCACCCATCACTTCAAATAGTTTTTCATTGAGCACAACAATTAATGAATCTACATATGATTCGAGTTCGGTGGCGCCATTTTCAGCAACTTTCAAACGCTTCACGCCCTCAAAATCAAATGGCTTACTAATTACGCCAACTGTCAAAATACCCATTTCTTTTGCCACTTGAGCAACGATTGGGGCAGCACCAGTACCTGTACCACCGCCCATACCGGCAGTAATAAATACCATGTGTGCGCCTTGTAATACATCCGCAATACGAGCACGAGCTTCTTCAGCGGATGCAGCACCAATTTCTGGTTTTGCGCCAGCACCTAATCCGCTAGAGCCCAGTTGCAAATTCACAGATGCTTCAGAACGCTGTAACGCGCCAGCATCGGTGTTCATGCAAATGAACTCTACGCCATTTACTCCGCGACGGATCATGTGTTGGACGGCATTACCACCAGCCCCGCCAACGCCAACCACTTTAATAATGGTTTTGCCAGCAACTTCTTGATCTAACATTTCAAATTCCATATACCCTCCTAGGTAAAAAACGTACTACATTGACGACGACGAAAAACAACTTAAAAATTTCCTGCAAACCATTCCTTCATGCGCGTGATAATTCCTTGTAACGCGCCTGATTGAGATACTCGACGGCCACGCAATACTTGAGCTTGGCCTTCCATCAATAGACCAATGCTGGTAGCGAAACGTGGGCTACGTAAGATTTCATGCAAGTGGCCACGGTATTCAGGCGTACCGATACGTGCAGGACTTAAGAACACCTGCTCAGCCAACTCAACCATTCCAGGCATTAATGCCGTACCGCCTGTAAGCACAATTCCTGAAGAAACCATATCTTCATAGCCAGAATCACGCACAACACCTCTTACTAAAGTGAATAACTCTTCCACGCGCGGCTCAATGACTGCAGCCAATGCTTGCTTTGACATTGGGCGCGGTTCACGATCACCCACTCCAGGAACATCGATCATCGCCGCCGGATCCGCCATCTCTTGACGGGCGATGCCATGTGCAATTTTTAAATCTTCAGCATCAATCGTTGGGGTACGTAATGCCATTGCAATGTCATTAGTAATTTGATCGCCTGCGATTGGAATCACTGCCGTGTGACGTATCGATCCTTGGCAATAAATCGCAATGTCAGTTGTGCCGCCGCCAATATCAACCAATACAACACCTAGCTCTTTCTCATCTTCGGTCAATACCGCCAAGCTTGATGCTAAGGGCTGCAAAATTAGATCATTTACTTCCAGCCCACAACGGCGTACACACTTCACAATATTCTGGGCCGCACTTACTGCGCCAGTAACAATGTGTACTTTCACTTCGAGTCGCAAACCACTCATACCAATCGGCTCACGCACATCTTCTTGACCATCAATGATGAATTCTTGAATAAGAATATGCAGGATCTGTTGATCAGTTGGAATATTGATTGCTTTAGCAGTTTCAAGCACCCGCTCCACATCGCCGGCACTAACTTCTTTATCGCGAATAGCCACCATGCCGCTGGAGTTAAAGCTCACAATATGATTACCAGCAATCCCAGTGAAGACTTGGACGATCTGGCGGTCAGCCATAATCTCCGCCTCTTCCAAGGCCTTCTGAATAGACTGCACAGTTGCCTCAATGTTTACAACAACACCCTTCTTCAAACCTTTTGAAGCTGTTTGACCAACACCTACAACATTGAATTGACCATCAGGCGCTAATTCAGCAACCAAGGCAACCACCTTGGAGGTTCCAATATCTAAACCAACCAATAAATCGCGATTGTCTTTACTCATTCCCATTCCCTCATTACTTCAACTCACTTTTTTTGCCATCAAGATCGTTCTTTTTCAAACTTACTGAGGCAAGATGAACTGCAAAACCATTTGCATAACGTAAATCCACTACATCGATTCGGTTTGCCCACCTTTCCTGCACCTGTGGCCAATACTTGAGTAGTCGTGAGACTCGCTCTTCCGTGAGATTTTTATCCGAGCTTTCTTCATCACGGCCAAATTCGACCTTCATTCCATTCGAGAGTTTGATATGCCAGGCATAACGCTCGGTTAGCGCAAGACTCACCACTTCCACACCCCAAGGCTTAAACCAGTTACTTGCTCTCTCATATAAGCTGGTTACCTCTTTTCCGGCATCTTCTGGACCATGGAAATCAATTAATCTCGCCCCATCCGGAACCTCTGAAATCCGGCCGGCGAATAACTCGCCATATTTATTAATCAAAGTATTGCTATCAATGCCGTCCCAAGTGCCAAAAGCTTGCTGCTCTTCAATGCTGACAATTAACCCATTGGGCCAAACACGACGAACATTTGCATGACGCACCCATGGCATACTTTCAAAACCGCGTTTCACATCCTCTAAGCGCACGCTAAAAAAGTTACCCTGAACAGTTTCAGCAATCTGTCGCTTCACCATCGACTTGTTAATATGTTTCAAAGATTGGCTAGCTAATGGCTCTATCTGAATCTGCTTTAAAGTAAAAACAGGACGCTGGCTCAACCAAACCAATAAACCAATTGCAACCATCACTAAAAAACACTGCATCAAGAAACGGCTAAGTTTTTGCATCCGCTCGGGGTAATTCCAGAGTGGAGACATCAACATGGCGAAAATTTCGCCGAACCGGTCCATGAAATTATTCATGCGTTGGCATCCTCTTTTTGATGCATCGTCTGAAGCAGTAACCAAAGCACTAAATCGGCATACTCTAGACCTGCAGCTTTTGCTGCCATTGGCACTAAAGAATGCGAAGTCATACCTGGTGATGTATTCATTTCCAGCAAATATGGTTTACCAGTCTTTTGATCTAGCATTACATCTGCTCGACCCCAAGTACGACATCCCAAGGCTTTGTATGCAGCTAAGGCAAGCTCTTGAACTCTTTCATTTACCTCATCCGGCAACCCTGTTGGGCAAAGGTATTGGGTCTCATCTGAAAAATACTTGTTATGAAAATCGTAGTTAGCTTGCGGCGGAATAATTTTGATAACTGGCAATGCTTCAGCGCTTTCACCCTGACCAACTAATGGGCAAGTTAATTCATCACCAACAATACATGTTTCAGCAACCACCTTGGTATCCAAACTTGCAGCCAACTCATACGCTGTAGGAAGCTCCTCTACAGACTTCACCTTGGTTAATCCCAAGGAAGATCCCTCATGGGCAGGTTTCACAATTAAAGGCAGGCCAAGATGTTTAGCAACTGCATGCCAATTACTATTTGCAGTTAATTCCTCAAACTCTGGTGTAGACAGTCCATTGCTAATCCAGATCTGCTTAGTGGCAATCTTGTCGATTGCTAGAGCTGAAGCCAATACCCCGCTACCGGTGTAAGGCAATTCAAGTAATTCTAATAATCCTTGTATCGTGCCATCTTCACCATAACGACCGTGTAAAGAAATAAAGACCCGATCAAATTTCTCATTCACTAATTCAGTAGGATTGCGCAGACCAGTATCAAATGCATGCGCATCAATACCTTTTGAGATAAGCGCCTGCAATACCCCATTCCCCGACATCAGAGAAATTTCCCGCTCACCTGAACGACCGCCAAGCAAAACTCCAACACGCCCAAGCGACTGAACATTTAAGTTAGCCAATTGGGCTTTCACGCGATCGCCCCACAAACCAAGCCTATTCTTAGACATTCTTCGCCTCCACCAATGTATGTGGCAAAGCGGATATTGAGCCTGCTCCCATCGTAATTAATACATCCCCATCTTTTAAGATCTGACTCAGTTTTTCTGGCATCTCGGCAACATTGGATGCAAATACCACCGCATTAGAGTTGAGAAGAGACTGAGTAGATTTGTCTTCAAGCATCGCTGCTTTCATCAAACTCTTACCATCCGCACCTGGAATTTTTGCTTCGCCAGCTGGATACACTTCGGTCAATACCAAGGCATCAAAATTTTTAAGTACCTGAACGAACTCGCCGAAGCAATCACGCGTTCTCGTAAATCGATGAGGCTGAAATGCCAATACCAAACGGCGATCTGGATACGCACCACGCGCTGCCGCCAATGTTGCAGCCATTTCTACAGGATGATGGCCATAGTCATCAATTAATGTGAAGCTACCACCAGACACCAATGGAATATCGCCATATCTTTGGAATCGACGACCAACACCACCAAACTCAGATAGTGCTTTTGTAATTGCCTCATCGCCAACACCCAACTCTGTCGCAATACCAATAGCAGCTAGGGCGTTGCGAACATTATGCAAACCAGGAAGATTTAAAGTCACATTGAGTGCGCCTGGCTTATTGCCATGGCGACGCACTGTACGACGCTCGACTGTAAAGTGCATTTGCGTGCCATCGGCCCGAACATTGCTTGCACGAATATCCGCATCTTCAGATAAACCATAACGCAGCACTGGTTGCGACACAAATGGAATAATGTCGCGCACATTTGCATCATCAATGCACAAAACCGCCACGCCATAAAATGGCATTCGCTGGATGAACTGCACAAAGGCTTGCTTCAATCTAGCCATGTCGTGCTGATAAGTATCCATATGATCAGCATCGATATTGGTAACCACTTCCATTGCGGGGAATAATTGCAAGAAAGATGCGTCTGACTCGTCGGCTTCAACCACAATAAAGTCACCTTGACCCAAGCGCGCATTCGCCCCTGCAGAATTGAGTTTCCCGCCAATCACAAATGTGGGATCCAGACCACCCTCTGCTAATACAGAAGCAACCAAGCTTGTAGTTGTGGTTTTTCCGTGAGTACCAGCGATCGCAATGCCCTGCTTTAAGCGCATTAACTCGCCCAACATCACGGCTCGCTGTATCACTGGAATTTTTGCAGCGCGCGCAGCCAATACCTCCGGGTTGTTACCAGCTACTGCTGTTGAAATCACAACAGCCTCTGCGGCACCCACATTTTTTGGATCATGGCCAATCTGAATTGCCGCACCTAACTCTCTCAAACGTTTCGTGGTTGCGCTTTCCGTCAAATCAGATCCTGAGACCTGATACCCAAGATTAAGCAATACTTCGGCGATACCGCTCATGCCTGAGCCGCCAATCCCGATAAAGTGAATTTGCTGAACGATGTGTTTCATATGCCTACCCCCGCACAATCAGCACATACTTCGGCAACGCGCTGAGTTGCATGTGGTTTAGCCAGCGCATGCGCACGCACAGCCATCTCTTTAAGATCTTCGCGTTGCAGGCTTTGAATCATTTCAGCTAAATCCTGAGGGTTTAATTGTTTTTGCGGCAAAAGAATGGCTGCTTTTGCATCTGATAAAAATCGAGCATTTGCTGTTTGATGATCATCAATCGCATGCGGAAAGGGAATCAGACATGAAGCAACGCCACAAGCCGCCAATTCAGAGACAGTCATGGCGCCAGAACGGCAAATAACTAAATCGGCCTGAGCATATACGTTTGGCATATCGTCAATAAATGGACGAATATCAGCCTCAACACCACACTCTGCATATCGGGCTTGTAATTCTGCTAAATGCTTATCGCCAGCCTGATGAATAACTTTGGGGCGAGCTTCTTTTGACATCAAAGCCAAAGCGGCAGGAATAATTTCATTTAAGGCGGCCGCACCTAAGCTTCCACCAACAACCAAAATTGAAAGCGGGCCTTGGCGATGCTCATAGCGAGTAGTAGGCGCTGGCATATTGTCGAACTCTTGTCGAATAGGATTGCCAACCCACTCTGCCTTATCCATCGTATTCGGAAAGCCAGTCAAAGTACGCATCGCAATTTTGGCCAATGCAAGATTTGCACTACCCGCGACAGAATTTGATTCGTGCAATACCAATGGGCGCTTCAATAGTTTTGTAACCAGTCCACCAGGGAAAGTAATGTATCCGCCCATACCTAATACAACACTGGGTTTTAGTCTGCGCATAATTTTCCAGCTCTGAAAGCAGGCGCGCGCCAGATTAATTGGGAGCATCAATTTGGCTTTTAATCCTTTGCCACGAAGTCCGCCAAACTCAACCGCTTCAAAAGGAAAATCGCAAGACTGAACCAAGCGATATTCCATGCCCTTTTGATTACCCAACCACGAAACGTTCCAACCACAAATCCGCAAATATTCGGCGACAGCTAACCCTGGGAAGATATGCCCGCCAGTACCACCAGCCATCACCAATATTGAAGGTTTTGTCACAACTTCCCTCCGCGCATCAAAATGCGATTCTCATAATCAATACGCAATAGCATTGCAATTGCAACTGCGTTCATCAAGATTCCAGAGCCGCCATAACTTACCAAAGGCAATGTCAAACCTTTAGTTGGCAATAACCCTAAATTCACGCCCATATTGATAAACGCCTGCCAACCAATCCAAATGGCAACGCCCTTAGCTGCTAAGCCTGCAAAGCTTCGGTCTAATTGCAGAGCGGTACGACCAATCATGAATGCGCGACGCACAATCCAGTAGAACAAAAAGATCATGACAACGACACCAATAAAGCCAAGCTCTTCTCCAATTACAGCCATGATGAAGTCGGTGTGTGCCTCAGGTAAGTAATGTAGTTTTTCTACGCTGCCCCCAAGACCAGTACCAAACCATTCGCCCCGTCCAAACGCCATCAAAGAGTGCGTTAACTGATAACCTTTGTTCGCAGCGTTGTCTACTTGCCAAGGATCCATAAAAGCCAACATACGACCGCGTCTAAACGGTGAAAGTGCGATCATGGCGGCTCCGCTAAGCAAACCAACCACAATCAAGCCGCCGAATAACTTCGCGTTGATTCCACCTAGGAACAAAATGCCAAACGCAATTAAGGCCACCACCACGAAAGCGCCCATATCGGGCTCTTTCATTAGGAGACCGCCTACGAGTGCAACGGCGATACCCATAGGCAACATTCCTTTCGAAAAAGAATGCAAGTATTCTTGGCGTTGCACTGTGTAACTCGCAGCAAAAATGACGGCTGCGAATTTCATCAACTCTGAAGGTTGGAAATTCATCACACCCAATGGAATCCAACGCTTAGCTCCGTTAACCCCTTTTCCTATACCGGGAATTAATACGGCGATCAGCAATATCACCGTAAATCCAAAAATGACTGGAGAATAGCGATCCCAAACTTTGCTAGGAATCTTGAATGCCCAGATTCCCACACCGATAGCAATCGCCAGTGAAATTAAATGGCGAATTAAAAAGAAGTTGCTGCTGTAATTCGCATACTTGGGTCCATCAGCCAAAGTAATTGAAGCTGAATAAACCATTACCAAACCAATCAGCATGAGTGATAAAACTGCCCAGACAAGCAACTGGTCATATTCCATCATGCGTGAACGTGTTTGCTCAACACCAGAAACTGCATCACGCAAACCTGTGCGGAAATTATCAATACCGCCTCTAGAAAAACTCCAGAAACGATCCAATCCAAGGCGGTTTTGCGGAAACAGTTTTTCTTTAAAGCTCATGTCTGAGCCCCTTCGAAACGCATT
Source organism: Polynucleobacter tropicus (assembly GCF_013307225.1). Classification (NCBI taxonomy): domain Bacteria; kingdom Pseudomonadati; phylum Pseudomonadota; class Betaproteobacteria; order Burkholderiales; family Burkholderiaceae; genus Polynucleobacter; species Polynucleobacter tropicus. The sequence continues at coordinate 154,263 of NZ_CP028942.1, read as the reverse complement.
CCCAATTCTTCAACTTCGGATACAAATACTTGAGCGCGCTCTACATAATCGCGGAACTGATCCAGGCTTGCACATGCAGGGGAAAGAAGCACCAAATCACCTGATACTGCTTGGGCTGCAGCAGCACTTACTGCTGCAGGCAAATCACCGCTGATGACGCAAGGAATCTCATTGCCAATCGCTTGCGCAATTTTTTCACCATCCTTGCCAATCAGGAATACGCCCTTTACAAACCGAAGAGCAGGTTCGCGCAGAGGACTAAAGTCTTGGCCCTTGCCTTCGCCACCAGCGATCAACCAAATTCGCTTGCCAGCTTCATTGCTGCCTAGGCCATTCAAAGCAGCTACTGTTGCACCAACATTTGTGCCCTTACTATCATCAACGTATTCGACATCATTAACTACTGCAATACTTTGAACACGATGAGGTTCGCCATGGTAGTCACGTAAACCATGTAACAAAATATTCATTGGCAAATTCGCTGCACGCGCTAAGGCGAGTGCAGCCAAGGCATTTAACGCGTTATGGCGGCCACGTATACGCAATGCATCTGCTGGAATTAAGCGCTTCAAACGCAAAGGCTCTTCTTCTACAACGGCAGACTTACGGCGACGTTTTGGCTGCGGCTCAACATCCTCATCCACCTCAGCCCAAACCAGCCAATCAATTCCACCAGCACGTAGATCATGCTCAATACCAAAAGCGCCTTGCTCATCGGGGCTATTTGAACCAAACGTAACAACTGCTCTCTCTGCTTTTTGCTCATCAGAAAGCAAGCTCATAACCAAAGAATCATCTCGATTCAAAACACAAATAGTGTTGCCGCCAAATATCTTTGCCTTAGCTTTTGCATACGAAGACATGTCTCCATGCCAATCCAAGTGATCCTGAGTAATATTCAGGACCGTTGCTGCAGTGGCATTCAATGAATCGGTGTAAACCAACTGGAAGCTGGAAAGCTCTAACACCCACACATCCGGCATATCTTCAATTTGATCCGCAGCATCCAAACAAGCAATTAACTTATCAAGCGCTGCTGGGCTGATATTTCCAGCAACAGCTACTTTCTTGCCAGCACGCTCACATAGCTGGCCAGTTAGCGCAGTTGTGGTTGTTTTCCCATTGGTACCGGTAATTGCAAGTACAGATGTCGCATAACTAGATTGTTTTTCGAGCGCAATACGCTCCATTGCAGCAATAGCACGAGCAAAGAATTCGATTTCACTCCAAACATCAACTCTGGCTTTGCGAACTTTTATCAAGAATGATTCTATTGGCTCCTGCAATGGAGACAATCCAGGGCTAATGCCGATGACATCAATATCGCCGAGTAATTCATCACTCAACGGTCCAAAACAAGACTCTTGTAAACCAGCAAATTCAAGTTCAGCAAGCCAAGCTAATTGACGCTCGGACAATGCAGAGCGATCACGCGTATCTGCGAGCCGCACAAACGCACCGTTTCGCAAACACCATTTCGCCATCGCCACGCCAGACTCACCCAACCCCAAAATCAGAAAGCGATGTGGAGCCTCGTAGCCTGAATCTGCTACTGCAACGGGATTTGCGAAGACGTTAATTAAATTCAACATATATCTATTTGGCTCACCGTAATTTCAAACTAGACAAGCCAATTAACACCAACAAAATCGTGATGATCCAAAAACGCACAACTACTTGAGTTTCTTTCCATCCACCTAATTCGAAGTGATGGTGCAAAGGAGCCATACGGAAAATACGGCGCCCTTCACCAAAATGTTTTTTAGTGAACTTGAACCAAAACACTTGCAGCATTACTGAGAGTGTCTCGGCAACAAAAATTCCGCCCATCACGAACAAAACAATCTCTTGGCGAACAATCACTGCAATCGTTCCGAGCGCGCCACCCAAAGCTAATGCGCCAACATCACCCATAAATACTTGGGCTGGATGCGTGTTGTACCAAAGGAATGCAAGACCTGCACCGCCCATGGCGCCGCAGAAAATCATGAGCTCGCCAGCCCCTGGGATATATGGGAAGAGCAGATATTTCGCGTAAATGGCATTACCCATCACATATGCAAATGCGCCCAGTGCTGCGCCGACCAATATCACCGGCATGATCACCAATCCATCTAAACCATCGGTTAAATTGACCGCATTACTACTACCCACGATCACCAAATAACTGAGGATGATGAAACCCATCACTCCCAATGGATAACTGACCTCTTTCATAAATGGAATTAGCAAATTGGTCTTTGCGGGTAAATCCAATGCAAAACCACTCTTTAACCACTCATAAAATAATTGCAATACTTTTAAGTTGTTAACTTCTGATACTGAGAACGCCAAATAAATGGCCGCAAACAACCCTATTAATGTTTGCCAAAAGAACTTCTCACGGGAAGCCATGCCTTTAGGATCTTTGCGAGCTACCTTCCGGTAGTCATCGACCCAACCAACTGCGCCAAAACCAAAAGTCACAATCATGACAATCCAGATAAAGCGATTGCTCAAATCCGCCCAGAGCATGCAGGAAACAAAGATGCCGATCAGAATCAAGACGCCGCCCATCGTAGGCGTACCGGATTTAACCAAATGGGTTTGCGGCCCATCGGTACGGACCGCTTGACCCATTTTTAGCTCAGCCAATTTACGAATCACCCATGGACCAGCAGCCAATCCAATTAGCAATGCTGTCACAGTAGCCATGACCGCTCTAAAAGTGATGTAGTTGAAAACACGGAAGAATCCAAAGTCTTCTTGTAGCCACTGCGCCAATATTAAGAGCATGTTTTAGCCTCCTCTAACAAGGCTTGCACCACACGCTCCATGCGCATAAATCGTGAACCTTTAACTAAAATATTTAAATGTTGATTTCCGCTAGCTAAATGCGAGCGCAACTCTTCATTTAGCTTAGAAATCAAATTCTCAACGCTTGTGAAATGGCTGGCGCTTGAAGCCACACCAGTTTTTGCAGAGTCAAAGCCATTCATTGCAAATACACATTGATCACCCAAGGCAAACAACTTAGCAATTCCTTGTTCTGCAGCGTAAGCTCCGACTTCTCGATGGAATTCAGGGCCTTGATTACCTACTTCACCCATATCACCTAAAACAAGCCACGCAATACTGCCTGATTGCTTCAGCGCATCAATTGCAGCTCTGACTGAATCGGGATTGGCGTTATAGCTGTCATCAATTAATGTGTACTTCGAGTCAGAAAATTTGACCTGCATGCGGCCATTGACTGGGGTAAACGCTTCAAGTCCTTGCTTGATTTTTTCAAGAGAGATACCCGCAGCTAATGCCACCGCGCTGGCTGCTAATGCATTACGTACGTTGTGAGTACCTAGCGTATTTAATTGAACCTCGATTGAATTTGAGCCTAAATTAATTTGCACACAACTATTGCTGAGTTGGTAGCCACTTACTGCTGCGCCTGAGTTTGACGGGTTAGATGTCAATCCAAAATCTATTACCTTGCGCCCAGCTGCAGCCACCTTCCAAGCTCCTGAAAATTCTGAGTCAGCCGGAAAGACCGCGATTCCATTTTTTGGTAATGCGCGAATAACATCGGCATGCTCTTCCGCAACTGCAGCGACGGTCTCCATAAATTCTTGGTGCTCGCGTTGCGCATTATTAATTAAAGCGATATTCGCTTGTGCTATCGAAGCCAATAGAGCAGTTTCGCCAGGGTGGTTCATGCCAAGTTCTACCACTGCAAGTGCATCTGTGGAGCGTAGCTTTAATAGCGTTAATGGCAAACCAATCTCATTATTGAGGTTACCTTTTGTCACTAAAGTATGCGCTTCGCCTGCTGTCGCTTTAAATATCGAAGCGATCATTTCTTTAACGGTAGTCTTGCCATTGCTGCCAGTTACCAGAGCTAAAGGAATAGCATGGCTTGCACGCCACGCTTTTGCTAACTCACCAAGACCCACACGAGTGTCAGGCACGCATACTGCCGGTAGATTATCTGGGCATCTCTTGGCATCGCTAACTAGTGCAGCACCTGCCCCAGAATTTGCAACATCAACCAAAAAATCATGCGCATCAAAACGCTCGCCTGTTAGGGCGATAAACAATTCACCAGAGTCAATTTGACGACTATCAGTTCCAACTCTGGACAACATTAATTTATCTGCCTCTTTTGCAGAAATATTTAATAAATAACTGCCAGGCAACATTACTTGTACCTCAGCGAGAGTAGTCATTGCAGCCATCAGACTAGACCTCCTGCTGCAAGGCGAATATGCTCTTGGTCAGAAAAATCAAAACGCTTATCGCCAATTTCCTGGGTGGTTTCATGACCCTTCCCGGCAACCAACACAACATCACGCGCATCAGCATGGCGAATTGCCGCCATGATGGCAGCTGCACGATCAGGAATCTCTTGCACATTAGCGCCAGGAGATTGAATTCCTTCGCGAATCATTTGAATAATTTGCAAAGGATCTTCTGATCTTGGGTTATCACTAGTAATAACAATTTGATCAGCGAACTGTTGAGCAACGGTGCCCATTTGAGAACGCTTGCCTGAATCTCGATCTCCGCCACACCCAAATACACACCAAATTTTTCCACCACGCTGTTCAGCGATAGGACGCAATGCCTTTAATGCTTTCTGCAGAGCATCAGGAGTGTGCGCGTAATCCACTACCGCCAAGAGACCTCCAGCCTTTATATGTTTACTCAATGAAATGAGTTCCATCCGCCCAACAACAGGCTGTAACTGACCTACACGATTACTTGATTCAGTAATGCTTAAACCCTGCGTTAATAATGTTGTCCAAACTGCAAGCGCGTTGCTTAAGTTGAACTCTCCAAGCAATGGAATATGAAGATTTGCTTGACCAACCCCATCCAGCACAAAGGTAGTGTCATAACCCGAATGACTGAATGAACTATCAATCGCATAGATTCTCTGCAAACGATCGCCAAAATTTTCAAATCCCTGGAAAGCAGCTTTATTGAGCGCAAAGGCCCAAACTTTCAGCGCATCTTTAGCTAGTAGATTCATGGCCAATTCACGGCCAAAGGCATCATCCAAATTAATGACGGCATGCTGCAAGCGTGGCTGAGCAAATAACTTTGCTTTTGCCTGTGCATAATCGGCCATGTTGCCGTGATAATCCAAGTGATCTTGCGTCAAGTTGGTAAATACCGCGCAATTAAATGCAGTTCCCTCGATGCGGTCTTGATCTAAGGCATGAGATGACACTTCCATGACGACTTGTTTTGCGCCTGCATCCAATAATTCTTTTAATTGCGTCTGTAATTTTGGAGCGTCTGGAGTTGTATATCCTGTTTTCTCTAAAGCGCCAGGAAAGCCCGTTCCCAAAGTTCCCAGTACCGCTGTGCGGTGACGTGATCCATCCAAGGCTATTGCAAGCCATTGCGTTACGCTGGTTTTGCCATTCGTTCCGGTAACCCCAATCATTCGTAATTGTTTGCTTGGGTTGCCATACCACTCTGAACAAAACTTCCCAGCAAGTGCAGCCAAGTTTTCAACCGCAACACATTGTGGGTGTTCCATATAGCGCGCATAAGAATTGGAAACATCGATAGGATCAAATACAACGCATGCTGCGCCGGCATCCAGCGCGGCATCAATAAATTGACGACCATCACGCAATGCATTCCCATGTCCAACTGGATATGCAAAAAAGATATCGCCAGGGCAAATCTGACGACTGTCAGCGCTTACCTTTGCAGAAGAATTTACTAAGGAATGTAAGTGCTCAACTAAGTGATCGGGATTGATATTCAACATCGTCCTCATCGTTTCAAGACCGCATGTTGAGTCTGCGCATTTGCAGTACGAACTTCTGTAAGACTCTTATCATCAAGCGCCATTTGCTTAACCTTATTATCCGGAAGAACATTTAATGCTCTTAAGGTCTCACCAACAATTGTTGAAAACACTGGCGCAGCCACATCACCACCATAATGGCTTCCACCAGTTGGCTCATCAACCATGACAGCAACCACAATTCTTGGGGCGCTTATGGGAGCAAGGCCTGCGAAGTAGGCGCGATATTTATTACCATATCCTTTGCCAACTAATTTATGAGCTGTTCCTGTTTTACCGCCAACTCGATAGCCTTCTGCCTGAGCTTTAACGGCCGTTCCACCAGGTTCAGTTACTGTCTCTAACATTTCGCGCATCTCAATTGCTGTCTTGGCCGACAGGACTCGAGTGCCCGTCTTAGCATCGGGACTACGTTCAATTGTTAGCGGAACCAACTCACCATCACGCGCAAAAATTGTATAAGCACGAGCCACTTGGAATAAAGAGGCAGAAATACCATAACCAAATGCAATACGTGCTTGATCTGTTGGCATCCATTTTTTATATGGATGCACTGTGCCAGCAACAGCACCAGGGAATCCAATTTTGGGTGACTGACCTAAACCTACAGCAGTATAGAAATCCCACATCTCTTCCGGCGAAAGATAATTCATCGCAATTTTTGCCGTACCAATATTGCTTGATTTCTGGATTACTTCAGCAACCGTTAAATTTCCATAAGGATGGGTGTCGGTAATTGGCTTTGGGCCCACAAGATATTTCGCTCCAATTGCCATATTGGTATTAGGAGCAACAGATCCTTTCTCAAGCGCGATGGAAACCGTTAAGGGCTTGATCGTGGATCCAGGCTCAAATGTGTCAGTCAATACACGGTTACGCAACTGCTCGCCACTCAAATTTCTACGGTCATTGGGGTTATAGCTTGGATAATTTGCTAAGGCTAATATTTCCCCTGTTTGCGCATCTAAAACTACGGCTCCACCAGCTTTTGCGTGATGCTGTTCAACTGCACTCTTCACAGCGTTATATGCCAGGAACTGAATTTTGCTGTCAATTGAAAGGTGCAAATCTTTTCCGTTTTGAGGCAACTGCTCAATCGCAATATCTTCAACGACGCGCCCAAGTCGATCAACCACCACACGTCGTTGACCAGGATGGGCTGCCAAATCTTTCTCCCTGGAAAGCTCCATGCCTTCCTGCCCCTTATCGTTGACGTTTGTAAAGCCAACTACATGGGCCATTGCCTCGCCCTCAGGATAGAAGCGCTTGTACTCGTTATTTAAACCAATACCTGGAATTTCAAGCTGCATAATTTGTTGCGCAACCTTTGGGTCCACCTGACGCTTTAAGAAAACTTGCTTCCGATCTTCTTGCAACTTTTTACGCAAGTCCCCTTTACTTATTTGCAATAAATTAGCAAGCTTCTGCAGCTTATCGGCAGACAAATCATCGGGAACCGTATCGTTATAAGCAATGATCGATTTAGCCTCAAGGCTTGTAGCAATCACTTGACCATTGCGATCCAAAATTTTGCCGCGACTTGCAGGCAACTCTAATTCACGCTGTGTTCCACGTACGCCTTTAGCTTCATAGAAAGCATTCCCTGGACCCTGAATCCAGAATGCTCTTAATAAAAGCATCATGAAAACAAAGAACAAGAGGAATAACATCAATCTTGAGCGCCACATTGGCAGGCGCAAGACTAGATTTGGAGTTGTAGAGAACCCAACTGGCCTCATTGAGCATCCCTCAAATACAAAGTACGCTCAGGAGAAATGGGAACCATATGCAATTGATTGCGTGCGAGATCACGAATACGAGCAGACTTAGAAAGATTGCGCTGCTCATACTCCAAACGCAACCATTCTTGATTTAACTTACGCTCTTCAATTTGCGCACGCTCCAGGGCGACAAAAAGCTTGCGCGCGCGTTGTTGCGCAGCCACTAGCGATAGGGCGCAAATCAATAAGAGCGCGAGCAATGTCAGGGTAGCGCGATTCATGCAGCCACCCCCATCCGTTTCTCGGCAACACGCATGATTGCCGAACGTGCGCGTGGATTCTCGGCAACCTCGGCATCGCTTGGCTTAACTCGCCCAATAATTTCTAATGCGCTTTGGGGTAAATCTTTTTCCCGCACTGGCAAACCACGCGGCACTTCAACTGTTGAATGAGACTGTAAAAACTGTTTAACGATGCGATCTTCCAAAGAATGGAAGCTTATAACCGCAAGTCGAGCACCTGGCTTCAATAGCCTCAATGCAGCCTTAAGGCCTAGCTCCAAATCTTCTAGCTCACGATTGATAAAAATACGCAGCGCTTGAAAAGTTCTTGTTGCAGGATCTTGTCCAGCTTCGCGAGTGCGGACAACGCTTGCAACCAAATTTGCTAATTGGGTAGTGGTTTTAGGTGACAAGCTCTGATCACGCTTAGCTACGATAGCCTTGGCAATCTGAAATGCAAAACGCTCTTCCCCGTAAGTTTTAATCACGTGTGTGATTTCCTCTTGAGGGGCTTGCTCCAACCACTCTGCCGCCGTCAAACCTTGATTGGTATTCATGCGCATGTCGAGCGGGCCTTCTCGACGAAACGAAAAACCACGATGCGCTTCGTCCACTTGTGGAGAGCTGATACCGAGATCCAACAAAATTCCCTCGACCGTCTCTGCTTCCGCATACTGATCCATCTGCGCAAAGCTGTCGTGAATGATTGTTAAGCGTGGATCGTTGATTTTCTTCGCTACCGCTATTGCATCCAAGTCCTTGTCGAAGGAAATCATGCGCGCTGAATTTGGCAACTCTTTTAGCAGCGCTTGTGTGTGACCACCGCGACCAAAAGTTCCGTCGATGACTAAGATATTTTTTGTTGGGTTTTGATTCTGAATGAGCGGGCCATTGATCAGCGCCGTCACCGCCTCGGCCAGCAACACTGGGCGATGAGTTATGTTCATAGCACCCCGTCATCAAAAATTAAATTGCTTGAGTGCTTCAGGCATGCCTTGTGCAATCGCAGCCTGTTCTTTTGCAGCATAGGTTGCTGCATCCCATAACTCCAAGTGACTACCCATACCGAGCAAGATCACTTCTTTTTCAATTCCTGCGGCAGCACGCAACTCTGGACTTACTAAAACTCGACCAGCACTATCAAGGTCAATCTCAGCGGCATTACCTAAGAAAATTCGGCGCCACCAATGCGCATCCATTGGGAGTTGAGCAACTCTAGATCGAAAGCTCTCCCACTCTGGCCTTGGAAAAAGCAATAAGCAGCCATCAGGGTGTTTAGTGAGCGTTACTCGGCCCTCGCCCTGCACCAAAAGGGCGTCACGATGCTTTGCCGGAATCGACATCCGACCTTTTGCATCTAAATTAAGAGCTGACGCGCCTTGAAACACCATTTACCCCACTTTTTCACACTTCCTCCCACTTTAGAGGATCGGCATATTAGGGTCAAGTGTTTTTGGGGATTTTCTTAGGAATTTCTCTAATGTTTACAGACACTTAGCGTCGTATGTTAATAAAATGATGGCAATAAAATAGCTACTTAAAACAATGGCTTGGAAAATATACTTAAGACAATATCTTAGATATATGACCTAATAATCTAAAAAATACTGTATTTATGTCCAGTATTAAATAAATTAATCAATAAATTTTCTAAAAATTTAAATCCGAATTTTTATTACTAGATTTTGTAAGCGGTTGTCGTCATCACTTTTGAAATTGTTTGCATGATTTTCTGGATTGGCTCAGGAAGAGTGGCGCCGCCAGCATGCAAAGCGGCTTGTCCATGCTCAATCTCATCGATGCGCATTTGATCAACGATTGCGCGAGAACGCTGATCGTCAATTGGCAATTTCTCAAGATGGTTTTCAAGATGTGCCTCAACTTGTTTTTCTGTTTCAGCAACAAATCCTAAACTCCATTTATCTCCAGCTAAACCAGCTAACAAACCAATCGCAAAAGACCCCGCATACCAAAATGGATTGAGATAACTTGTATGTGAATCTAATTCTTTAAGACGAGTTTCGCACCATGCCAAATGATCCATTTCTTCTTGCGCAGAATGCTCTAGCATTTCTCTAATTTGAGGATCACGCGCTACCAATTTTTGCGATTGATAAAGTGCTTGCGCGCAAACTTCACCAACATGATTTACGCGCATCAATCCAGCCGCATGTTTACGCTCAGCAGCATCAAGAGAATGCTTTGTATTTGACTGAAAGTTTGGTGTTGGTCGATCTGCATTTGCACCACCAACAACTGACCGCAGGGCGGTATCAAACTCAATAATCAGACGATCAATAGGCGTCATTGGCTAAAAAATAAGTTAAACCAAAACCTCTGCTTTACAGCTTTGCTTTGTCTTTAAACCAAGTTCCGCCAAGAGCGCACGGTCTTGTTCTGCTTCAGGATTGCCGGTAGTGAGTAGTTGCTCACCATAAAAAATAGAGTTCGCACCAGCCAAGAAACACATAGCCTGAACAGCTCTTCCGAGCTCTTGGCGACCAGCTGATAAACGCACCCGTGCTTTAGGCATTGTGATGCGTGCAACAGCAATCGTTCTTACAAATTCCAATGGATCTAATGGTTTTTGATCTGCCAATGGCGTGCCTGTAACCGGGACTAAATGATTAATTGGAACAGATTCTGGATATGGACTTAAGTTCGCTAAGCGCGTCAAAAATGCAGCGCGTTGCTCACGAGATTCACCCATACCAACGATACCGCCACAACATACAGACATACCTGCTGAGCGCACATTTGAAATCGTATCTAAGCGATCTTGATAACCACGAGTAGAAATAACTGAACGATAAAAATCTTCACTTGTATCGAGGTTGTGATTATAAAAATCGAGGCCTGCTTCTGACAATGCTTTAGCTTGATCGGCCTCCAACATTCCTAAAGTGGCGCAAGTTTCAAGACCTAATGCCTTGACACCTTTAATCATCGCAGTCACTTTTTCAATATCGCGATCTTTGGGTTCACGCCATGCGGCACCCATACAAAAACGATTAGAGCCTGCTGCTTTAGCTGCTTTAGCGGCTTCCAAAACCTCCTCTAAGCCCATTAACTTTTCAGCCTTCACATCGGTGTCATAACGAGCTGCTTGCGGGCAATAACCGCAATCTTCGGGACACCCGCCAGTCTTAATCGATAAGAGGGTTGCCAATTCCACATCACCCTCAGGAAAATAGGTCTTATGAGTTTCCTGGGCTTTAAGCATTAACTCATTGAAAGGTAAGGCAAACAAAGCCTCCACCTGAGTTAGTGACCACTCACCTTCCGCATCAAGCTCTTTACGCAAATCCGCCTTGGATTTGATCTGAGTGAGGGGTTTTTCTACAGTTTGGGCGTCCAACATGGGTAAATTCCAGAAAATAGGTGAATCTCAGGCATAAACATAACAGATGGAAGCCGAAATTAGGAAAAACTAGTGGTCAAATATCGAATATGAAGGTTATTTCTGATCCAAATCAACCCACCCTCATTGACCGCAGCCTGGCAGCCGTTTGGCACCCCTGCACCCAAATGAAGCAACATGAATCCTTTCCATTGATCGCCATTACCAAGGGAAAAGGGGCTTGGCTCTATGACGAGCAGGGAAATGCGCTTCTGGATTGCATCAGCTCTTGGTGGACAAACTTATTTGGGCACTCCAACCCTCGCATCAACCAAGCTATTCATGCGCAACTAGAAAAAATTGAGCATGTGATGCTCGCAGGTTTTACTCACCAGCCTGTTGTTGAACTCTCAGAAAAACTGTCTGCACTCGCTCATCATCACTTAGGACATGTGTTTTATGCATCGGATGGCGCTTCCGCTGTCGAGATTGCACTCAAGATGAGCCATCACTACTGGCAACACAACGACAAACCAAGCAAAAAGAAATTTGTTTGTCTTGAAAATGGCTACCACGGAGAAACATTAGGTGCACTAGCAGTAACTGATGTCGCTATTTTTCGTGAAGCCTATGGATCACTTTTGCAAAATGTTTTTACTGCGCCATCTCCTGATACACGCAAAGCAAAAAACGGAATGAGTGCTGAAGACGTTGCAAAAGATGCAGCACAGAAACTACAAGAGCTATTTGAAAAAGAACATGAAAATATTGCAGCAATTATTGTCGAGCCCCTAGTGCAATGTGCTGGTCAGATGGTCATGTATTCACCAGAGTATATTCGCCTTGTAAGAAGCTTATGCGATCAATATGAAGTGCATTTGATTGCCGATGAAATCGCCGTAGGTTGTGGGCGTAGCGGCAAATTCTTCGCTTGTGAACATGCGGATATTTGGCCAGATTTTCTGACGCTCTCCAAAGGAATCAGCGGTGGCTATCTACCGCTTTCGCTTTGCATGACGACAGACAAAATTTACCAAGCGTTTTATCAAGATCAAGTTCAGCATGGTTTCCTGCATTCGCATTCTTACACTGGCAATCCTCTTGCTTGCGTAGCAGCTTTAGCTTGCTTAGAAATTTTTGAATCAGAGAACGTGCTTGAGCGAAATAAAATTCGCTCACAAGAACTAGCATCAGCTTTCGAATGGGCCAAGACTGATTCGAGAATTGAGCATTGGCGTCAACAAGGGATGGTATTGGCATTTGATGTCAAACCATCCTCTTTAAAAAATCCAAATGCATTTCCTCGGGAGATGTTTGCAAAGAGCTTGTCCGAGGGCATTCTCATTCGACCAATTGGAAATACTATTTACGTAATGCCGCCTTACATTCTTTCTTCGGAAGAAACTCAAGCCATGGGGCAGTCAGTAAAGAGGGCCCTAGATAAGGCGCTTGCATGAGTCAATCTCCAGTGAATCGATTCAAAGCATTAACGCTAGCCGAAGAACAAATTGTGGACTTAGATCTGCAATTACTGAAGCGTAAATTACGCATTACTGAAACCCCTTGTGACACCAAGGCATTGGTTGGTGATCGTGAACTAAAAGCTTTTTGTAGCAATGATTACTTAGGGCTAGCCAATCACCCCAGAATCACAGAAGCCCTAGTAGAAGGGGCTCGTAAATATGGGGTTGGTAGCGGCGCATCCCACTTAATCAGCGGCCATAGCGCTGCACATGAATCACTAGAAAAACAGTTGGCGGCATTTCAAGCAGACCATATCCCCAATGCCCGCGCATTATTTTTCAGCACGGGATATCTTGCTAATCTGACTGCTATTACTGGTCTAGCAAGACTTGCTCCGCGAGGTGAAGTCAGCATTTATTCTGCCAAACTAAATCATGCCTCATTAATTGATGGCGTTCGTTTAGCGAGCGCTCAAAACAACGCCAGCGTCACACTCTTTGATCACACTCAACCTGAGCTCTTGCTTACGGATCTGCAAAAAGATACCAAAGCGCTCAAACTCATTGTGACGGATGCTGTTTTTAGTATGGACGGCGATCTAGCACCTGTAAAAAAATTACTCAATATTGCTGAGCAATGCGATGCGCTTCTATTGGTAGATGACGCTCATGGCTTTGGAGTGCTAGGCAAACATGGGCATGGTGTTTTAGAGCAAGAGCAAATTTGCTCTGACCGCATTATTTATATTGGGACTTTAGGTAAAGCAGCCGGAGTAAGCGGTGCATTTATCTGCGCAGAAAATACTTTTATTGAATGGCTCATTCAAAAGGGTCGACCTTATATTTACAGTACCGCCACCCCTCCAGCAATTGCGCATGCCTTACTGCAAAGCCTGAAAATTATTGATTCTGAAGAAGGCGCTCAACGTCGCGCCCACTTAAATCGATTGATTACTATTTGGCAATCAGAGATGAAGTTCTCCAAATGGGAAAAAGTGCTCTCTTGCACGCCGATTCAGCCAATCATCTTAGGCAGCAATGCAGACGCCCTAATGGCTGCAAAGCTATTAGATGAGGCAGGCTATTGGATTCCAGCCATCAGACCACCCACCGTTCCGATTGGTAGCTCACGCTTACGTATTACTTTCTCAGCAAATCATAGCGAGGATGATCTGCGCGCACTCATCAACACGCTGAATTTGATCGAACAACGCGTACTTGAGAAAACCCATTGATGAGTACATTACCTGGATTTTTTGTTACCGGCACAGATACTGAAGTTGGAAAAACCTTAGTAAGTGGCGCCTTAATTCTGAAGTTACGAGAATTAGACAAACAAGTCGTCGGGTTTAAGCCGGTAGTTGCCGGCACTTACCCAGGGCAGAATGGTCAACCTCTAAATGAAGATCTTGAAACTTTACGAATTGCTTCGAATCTACAACAAGGACAATTGAGTCTCTGTCCTTATGTTCTAGATACTCCAGCAGCGCCGCATTTGGCTGCAAAAAGGAAAGGCATTCGTCTTGAACTCGAGACCATGCTGAAGGCATATAAAGATCTGCAACGGGAAAAAGGCTGCGTTGTAGTCGAGGGTGCCGGTGGCTTTCTTGTTCCACTGAATGATCAAATGAACTTGGGTGATTTTGCTCAACAAATTCAGCTGCCAGTCATCTTAGTTGTTGGTATGAAACTGGGATGCATCAACCATGCGCTACTTACCATCGAAGCTATTCGCGCGCGCAAGCTTGTTATTGCGGCTTGGATTGCAAACACATTGGATCAAGAGATGGGTTTATTAAGTGAGAATATTGAAACGCTTCAATCTCGAATCAGTGCGCCCTTCTTAGGATTGATACCTAATCTACCAACGAACATTCAAAAATTGAGTAACCAACCCTATTCACTTGAAGCGCTGAAGTTTGCTGCGCAGCATATTCAGTTACCAGCTGAATAAACTCGAAATATTCATGTATACCCACGTTTGGGATGCACTTCAATTCAGTTTCGGATAAGATGAAGCAATGCATTTAATTCCAGAAATAATTGAGTCCGCGCCAGAAATACAAGAAATTCGGCGCAACATTCATGCGCATCCAGAGCTGCGCTTTGAGGAAAATCGCACCGCCGATCTCGTTGCGGAAGCTCTCTCTAGTTGGGGCATCAGCGTATTCAGGGGAATGGGCAAAACAGGTGTCGTTGGGCGACTCGATGGAGACTTAGGCCCCGGCAAGATGATTGGCTTGCGCGCTGACATGGATGCACTACCCTTACAAGAGCACAATAATTTTGCACACACCTCACGCAATCCTGGAAAGATGCACGCCTGTGGTCACGATGGTCACACTGCCATGCTCTTAGGAGCTGCGCAATATCTATCGAATCATCGAGATTTCAAAGGTAGCGTGATTTTTATTTTTCAGCCAGCCGAAGAAGGCGGCGCTGGTGCCCGTGAAATGATCAAAGATGGTTTATTTGAGCAATTTCCTTGTGATGCTGTATTTGGATTACATAACTGGCCCGGTTTAGCTGAAGGTGATTTTGGAGTGACGCCCGGCCCGATGATGGCATCAAGCAATGCTTTTGAGATTACCGTCACCGGTAGAGGTGGCCATGCGGCACTTCCCCATAACAGTGCTGATCCAGTACTGGCTGGAGCGCAAGTGGTATTAGCTCTGCAAAGCATTATTACTCGCAACAAACGTCCTGTAGATGCTGCAGTACTTTCAGTAACGCAATTTCATGCGGGCGAAACCAGTAACGTTATTCCAGACAGCGCTTTTATTGGTGGCACTGTACGCACCTTTACCCTAGAGGTGCTTGATCTAATCGAGCAACGCTTAAGAGAGGTTGCTCATAGTGTTGCAGGTGCATTTGACTGCCAAGCTGAAATTACCTTTTCTAGAAACTATCCCCCTCTGATCAACCATGCAAATGAAGTGGAATTTGCGAGTCAAGTGATGAGTGAGTTAGTAGGCAAACAAAATGTCAACACATCGATTGACCCCACTATGGGCGCGGAAGACTTCGCCTTTATGTTGTTAGAGAAACCGGGCTGCTATGTCTTTTTGGGTAACGGAGATGGCGATCATCGATCGACTGGTCATGGCATGGGTCCATGCCATCTACATAACCCATCCTATGACTTTAATGACGCTTTGATCCCAGTAGGGGTGAACTACTGGGTCAAATTAGCTCAACGCTTTTTAGAGAAAAGCTAAGTAGCTTTAAATTCAGCATCAAGAATTTGTGAATTTAGCAGGGCGCTTTTCCATAAAGGCAGCCATACCTTCTTTTTGATCATTAGTTCCAAAGCATGCATGAAACAGGCGACGCTCAAAATGAATCCCTTGCGACAGGGTTGTCTCGTAAGCTGTATTGACAGCTTCTTTAACCATCATCGTTGTTAGTAAAGGCATATCGGCAATATCTTTAGCAATTGCTTTGACTTCTTTAAGCAAATCCGCTTTTGGGAATATTCGCGATACCAAACCAGCACGCTCAGCTTCAGCAGCATCCATCATTCGCCCTGTTAAAGCCAAGTCCATTGCCTTTGCTTTTGATACTGCACGGGGAAGACGTTGTGTTCCGCCAGCGCCAGGAATAATGCCTAATTTGATTTCAGGTTGCGCAAATTTGGCGTTATCAGCAGCCATGATCGTGTCGCACATCATTGCCAATTCACAACCACCACCTAATGCATATCCAGAAACCGCCGCGATCACAGGCTTGCGTACTTTCTGCATGTGCCCCCAATTACGAGAAATAAAATTATGTCGATACACATCTTGCAAGCTGCGCTTTGCCATTGAAGCGATATCCGCGCCCGCAGCAAACGCCTTTTCACTACCCGTGACAATGATGCAACCAATGTTGTCGTCCGCATCAAACTTCAGCAAGGCTTCGCCAAGCTCATCCATCAATTGATCATTCAGTGCATTTAATACATCAGGGCGATTCAATGTAATGGTGGCAACCTTGCCATCTACTTCAGTCAAAATTGTTTGGTAGCTCATCGACTTCTTTCTACTTTCTAGTTTCTGTTTATCTTTTTTGGATTGCCGCATTACCGGGGCAATAACAACCACACCCTGCCATTCTGCTTCATTCTTCCAGCTGCTTCACCTGCAGCATCACCTGAACCCCAATAGTAATCGGCTCGCACACCGCCGACAATGGCTTTACCAGTATCTTGCGCAAAAACCAACTTCTGAAGTGGCTGATTACTCAAGGGTCGCGTTGTTGCCAGAAACACTGGCGCACCCAGTGGCATTGCTTGCAAATCGATTGCGATACTACGCTCGCCTGTTAATGGAACACCCAATGCACCAGTAGGGCCTAAATCAGCATCCACATTACTAGGCAATTCTTTGAAAAAGACAAAACGTGGGTTGGCATTAAGCATTTCGTTAACGCGATCTGGATTGCGTTTAGCCCACTGTGAAATTCCTTGCATCGTTGCTTCACTTCGCGTGATTTCTTTACGATCTAGCAACCATTGCGCAAAAGATTTGAAAGGTTGCTCATTCGTTCCCGCAAAACCCAAGCGCATCACACGCCCATCTTCAAGACGAATTTTTCCAGAACCCTGAATTTGCATAAAGGCTGCAGCAACAGGATCCTGAACCCAAGCAATTTCAGAACCTTTAAGCACTCCTGAGCTTATTAATTCAGCGCGAGTAGGGCCAAGATTTGGTTTAGATTTTTTCCAAGCAGCGGGATAAGCATAGAGCGGCACACTATATGTGCTGGTTTTAGTTTGAGATCCATTCATCACTGGTTCGTAATAACCAGTAATCAAGCCTGTATCAGCCCCAGAATTATTTCGGACTTCGTATGCTTGAAAGTTATTTTCAAAATATCTGCGAATGGCTTGGGAATCACGGCTAGAGAGGTTTCCAGCCTGAGTACACACCTGGCGCCAATTAACATCGCCATTTCGTGAACTGCGCTTGAGCAAACCCTCACAACTTTTTTGCCAGGCTGGCCATGCTTGTACTAACTCATCATCCTGCCACCCTGGAATTGCCTGCCATGAGACAGAACTAAAGTTTGCAATGGATGAACTGTAAGCTGAAGGAGCTACTCCTGAGCTACTTGATCGATATCCCGTTCCGCGCGTCGGTGGAGTTGAACATGCAGTTAGTAAGGCAACAGTCGAAATAGTGAAAATTGCGACTACACTTACTTGAGACCATTTATATTTCGAAATCATGATTGCCAATTTACTTGATGAATACCCAATGCTACTGTTTGTCATTGAAGGCGCTATCGCGCTAGGACTTTTGTTGTTTATTGTCCTATGGACTGGTAAAGGCAAAAAATAATTACTGGGCTCTATTACCGCATAGCCTTACTGGATAGTGAATCGCCTTAATGTAGTGTCCGTGGCATTACCAAGGCAAATTCTGGGATGGGCGCCTGAAAAAACTGGGCATCTTCCGTAACGCAAAAATACTCGCCACGCATAGTTCCTGCAGGAGTTGGGAGGGTAGCCCAACTGGTGTACTCAAAATGCTCCCCTGAGCGCAATAAAGGCTGCTGTCCTACTACCCCTAGACCCTTTACCTCCTGCACATCGTTATCCCCATCCGTAATGAACCAATGACGGGCTATGAGCTGAATACTGGCCGATCCCGTGTTGCGAATGGTGATCGTATAGGCAAAGGCAAATTGGCGATTATCTGGGTCAGATTGGTCTGGAAGGTACTGCGTCTTGACCGTAATGCTGATTTCATGAGGATTCATGATGGAATTCTGCTCCATCCTAAGGCCAACTGCAAGCTAGAATCTAGGGATGGAAAGCCAAAAAACATCACCAAATCCTCAATTTGTCATTGCCCCCTCCATTTTGTCGGCTAACTTTGCCTGCCTGGGCAAAGAAGTCCAGGATGTCCTAGTGGCGGGCGCTGACTGGATTCACTTTGATGTGATGGATAACCACTATGTTCCCAACCTCACTATTGGCCCCTTGGTTTGTGAGGCTATTCGCCCTTACGCCAAGAAAAATGGCGTGCCTGCAGTAATCGATGTCCACCTCATGGTTGAGCCAGTTGATCGCATCATTCCAGACTTTGCCAAAGCTGGTGCGAACTTGATTAGCTTTCATCCAGAAGCAAGTCCGCATGTGAATCGCACATTAAATTTGATTCGTGATCAAGGCTGTCAAGCTGGTCTTGTTTTAAATCCAGCTACGCCACTTGATCACCTAGATCACACTCTTGAATTACTAGACTTAGTTTTACTAATGTCAGTTAATCCCGGATTTGGTGGTCAATCTTTTATCCCGAGCACTTTGCAAAAAATTACGCAAGTGCGCACTCGACTTGATCGTCATGAAGCTGACACTGGTCACAAGATTCGTCTCGAGGTTGACGGTGGCATCAAAGTCGACAATATTGCGCAAGTTGCTCATGCTGGTGCCGACACATTTGTAGCGGGCTCAGCAATATTCGGAAAAGAAAACTACGAGCAAGTCATCAAAGAAATGCGTGCTGAATTAGCAAGGTCAGGAAAAGCCTAATGCAACGCGAAGAATTCAATGCCCTAGCGAAGCAGGGGTTCAATCGAATTCCCCTTGTCAAAGAGGTGTTGGCGGATTTAGAAACGCCACTATCGCTCTACGTCAAACTTAGCCAAGCGTTTGGCAGCAAAAATACTTACCTTCTTGAGTCTGTTTTGGGAGGCGAGCGCTTTGGCCGCTTCTCCTTTATTGGCTTGCCTGCGAAGACCATTGTTCGCACTGTTGGTACACCGCTTAAACCCATAAACGAAGTGATAACAGACGGTAAAGTAGTTGAAACAAACACAGATAACCCGCTGGATTTCGTAGATGCGTATTTCAAGAGGTTCAAGGTTGCGGTTCAAGCAGGGCTTCCACGCTTTTGCGGAGGCTTAGCAGGATATTTTGGCTACGACACTGTTCGTTACATCGAATCACGTTTAGCTAAGCATGATTTGCCTGATGAACTAGGTGTGCCAGATATTCAGCTCATGTTGACTGAAGAGTTGGCCGTTATCGATAACGTTGCCGGGAAAATTTATTTCATTGTTTATGCGGACCCTAGCATTCCTGATGGGTATGAGAAAGCGCAAACACGTCTCAAAGAATTACTTGCATGCCTTAGCAAACAAGTCAGCATGCCACCATCGTTAGCCAGCACGAAAACTGAACTCATTCGTAAATTTAAAGCGGCTGATTTTGAAGATGCGGTTCGCAAAACCAAAGAATATATTTTGGCGGGCGACTGCATGCAGGTTGTTATTGGCCAACGCATTAGCAAGCCATTTACAGATTCACCCCTATCTCTATACAGGGCCTTACGATCACTGAATCCATCGCCTTATATGTATTTTTATGACTTTGGTGATCTGCAGATTGTGGGCTCATCCCCAGAGATCTTGGTTCGTCAGGAAAAACGTGCAGCAGAAAAGATTGTGACCATTCGCCCACTGGCTGGCACACGTTCTCGCGGAGCAAATCCAGAAGAAGATGAGCGCCTAGCTAAAGAACTCTTAGCAGATCCAAAGGAAATTGCCGAACACGTCATGTTGATCGACCTTGCACGCAATGATGTAGGACGAATTGCGAAGACTGGCTCCGTCAAAGTAACTGATTCAATGTCAATTGAAAAGTATTCCCATGTTCAACACATTGTGAGTTCTGTTGAAGGTGATCTTTTAGACAATATGAGCAACATGGATGTTTTAAGGGCAACTTTCCCAGCGGGCACTCTGTCTGGAGCCCCAAAGATTCGCGCAATGGAAATCATTGATGAAATGGAAATTGTGAAACGCGGTGTTTATGGTGGCGCAGTGGGCTATCTTTCCTTCTCTGGCGATATGGATGTTGCAATTGCGATTCGCACTGGCGTGATTCGGGATGGCATGCTGCATTCTCAAGCGGGCGCTGGTGTTGTTGCTGATTCAGACCCAACTGCCGAATGGAAAGAAACCGAAGCCAAAGCGCGTGCAGTACTCACAGCGGCAGATTTAGTACAAGGAGGACTTGATGCTCCTAATGATTGATAACTACGATTCGTTTACCTATAACCTCGTGCAGTACTTTGCAGAATTAGGTGAAGAGGTCAAAGTCTTTCGCAATGATGAGATTGCAGTTGCGGATATTGCCAAACTAAATCCTTCGCGCATTTGCATTTCTCCTGGACCCTGCAGCCCTACTGAGGCCGGCATCTCTGTTGAGACCATTAAGCAATTTGCTGGCAAGCTTCCTATTCTCGGCGTATGCCTTGGTCACCAAGCTATCGGCGAAGCATTTGGAGGCAAAGTTGTTCGCGCTCAGAAAGTAATGCACGGCAAAACTGATGATATTCATCACACTGGTGTGGGTGTTTTTCAAAACCTACCTAACCCATTCAAAGTGACGCGTTATCACTCGCTAGCCATTGAAAAAAGCTCCTTACCAGCTTGCTTAGAAGTCACCGCCACCTCTTCGGACGAAGAGATTATGGGCGTAAGACACCGCGAGATGGCTGTTGAAGGCGTTCAGTTTCATCCAGAGTCCATCCTTTCCGAGCATGGTCACGCCCTACTCAAGAATTTTTTACAAATGTAATCAAGAAGCCCAAGTAAGCACTATGCCAATCACCCCTCAAGAAGCTCTGCAACGCTGCATCGAACATCGCGAACTCTTTCACGATGAAATGACCGATATGATGCGTCTCATCATGAGTGGTGAAATGGCACCTGAATTAGTTGCTGGCTTATTAGTTGCTCTTCGCACCAAAAAAGAAACTGTTGGTGAGATTGCAGCGGCAGCGCAAGTCATGCGCGAGTTCGCAACTGCGGTAAACGTGGAAGATCGATCCCATCTTGTTGACGTAGTGGGTACTGGCGGTGACGGCGCACACACTTTTAATATCTCAACTGCGGCAATGTTTGTTGCGGCAGCCGCTGGTGCAAAGATTGCTAAACACGGTAATCGCAGCGTTAGCAGCAAATCCGGTAGCGCTGATGTTTTGGAGGCCCTGGGCGTCAATTTGACCCTATCCGCCGATCAAGTTGCCAAATGCATTTCCAATGTTGGCGCTGGTTTCATGTTTGCCCCCAACCATCACCCCGCAATGAAAAATGTTGTGCCCATTCGCAAACAATTAGGCGTGCGTACTATTTTCAATATTCTGGGACCACTAACTAATCCAGCTGACGCGAAACGTATTTTGATGGGCGTATTTCACCCAGATCTGGTGGGTATTCAAGCAAGGGTTTTGCAAGCTCTAGGCATGGAACATGCATTAGTGGTTTATGGTCGCGATGGTCTAGATGAAATCTCTCTCGAAGGTCCAACTTTAGTTGGCGAACTTAAAGATGGCGCTGTACGCGAGTATGAAATTCATCCAAAAGATTTTGGCTTGAACACTGCGCCAACAAACAGCTTTAAAGTGGCCAACGCAGAAGAATCCAAGAAAATTGTGCTTGATGTAATTGATAACAAACCAGGTCCAGCAAGTGACATCGTTTGCTTAAATGCTGGCGCCACTCTTTATGTAGCGGGCATTGCGCAAGATATCGCCAGTGGTATCGCTAAAGCCAAAGCAGCGATCAGTTCTGGCGCTGCACGCCAAAAACTGGATGCATTTGTTGCAGCCACCCAATCCAAGTAATTCCTAACGAACCCTCTAATGACTCTTGTTTCATGAGCGATATCCTAGAAAAAATTGTTGCGACTAAAAAAATTGAGGTTGCAAACAACTTAAAGAAAATTTCACTTGCGGGTCAACGTGAAATGGCTCATGCCAATAATCAAGATTCGAAGCAAAAACCTCGTGGATTTATTCGCGCTATCGAACAAAAGATTGCAGTAGGCAATGCAGGCGTCATTACTGAGATTAAAAAAGCAAGTCCAAGTAAGGGTATTCTGCGCGAACACTTCATTCCCGCTGAAATTGCTAGATCCTATGAAAAACATGGCTCAGCTTGTTTGTCAGTATTAACCGATGTGGATTATTTCCAAGGAAGTAACGCCTACCTTCAAGAAGCTCGTAGCGCTTGCAGTATTCCTGTTTTACGCAAAGACTTTACGATAGACCCCTATCAAATCTATGAAGCGCGGGCGATTGGTGCAGATGCGATTTTGTTAATCGTCGCCTGCCTTGAACTCAACCAAATGAAAGAGCTGGAAGCTTGCGCCCACGAGCTAGGCTTAGATGTATTGGTAGAAGTCCATGATGGGCCTGAACTTGAACAAGCGCTTGAATTAAAAACACCATTGCTTGGAATCAACAACCGTAACCTCAAAACTTTTGAGGTGACATTGCAAACCACACTGTCACTTTTGCCTTCAGTTCCCAGCAATAAAATTTTGGTTACTGAATCCGGAATATTGAGTCGCGATGATGTGCAACTTATGCGTAGCAATCAAGTAAATGCTTTTTTAGTCGGCGAAGCCTTTATGCGTAGCGCCGATCCAGGCAAGGCGCTTAGCGATCTATTTTTCTAAATCGCTTAATTAGATCTAAGCCGGACTTAATCAATGCAATTAGCAAGATAGAGCCCAGTACATCGCCAATGGCCATGACCGCAAAGTGATTCACGCTCCCGGTATTTGCAAGCCCTACAGTGGCATACCAATATTGATGCAAGCCAGCACTCATCAAGGCGTAAATCACGATACAAAGCAATAATTTTTGCAAATTCATATTACTTAAATCAGCTTCTAGCTTCACATTACTAAAGACAAATATCCTCGCAAGGTATGGGGCAAACCCAGAGATGAGGCCAGTGCCAATGCAAATTATCAGATCCGATGAAAGTTCGCCGCTATAACTAATTAAGGCGGAAGCTAACGCAATACCTAACGCTCCCGGCAAGCCAAATATCAAGGTTAAAAATAGTCGCAGGCCTGCTGGCAGATAAATCCAATTCACGCCAAGGCCAAACACCAATTCACTAGTGATCCAGCTATTGATATAAAAAAGCAGCGTATATGTAAGCGCACTAATAAGCACATTTATCAAGCCTGTACGCATAAGCATTGAAGAAAAATTCGACATTAGTATTAGCGTTAATGATTATTGTGACTGAGGTCAATAGCAACAACTGCAATTCAGGAATAGAATGGTGTTCACCTAAGAGCTAATATTGTTTATTTAATTCATGTCAATCGAAAAGCCATCCGCCTATCTTCGTTTTTTAAATTTGATTGATGCACTCGATCGAATTAACCCTGGCAAAAAGTTAGATGCGATTGAAAAAAGTTTACTAGACAGAGTTGTTACTGCAGCACATGCAAAACAAGCTATCTTAGTGGGGGATCTTATTTCACTTTCCGAGCTAGGCTCTCAAGCCACACTCCATGGGCGTCTTAAGAATCTTATCGCTATGGGCTATATCAAAATGGCCTCAAACGATGATGGCCGAAAAAAGGAAGTCTTACCCACTAAGGCAGCCCTCAAGCGATATGAAGATATCTCAAAATGTCTAGAAAAAGCACTTAAATCAGCTTAAGAGACTCCCAGGAAACAACCAAGAGCTGTCTTGGAGAAATTAAAAAAGCCCTGTTAGTTTTAACAGGGCTTTTTGTTTTCTTCTTAACTCAGATCTTAGACGTTGAATAAGAAGTTGAGTACATCCCCATCCTTCACAACGTACTCTTTACCTTCGGCGCGCATTTTTCCAGCTTCTTTAGCGCCTGATTCGCCCTTGAATTGAATAAAGTCGTCATAAGAAATGGTTTGTGCACGAATAAAGCCGCGCTCAAAATCGGTATGAATTACACCTGCTGCTTTTGGCGCCGTATCACCTTGATGAATTGTCCATGCCCGCACTTCCTTAACGCCAGCAGTAAAGTAGGTATGCAATCCCAAGAGCGCGTAACCAGCCCGAATAACGCGGTCCAAGCCTGGTTCATCCATGCCTAAATCAGACAAGAAAGCTGATTTATCAGCATCATCCAAATCTGCAATTTCAGCCTCAATCGCCGCGCATACAGCCACTACTGGTGCTTTTTCTTTGGCAGCATGTTGCTTCACCGCTTCAAGATGTGGATTATTTTCAAAACCGTCTTCTTTGACGTTTGCAACATACATTGCAGGCTTTGCAGTGATTAAACACAAAGGCTTAATCAATAATTTTTCCTCATCCGTCAAACTCAAACTACGTACTGGTTGCGCGGAATCTAAATGCGCTTGTACTTTCGTGAGCACCGCAACTAAAGCAGCAGCTTCTTTATCGTTTCCAGACTTGGCCGCTTTACTTGAACGAGCAAGTGTTTTTTCAACTGTGGCCAAATCTGAGAGCGCTAACTCAGTATCGATAACACCAATGTCAGCAATAGGGTCGATCTTGCCAGCAACGTGAATCACATTAGGGTCTTCGAAACAACGCACTACATGAGTAATCGCGTCAGTTTCACGGATATTGGCCAAGAACTGATTCCCAAGACCTTCGCCCTTAGAGGCTCCCGCTACTAAGCCCGCAATATCCACGAACTCCACTGCGGCGGGCAAAATACGCTCGGGCTTGACGATCTCAGCTAAGGCGGCTAAGCGAGGGTCTGGAACCTCTACAACGCCAACATTGGGCTCAATCGTGCAAAAAGGATAGTTTTCTGCTGCGATTCCAGCCTTGGTAAGCGCATTAAAGAGGGTAGATTTGCCGACGTTAGGCAGGCCGACGATGCCACATTTCAAAGACATAACCATATTGTAATGGGGCTGGTTTCGATATCATCGAGATATGTCGGAAGCACACCATCATCATTCACCCAAAAAACAGGTAAACCCCTCGCAAATACGGTCCATCGATGTCGCCGTAGTAGGCGGGGGCATAGCCGGCAAGGCCTGCGCCTTGGGTTTAGCCCAGCTTGGGCTCACTACAGTAGAAATTGCCCCAGATTTAGGAAGCCCGAGCCCAGCTCCAGAAGGCAGTCAATGGGGCCAAAGAATCTACGCCTTTTCACCAAGTACTCAGAAATTGCTCGCCCACCTACAAACATGGGATGCCCTTGACCATAGTCGTATGCAAGTTGTGCGAGATATGCGCATTTACGGAGATCGCGGAGAAAGAAATGATCAACTACATCTCTCTGCGTTTGAGGCTGGCACTTCGCAACTTGCTTGGATTGGCGAGTCAAATTTAATTGAACATACGCTTGATCAAGCCAGTCGATTTCAGAATAAGCTTGAACGCATTAACGATGCTGTAGAAACAATTGAAGTAAATGCTCAAGGTAGCACCTTACATCTAAAAAATAGTGAGCTTCTTCATGCGCAATTAGTCATTGCAGCGGATGGAGCAAACTCACCTATTCGCTCAGCCATCGGCATTACCGCCAGCGAAGAAAGTTATTCACAAAGCGCTGTAGTTGCAAATTGGGTTTGCACTTACCCGCATCTCGAAACTGCCTTTCAATGGTTTTTGCCTGGTGGAGATATTGTGGCAATGCTACCTCTACCAAATAAACAGGTATCGATGGTGTGGTCAACTACTCCCGAACATGCAGCAGAGCTTTTGCAACTCAATCAATCTCAATGGCAAGAACGTTTTTCATTGATTGCCAATGGCGCCATTGAAAAACAATTGGGTGAACTCACTCTTAACTCGACACCAGCTGCGTTTCCACTGCGCAAAATTCGAGCAACACGCTTTATCGGCCCTGAAGCCAATCCTCAAGTGGTTCTGATTGGAGATGCCGCACATGTGATGCACCCCTTGGCAGGTCAAGGTCTCAATTTGGGATTGAGAGATGTTGCCGTATTACTGAATGTAATTAGTAAACGTGAGCCATTCCGCAAATTGAATGATTTAACCTTGCTCCGTCGTTACGAACGACAACGGCAAGGTGATACCAATGCACTGTTGTGGGTAACAGATAAATTGAAAAAGTTATTTTCTGGTACTAGCACTACAGAAAAGCAATTGCGCAACTGGGGTCTTGGCTTGGTTAATAAAAGCCACTTCATCAAACAGCGCCTCATTGAGCGCGCACTAGGAGAAATTGATTTTGACTAAATTGATAAGCAGCCTGCTATCAAACACCGCACTTGTGCTTGGAGTGATATGCACACTCCTCACCCCTTCAGAATCCGCATTTGCACAAACAGAGCAACAAATTAAGACTGAGATTCAAAAGAAACTCAGCTCTAATGCAAAAGTACGCAGCGTAACTGCCGCCCCCGTTTCGGGCCTCTATGAAGTTCTTGTTGGCAATGAAATTTTCTACACAGATACTTCTGGTAAATATTTAATTCAAGGTGAAATTATTGAACTCGCCTCCGGAAAAAATATTACTGAGCAACGGCAAGCTGACCTCAACCGCATCAAGTGGAGCGATCTAAATCAAGCCAATGCATTTAAATCAGTTCGTGGCAATGGTCAGCGCCAATTGGCTATTTTTTCAGATCCGAACTGCGGTTACTGCAAGCGCTTAGAAAAATCTTTACAGCAATTAGACAACGTCACCATCTACACATATCTCATTCCTATTTTGTCGCCAGATTCCGCTCAAAAATCAAAGCAGATCTGGTGCAGTGCTGACCCGTACAAGAACTATATTGATTGGATGGTGAATGGAACTGCACCAACAGGCAAAACTGACTGCAGTAATCCTCTAGATAAAAATTTGGCCTTTGCAAAAGCCTATGGCATCACTGGCACCCCTACACTTTTCTTTACCGATGGAAGTCGTTTCCCTGGCGCAGTTCAAGTAACTGATATCGAAAAGAAATTTAATTCGCTTAAGTAACAAAAAGAAGCTCATGAACAAATCTGATCTGCCAGCAATTCAATACACCGTATGGCCTGCAGACCTGCACGGTCATCGCTTTAAAGTAAAGCTGCGCATTGCCAATCCCGATCCCCTGGGCCAGATATTACAAATGGCGGCATGGATTCCTGGTAGCTATTTGATTCGAGATTTTTCAAAACATATTGAGACTATTGAAGCTTTTGGCGCTTCAAGCAAAAAGAAATTAACTCTTGAACGCATCGATAACAATCAATGGCGCTTGCCCGCAGATATCACTGAACCAGTTGATATCATCACGACGGTATATGCATTTGATAATTCTGTTCGAGCAGCATATCTAGATACTGAGCGGGGCTTTTTCAACCCTACTAGCCTGTGTCTTTCAGTAGCTGGCCAAGAAAATATTCCATGCTCACTAGCGATTACCTCTCCTGACAATGCCTCTACCGAACACTGGGCTATACAGACGGGTTTAAGAAAAGCCAAAACTGATGAGCGTGGCTTTGGCTATTACTTAGCTAAAAATTATGATGACCTTATTGATCATCCAGTTGCGATGGGTGAATTCCAATTGGTTCATTGGAATTCAAATAATGTTCCGCACAGTCTGGCTATACAAGGATGCCTATACCCAGTTGATTCCGCACGTTTAGTAAACGATTTACAGGCTATCTGTTCATGCACTATCAACCTGTTTGAGCCTAAAACAAAGAAGGCACCATTTACCAACTATCTCTTCCTACTCAACGCAGTGCTCAATGGCTATGGTGGCCTTGAGCATCAAAACAGCACAGCTTTACTCTGCCGCAGAGACCAGATTCCACAAAAACATATTCCCTTGGATGAAACCGCTTATCGTGAATTTCTGGGTCTGTGCAGTCACGAATACTTCCATGCATGGCTGGTAAAACGTATTAAGCCTAAGGTTTTTCAGCCCTACGATTTACAAAACAGAAACCACACCCAATTACTTTGGCTTTTTGAAGGCTTCACTAGCTACTACGATGATCTTCAGCTCTTCAGAAGCAAACGAATTAACCCAGCTCAATATCTCAAGTTGGTTGCAGACAACTGGAACGGTGTTCTGCGTAGCCCAGGAAGATTAAAGCAAAGCTTGGCCGATAGCTCTTTTGACGCCTGGACAAAATACTATCAAGCCGATGAAAACACACCGAATGCTGTTGTAAGTTACTACGGCAAAGGCGCATTATTGGCGCTTGGCCTAGATTTACAAATCCGCGCATTCTCTAAAAACAAAAAATCATTAGATGATTTAATGCGCTTAATTTGGCAAAAGCATGGTGTAACGCTAGATGGAATTGCAGAGCATGGATTAGATGACTTAATTGATCGGCTACTTGGCAGTGGATTCCAAAAAATATGGGGCGACTTTAAATCACGCTATGTATATGGAACTGAAGATATTCCACTGCAGAAGTGGATTTCATCAAAAGTAGTGTCTGTAAATTTAAAAGTTCAGACAAAGCTAGAGAAGATCAAACTACAGCTTGGGCTGCGTCATTCTGAATCAAATGGTTGGCTCAAAATTACTCATGTCCTAGATGGCGGTGCCGCTCAAGAAGCTGGATTAGCACCAGGCGACCTTTTGGCAAGCATTAATGGTCAACGCATCACTAGCAACCGCTGGGATAAGGTTCTCAACAGCCTGACAGATCATCAAAATATCTCTGTTTGTTTTTACCGCGATGATCTTGAGCACGAACGCATCATGGTGTTGCAACCTGCTCAACTGCCAGCACAATACGATCTCGTTCTATCGTCCACCCCTACCCCCAGTCTTACTAAGTAGCGTAGACTATGTACTCCTTTTCCAAGGAAGCCATTCCACAAGACTGGCGCGAGTTATTGGGCGACTATTTCGACAGTCCCGACTGGAAACTACTCGAGAACAATATTCAAAACGAATTGAATACCAATCTTGGAATGGTTCGGCCCGAGCCACAAAATTTTTTCAAAGCACTCGCATTAACCCCCGTTGACTCTGTAAAGGTAGTCATCCTAGGTCAGGATCCTTATCACTCTCCTGGTCTCGCACAAGGCTTGGCATTTTCTATTCCAAATAATATCTCGCCTAACTCACGAGAGTTTCCCAGCTCGCTACGCAACATTAGTAAAGCACTCAGCATCGAGGGTTTTGGTGCATTATCGAATGGCGACTTGCATCACTGGGCTGAGCAGGGAGTTTTATTACTCAATACTGCGCTCAGCGTCAAATTGGGCGAGGCTGGAAGTCATACGAATTTAGGCTGGAAGAGTTTGATTGACAGATTGATTTCTGCACTATCAACCCAAAAGCCGCAGTTGGTTTGGCTACTTTGGGGTGGGCATGCTCAAAGCAAATTACCTTTGATTGTTCAAAATAACGATCAACTCGTTTTGCAATCTTCACACCCCTCCGGTCTAGGTGTATACAAAACAAACTTGCCCTTTTTAGCGCCTGCTGACAAAGATAGTTGTCGACACTTTACAAAAACCAATGACTGGTTAATTACTCACCACCTAGAACCAATCCAATGGGTGAAAACTACAACAACCAAAGATGAAAAGGCTCAAGGCAATTTATTTAGTTAAAGTTGTGTAAACGCATCCAATAGCGCAGGAAGCCAAAATTGCTGCCGCCCACTCCAGCATTTGCCCCGATTGAAAAAGATTGAGGTACTGACCCACATAAGCTCCCAAAGCAGCTGCGATAAACCCAAGTAAGGCTGCAACCAGCAAACCCTGTAGATTTGAAGTCCGAATTGCAGGATTTGGACGTTTTTTTGGGTTTCCTGGGTAAAAAATCCAGGTGGCCACACCTGAGGCACCCCCGATCAGCAAAAAAGCCAAAAAACCCATTTTTATCCCCTTTTGCGCCCATGATTGAGGGCATCAAATCTATAATTGCCATTATGAAGTTGTTGACACTCGGCATCAATCATCACACAGCGCCGGTCGCCATTCGGGAAAAGGTCGCCTTTGATCCTGAATTTCTTCAAGAAGCGTTGCACGATCTTCGCCAGCATCTGCTTGGAGCGAATCAATCTGGCCTGCCCGAAGCAACCATTCTATCTACCTGTAACCGCACCGAAGTCTATTGCGCCGCCAATGATGCAAGCGCCGCAGATATTTTGCATGAAGCCACTTTTGACTGGTTAGCAAAAACTCAGCAACTTGCACCAAGCAGCCTTCAACCCCACATTTACTCATTGCCGCAATCTGATGCTGTTCGCCATGCATTCAGAGTGGCGTGCGGATTAGATTCTATGGTGATTGGTGAAACCCAAATTCTTGGGCAAATGAAAGATGCGGTCCGCACTGCAAATGATGCAGGTGTATTGGGCACTTACTTAAATCAGTTATTTCAAAAAACCTTTGCTGTTGCTAAAGAGGTACGCGGATCGACGGAAATTGGTGCTCACTCAATTTCTATGGCTGCAGCTGCTGTGCGATTGTCCGAACGCATCTTTGAAAAAATTTCTGATCAAAAAATTCTATTCATCGGCGCAGGAGAAATGATTTCCTTGTGCGCAACGCATTTTGTAGCGCGTAAGCCCAAGAATGTAGCGATTACTAACCGCACGATTGAACGTGGGCAAGAATTAGCGGACTCTATTGCTTCACAAGATATTCAGGCAGAGTCATTCAAGCTATCTGAATTGCCTGGTCGTCTACACGAATTCGACATTATTGTTTCAAGCACGGCTTCATCATTACCCATCATTGGTCTTGGTATGGTGGAAAGTGCTCTCAAGCAACGGCGTCATAAACCCATGGTGATGATTGATTTAGCTGTGCCGCGTGATTTCGAACCAGAAATTACCAGACTTGACGATGTGTACCTCTATACCGTTGATGATCTAGGCGTCATGATCCAAACCGGAGCCAATTTACGTCAAGCAGCCGTCAGTCAGGCCGAAGCAATTATTGAAGATCGGGTTGGCAACTTTATGCATTGGATGCAAGGGCGCAACGCAGTGCCATTAATCCAAGATATTCAACAACAAGGTGAACGACTAAGACAACTTGAATTAGAGCGCGCTATGAAGCGCCTTATGCGCGGTGATGATCCACAAGAAGTATTAAGTGCAATGGCACAAGGTCTTACAAATAAATTCTTGCATGGTTCACTACATGCACTACAACACTCCAATGGCGCCGAGCGCGACGCCTTGATTAAGTTACTGCCAAAACTATTCGCCTCACATACCAAACCAGAAGACCATTAGATGAAGCCCAGCATGCGGGCTAAGCTGGAACATCTAGATACGCGCTTAGCCGAACTTAATTCCCTTTTAACCTCAGAAGAGGCAACCAAAGATATGGATGCCTATCGCAAACTCACGCGTGAACATTCTGATATTGCAACGGTGGTTGTGCAATTTGGCTTGTATAAACAAGCTGAAGCTGATGCACAAGCGGCTGAAGAAATGCGCAAAGATCCAGAAATGAAGGACTTTGCCGACGAAGAACAAAAACAAGCTCAAGCGACGATGGAAGAACTAGAAGGCAGCCTTCAGAAGCTTCTCTTGCCTAAAGATGAAAATGACGAGCGCAATGTTTTCTTGGAAATTCGTGCGGGTACCGGCGGGGATGAAAGCGCCCTTTTTGCAGCTGATCTTTTGCGTATGTACACCCGCTTTGCCGAGCGGCAAGGCTGGAAAGTGGAAATGGTTAGCTCCACAGAATCCGATCTTGGTGGCTATAAAGAAGTTGTTCTTCGCTTAGTAGGTCAATCGGTTTACTCACGCCTCAAATTTGAATCAGGCGGCCATCGTGTACAACGCGTGCCACAGACAGAAACCCAAGGACGCATTCATACATCAGCCTGTACAGTTGCAGTAATGCCTGAGGCAGATGAGCTCGAAGCAGTCAAAATTAACCCTGCCGAATTACGCATTGACACCTTCCGTGCTTCTGGCGCAGGTGGGCAGCACATTAATAAAACGGATTCAGCAGTTCGTATCACCCATCTTCCAACCGGTACAGTTGTTGAATGCCAGGATGATCGAAGCCAGCACCGCAATCGCGAACAAGCTATGAAAGTGTTGGTCTCACGCATCATGGATGCGCGTGAGCGCGAGAAACATCAACTAGAAGCACAGACCCGTAAATCTCTGATTGGCTCTGGAGATCGCAGCGATCGTATTCGTACATACAATTTCCCGCAGGGCCGCATCACTGATCATCGTATTAATCTCACGCTCTATAAAATTGATGCCATGATGGATGGGGATTTAGATGATTTATGCAACGCTCTTGCATCTGAGCATCAGGCTGAGCTTCTTGCTGCACTAGGTGATAACTAAGCACCCACCAAATCAGTTATGAGCAAGACCTTAAGTCTGCGATCTCTATTAGGTAGCACATTACTTCCTCGCAATGAAGCGTATATCTTGATGGCGCACGTGCTTGATAAGCACTACCAGCTACCTCGCTCAACACTCATTTCTCGGGATGAAATAGAACTGAGCGCCCCAGCACTAGAGGAATGGCATGCACTCGAATCTAGAAGGCTTAATGGTGAGCCAGTAGCTTACCTGGTGGGTAAAAGAGGCTTTCATAAAATTGAGCTTCAAGTTACGCCGGGAGTATTGATTCCCCGACCAGAGACAGAGTTACTAGTTGATATCGCCCTTCAAGAAATTAAGAAAATTGAAAGTTCAACAAAGAGCCCAAAGATACTTGATCTAGGTACGGGCTCAGGCGCTATTGCTTTAGCCATTGCAAATGAGGCACTCAATAGCCAGGTCATTGCAACAGATCAATCTCTTGAAGCACTCACAATTGCCAAATCAAATGCGAAATCTTTAGGGCTTGAGACTCGCGTTCAATTTACTCAAGGCAGTTGGTATCAAGCGTTAAAAGAGAGTGTTACTTTTGACATCATTGTGGGCAACCCTCCTTATATTCCAGCTCAAGATCCTCACTTAATTGTGGGTGATCTTCGATTTGAGCCTTTAAATGCGCTAACAGATCACTCCACCGGACTTAGTTGCCTTGAAGCAATTGTGTTGGAGGCAAAGAATCACCTTAAACCAATGGGTTTACTAGCTGTAGAGCATGGATATGACCAATCTAATGCCGTGGTTGAGCTGATGAAAACTGCAGGTTTAAGCGATATTCAAACCCATCAAGATTTATCTGGACACCATAGGGTTGCCTCAGCCAGAAAGCAAGACTAGTGACTGTCTTTTTTTAGATAAAGTCTTAAAATCAATGGTATTAAATTTTTAAATATTTTTATCGAAGTCAGGCATTTTTAGGAAAGATTTATGGATACCCAAGCTCAAATCAAAGAAATTATTACTAGCCATCCCGTTGTTCTATTTATGAAGGGCACAGCACAATTTCCGCAATGTGGCTTCTCTGGAAATGCAGTCAACATTCTTCGCGCTAGCGGTGTTGAAAAGCTACACACTGTAAATGTCTTAGAAGATGCAGCTATTCGCCAAGGCATCAAGGAGTTTGCTAACTGGCCAACTATTCCACAGCTCTATATCAATGGAGAGTTCATTGGTGGCTCAGACATCATGACAGAGATGTACCAGTCTGGCGAATTACAAAAGTTAGTTAAAGCTTAATCAAGTTTTTACGTCTACTACGTGACTTTTGATTTAGTCTCTCTTCTACTATTTGGCCTGCCACTGGGATTGTGTGCGGGCCTTTTGGTTTATGTTTTTAATCTACGATCCACTATTGCGCGAATTGAGCTTGAGGCTGAAACTGAAGCCACTTTAGTTGATGGCCTTAGATCTGAACGAGATCAAGCATTGCAAAATGCGATCCGCCTTGAGGCCGAGCTGGATTCTGAGCGCAAACAAGGGCTTGGTCGAATTGAGTCGCTTAACGATGCCAAAGAAGCACTTACAAATCAATTCAAAAATTTAGCTAATGAGATCCTAGAAGACAAGTCAAAGCGCTTTACCGAACAAAATGTAGCTAGCCTTGATGCGCTATTAAAGCCATTACAAACCAAACTCACTGAATTTAGAGAGCAAGTAACTAATTCGTATGGCAATGAGGCGCGTGAACGCTTTGCCCTGAAAACCGAGATTGAAAGGCTTGCCAACCTCAACCTCAAAATGTCTGATGAGACACGCTCTCTAACCCAAGCTCTAAAGGGTGACTCGAAGGTCCAAGGAAATTGGGGCGAATTAGTACTAGAGTCCATCCTTGAGTCGTCAGGCCTACGCAAGGGTGAAGAATATGTGGTGCAAGATAGCCACACTCAAAGCGATGGATCACGCTTACAGCCAGACGTAGTCATCAAATTACCTGAAGGCAGAAGCCTAGTTGTCGATAGCAAAGTGTCTATCACCGCATATGCAAGACATGCTGAATCAACCGATCCAGACGTCGCTGAAAAAGAGTTGACTGCACACATCCAATCTTTGCGGCAGCACATTCAGGGACTTTCTGGAAAAAATTACAGTGCCCTATATGGAGCAAATTCT
Organism: Polynucleobacter tropicus; assembly: GCF_013307225.1. NCBI lineage: Bacteria > Pseudomonadati > Pseudomonadota > Betaproteobacteria > Burkholderiales > Burkholderiaceae > Polynucleobacter > Polynucleobacter tropicus. The sequence continues at coordinate 119,500 of NZ_CP028942.1, read as the reverse complement.
GTTGATTTTGTCTTGATGTTTGTACCGGTGGAGCCTGCATTTTTATTGGCCCTGAAAACCGCGCCCAATCTCTATCAAGAGGCGCTGGCGAAAAATATTGTTCTCGTTTGTCCAAGCACTTTAATGGCAACACTGCGCACCGTTGCCCACCTCTGGAGACAAGATCATCAAAATCGCAATGCTTTAGAAATTGCAAAACAATGCGGAACACTCTATGACAAGTTTGTAGGATTTGTAGATGATCTTGAGAAATTAGGACAACGTCTAGATCAGGCGCAAACCAGCTATCACGATGCGTTTAATAAACTCAAATCCGGCAAAGGCAACCTCATTCGCACTGCTGAAAAAGTACGTGAACTTGGTGTTAAGCCTAACAAGAATTTATCAACGCCATTAATTGAATCTTCATCAGAAACAGAGTAAGAGCGGGTCTTTGAATAAAGAAAGTAGCGCTCACACTTATCGAAAAGTAGCGATTGCTGCTTGCTTTGGGACTTTTTTAGAGTGGTATGACTTTTTAACCTTTGCCACTTTAGCGGTAACCTTTGGCCCGCTATTTTTTCCCTCAAGCGACCCGAATACAGGGCTTCTGGCAAGTCTCGCTACCTTTGGGGTAGGGATGGTAGTCAGACCAATTGGATCGGCCATATTTGGCTCCATGGGTGATCGCATTGGACGGAAACCGGTCTTCATGATCACCATAGCCCTCATGGGCATGACAACAGTGAGCGTGGGTTTCTTACCCAGCTATGCCCAAATTGGGATTTGGGCGCCTATCCTACTGGTCAGCTTAAGGCTTCTTCAAGGCCTTTCGGCCGGTGGTGAAATTGGTGGAAGTGCCGTCTACCTAACCGAGCATGCTGGCGATTCTCATCGTGGCTTTAAAACCAGCTTTTTGCAACTGATGGGGCCCTTAGGCATCTTAGTATCAACGCTCCAAATCGCGCTTCTGCAAAAATATTTAAGTCCCGATCAATTCCAGATATGGGGCTGGCGCGTACCATTTTGGATTTCCTTAGCACTACTTATCATTGCGTTTTATGTTCGCAGATCTCTAGAAGAAACACCAGTCTTTCTAGAGCTTTCCAAGCAAAATGAACAATCTCAGTCGCAATTAATCAATAACTTTAAAGACCCTGAAATCCGCAAAAGAATGTTTTTGCTTTTCTTTTGCGTCTCCTCAAGTGGTGCAATTTTATTCTTTTGCGTCCAGGTCTATACCGCAATTTTCCTCAAGACCACGCTTCATCTAGAACCATTATTAGTTGATCAACTGAGCATCATCTCAACGCTAGCGCTATTCCCGCTCACGATTTTTGCGGGTTGGCTTTCGGATAAAGTTGGCAGAAAGCCCGTCGTTGTCAGCGGACTTCTTTTAGGAGGCGCTTTGATCATGCCTGCTTTTTACTTGCTGCAACAAATTGGGCAAAATGCGTCACAGAGTAATCATGTATTGATCGTTGCGACAATCTTGGTTGGCCTATCAGGCATTCTGGCGCTCGTAGTGGGGCCGCAAACAGCATTACTCGCAGAACTCTTTCCTGCGAAATCAAGAAATAGTGCCGCCACTCTCCCCCATAATCTTGCAGCAGGATGGATTGGCGGCCTACTACCCCTCATTATCACTTGGCTCAATCAACAACTGGGTAATAACGTTGCAGGGCTTTGGTATCCAACGATTTTTTTATTGAGTGCCGCAACATTAGCACTTCTATTTCTACCAGAGTCAGTCGAAAGCAATCTTAGGATTTGATATTCGCAATAAAAAACCCTCTAAGTTCTATTAGAAGGTTTGAATTTGGTGCCCCTTGTCCGACTCGAACAGACCACCTACTGATTACAAATCAGTTGCTCTACCAGATGAGCTAAAGGGGCACGGATGATATTTTAACCTACTTCACAATCCTTAAGGATGGTTTTGCAGATTTTGGTTTTTCTGGCGCCTCATCAGAGCTATCTGCCACGTGTAAATCACGGGCCTGAGAAGGGTCAAACGGGAATGACATGCCTTGACCGTTCTCACGTGCATAGATAGCAAGAACATGGCTTACTGGCACCATGATTTTTCTAGGTATTCCACCAAACCTTGCCTGAAAGCTAATCCAGTCATTCTCTAGCTGAAGCTGATGACAGGCTTCCAGCGAGAGGTTTAGAACGATCTCATTATTTTTGACGTATTCCATAGGCACCTCCACCCCAGCATCTACAAATACAGCGATAAAGGGCGTAAAACCAAAATCCGTACACCACTGATGTAGCGCACGGATTAGATAGGGTTTGTTGCTAGGAATGTCAGACATACTGACTGTAACAGCCGCTGAACTTACTAGCGGCGCATTACTTTTTCTGAAGGGGTTAATGCCTCAATATAAGCAGGTCTACTGAAAATACGTTCTGCGTATTTCAATAGAGGTGCCGCATTACGTGAGAGATCAATTCCATAATGCTCTAAACGCCACAACAATGGGGCAATTGCAACGTCCAACATCGAGAACTCATCACCCAACATGTATTTGTTCTTCACAAAAATGGGCGCCAATTGCGTCAAGCGATCACGAATAGCCAAGCGCGCTTTATCGTGCGTCTTCTCAGCAGCTTTACCTTTTTCATTTTCGAGGGCAGCTACATGAACAAATAACTCTTTCTCAAAATTAAAAAGGAAGAGGCGTGCACGCGCACGAGCTACGGGATCAGGCGGCATCAACTGCGGATGAGGGAAGCGCTCATCAATGTACTCATTGATGATATTTGATTCATACAGAATTAAATCGCGCTCGACCAAGATGGGAACTTGGCCATATGGGTTCATCACAGAGATATCTTCTGGCTTGTTGAATAAATCAACATCGCGGATCTCAAAATCCATGCCTTTTTCGAAAAGCACCAAACGGCAGCGTTGCGAGAATGGGCAATTAGTACCCGAGTACAACACCATCATAAATTTATTTCCTTAAATTTCTACTTCAATACAACAAATAACACCGATTTACTAGTTGGGTGAGGTTCTCAGAACCTCAGCCCAAACTATTAGTGAATATCTTTCCAGTAGGCCTTATTTAAACGCCAGGCTAAGATTGTAAAGATTGCTAAGAACAAGAGAACCACAACACCAAGACGCTTACGCTCTAACTGCACTGGCTCAGCCATCCAAGACATAAATGCAACTAAATCAGCAACGTTATCATCATATTCTTGTGGCTTCATAGTACCTGGAGTGAGTTGTTCAAACCCAACAAATACCTTCTCCATTCTGCCTTCATCATGCGGATCTTTGTGCTCTTCAAACTTAGCAGCACGCTCACCCTGTAATTGCCATAAGACATGCGGCATGCCTACGCTTGGATAAACCAAGTTATTCCAGCCAGTTTGAGTTGTATCGTCTTTATAGAAAGTACGCAGATAGGTGTACAACCAATCTGTTCCACGAGCACGCGCCTCAACGGATAAATCCGGAGGGTTCTTTCCAAAGAATGCCTTGCCTTCTTTTGGCGTCATTGAAATGGTCATCAAATCACCAACCTTGGCATCATTCAAAATCAAATTGTCTTTGATCTGCTGATCGGTCAGGCCGATATCGCGCAAACGGTTATAGCGCATGCTAGAAGCAGCATGGCAATTTAAGCAATAGTTCACGAACAACTTGGCGCCATTTTGTAATGAAGCATTACTGCTAACGCGCTCTGGTGCTTTATCCAGGGGAAATCCGCCTTCATTTGCACTGACATTCATACCAAAACCAAGGGCGGCAACCACTACAGTTGCTTGGCAAAGACCCATCAAAGTTTGCAGAATTCGTTTCATACTAGTTCCTAATTTTTCTCTGGATTCTCGATTAATGGGACTTAAAAGTAACGCGAGTTGGAACCGGCTTGAATGTACCAAGCTTGCTCCAAAACGGCATTGCCAAGAAGAAGCCCAGATAGTAAATCGTACAAATCTGAGAAATCTTTTCAAATACTGGTGATGGTGGCTGAATTCCTAAGTAACCCAAGATCACAAAGCTCACCACAAATACGCCATAGATATATTTATGGAATTGTGGGCGATAGCGAATCGATTTCACAGGAGATTGATCTAGCCAAGGTAAGAAGAACATGATCACAACTGAACCGCCCATGATCACAACACCCCAGAACTTCGCATCAAATAAGTAGAATCCACCAGCCAATACAAGAGCGATAGCAGCACATACGCCTTTGAACTTAATATCTTTAGTGCTTTTCGCAAACATTCCCAAGATTACCGCCAAGAAAATCCACAATGGCAATAAGAAGTTTGTTGTAGTTGCACGCAACATTGAATAGAAAGGTGTGAAATACCAAACTGGAGCAATGTGCGGAGGCGTTTGCAATGGATTCGCTGGAATGAAGTTATTTGCCTCAAGGAAGTAACCACCCATCTCAGGAGCAAAGAATACGATGCAAGCGAATACCATCAAGAACACACCCAAACCAAACACATCGTGCACGGTGTAATAAGGATGGAATGGAATACCGTCAACTGGATGGCCATTTGCATCAAGGTTTTCTTTGATTTCTACGCCATCGGGGTTATTTGAGCCAACTTCATGCAAGGCAATAATGTGGGCAGCAACTAGGCCAATCAATACCAATGGGATTGCGATCACGTGGAATGCAAAGAAGCGATTGAGCGTTGCATCACCAACAACATAATCGCCACGCAACCACAATGAAAGATCTGGTCCGATAAATGGGATTGCGGAGAACAAGTTCACAATCACTTGAGCGCCCCAATAAGACATCTGACCCCATGGAAGCAAGTAACCGAAGAAAGCCTCGCCCATTAAGCACAAGAAAATCGCGCAACCGAAAATCCAAATTAACTCACGTGGCTTGCGATAAGAACCGTAGATCAGACCACGGAACATATGCAAATAGACCACCACGAAGAACATTGAAGCGCCAGTGGAGTGCAAATAGCGAATTAACCAACCCCACGGCACTTCGCGCATGATGTATTCAACTGACTCAAACGCTTTTGCAGCATCTGGTTTGTAGTTCATTACCAAGAAAATGCCGGTAATAATCTGCAAAGCCAAAACCACAATGGCTAAAGAGCCAAAAAAGTACCAAAAATTAAGGTTTTTAGGGGCGTAATACTCAGTTAAGTGGGCCTTAATTGAGGATGTAAGCGGGAAACGAGAATCAACCCAGGCCAACACCTTTTGAGCTACTGGAGCATTGGCTGGAACTTGTTTTTCTTGAAATGCCATTTATCTCTCCTTAGGCCTTCTTATCTTCGCCAATCAGAATCTTGGTATCGCTCAAATACATATGTGGCGGCACTTCAAGGTTATCTGGAGCTGGTTTGTTCTTATATACACGGCCTGCCATGTCAAAAGTTGATCCATGGCATGGGCAAAGGAAGCCGCCCGGCCATGTGCTTGGCAATGACGGCTGAGCGCCTGCCTCAAATTTGGCTGATGGGGAGCATCCCAAATGCGTACAAATACCCACCACTACCAAGTACTCAGGCTTGATAGAACGCCACTGGTTCTGCGCATACGGAGGGGTGAACTGAGACGGATCACGCAAAGAATTTGGATCAGCTAATTCGCCATCCAATTTAGAGAGTTCAGCTACCTGCTCAGGCGTACGGCGCACCACCCAAACTGGCTTACCGCGCCACTCCACAGTACGCATCTCATCAGGCTTCATGCCCGTAATATCGATCTCAACAGCTGCGCCAGCGGCTTTTGCGCGCTCAGAAGGCTCAAAACTGTCCACAAAAGGGTAAAGGGCTGCTGCTGCGCCTACGCCTCCAACTGCGGAAGTGGCGATCAGCCAATTACGGCGATCCTTGTCCATACAGGGCTTGTCACTCATTTACAAAATTCCTAGAAAGGGTATTTATGGGTGGAAATTGCTTAAAGCTAGGATTTTAAAGTAAAAAGTGGGGTAAGCAAGAAAGTTATAGGGCTAATCTCGGGTTAACCTGTATTTAGACAAAAATGGGGGTTTTTATGGCGGTTTTAAAGGAATTTCGGGACTTTGCGGTCAAGGGCAACGTGATTGACCTGGCAGTCGGTGTCATTATTGGTGGTGCATTTGGGAAAATTGTGGATTCTCTGGTCAATGACATAGTGATGCCAGTCATTTCCTCCCTACTAGGGGGTCGCATTGACTTCACAAACCTTTTTGTCGTCCTGGGACATATTCCAGAAGGTGTACCTAGAACTTTTGATGCCCTAAAAAAGGCTGGGGTTCCCATTTTTGCCTATGGCAACTTCATCACAATCTCTATCAATTTCATTCTTCTGGCTTTTGTCATTTTTCAAATGGTCAAAGTGGTTAACAAAATCAGATTAGTTGATGCACCACCGCCTCCACCAACTCCAGAAGATATTGTTTTACTCAGAGAAATTCGTGATAGCTTGCAAAAATAAATCTGTCTAATTTTAAAAAGCCCCGAACCACAAAAACTCAGCGCCCAGTAACGCTGGTATGGGAAAATTCTTATAAAAATACATGTGACAATTAGCAAGAAGCCTGTCACATGTATTGATTCTTCAAAGTAAAAGATGACCCCACAAATTGCCTTCTTAATTAATCAAGCACTACAAAGTCTTTCTGTGGGAAATTTCAAAACTGCCGAGCTTTATCTGGGGCAGGCGCTCAAACTGAATCCCAAGAATACGCACACCTTAAGATTTCTAGGGGTCGTTGCAGCACAACAAAACCAATGGGAGAAGGCCTTAGATTTTTTAAATAGATCGATTAAAGCGGATCCCAAAAATGCAATTGCTTATAGCAATATTGGAAATGTTTTTTTGGGACTCAAAGAATATTCAAGCGCCATTACAAATTACGAAAAAGCTCTCACCTTAAATCCTAACGATGCTGAAGCGTGGTCAAACAAAGGCAATGCTCTTGCAACTCTCAAACGCTATGATGAAGCTCTCGAGCAATATGATCGCGCTTTAGCACTTAACCCCCAATATGCAGAAGCGTGGTCAAACAAAGGCAATGCTCTTGCAACTCTCAAACGCTATGATGAAGCTCTCGAGCAATATGATCGCGCTTTAGCACTTAACCCCCAATATGCAGAAGCGTGGTCAAACAAAGGCAATGCTCTAAACGAAATAAAAAATTTCGAGCAAGCTTTAAGCGCATATCAACAATCCATAGTCATAAACCCATACCAGGCAGATGTATGGTCTGGCGTCGGCAACTCGCTGACCGAATTAAAAAATTATGAAGCCGCAATGGCTGCTTATGAAAAAGCCATCTCGCTTGACCCTCAATATGCTGAAGCATGGTCAAACAAAGGAAATCTACTGGGTCAACTAAAAAGATATAAGGAAGCTCTAGCATGCTGCAAACAAGCTCTAGATATAGATGAGGGCTATGTACCAGCCTGGTCTAATCAGGCCTCATATCAAGCAGAAATGCAAGACCATATTTCAGCTTTGGATAGCGCAAACAAAGCCCTCTCCCTTGACGCCAGCTATGCCAAAGCGTGGTTGAATAAGGGGAGCGCACTGAATAACTTATCTCAATATGCGGATGCTATTGCTTGCTTTGATAGAGCCATAGAGTTACGCCCAGATTATGCCGATGCTTGGGCCAATAAAGGAGTTGCTCTTTATGATTTATTGCAACTGGATGAGTCCATCCAATGCTGCAATAAAGCCATTGAAATAGAGCCGGGCCACATAGAGGCCCACTGGACTAAATCATTTTCCCAGTTAATGCTGGGTAATTTTGATGAGGGTTGGAGCAACTACGAATATCGCTGGAATAGAAAAGATGCAGATCAGCACCCCCACTCTCGCATTACCCCGCTGACATCTTTAGCTAATTTAAGCGGCAAAAAGATACTCATCTGGCCAGAACAAGGCTATGGCGATATTCTGCAATTTGCAAGATACATTCCCAAGCTGGCCAACATGGGTGCTGATGTTTATTTTGAAGTCCAGGAGGCTTTAGCCCCCCTATTTCAAGGCCAATACCCTTGTAATGTCATCATCAAGGGATCGGACACTCAAGAGATTGATTTTCAGTTGCCATTAGCAAGCCTGCCGCTTCTGTTTAAGACAAATTTAAATTCCATTCCAACCGATGTTCCCTACATTCAAGTCAATCCCAGCAAAATTGCAGAATGGAAAAATAAACTGCCGCTATCCAAGGAAAAACTCAATATTGGTATTGCCTGCTCTGGCAATATTAATTTTGACCTAAAACACGGTAATAAACGTCCCATCCCTTTGGCATATTTTTCGGAGTTGGCAAAACAACATAACCTATTCTTAATCCAAAAAGAAATTCGAGAATCCGATCAAGAGACTTTGCAAAATCTCGACATGATTCACCCCTTAGGTGAACTCATCAACAACTTTGAAGATACAGCCGCCATTGTTGAAAACATGGATCTCATTATTAGCATCGATACCTCGCTAGTCCATTTGGCTGGAGCCCTAGGGAAAAAGGTACTAGTACTACTTTCTTGGTGCCCAGACTGGAGATGGCTGGCAAAGGGATCAACCAATCCATGGTATCCATCGGCTACCGTCATTAGGCAGCCATCGGCTGGAGATTGGGAAGCTGTGATGAGAGATGTAAAGGCGCTTGTTTAGAGGTCTACCTTAAACGCAGCTCACCTAGGTTTAGCTGTCGCTATTTTATGGGTTGTGTTTTTATTCACACTTGAAATGCAAAAGAAAAAACCCACCGCTTGCGCAGTGGGTTCAATGCTTTCAAACTAATTTATGCTAGCTGACGCTAGCGTTAAATTAGAAAGTATGACGTACGCCAATAGCGTAGTTGTTAGCATTTGCACTGTAGTTACCATTAGTTGCGCCACTACCGCTTGCGCCACCGTTAGTAATAGTTACAGTAGAAGTATTAAATCCACCGTAGATTGCATACAAGTTTGTACGCTTGCTCAACCAGTAGTTTGAACCCAACTGATAACCAGTGAAGTTAGCTGTTGGAGAGCTAGCACCATAAGCATTGTAACGGCCGTTACCAGCAGATGCCCAAGCTTCGATTGTTGGAGTAATGAAGCTACGTACACCAATTTGCTGTGCGTTACGCTTTACGTAGTTTGTAGAAATTTCTTGTGAAGAAACTTTACGGGTAGCCCACTGAGCGTATGCCTTCAAAATACCGAAGTCATAAGTTGCGCCAACATAGCCTTGGTTATCTTGAACGTTTGTGCCGCCACTTGATTGGTTCCAGGCTACAGGAGCACCAACTGCTGTAATTGTAGAGCTAATGTTAGCAGCGGAAGAGCTATAGTTTTTAGCAGCGTAGCTCCAAGTATCCTGGATAGGATTCTTAGAAGTAAATGCTTGATAGTTGGCAGTTACCAACAACTTTTGCCACTCATAGTTAACGCCTAAGCCCCAACCGCTTTGGTTATTAAGACCACCGTAGTAACCAGTGTTAGTACCAGCGTTCACACCACTTGATGTGCTGTTAGTGTTAGAAACTTGTGTTGAGTTTGTGTTGTTAGCAACTAAAACACCAGTTACTGTGAAACCAGCCAATCGATCAGACTGCAACTTCAACATGTTGTTTGTACGAACAGTGTAGTTATCAGTAGAGTTTGCTAATGTTTGTACTGGAGCAAGCTTAGTATCAAAACCAGAAGCAGCGCCGTAAATTACGTTACCCATTACTTGGTTTTGCTGACCTGGATCAGTTGCGCCAACTGCTGTATGGATTGGAGTGTACTGAGTACCAATAGAAGCGGCACCGATACCATTTTTCTTCAAGCCAACGAATGTCTGACGGTTTTGTGTAGCGCCAGTGTTAATTGTTTGCTCGCTCTGTGGTGTCAAGCCCAATTCGATAGTGAAGAATGCAGAAGCACCGCCACCCAAATCTTCAGTACCCTTGAAACCGAGACGGTTAGTTTGCTGAGCGCCAGCACCGAATTGGTTACCAGTAGTAGAAAGTTGACCGTTAGAGCCAGATCTTACAACGGCTGGAGTGATCCCAGGTGTAGCCACTGTTGTAGCTGAAGTAACTGCTGGTGCTAGAACCTTAGTGTTCTCACCGATGTAACCAACGTCCAAGATACCGTAAACGGTTACGCTGGACTGAGCTTGAGCGGCACCAGCAATAGCTGACAACGCTGCAACTGCGAATAGCGATTTTTTCATTCTTTAAATCTCCATAAATTGAAAGTAATGCCCGAATAAAACTGGGACCTATGAATTTTCCGTCTTTTGCCTAGCTAGACTGGGGGTGCGGGTATTTAGGACCTCTTTTTGCTTGTCAAAAGGCAGTTTTTTGGTTTTCTTCGTTGTATCAGGGCAACAAGACCTTTGTTTTCCGCCTTTTTTGAGCCTGGAATGCCAAAATTGTCATATGGCAAGTCGCGAATTCTTAAAAATCCTCAGTTCCGCTCGTTTAGGTGATGTATCTGCGCAACAAAAATTAGCTCAAGCCTACCTCACTGGTGCATTTAAAACCCCCATACAACCAGCTAATGCCTTGATTTGGCTGGAAAAATCTTTTTTATCTCTGCAAACTCAAGCTCTGGAGGATGCAAGCTCTGGCGCTCAAGAACTTTCCAACATTCTGGGTCAAATTGCCAACATTCCACTGGTAGAGACCTTTAACTCTCCAGCATTTGCCTTTGGTTGGGAATCGATCTGGCAACTAGCACAAGCGGATATAGGTACTAATGTTACTTTTGCAGCCAAGTGGCAACTTGTCGAGTTTTTGATCAATCCTAAGAATCAAGAAACGCAATCGCAATTGATTGATTGGCTCAAAAAAAGAATTTCCCATAATCCCTCCTCTCAGCCCCCTCATCTTTCCAACCCTGATTTAAGCGCTCTTCAGAAAATTGCAATGCAGTTTTTGCAAGAGCTTGCGAAGGAGGGATCTCCTTTTGCGCAACAAGCCAAAGAATTACTGACTCAGTTGCAACCGAAGAACGAAACACTTTCTTCATTATGGATCGCCTGGTTAGACGAAGAGAATGAAGAAGCATTGATCAAAGCAGCCGAACTAGGTCTTACCGCTGCAAAATTGGCGCTTGGATTGCGTCTTGCGCAACTGGACGGAAGTGGTGACATTAAATCGAATGCCTCCCTTAAAAAAGCTGCACACTGGTTGGAGCTCGCTGCAAAAGATGGGGATCGCGACGCTTGGTATGCGCTTGGTGAAATTTATCGACGCCCGCAATTTTCTGGATACAACGCTCAAGAGAGTGATCGTTGCTTTGATCGGGCTGCAGACCTTGGTCATGCGCAAGCCCAGTTTCGTAAAGGGGCTAATCTTTGGCGCAAGCGCGAAAAGATCGCTGAGAATGTTCGCGGGCTACAAGCTTCATATTGGATTTGGCAAGCGCACCAACAAGGCATTCCTGAAGCGAAAGAACTGCTGGGCAAAATTTTGGTTAGCTGCCCCCACCCAAAGAAGAATGATTGGCATGATCTCGCTCAATATGCCGATCAAGCAATCAATCACCATGCCGAACATAAGCTAGACGAAGATTGGCTTTTACTGTGCCATCGTATCGTGATTGCAAATCAATTTAACTTTAGTAAAGCAGAGCTATTGCTCTGCGAAGTTGGCCAACTCCAACATGAACATTGTGTTGTTGTAGATGTTCGCTGGGAGCTGCCAAAGATACTGCCAAGACTGATTCAAATTGAGACGATTCAGCAACGCCGTGCGCTTCTAGCTGCTGGCAAAATTTTTGCAGGCGCCGCTTTGGATGCAGAGGGAAATTTGCGCCAAAGACGTTATCGCTTTGATCAAGTAAGCAATTGGCTAGCGAACACCTTCTCCAAAAACCAAGCTGAAACCGAAGCTACCTAGGCGGCCTAGTTAACCGCACTACCGTCATCTTTATTTGGCTTGGGTACATAGAAGCGGGCAACCAACAAACCCAGCTCATAAAGCAATGTCATAGGCACTGCCAGCAGCAATTGAGATAGGACATCTGGCGGAGTAACGACTGCCGAAATAACAAAAGCACCAACAATCACATATGGACGAATCTCTTTTAACTTTGCCAAAGGAACCATGCCCATGCGTACCAATACCACTACGACCACTGGCACCTCGAAGGTAATCCCAAAAGCCAAGAAAGTAGTCATTGCAAAACTGAGGTAGTTATCAATGTCAGTAGACATTTCCGCGCCTAACGGTGCGTTATAGCTAGCCATGAATTTAAAGACTGTTGGAAAAACCAAGAAATACGCAAATGCCATTCCAACGATAAAGAGCGTATAACTACTCACCACCAAAGGCAGTATGAGTTTTTTTTCATGCAGATATAGTCCAGGGGCAATAAAAGCCCATAACTGATACATCACCACCGGCAAAGCGATCAAGAATGCCACCAACATCGTCACCTTCATTGGTACAAAGAAGGAACCCGTAACGTCAGTGACAATCATTTTTCCGCCAGCCGGTAATGCCTGCAGCAATGGCTGCGCAAAAAGATGAAAAATATCTGGCGCCCAATAAACCAAGCAAACGAACACGACAATAATTGCCAACACGGCCTTAATAACTCGATCGCGCAACTCAAATAAATGTGAAAGAAAAGATTCCTGCAATCCTGAATCTTCAGAAGAATGGTTTTCTGTCATGCGAATATTTATTATTTACCAACGCTGTGATGAAAGCGCTTCATTCTGGCTGCACCTGATTGCACGCGAGTGCGTATTCCTGAACTACGCTTGAACCACAATGGCCTCACTGCACGTCTCACACCCCAACTATTGCGTCCTTGCCGTTTAGATTTGCGAAGCACCTCTTTTTCATCTAAAGGGGGCTTTTCAAAACTGGTCTCAAAAATGTCCGCTTGATCTGTCAAATTAGCATTAGCTTCGTTTGCAACGGAATGAATGCTGTTTTCAACTTCTTTTAAAGCTGAGGCACTCTCTTCGCGGAATTTTTTAAACTCCTCCATCTCCATCTGTCGATTCACTTCCGACTTGACGTCTGCCATGTAGCGTTGAGCACGTCCAAATAAGTTACCGGCCATGCGAGCGACTTTAGGCAAACGCTCTGGGCCAACCACTACCAGAGCAACTACTGCTATTAACGCAAGTTTTGAAACCCCTAAATCAATCATTTATCGCAATCAATAGGCTAGTAGGAGTTTCAATTAACGCGATATGTCTAGAGATTATTTATTTACGTCTTTAGCTTGCACATCAACGGTTTTGTCCGTATTGCCAGAGCTTTGCGAAATCTGCTCTTTTGTCTCCTCGCCAGATTTCATGCCGTCTTTAAAACCTTTAACAGCACCACCCAAGTCTTGGCCAATGTTGCGCAATTTTTTAGTACCAAATACCAACATCACGATCACCAAAACAATTAACCAATGCCAAATGCTAAATGAACCCATCTTTAATCTCCTTGCAATTCTTGAATTTCTTTATTGCCTTACTTCTTCCATGGCCGGGGTCCGCCCATCACATGCAAGTGCAAGTGATAAACCTCTTGACCACCATCAGCCCCGTTATTCACCATCAATCTAAAGCCCCCATCCTTACCGGGGCGACAACCCTGCTCTTTAGCAAGACGGGGGGCTAATTCCATCATTCTACCCAGCAAAGGAGCATCCGCGCTTTCCGCTGACTCCAACATCGGAATATGTTTTTTGGGAATCATTAAGAAGTGCACCGGTGCTGCTGGGTTGATATCTTTAAATGCGTAAATCTCTTCATCCTCATATACCTTCGCAGATGGAATCAATCCTTGCGAAATTTTGCAAAACAGGCAATTTGGATCGTGACTCATACTTATACTCTTGACTTACTCTTTATTCGCCGCTTTTCTAGCGGCCTTCTCTTCAATTCCTGAAGTTCCTAAACGACGATCCAGCTCGGCAATCACATCTTCTGGACGCAATTCGAATTGAGAAAGCGCGATCAAACAGTGAAACCACAAGTCAGCCATTTCACCTACAAAGAGTTTCTTCTGCTCAGAAGATAGGCTCGAACTACGAACATCTTTGGCAGCCATCACAGCCTCTGTTGCTTCTTCACCAATCTTTTTTAAGATCCCGTTATCACCTTTAGAAAACAACAAGGCGGTATAGGACGTTTTAGGATCAGCCGTGCCAGCCTTAAAAGCATCTCTACGCTGATCTACCACATCAGCTAAATGCGCCAATGCAGAATCTAAATTAGAAAGTTTATTTGCAGTGCTGCTCATGAGCTTATTTTATGTCTTTTATTATGTTGATATCTCATCAAATACTTTTACATTGATTCATCAACCCAGGCAGACTTGGATGAATCCCAGCGCTGGAAAAAGCAACTGTGCTGACCAGTATGACAAGCAATACCATCTTTTTGTTCAACAATTAGCAAAATCGTATCCCCATCGCAGTCCAGACGAATCTCTTTCACTTTCTGAGTATGACCAGATTCTTCACCCTTGTGCCACAACTTTTGCCTTGAACGAGTCCAATACACCGCTTCACCCAAACGCAAGGTCTCTAATAGAGCGTCGCGATTCATCCAGGCCATCATCAAAATATCGCTACTGCCAAACTCTTGTGCAATAACGGGCACCAAGCCTTGCTCATTCCAGGCAACGGCGTCTAACCATGGACCAGCTTGAATTGATGGAATTGGGGTAAATGGGCTTTTTGGCTTATTTTGGGATTGCGTCATACCTGAACTTTACCGTGAAACCCCTAAATGATGAATAACGCCCAGATAAGCTAAATACGCACCGGGATTCCTTGAGCAGCCATATATTCTTTTGCCTGCCCAACTGTGTACTCACCATAATGAAAGATGCTGGCAGCTAAAACTGCATCTGCATGGCCTTTGGTAATGCCATCGACCAAGTGCTGCAAGTTGCCAACACCACCAGAGGCAATTACAGGAACTGACACAGCATCGCTCACAGCCGCGGTTAAGGCAAGATCAAAACCATCTTTACTGCCATCGCGATTCATGCTGGTTAACAAAATCTCGCCAGCGCCTCTTTTGGCCACTTCACATGCCCACTCAACTACATCTTTGCCAGCAGGCGTCCTACCGCCATGAGTAAAGACTTCCCAATTACCCGCCTCCGTCTGCTTGGCATCAATCGCTACAACAATGCACTGCGAACCATAATATGCAGCAGCATCCGATACCAAATCGGGATTGGCCACAGCAGAGGAATTCATGCTCACCTTATCGGCACCAGCATTGAGTAAACGACGCACATCAGCGACTGTACGTACACCGCCACCAACCGTTAATGGAATAAAAACTTGCGAAGCCACATCCTCAATGATGTGTAAGATTAAATCGCGGCCATCCGATGTCGCAGTGATGTCCAAGAATGTCAGCTCATCAGCGCCTTGTGTGTTGTAACGTTTCGCAATTTCAACTGGATCGCCAGCATCACGCAAACCCACAAAATTAACGCCCTTAACAACTCTTCCCGCAGTCACATCAAGACAAGGAATAATTCGTTTTGTAAGCACTAGATAATTTTCTTTGCGTATTTCAGCGTTAATTCATCAGCATACTTTTGGGCAGCCGCTAAATCTAAATCACCTGAATAGATTGAGCGACCAGCAATCACGCCCATAACGCCCTCTTCTTCAGCCTTACAGAGGGCCTCAATATCTTTATTGTTAGATAGGCCGCCACTAGCAATCACCGGAATTCGGATCGCTTGAGCCAATTTAATCGTAGCGTCAACATTGACGCCTTTAAGCATGCCATCTCGACCGATGTCGGTATAGATGATTGCCTCTACACCCCAATCTTCAAACTTCTTGGCAAGATCAATCACTTCGTGACCCGTAATCTTGCTCCAACCATCTGTAGCGACCTTGCCATCACGAGCATCTAAGCCCACCATGACATGCCCCGGAAATGCAGTGCAAGCATCCTGCACAAAGCCTGGATTTTTTACAGCGGCAGTCCCGATGATTACAGTACTAATGCCGTCATCCAATAGACGTTCGATCGTTTCTAAATCACGTATACCGCCGCCAAGCTGCACTGGAATCTCATCGCCCACTGCTTTCAGAATAGATTTTATTGCTGATTCATTTTTCAACTTGCCAGCAAAAGCACCATTGAGATCAACCAAATGCAAGCGGCGTGCACCCTTGCTAATCCAGTGTGCAGCCATTGCGCCTGGATCTTCAGAGAACACAGTAGCCTTATCCATGTCACCTTGCTCTAGTCGAACGCAGTGCCCATCTTTAAGATCAATTGCAGGAATGAGTAGCATAGTGAGACGCTGAAAAAATAATTAGGTAATTAAGGTTGCCAAGAAACAAAATTTTGATAAAGCTTTAATCCGTATTCTGCACTTTTTTCTGGATGAAATTGTGTTGCAAAAATATTATCCCTTGCGACTGCGGATGTAAACCATGCACCATATTCTGTAGAACCAACGACATCTTCTGCGCGTTGCGGCACAACATAGTAGCTGTGTACAAAGTAAAAGCTTGTTAAATCTGGAATGCCATTCCAAATGGGGTGCTGGCGATCTTGTCGGATTTGATTCCAGCCCATATGGGGAACTTTGTAAGCAGAGCCATCAGCCTGTTTTTTGCCGGCTAATTCAAAGCGACGAACCTCGCCGGATATCAGACCCAAACAAGATGTCCACCGCTCTCCGGGGCGCACTTCTGCACTTCTATCAAACAGCATTTGCTCGCCTACACAGACGCCCAATAAAGGTTTGGATTTCGATGCTTCTAGCAAAGCTTCCAATAGACCGGATTCCTCAAGATGCTTCATGCAATCCGGCATCGCTCCTTGACCTGGCAGTACGACACGATCAGCATTTCGAATTTCTTCTGGCTTACGCGCAATCAATACATTTTCATCTGGAGCCACATGATGAAATGCCTGATATACGGAACGGAGATTGCCCATTCCATAATCAACGATCGCAATGGTTTGCGCCAAAATTAGCCTATCTTTTGCACTGTTCTAAGAAGAAGCAAAAATCGAGATTAAAGGCTTCCCTTAGTTGAAGGAACCGCGCCAGAAGCACGGGGATCTATTGCCAAAGCCATGCGCAAGGCACGGCCAAAGGCTTTAAAGACCGTCTCAATTTGGTGGTGAGCATTGATGCCACGCAAATTATCGATATGCAAAGTCACTCCCGCGTGGTTTACAAAACCACGGAAGAACTCAATACTGAGATCGACATCAAAGTCACCTACGCGCGCACGCGTGAATGGCACATTAAATTCCAAGCCAGGACGACCAGAGAAGTCGATTACTACTCGAGAGAGGGTTTCATCCAAAGGAACATAGGAATGGCCATAACGGGTAATTCCCGCTTTATCGCCAACCGCCTTAGCAAAAGCCTGCCCCAATGTAATGCCTACATCCTCAACGGTGTGATGATCATCAATATGGGTATCGCCTTGGGCAACCACTTTGAGATCGATCATGCCATGACGTGCAATTTGATCGAGCATGTGGTCCAAGAAAGGTACGCCTGAGGCTAGCTCAGCTTTACCAGTACCATCCAAATTGATGGAAATTTGTATTTTGGTTTCCGAAGTATTTCGGGTAACGTCGGCTTGCCGCATGCTTCATTACGCCGCGAGGCGAAGTGTTGATTGAAGCCTCATAATATCATTCCTAGAAGATATTGAAATACTGCATCGCCTTCGTCCACACACTAAATATTGATCTGAGCACCCTCATGAGTCGTTTTTGGAGCCCTGTTGTGCAAACTTTAACCCCCTACGTCCCAGGGGAGCAACCGCAAATGCAGCGGCTGGTAAAGCTCAACACCAATGAGAGCCCATATGGACCATCTCCAAAGGCGCTTGCCGCAATTAGTCAACAAACCAATGATGAGTTACGCCTCTATCCAGATCCAGAGGGAGCAACCTTAAAACAAGCTATCGCCAAATTACATGGCCTAAATCCAAATCAGGTTTTTTTAGGCAATGGTTCAGATGAGGTGCTGGCTCACGTTTTTGCTGGGCTACTCAAACAGAACAAGCCCGTTCAATTTCCCGACATAACTTATAGCTTTTACCCGGTTTACTGCAAACTTTTTGGAATTGACTACAAAACCATTCCCCTGGGGAAAGATTTTGTAGTCAACCTCGATGACTACATGACTCCTAATGGCGGAGTCATTTTCCCCAATCCGAATGCTCCAACTGGTCGCTCTATTAGTCGCTCAGAAATTGAAACATTACTCACCAAAAATAAAGACTCTGTTTTAGTCATCGATGAAGCCTATGTTGATTACGGAACAGAGTCTTGCGTTCCACTATTGCAGGGTGTTAACTGTCCAGAAAATCTGCTCGTAGTGCATACGCTTTCAAAATCAAGAGCGCTGGCTGGACTACGCGTGGGATTTGCCGTGGGTCACCCCGCCCTCATTGAGGGTCTTGAGCGCATTAAGAATAGCTTTAACTCTTATCCGCTGGGGCGCCTAGCCCAAGCGGGCGCAATTGCCGCAATTGAAGATCAAGCACATCTTCAAGAGACTAGTGCCAAAGTTATACAAACTCGTACAAAATTAATTGAGCAATTAAATGGGTTGGGTTTTGACACGCTTCCATCAACGGCAAATTTTATTTTTACTCGCCACCCCAAATATGCCGGTCAAAAGCTATATCAGGCTTTGAGAGATCGCGGCATTATTGTGCGCCACTTCAAGTCACCCCGCATTGAAGAATTTCTTCGCATTACCATTGGCACAGATGAACAAAGCGGCGAACTAGTCGCCGCTTTAAAAGAAATTCTTGCTTAAGTAAATTATTTCTTAAGGCGCATTTCGGCTGCGCGTGCGTGTGCTTGCAAGCCTTCGCCACGTGCAAGTGTGCTTGCCACCTGACCTAAAGTTTGAGCACCAGCCTCACTCACCTCAATCATGCTTGAGCGCTTAATAAAGTCATACACGCCAAGTGGTGATGAGAAACGCGCAGTGCGTGCTGTTGGCAATACATGATTCGGACCCGCACAATAATCGCCGAGAGATTCACTAGTGTAGTTACCCATAAAAATGGCACCTGCGTGACGAATTTTCTCAGCCCATTTTCGCGGATCAAGAGCGCAGATTTCCAAGTGTTCGGCAGCAATAGCATTGGCGATATCGCACGCCTCAGCCATATCCTTTACCTGAATTAACAAAGCACGATTGGCTAGCGAAGTGGTAATCACTTTAGCTCGGTGCATTTCTGGAAGCAATCGATTAATACTGGCTTGCACTTGCTCAATAAAGGCCACATCAGGGCATAACAAAATGGATTGCGCTTGCTCATCATGCTCTGCCTGAGAGAACAGATCCATAGCCACCCAATCAGGATTGGTAGACCCATCACATAAAACCAAAATTTCTGAAGGTCCAGCAATCATATCGATACCAACTGTGCCAAATACTCTGCGCTTAGCGGCGGCAACATAAGCGTTGCCTGGACCAACAATCTTATCTACAGACGGAATGGTCTTCGTACCATAAGCCAATGCGCCGATGGCTTGAGCGCCACCAATCGTAAACACACGATCAACGCCAGCTAAATATGCGGCAGCCAATACCAAAGGGTTGCGTGCACCATCAGGGGTTGGAACTACCATAATCACTTCGGCCACCCCAGCCACCTTCGCTGGGATTGCATTCATTAAAACGGATGAAGGATATGCCGCTTTACCGCCAGGAACATAAATCCCAACGCGGTCTAATGGAGTCACTTTTTGACCAAGCTTGGTGCCATCAGCCTCTTCGTATTCCCACGAATGGCAACCCGCTTCAATTTTTTGGCGCTCATGATAGGCTCGCACTCGCTTCGCGGCAATATCTAAAGCATTTTTTTGTTCAGAAGATAACTCTTGATAAGACTTCTCTAGATCGCGATGAGGAATTTCAAGTTCGGTAACATTAGCAATATTGAGTCGATCAAATTGCTTTGTAAATTCTAGAATCGCGCTGTCGCCACGCTCTTTTACAGCCGACAAAATATTGACTACAGCAGCATCTATCGCTGCATCATCTGCCGTTGGCAAAGAAAGACTGGAAAGCAGAGTTTCTTTAAAACCTGCATCCCCACTATTGAGTTGCTTAACCTGAACTTGAGATGACATTGAAACTTATTTCAACAAATCAAAAATGGGTTGTAACTGAGCACGCTTGCGCTTATATGAGGCTTGATTCACTACCAAGCGAGCGCTGATATCTGCAATCGGCTCTACTTCAACTAAGCCGTTAGCCTTAAGCGTATTACCTGTAGAGACGAGATCCACAATTGCATCAGCTAAACCAACTAATGGGGCAAGCTCCATTGAGCCATATAGTTGAATGGTGTCGATGTGCACGCCCTTGTTAGCAAAGTGATCGCGCGCGCAGTTGACATACTTAGTTGCAACCTTGAGACGCGAGCCTTGTTTAACTGCTGCCGCATAGTCAAAACCATCACGCACTGCTACAGACATACGACACTTTGCGATGTTTAAGTCAAAAGGAACATATAAACCATCGGTGCCTTTTTCCATCAAAACATCTAAGCCAGCCACACCAAAATCAGCACCGCCAAATTGCACATAAGTCGGCACATCAGACGCACGCACAATAATTAAGCGCACATCTAGGTTAGATGTTTCAATAATGAGCTTACGAGACTTTTCCGGATCCTCTTTTGGCACGATGCCAACCTTAGATAGGATCTCTGCAGTTTCTTCGAAGATGCGCCCTTTTGAGAGGGCTAAAGTCAATTTCATGACTTAATTATCTCCTAGTTAGGCAATTTACTTACTTGACCCGCTGAATATTAGCGCCCAAAAGGGTTAACTTCTGCTCCATACGGTCATAGCCACGATCTAGGTGGTAAATCCGGTCAACCTGTGTCTCGCCCTGAGCAGCAAGACCTGCGATCACCAAGCTGGCGGATGCCCGTAAATCAGTTGCCATCACAATCGCGCCCGAGAGTTTTTCTACACCCTGGGCAATTGCGGTATTACCCTCAATTGCAATGTCTGCACCCAAGCGGTTGAGTTCTTGCACATGCATAAAACGATTCTCAAAAATCGTCTCGGTAATAGTTGAGTTGCCAACTGCTACGGCATTGACTGCCATTAACTGAGCCTGCATGTCCGTTGGGAACGCAGGATATTCAGAAGTACGAAAGCTAACCGCTTTAGGGCGCTCATTCATAGAAGCTTTGATCCAATCAGTCCCAACTTCCATTTTTAGACCGGCTTCCTTTAGCTTCACGATGACCGCATCTAGGGTATCCGGACGACATTCTTTAACGAGTACCTCACCACCAGCCGCTGCTACCGCACATAAAAATGTTCCTGCCTCAATCCGATCTGGAATTACTGAATGTTCGGCGCCGTGTAATTTTTCTACGCCCTCAATGACTAAGCGATCACTGCCGATCCCTGAAATTTTTGCGCCCATCTTGACAAGTAATTCTGCGAGATCGCCTACCTCTGGTTCGCGAGCCGCATTCTCAAGAATTGTTGTACCTGAAGCTAAGGTTGCGGCCATCAATAAATTCTCTGTGCCCGTAACCGTAATCATGTCAGTCAGAATAGATGCGCCCTTCAAACGATCTGTCGGAGGCTTTGTTTCTGCTTGGATATAACCGCTCTTAATCTTGATGCTGGCACCCATGGCTTTTAAGCCTTTGATGTGCTGATCTACAGGGCGAGCACCAATCGCGCATCCACCTGGCAAAGACACCTTTGCGCTATGCATTCTTGCGAGCAAAGGCCCTAAGACTAAGATTGAAGCGCGCATAGTTTTAACCATTTCATATGTCGCTTCCGAGCTCTTAATTATTGCCGCATTTAATACAACATGGCTACGATCTTTTACGTCAGGAAAGCTGACGCTCACACCAATTTCTTG
Source organism: Polynucleobacter tropicus (assembly GCF_013307225.1). Taxonomy (NCBI): domain Bacteria; kingdom Pseudomonadati; phylum Pseudomonadota; class Betaproteobacteria; order Burkholderiales; family Burkholderiaceae; genus Polynucleobacter; species Polynucleobacter tropicus. Next base: position 97,709 of record NZ_CP028942.1, on the reverse strand, counting down.
GAGTAACTTCAGCATCGTGCGCACATCCTGAAGATCTGGGACATTGCGCAAAACAACCGGTTGATCCGTTAATAGACAAGCACACAAAATTGGTAAAGCGGCATTTTTTGCGCCGGCAATTTTGACTTCGCCCTTCAGCGGAGTCCCGCCTACCATCCGTAATTTATCCATTAAATAATTCCAGTAAAAACTTTAGTGAGTTTGCTTAGTTAAATTTGATTTGTTATACCGAGGGGGTCTGCGCAAACTCTTCTGGAGTAAATGCTTTAATTGACAGAGCATGCACTTCAGCTTTCATGCGATCGCCCATGGCGCCATAAACTAATTGATGGCGCTGTACTAAACGCTTACCTTCAAACTCTGGGCTCACAATCGTTGCAAAAAAATGTTGCCCATCGCCCTCAACCTGAATATGAGTGCACTGAATACCCTGTTTGATGTAACCCTCAATTTGTTCTGGGGTTGGCAACATACTTCTCTCCTAATAAAACAATACGATCAGCCAATAAACAAGCTGTTACAACTCACATTAATGGCGGAGCTTATAACCCTTTTGTAATAGGCGCAAGGCAATTGCTGACACCGCCACAAAGAAACAGAACACAATCACTAGACTGCTCCAGGGTGACACATCCGAGACACCGAAGAACCCAAAACGAAACCCATCAATCATGTAAAAGAAGGGGTTGAAATGAGAAACAACTTGCCACGCTGCTGGCAGAGAATGAATGGAATAGAAAACTCCAGATAGCATCGTTGCAGGCATGATGATGAAGTTTTGAAACGCAGCCAACTGATCAAATTTATCAGCCAAAATTCCTGCGATTAGACCAAGGCTACCCAAGATAGCTGCGCCCAAAAAAGCAAATACCAAAATCCAAATGGGCGACTCAAGGGTGGGCACGTTAAACCAAAGCGTAATCAACAAAACACCAAGACCAACGACAATGCCTCGAAAAACAGCTGCCAGAATGTAGGCCGCATAAAACTCAAAGTGACTGAGTGGGGCCAGCAAAACAAACACTAAATTTCCCGTTATCTTTGACTGGATGAGTGATGAAGAGGTATTCGCGAATGCATTCTGCAAAACACTCATCATGACTAAACCCGGTATCAAAAAGGCCGTGTAACTTAAGCGTCCATAAACTTCTTTACCCTCGAGCACATGACCAAAGATCATAAGATACAGAATGGCAGTTAACACTGGTGCAGCAACCGTCTGAAAGGCAACTTTATAAAAGCGCTTTACCTCTTTGCGCAATAGAGTGGGAAAGCCACTGCCATACTCCAAGGTTGGCTTATTCAAGGCTTGGTGAAGCTCTTTTTTTATTGAGCTCATTGAGCGCCCCCCGACATAATGTTTACAAAAACATCTTCGAGATCAGTTTTACCTTCGCCATCTTTTTTGGCTGAACCATAACGCGTTAATAAATTTGCAGTAGTGTCTAGGGCAACAATCTTGCCCTGCTTCAACATGGCAATGCGCTGACAAAGTGCTTCGGCTTCTTCTAAATAGTGTGTGGTCAAGACAATCGTGTGACCATCTTGATTCAGTCTACTTATAAATTGCCACAAAGACTGACGTAACTCTACGTCTACACCAGCAGTTGGCTCATCCAAAATGATGACTGGTGGTCTATGTACTAATGCTTGAGCTACCAATACTCGACGCTTCATGCCACCAGACAAAGCGCGCATATTGCTATCGGCCTTTCCTGTGAGATCGAGATTGGCCATGATTTCATCGATCCAAGCATCGTTATTGCGAATGCCGAAATACCCAGACTGAAAGCGCAAGGTTTCACGAACGGTAAAGAAGGGATCAAAAACCAATTCTTGTGGAACTACGCCCAACATACGACGCGCATCACGAAAAGATTTTTGAACATCAGCACCTAAGATCGACGCATGGCCTTTATCAGCCTTTACCAAACCTGCCAATATAGAAATTAATGTGGTCTTACCTGCGCCATTGGGGCCAAGAAGACCGAAGAACTCACCTGGCTCAATGGTCAAAGATACGTCATTGAGCGCCTGAAGAGCCCCGTAGTGCTTTGAAATCTGCTGGATCGAAATAGCTGAATGCATGCTGTTGCTTATTCTTGCTTTACTTAAAGACCCAGCAAAGTAGATACGCCATACACCTTGGCCAACACTTTTAGTTTTTCTGGAGCATGTTCAATAAACAAAGATTGCTTATTTTCTTGCAACTTCTTTCGCCAAGCTAAAAGAACAGCCAAAACAGTAGAGTCAAAATCCTTCAACCGAGAGCAATCAATATTGGCTAGACCCGCCAGATTGCGTAAACCCTCCACCTCCAACCGAGTAGCAGTCTCTTGCGTAACGGTAGCGGGCAATGAGAACGTCATCTTCAAACGATTAAATTAATTTGCTGGCTTAGCACTTGCCAGTTGCTTGTTACGATCTTGCAAAAACTTCACGAGACCCTCAATGCCATTCTGGCTGATCTGATTGGTAAACTGATTACGGTAGGCCTCAATTAACCATACGCCCATAATGTTCATGTCGTAGACCTTCCAGCCCTTATCGGTCTTTTCCAAGCGGTAATCAAGGGGTACGGGGTCACCGCGACCAAGAACAACGGTTTTAACAACCACTTCATTGTCATCGGGCGCAGCACGCAAGGCCTTAAATTGCACAGTCTGATCACGCAACTGACTTAGGGCACCTGAATATGTCCGAATTAATAGGTTTTTAAATTCCGTAGTCAGTTGAGCCTGTTGCTCTGCACTCGCCTTTTTCCAATTCGGCCCCATAGCCATTTCAGTTGTGCGTCGCATGTCAGTGTAGGGAACAATTTTCTTTTCCACTAAATCGACGATCTTGGGAATGCTGCCTTTTTGAATTTCTGGATCAGCCTTAACCGATGCCATTACATCGGTAACTACCATCTTAATAAGGGCATCAGGAGGCGTTGTAGCGTCGGGTGTTTGCGCAGAAGAAGCTCCTGAAAACAAAAACATGCCTAACGCAAAAAATAGTGAAACTACTTTGACATTTTTCATGGGGGCTATCTTTCAACTCTCTTAATTGGGTCTTATTTTAGACTCTTAAGCAGTCTGCTTACTCATAAGGATTTTCATAAACTGGCATTTGTGGCTCTTCATCATCACGACCTTCGTTGATCTGGTATTGACGCCTCTGAATATACGCATCCCGCATAAAGCTGTATTTATCAATTGCGGCACCATCCAATAAATCACCCGCTTCGTAATAGGTATTTCTAGCATTTACTACACGCAATCCGGTAATGCTGTTACGTAAAGCGACGTCTGGAAGCAATCTAAATAAATAATCGGATTCTAAGTCGGCAACGGTACCGAAAGTGTCGCGCACATTACTTGGCCCAAAGAAGGGAAGAACCACATATGGGCCAGCTGGAACACCCCATACGCCCAGCGTTTGGCCCCAGTCCTCTTTATGCTTCTCTAGGCCGCCAGGGGTAGCTAGATCCAATAAACCACCAAGCCCCATCGTGGTGTTCACCGCAACTCGCATAAAGTCATTAAAAGCATAGCCAGGTTTGCCTTGCAATAAATTAAACAGTGCTGTGTAAATATCGTTGTAGTTACTAAAGAAGTTATAAATGCCCTCGCGCACAAACTCAGGCAATACAAATCGATATCCAGAGACAACGGGTTTCAGCAAATAGGCATCCAAGCCTTCATTGAATTCAAAAACAGATCGATTGAAAGACTCCCAAGGATCTTGGGGTGAGGGCTCAACTCCAGCAGGAATAGAAGCGCAACCAACTAGCACAGTGGCCATGCAAAGCAAGAGAAAACGTTTCATCTTGTTAATCCGACCAGCCACTAAAAACATTATTTAGCTGCGCTTTTCTCTTGGCCGCTATCAGCTGCCTTGTTATACAAGAACTGACTAATCAAACTTTCCAAAACTATTGCAGACTGAGTTTGGGTGATTTTTTCACCATTAGCTAACATATCATCAGAGCCGCCAGCCTCAAGCCCAATGTACTGCTCACCCAATAAGCCTGATGTCAAAATCTTGGCAGAAGAGTCTTTTGGAAACTTATAAGCATCTTCAATCGTCATTACAACAGTTGCTTGATATGTCTTATCGTCAAATGAAATATTAGCGATACGCCCAACGACTACACCAGCACTCTTAACAGGTGCACGGGGTTTTAAACCTCCGATGTTGTCAAAGCGCGCAGAAATTTTATACGTTGGCGCAAATGAAACGGCATTCATATTGCCAACTTTCAATGCCAGAAATAATGCGGCCAACAAACCAATGGCAACAAAAATTCCAACCCAGATATCAATTGCACTTTTTTTCATAAGAGCCCCAGTTTATTCTTTCTAATTCGAAAACATCATCGCGGTTAACAGGAAGTCCAATGCTAAAACCGACAGAGATGAAATCACCACAGTACGTGTTGTTGCCTGCGAAACACCTTCTGGTGTTGGCTTGGCTTCATAGCCCTGATATAGAGCAATAAAAGTTACCGCCACACCAAATACCAAACTTTTAATCAGACCATTACCAATGTCAGAAAATAGATCGACGCCACCCTGCATCTGAGACCAGAATGCACCGGAATCCACGCCAATGAGAGGAACTCCAACAAAGTAACCCCCCAGCACACCTACAGCAGTAAAAATGGTGGCTAAAATCGGCATAGCAATAATCCCTGCCCAAAGCCTTGGGGCAATTACACGACCCAAAGGATCGACAGCCATCATCTCCATGGCGCTCAACTGCTCCCCCGCCTTCATCAAACCAATTTCGGCAGTTAATGATGTTCCAGCACGACCCGCAAACAATAAGGCGGTGATGACCGGACCCAGTTCTCGAGTGAGCGATAAGGCAACTAATAAGCCTAGCGCTTGTTCAGAGCCATAGCGATTTAAAGTGTAGTAACCCTGAAGTCCCAATACAAATCCAACAAACAAACCAGAGACTGCAATGATGACAAATGAGTGATTACCAACAAACAAAATTTGATCGATAACTAAACGAGGTCTCTTTAATAAAAATCCTGAGCGCAAAATCACTGCTACAAACATTCGAGCAGACAAACCAAGACTACTTAAATTGCGACGAATAAAAAATCCAAGATCACCAAATAAATTAAGAAGCGAAGTGATTAAGCTAGCCATCAAGATCTCACTCCAAAATCTTCTTCCAGACTTTGTCCTGGATAATGGAAAGGCACAGGTCCATCTGGAGCAGCATCTAAGAACTGTCTTACAAAAGGATCTGTTGATCGACTAAGTTCATCCGGAGTGCCTTGCGCACCTATCTTTCCATCGGCGATGAAGTACACGTAATCCGCAATCTCAAATGTCTCTTCAACATCGTGGGTAACCAATAAACTCGTGGCTCCCAGGGCGCTATTCAAATCTCGAATCAAGCGTGCTGTAATACCCAAAGAGATAGGATCTAGACCGGCAAAAGGCTCGTCATACATGATGAGCGGAGGATCTAATGCGATTGCTCTTGCAAGCGCAACCCGTCTTGCCATGCCCCCAGAAATTTGTGATGGCATTAAATCGCGTGCGCCACGCAAACCTACCGCATTGAGTTTCATCAACACGAGAGAACGTAAAAGTTCTTCGCTTAAATTGGTATGTTCACGCAATGGAAATGCAACGTTTTCAAAAACACTTAAGTCAGTAAATAAAGCGCCAAACTGAAATAGCATTCCCATACGACGACGTGCAGCCATTAATTCATCGCCACTCATCTTGCCAACGTCTTGGCCTTCAAACAACACTTGGCCTGATTGCGCAGAAAATTGGCCGCCAATTAAACGCAGGATGGTGGTTTTGCCGCAGCCTGAGCCGCCCATTACCGCAACGACTTGGCCGCGTCGGAACTCCATATTGAGACCCGACAAAATTTGTCGCTCACCAGGCGCATAGGAAAAGTTGACGTCTTTAATAGAGACGACAACTTCGCCTAGGGATTTATTAACATCCAATGCGCTTGGTTGATGACTATTCATATGCCCACATTATCGGGGCAAAACGGATGACCCCATTAAATACTGGTCTACTGCCTGGGCACATTGACGACCTTCACGAATAGCCCAAACCACTAAAGATTGACCACGGCGCATATCACCCGCAGCGAATACCTTAGGAACATTTGTTTGATAGGCATTTTGACCATCTACAGTCGCTTTTGCATTGCCGCGAGCATCTTTCTCTACGCCAAATGCATTTAATACCTGCTGCACTGGAGAAACAAAGCCCATTGCTAAAAGCACCAAATCCGCTTTGATCTCAAATTCAGAATTTGGAACTTCTGACATTTTTCCGTCTTTCCATTCCAAGCGTACGCCAATGAGTTTTTCAACCTTACCGTTTTTACCTTCAAAACGCTTTGTTCCTACAGACCAATCGCGATCACATCCTTCTTCATGGGAGGAAGATGTGCGCAACTTAGTAGGCCAGTATGGCCAAACCAATGGTTTGTTTTCTACTTCTGGTGGTTGAGGTAACAACTCAAACTGGGTAATTTTTGTTGCGCCATGGCGATTAGAAGTGCCAACGCAATCGGAGCCCGTATCGCCACCGCCAATCACAACCACATGCTTATCGGTTGCGCGGATTTCATTTTTAAAATCGCCAGCGTTTTCTTTGTTTTGCGGAATCAAAAACTCTAGCGCATAGTGCACGCCAGCAAGTTCACGACCAGGAACAGGAAGATCGCGTGGCTGCTCTGCACCGCCAGTAATCACCACTGCATCAAAGTCTTTCATGAGCTGCTCAGGTGAAACTATTTTGGTAGAGTAATTTTTTACTTCCGCACCAATCGCTTCTTTACCAACGAAAACACCTGTTTCAAATTTCACGCCTTCAGCTTGCATTTGTTCAACGCGGCGGTCGATGAGCCACTTCTCCATCTTGAAGTCAGGAATGCCATAACGCAGTAAACCGCCGATGCGATCATTCTTCTCAAAAACAGTCACATCGTGACCAACACGCGCCAATTGCTGAGCAGCCGCCATACCTGCAGGGCCGCCGCCAACAATCGCTACCTTTTTACCAGTCCTCGTTTTTGATGGCTGAGGCTTAACCCAACCGCTTTCCCAGCCCTTATCAATAATCGCGTGCTCGATTGATTTAATACCAACGGGGGCACGGTTGATTCCTAGGGTACAAGCTGCTTCACAAGGCGCTGGACAAATACGACCAGTAAATTCTGGGAAGTTGTTGGTTGACTGCAAAACATCTAATGCATTCTTCCAGTCACTATGAAAAACTAAATCATTGAAATCTGGAATGATGTTGTTGACTGGACAACCGTTATTGCAAAACGGAATACCGCAGTCCATACAACGCGCACCCTGAACTTTTGCTTCTTCGTCAGTCAATGCCGCAACAAACTCTTTGTAATGGTGGAGACGTTTAGCGGGCGCTTCGTATGTTTCATCTACGCGCTCAAACTCCATGAATCCAGTGACCTTACCCATATCTAATCCTTAGTATCTTTTCTTAATATCTATTTGGCTATATTGATTACGCTGCAACCGTTTTCTTCTGTGACTTTTCCCAAAGCTCACCGAGTGCACGTTTGTACTCAGTTGGGAGAACCTTCACAAAGCGAGTGCGAGCATTTTCCCAATCGGCCAATAGCGCTTTGGCACGCTCTGAGCCTGTGTAGCGGAAATGGCGCTCGATCAAGCCTTTCAAGATTTGCTCATCAGTTAAACGCTCGCCGCCATCTTTAACATCAACGGGGGCATGCCACTCTGATTTAGGCATCTTGGAAATTTGCTCAGCAGATGGCAACACTTTTTCCAAAGTCGCCATGCTGGTATTGCAACGTTGACCAAATAAACCATCTTCGTCATAGACGTAAGCAACACCGCCACTCATGCCTGCTGCAAAGTTACGGCCAGTAGTGCCAAGCACCACGACTGTTCCACCAGTCATGTATTCACAGCCGTGATCACCCGTGCCTTCAACAACTGTAGTTGCGCCTGAGTTACGAACTGCGAAACGCTCACCGGCAACACCGTTAAAGAAGGCTTCACCAGCAATCGCTCCGTAAAGAACGGTATTGCCAACAATGATGTTCTTGGAAGTGTCGCCACGGAACTCATGCGGAGCACGAACGATGACACGACCACCTGACAAACCTTTGCCAACGTAGTCATTGCCATCACCCACTAAATCTAAAGTGATACCGCGAGCTAAGAACGCTGCAAAGCTTTGACCAGCTGTGCCATTTAACTGAATATGAATGGTGTCATCTGGCAAACCTGCATGACCATAACGCTGAGCCACTTCACCAGAAAGCATTGCGCCGACAGTACGGTTCACGTTCTTCACTGGCACGATGAAAGAAACTTTTTCACCACGCTCGATAGCAGGCTCACTCTTCTCAATCAAGATATTGTCTAGCGCATTTGCTAAACCATGGTCTTGGGTGAGCACTTGGTAACGAGGAACATCAGCGGCAACTTGAGGTTCAGCAAAAATCTTAGTGAAATCCAAGCCATGCACTTTCCAGTTCTCGATACCTTTGCGGGTATCCAACAAGTCAACACGACCAATTAAATCATCAAACTTTCTGATTCCAAGTTGAGCCATGATTTCACGGGCTTCTTCTGCGATAAAGAAGAAGAAATTCACCACATGCTCTGGCTTGCCAGAGAACTTTTTACGCAATTCTGGATCTTGAGTAGCTACGCCAACTGGGCAGGTATTGAGGTGACACTTACGCATCATGATGCAACCCTCAACCACTAATGGTGCTGTTGCAAAACCAAACTCATCCGCACCCAATAAGGCGCCAATGACCACATCTCGACCTGTCTTCATTTGGCCGTCAGCCTGAACACGAATGCGGCTACGCAAACCATTTAGAACCAAAGTTTGCTGTGTTTCAGCCAAACCGAGCTCCCATGGAGATCCGGCATGCTTAATAGATGAGAGTGGAGATGCGCCTGTACCACCATCGTGACCAGCAATCACAACATGGTCTGCTTTTGCTTTTGCAACACCAGCCGCAACAGTACCAACACCCACCTCAGAAACCAACTTCACAGAAACATCAGATTTTGGATTGACGTTCTTGAGGTCATGAATCAACTGAGCGATATCTTCAATCGAATAAATATCGTGGTGCGGAGGAGGAGAAATCAAACCAACGCCTGGCACTGAGAAACGTAACTTACCAATGTAGTCAGAAACCTTGCCGCCTGGTAATTGGCCGCCTTCACCCGGCTTAGCGCCCTGCGCCATCTTGATCTGAATTTGATCGGCAGAACGCAAGTACTCAGTGGTCACACCGAAGCGACCAGAAGCAACTTGCTTAATCTTCGAACGCAATGAGTCCCCATCTTGCAATGGGATATTTGCCTCAACTACATCCTCACCCAAAATACTAGCAAGGGACTCACCCTTCTTAATTGGAATACCTTTGAGTTCATTTACGTAACGATTTGGATCTTCACCACCCTCACCAGTATTGGACTTACCGCCAATACGGTTCATGGCGATTGCCAAAGTAGCATGAGCTTCGGTAGAGATCGAGCCTAAAGACATCGCACCCGTTGCAAAACGTTTAACGATTTCCTTTGCTGGCTCAACTTCATCCAAAGGAATAGCCTTACTTGGATCAATCTTGAACTCAAACAAGCCACGCAAAGTCATCTGACGCTTCGTTTGGTCATTGATGATATTGGCGTACTCTTTATAAGTCTGGTAGCCCTTCTCTGCACCAATACGAGTGGAGTGCTGTAACTTCGCAATCGTATCTGGTGTCCACATATGGTTCTCACCACGAATACGGAAAGCGTACTCACCACCTGCATCAAGCATATTGGTCAAGACAGGGTCATTACCAAAGGCCGCGCTATGCATACGCAGCGCTTCTTCGGCCACTTCAAACACACCAATACCGCCAACGTTAGATGGAGTGCCTTTGAAATACTGATCAATGATGTCGCGATTTAAACCAATCGCCTCAAAAATCTGTGAGCCTGTGTAAGACATGTAAGTAGAGATACCCATTTTGGACATTACTTTTTGCAAGCCTTTACCAACTGCCTTCACAAAATTCTTAACTGCTTTCTCACCAGACAAATCGCCTGATAGGCCTTTAGCCATATCAACCAATGTTTCCATTGCGAGGTATGGATGAACTGCTTCAGCACCATAACCAGCCAAGAGTGCGAAGTGGTGTGTTTCGCGAGCGCTACCCGTTTCAACTACGAGGCCTACGCTAGTACGCAAACCTTTTTGCACTAGATGCTGATGAATTGCTGAAGTTGCTAACAGTGCAGGAATAGCAACATGCTTCTCATCAACTTGACGATCACTAACGATCAAAATGTTGTAGCCAGAACGCACAGCATCAGCAGCCTCTGCGCACAAAGAAGCTAAACGCGCTTCAATGCCGGCCTTACCCCATGATGCTGGGTAGCAAATATCAAGCTCGTATGAGCGGAACTTGCCATTCGTGTAATGACCAATATTACGAATCTTCGTGATGTCATCAAAATCCAAAATAGGCTGACTAACTTCTAGTCGCATTGGTGGATTGATATTGTTTGTATCTAATAAGTTTGGCTTTGGTCCAATAAAGGAAACCAAAGACATCACCATGTTTTCGCGAATTGGATCAATCGGAGGATTGGTTACCTGCGCAAACAACTGCTTAAAGTAGTTGTACAAAGGCTTGTTCTTGTTTGAGAGAACTGCCAATGGACTGTCATTACCCATTGAACCGATAGCCTCTTCACCATTCATGGCCATTGGGGCCATAAGGTACTTGATGTCTTCTTGTGTGTAACCAAAAGCCTGTTGACGATCGAGCAATTTAGCCGCTGGACGAATAGTAGTTTTCTCATCCACTAAATCAGCTTTGCTAGCGTCAACTTCATCGAGCTTCACTCGAACAGCGTCAATCCAGCTCTTATAAGGCTTTGCTTTTGATACTGCATTCTTGAGCTCAACGTCATCAATGATACGGCCTTGTTCCATGTCGATCATGAACATCTTGCCTGGTTGCAAGCGCCACTTTTGAACAATCTTGTTTTCTGGGATTGGCAATACGCCAGCTTCAGAAGCCATGATCACTAAATCATCGTCAGTTACGTAGTAACGCGCAGGACGCAAACCATTGCGGTCCAAAGTCGCACCGATCTGACGACCATCGGTAAACGCCATTGCTGCTGGGCCATCCCATGGCTCCATCATCGATGCGTGGTACTCATAGAATGCACGACGATTGTCATCCATTAATGTGTGTTGTTCCCATGCTTCTGGAATCATCATCATCATGGCTTGAGCCAATGGATAACCAGACATCACCAATAATTCTAAGCAGTTATCAAAACACGCAGTATCTGATTGACCTGGATAAATCAGCGGCCACAATTTTTGCAAATCATCGCCAAGCACTGGGGAGCTGATCGCGCCCTCACGTGCATTCACCCAATTAACGTTGCCTTTAACAGTGTTGATTTCACCGTTATGCGCAATCATGCGGTAAGGGTGAGCCAATTCCCATGCAGGGAAAGTATTGGTTGAGAAGCGTTGATGCACTAATGCCAATGCAGATACCGTGCGTGGATCTTGCAAATCTTGGTAGTAAGCGCCAACCTGGTTAGCTAACAGCAAACCCTTATAAACAATGGTTCGCGCGGACATAGACGCCACGAAATATTCTTTGCCATGCTTTAAGTGCAAGTCTTGAATTGCATGACTTGCTGTTTTGCGAATCACATACAACTTACGCTCAAGCGCATCGGTTGTCATGATGTCGCGGCCACGTCCAATAAAAATTTGACGAATGAATGGTTCAGTCATTTGTACTGTTGGAGACATCGGCAACTTCACATCAACCGGCACGTCTCTCCAACCTAAAACAACTTGCCCCTCCAATCTAACGGTGCGCTCTAACTCTTGCTCACATGCCAAACGTGAAGCGTGCTCTTTTGGCAAGAAGATCATGCCAACACCGTACTCACCTAGTGGTGGCAATGTGACATCTTGCTTTGCCATCTCTTCGCGATACAAAGTATCTGGAATTTGAATCAAGATACCAGCGCCGTCACCCATCAATGGATCGGCACCAACTGCTCCCCGGTGATCCAAGTTTTCAAGAATCTTTAAACCCTGAGAAACGATCTCATGAGATTTCTTACCCTTGATGTGAGCGACGAACCCTACGCCACAAGCATCGTGTTCATTTTGTGGGTCATACATCCCTTGAGCAATTGGACGAATCTGGGTATTTAATTGAGTAGTCATAGTATTTCTGAGAGGCGCATCAGGCCTGATTACGTTTGGAGGATCAAATATAGGTGAATACCCATACTGATGCAATAGAAATAAAATGACTCTGTCCCAATTATTTTGATATTTATGGGATCAAATTCTTTAAATTAGGGACAGAGTCAAAATTAAGACCCCATACCAAAACCCAATTTAATCTCTATATATCTGAATTTAAAGGGATTATTTTCTTTGGGCGCCCTCTATGGCGCATTTGAATCAAGTCGGGCGAGTCTTTGAATAATTTCTTGGAAAATGTATCGCTTATCCAAGGCTTAGATCGAATCAAGGATTCTGTGATTTGGCGATCCTCCCAATGAGGGGCGCCTTCTTTCACGAAATTGGCCCAATTCATCTGGCGCTCAAAGGGGGTATTTCCCAATCTCCAGAATAGCGGATGGTCCATTAGCCAAGGCTCTGCATTTCCACCAATATGAGTGGCAAAGCTGGTCCACCGCGAATCCTGTGGACTGGATTCATAACCAGTCCTTACTGGATTTAATTCGATGTAACGCTGACAACGTAAAAAATAATCGGGGTCGATCAAAGAGGATCGATATCTTCCCTCCCAAATGGTTCCAGATCGATGATGCTGTTGATTAAAGTATTGCGCGTAACGTCGACCCAAAGACTGCATTGTTTTTGCAAGAGAATCTTCGTTTTGTGGGGTCATTAATAAATGCACATGATTGGGCATCAAAGCAAATGCATGTACTGCGCAAGAAAATTGTCTTGCAGCGTCACGTAACCACTCTAAATAAATTTGACGATCTTCATCTTTGTAAAAAAGAGTTTCGCGATTGTTGCCACGAACCATCACGTGCATTGCTTGGCCTGGAATAACTGTACGCGCTTGCCGAGCCATCGTGATAACAAACTACTGAAGTTCGCGTGGACCACCACTTGTTGCAAAGTCTGGGATATACCAATCGCCGTCGAGCTGCGTCACCCCGCTAGGCACCTCACGAGAAATTTGCGGAATATCTTTTAATGCTATTCCCATATAAGAAATCCACATTGGCAATGCTAGACCTCCGCCTGTTTCGCGATCACCCAAACTAGCAGGCTTATCAAATCCAATCCAAGCAATAGCAACCACTTTTGGGTTGTACCCAGCAAACCAAGCATCATGAGATTCATTGGTTGTACCCGTTTTGCCTGCAATATCTGAGCGCCCTAATTTGCCACGCGCGCTTGCCGCAGTACCCGTCTTGGTTACTTCTTGCAACATGCTGTCCATTACAAAGGCCGTACGTGCATCTAATACACGCGGCGCACCATCATCAACACTAGCAGGCTTTGCTTCGAATAACACAGTGCCTTTTGAATCTACCATCCTTTCAATTAAGAAAGGATCAACACGATAGCCGCCGTTTGCAAAAACACTATAAGCGGACGCCATTTGAAGTGGTGTTACCGAGCCAGCACCCAAGGCCATTGTTAAATACGGCGGATGTTTTTCAGGTTCGAAACCAAAACGCTGAATATATTCTTGAGCGTATGAAGGGCCAATAGCACGAATAATGCGAACAGAAACTAAATTCTTGGATTTGGCCAGTGCATTACGCAAACGCATCATGCCGTCATATTTACCATCATAGTTTTTTGGTTCCCAAGCCTGACTTCCAGTCTCAAGACTACCAATTGATAATGGCGCGTCGTTCACCATAGTGCTCGGTGTAAAGCCTTTTTCAATCGCAGCCGCATAGATGAATGGCTTGAATGAAGAGCCGGGCTGACGCAGTGCTTGAGTTACGTGATTGAATTGATTGCGGCGGAAATCAAAGCCACCAACCAAAGAAAGAATCGCTCCCGTCTCTGGATTCATGGAAACAAACGCAGCTTCGACTTGGGGTAATTGCGCTAGTTTCCAAACGCCGCCATCAGATAACAATCTCACCACGGCACCAGGACGCAAACGTTTTTTTGGTTGAGTGCTGTCGGTTATTGATGCTGCCGCCAACTTCATGCCTTCGCCTTTAATGGTTATGGTGTCGCCAGTGGCAATCATCACCTGCATCTCTTTAGGCTTAACGTCTAAAACTACACCGGACTGAAGGTCATCTAACTGCGGGTAGGCTAACAATGCCTCATCGATAGCACGCTGTCGCCTAACTGGATCCTCTGGCAAATCAATAAAACCTTCTGGACCTCTGTATGCATGACGCAAGTCGTACTCAAAAATCCCACGGCGTACCGCTTTATAGGCAGCATCTTGGTCCGCTTTTCGAATGGTTGTGTAAACATCGATTCCCTGTGAATAGATGGCTTCACCATATTGACTAAATAGTAATTGACGCACCATTTCCGCCGGGAAATCTGCGCGAACAGCAAACTCATTCCCAAGACCGCGAATGTGTAATTCTTCCGCCATTGCTTTTTGATACTCTTCGCTGCTGATGTACCCAAGATCGCGCATACGTTGCAAAATATATTCTTGGCGTACTTTAGCGCGTTTGAAATTCGTTACTGGGTTGTATGCCGATGGCGCCTTAGGCAAGCCTGCCAACATCGCAGATTCAGCGATCGTAATGTCTTTTAACTCTTTACCAAAATAAATTTGCGCAGCACTTGAAAATCCAAACGCTCTTTGACCCAAGAAAATTTGATTCATATAAATTTCTAGAATCTTGTCTTTGGTTAATTGAGATTCAATTTCCCAAGCCAAAAGCACTTCATAGATTTTTCTACTGAAGGTTTTTTCATTGCTCAAGAAAAAATTGCGGGCAACTTGCATAGTGATGGTAGAAGCGCCTTGAGATAGGTGGCCGCGTAAGTTAGTCGCTGCCGCTCTCAAAATACCCACATAGTCCACACCACCATGAGAGTAAAAACGATCGTCCTCAATAGCCAGTACTGCATTACGCATGCTAAGCGGGATCTCACCCAGTGGAATAACCTTGCGTCGCTCCTCTCCAAATTCACCAATCAATACCTTATCGGCGGTGTAAACACGAAGCGGTGTTTTAGGCTTGTAATCCGTTAATGCAGAAATTTTCGGTAAATTGGGTTTTGCCACTAAAAAGGCATAACCCAAAAGAAGTGTTACTACAAAAGCCACGGCTACACCAATAATGAGCAAGGCCTTCATTAGCGGACTGCCCGACGATTGCCGTTGCGAGCCCGGATTTACACCAGGCTGACGGGGGCGTCGATTTGGCTGTTGAATCGGACGTTTGTTAAGCGTCGGTTTGTCTTTTGGGGGAAGCGCCATAAGTTCAAATTATAGGGGGCTTGGGTTATTTCAATAAAACATCCAAAACCTAAGTTTTCCTACAAATCATTCTGTCAATTCCGATGTTTTTACTGCCATGCAATTTTCACAATAAAGGGAATGCCAGCCCGAAAAATCTCCCCGCAATCTTTTGATGACATTTTGAGTGACTTGGGCGATGACCCTGCCATTCCAGACCCCCATGGAATCCGTAAACCGAATAGCCCAAAACGCCCAGATTGGGATGCGATTGGCGCCACGGGCACCCCAGGCACCCCTCAAAGCAAGCCCAAAATTCAGCTCAATTTTCAAAATCAAATCCCACAACTGGAAAGTCTAAAAAAGACAAGCCTAATCCTCGGGACTGGGGGGCTTCTCATCGCCTCAGGGGCCGCTCTATTTTTTACTTTTAGCCCTATTCAGTCAGAGCAAAACATCCATATTGAAGGTGCTCAACAAGATATTGCTGCACTGAAAAAGGAATTAGCTTTATTGCGCGAAGAAATACAAGATTCTGAGGATGCCATATATGAGGCGATTGATTTAATAGAAGTAAGTGTTCACTCATTAGAGAAAAATAGACCTCAAACCACCACCAAACCCAAGCTTCCCTCAATTCCATTCGAGACTGAACTACGCCGCTGGCGCTATTTGGGAGTCAGTCAATCAGCAGGGACATACCGTGCTTTTTTCCACAATGGCAAAACAACATTAATGGTTGAAATGGGGGGTCTTCTATTGGGGGAATGGAGGCTTAGTAATGCTGATAAAGAGGCTGCCACAGCCACTCACCATTTGGGCAAGTCTCTCATCCTCAAGGTTGCAATTTCCGAATGATCCTCAAATCCAAAATCGCTAGTTTGTGGGTAGTCTTATTAATTGTCTTCATAGTCACCCCAGCCACAGGTTCAACCCCTGCAAACGCAAATTTGCAAACCCCTATTAGCCTGCAATTTGCTGATATCGAACTGACTGAACTTTTGCAAATTCTGGCAAAACTGGGTAACACCAATTTTTTATTAAGTGAATCTATCAAAGGCAAGATCACGGTAGATCTTCAAAATACCCCCTGGCATACAGCCCTTCACTCCATTTTGGCTAGCCGTGGTTTGCGGATTATTCGCAATGGAGATATTTATTGGATTGGTCCCCATGCGGAAATCGTGGCATTCCAAAAATTTCGAAGAGAAGATGCGGCACTTCCCTTTGGTGGCGACCACATCAATAGCCCTAGGCAAATATTGATTGAGGCTCGAATTGTGGAGGCTGATGAACGGTTTGCTCGAGAGCTTGGAGCAAAGCTCAATCACCAGGCAAGTGCGCTCAATGGCAATCCAGAAAACAAAATGGGTAGTAATTTCGATCTATCTGGATCTGGCTTAAATGGCTTTAATCCTGCTGCAGTAGCGGCTACCCTGGTCTCTAAAAACGCCAGCCGTCTTTTACAAATCGAACTATCAGCCCTTGAATCTGAAGGACAAGGAAAGATTCTGTCAAATCCCCGCATCATGACTGGGGATCAAGTAAAGGCAACCATTGAGCAAGGCACAGAACTGCCCTACCAAACCACATCCCAAAATGGCAGCAAACTGCAGTTTAGGAAAGCCAATCTTCGCTTAGAGGTTTTGCCCAAGATTCACCCCGATGGAAAAATCTCCATGCTGGTAGGCATTAATAAAGACACCGTTGGCATGAAAACAGAACAGGGCTATGCCATCGATACCAAAAGCTTAAGTTCAGAAGTGACCGTTGAAAATGGAGGCACTGCAATCATCGGGGGAATCTTTCAAACTACAGAACGAGAAGATGAAGTCAAAGTCCCTTTATTGGGAGATATCCCACTTCTTGGCTATTTATTTCGCCATAAATCTAAATTACAAGACAAAACTGAACTCTTGGTCTTCCTTACCCCTACCGTCCTCGATAAACCCTAATAAAATCGAGGGGTGAACTCTACGACAAACAATATCTTTCTGATCGGCCTCATGGGCGCCGGAAAGTCGACCGTCGGTAAAGTCCTCGCAAAAAAATTAGGTCGCCGTTTTCTAGATGCCGATCATGTCATTGAAGAGCGTTGTGGCGTCAAAATCCCAGTGATTTTTGAAATGGAAGGCGAAGAAGGCTTTCGTAAACGCGAGGCTCAAGCCATCCGAGAAATCACAAACGAAAACAATATTGTTTTAGCCACAGGTGGTGGAGCGGTGCTACTTCCTGAAAATCGCAAAGCACTAAGCGAACAAGGCACTGTTATTTATCTGCACGCAAATCCAATCGAGCTATGGCATCGCACCAAAGGTAGCGAAGGGCGTCCATTACTACGCAATGGTGATGCTAAAAAAATTCTAGAAAACCTATATGCAATTCGCGATCCTTTATATCGAGAAATTGCTGACCACGTGATTGAAACCGGCAAACCCAGCGTCAATCAATTGGTCAATACTCTCATCATGCAGCTTGAACTTTCCGCCTGAACATCATCATGAAAACACTTGAAGTAGATCTTGGTAATCGTAGCTACCCCATTTATATCGGTGCCGACTTAATTGATCAGCCCGATCTCTTTAAGGCTTGTGAAAAAGCTAGTTCTATTTTTGTTGTTACCAACACTACCGTAGCTCCTTTGTATGCACAGCGCCTAAATAAGACTTTAGAAACCTTTGGTAAAAAAGTTAGGGCCATTGTTTTGCCTGATGGCGAGTCTTATAAAGACTGGAAAAATCTGCAGCTTATTTTTGACGACCTCCTGAAATTTGGTGCCGATAGACAAACAATGCTGGTTGCTCTGGGTGGTGGCGTCATTGGTGATATGACGGGTTTTGCTGCAGCCAGCTTCATGCGGGGCGTTCGTTTCATTCAAGTGCCAACCACTCTATTAGCGCAAGTGGATTCTTCTGTTGGCGGCAAAACAGGAATTAATCATCCCCTAGGTAAAAACATGATCGGCGCCTTTCATCAACCTGTCGCAGTTATTGCCGATCTGAATACATTAAAAACACTTCCCGCTAGAGAACTTTCAGCAGGGCTGGCTGAAGTTGTCAAACATGGCGCAATTGCTGATGCTAAATTTTTAGATTGGATTGAGGCAAATGCAAAGCCACTGCTTGCATGCGATACCGATGCAATGAGTCATGCTGTTTTGCGTTCTTGTGAAATTAAATCCGCAGTCGTATCTGCCGATGAAAGAGAAGGCGGTATTCGTGCAACCTTAAATTTTGGTCATACATTTGGTCATGCCATTGAAGCCGGCATGGGCTATGGTGAATGGCTACATGGCGAAGCAGTGGGTTGTGGCATGGTACTAGGCGCTGATTTATCTTGTCGACTCAACTACATCACCAAGGCAGAAGCAGATCGTCTAACAAAAATTATTCAATCCATGAATCTTCCGATCGCTCCTCCGAAGTTTGGTGGAAAGCGCTATCTTGAACTCATGCAAGTGGATAAGAAAACAGAAAGTGGCCAAATCCGTTATGTCGTTCTAGAGAAAATCGGCAAGGCCCAAATTCAGGGCGTGCCAGATGCTCAGGTTCTAGAAACTTTGACGGCTACAGGGGCTGCTTAAAGCCCAATCTACTAAGATTTAATTAACTGAATTTTGATTGGTTTGCCTGCTTGCGCGCTGGCAAACTCTGCAAGATCACCCAATAATTCCTTGCCTGTTTTGGTATCAAGCCAAATTGGTTGGGCTACGGTACCTGCCCAGCGATAGTGGTAACCGCCAGATTTTGCAGCCACCCAAATCTCATGCAAAGGGGGCTGGGTGTTGACCACAATAACGCTTTTATCCCGAAAGCGGATATTGATGACATTACCACCTTGACGCTCAACATCGAGATCTAAATCAAGTTCATCATCAGCAGCCTCTAATGCCACCTCAATAGAGTGCAACAATTGCGCGCCCAACTGGTGAAACTGCTTGTCATCAATCACTTCAACATTCGAACTATTTGCATTCATAAAAGGGGCCTGCGTGCTATATTCAATCATTCGTTTAGAGACATTCATGATAGCGATTCTTTACAGAACCCTTGGTATTGCCCTCCTAATATCCCTTGTTGGATGTGGGGTTAGGGGTCCGCTATACATGCCAAATGTACCACCAGCCCCAACTGCGCCAACTGAGCCAGAGCCCAAGGGCAAACTCTATCCACCCCAAACTACATCAACTGCACCAGCAAGCAATAACATTTCTTCATCGGCCAAGTAATGACAAGCAACACACTTTCACTCCCTCGCTTATCTGGTTTTACCGAGCGTAATGGCGCTTGGTATGCCGAAGATATTGCTTTAGCAGATTTGGCAAAAGAATTTGGTACGCCGCTATATGTATATAGCAAAAAGGCGCTGACCGAAGCTTATCAAGCCTATGACAAGGCCTGCATTGATTCAAAGGGTAAGCGTCGTGCGCGAGTTCATTACGCCATGAAAGCCAATAGTAATTTGGCAGTTATTAACTGCTTCAAAGAGCTAGGCGCTGGCTTTGATTTAGTGAGCGGTGGCGAGTTGGCGCGTGCGCTGGCCATTGGGGCTGATCCTAAAAGCCTTGTATTTGCAGGCGTTGGTAAATCTGCAACGGAAATTGCTACTGCACTCAAAGCAGGTGTGAAGTGCATCAATGTTGAATCGATTGCAGAGCTACACAAAATCAATCGTGTTGCTACTGAGCTTGGATTGCGCGCGCCAATTTCTCTTCGAGTAAATCCAGATGTGGACGCGCAAACGCACCCTTACATTTCAACAGGATTAAAAGGAAATAAATTTGGCATCGCGTATCACGAAGTTTTAAAAACGTATCGTGAAGCATCACTACTTTCTCAAATTGATGTCGTTGGCATTGATTGTCATATCGGCTCGCAAATTACTACAACCGCGCCCTATTTAGATGCACTAGATAAGGTGTTGGATCTAGTTGAGCAGCTCAAAAAAGAAGGTATTGTGATTCACCATTTGGATTTGGGTGGTGGACTCGGAATCGCCTACAGCGATGAAACTCCTCCAGATATCACCGACTTCACCAACACCCTCTTGAACCGTGTATCAGAGCGTGGCTTTGGGCATTTGGATGTTGTTTTGGAGCCAGGAAGATCCCTTGTAGGTAACGCTGGTGTCCTGTTAACAACCGTGGAATACCTCAAACCAGGAGCAGAAAAGAACTTCTGCATTGTGGATGCGGCCATGACTGAGTTGATGCGGCCAGCCCTATACGAAGCGCATCATGGCATCGTTCCTGTTCAAGCAAAACGAACAAAGAGCCTTACCTACGATATCGTCGGTCCCGTTTGCGAATCTGGGGACTGGCTTGGAAGAGATCGTTCTCTTGCGGTTGAGGAGGGCGATCTATTGGCAATTCTTTCAGCAGGAGCTTATGGGTTTGTGATGGCTTCAAACTACAACACACGCCCCAAGCCTGCAGAGATTATGGTGGATGGCAAGAATGCTTATGTCATTCGCGCCCGTGAAAGTACACAAGATCTTTTTGCAAGCGAAAGTATCTTGCCTAAATAATTTTTTCAGCCTTTATTCATTTCAAATGAATAAATAAAAACCCCGCCAGATCAGCGGGGTTTTGTTTTTAGTGCTGCATATTTTTTAATGCAAGCCAGCGATGTAATCAGAAACTGCTTTCATTTCTTGATCAGAAAGCTTAGTGGCGATCGCTGTCATTTGGCTGCTGTTCTTACGAACACCGTCACGGAACGCAAGCAATTGTGCGTTGGTGTAATCAGCCCACTGACCGCCTAGGCGTGGGTACTGAGCAGGAATACCAGCGCCATTTGGGCTATGACAAGCCGCACAAGCTGGAACACCTTTTGCGGCAATGCCACCACGGTAAATGCTTTGGCCTAATTCAATCGTGTTTTTATTTTGAGCAACGCCTTGTGAAACAGGTTGCTTCACCAAGAATGCAGCAATATTTTGCATATCTTGCTCATTCAAAGTAGCTGCCATACCCATCATCACTGGATTTGCACGGCTACCATCTTTAAAGTTTTTCAATTGCTTAGTTGTGTAAGCCGCATGCTGGGCAGACAACTTAGGCCAAGTAGCAGTAGCGCTCTGACCTTTTGGACCGTGGCAAGTTAAGCAAGCAGTCACTCCGCGACTAGCATCCCCATTGGAATACAATGCCTCACCTGCGGCAGGGTCAACTTTAGGCTTGCCTGGCACTACAGGCTTTGCTTCAGCCGCAGCTGCAGGAGCAGCATCATTTGCAATAGCCAGTCCAGAAACGCCAATCAAGGCGAAAATAGAGAGGGCAGCAAAACCAGCGCGCAAGCTAGTGAATTTGGAGATTTGGGAGGTTTGACGCATTATGTTTACCTTGGCAAAAATTCCTAAAAGTGTTTGGGCCCTACTTTTACAACCTTTTACCCAACACCATGAGATATTTCATGATTTTGCGTGATTTTACAATAGCTTCTAGACATGTCTAAACTCTTTCAAGCCCGATTCGCCACCACAGTCAATGATACCCATTGCCTGCCTGCCGCGCCCCTGAGGGAGGTAGCGTTTGCCGGTCGCTCAAATGCGGGTAAATCAAGTGCAATTAACGTCCTATGCAACCAAAAAAGGCTGGCTTTTGCTAGTAAAACCCCAGGACGCACCCAGCACATCAACTATTTCGGCCTTTTCTCAAAAGATGAGCTTTTGGCTTATTTAGTGGATTTACCAGGGTATGGCTATGCAGCCGTCAACCACGAAACCAAATACCACTGGAATACCCTGCTCAGCGACTACCTCCAAGAACGGGAGCAATTAGTTGGCATGATTCTCATTGTGGACTCCAGACGTGGGCTAACTGATTTAGATGAGCAAATGATTCAGTGGTTTGTGCCAACCGGCAAATCCATTCATGTCTTATTGAGTAAATGCGACAAGCTCAATAAAAGTGAATGCAAGCACGCGCTTGAAGCGGTTCGTAAACAGCTTCAACAATATGATCCCGCATTGCCCGACGGCACCGGAGAATCAAAGCAGCTTACAGCACAATTATTTTCAAGCACCAAGCGTATCGGCCTAGAAGAGGCAGATAATCTCATTATTAAATGGCTATTTGAACCACAAACCCATGAAGATCAAATCCCAGGCTAATACTTTGCTTAACTTTCCAAATCATCGCCCTCGCCGCATGCGTCGTGACGACTGGTCTCGCCGACTCATGCAAGAGAACGTCGTTTCTGTAAATGATTTGATTTATCCAGTCTTTTTATTGGAAGGCAAAGGCAAGTCTGAGGCTGTAGCCTCCATGCCAGGAGTGAACCGCCTTTCCTTAGACCTGCTGCTGCCGGTCGCCCAAGAGTGTGTTGATTTAGGCATTCCAGTTCTCGCACTCTTCCCCGTAATCGATGCCTCACTAAAAACACCTGATGGCAAAGAAGCTTTCAATCCCAACGGCCTAATTCCAAATGCGGTTCGCGAACTCAAAAAGCATTTTCCTAATCTAGGCATCATGACAGATGTTGCGCTTGATCCTTATACGAGTCACGGTCAAGATGGTGTACTAGATGAGCAAGGCCGTATTCTGAATGATGAGACTACCGCCATTCTAGTAAAGCAAGCCATTGCGCAAGCTCAAGCTGGTGTAGATATCGTTGCACCTTCAGACATGATGGATGGTCGCATTGGAAAAATTCGTGAAGCACTTGAAGGCCAGAATTTAATTCACACACGCATCATGGCCTATTCAGCCAAATACGCATCCGCTTTCTATGGCCCATTTAGAGATGCAGTTGGCTCAGCAAAAAATCTTGGTAAAGCCGATAAAAAAACTTATCAGATGGATTGTGCCAATGGCGACGAGGCTTTGCGGGAGGTTGCTCTCGATATTAGTGAAGGTGCCGATATGGTGATGGTCAAACCCGGCATGCCTTATTTAGATATTGTGCGTCGAGTGCGCGAAGCCTTTGATTACCCCACATATGCATACCAAGTCAGCGGCGAATACGCCATGCTCAAAGCAGCAGCTCAAAATGGCTGGCTTGATCATGATGCTGTCATGATGGAATCGCTGCTTGCATTTAAGCGCGCTGGGGCAGATGGTGTATTGACTTACTTTGCACTAGAAGCAGCACGCTTAATAAAAGCAAACAGCAAATAAATACCTCATATTTATTTGCTGTTTTTTGCTATTCGTTTACTACTTCCTTACTGCGTTTTACTCACTTGCTTTAAACGCTCTGTAAAACGCTCTGGCGACATATAGCCAACCACTCTTAGGTCTTTTTGTTCTTCAGAATTTTGATTGAAAAACAAAATTCCGGGGGGTCCATATAAACCAAATTTCTTAATTAATACCTGGTTCTCAGGGCTATTTGCAGTCACATCGGCCTGCACTAAAACCAGTCGTTTTAATTGCTTGCTGACCTCAGGATTCGCAAAGGTATTCACTTCCATTTCTTTGCAACTAATACACCAGTCAGCATAAAAATCGAGCATGACAAATTTGTTTTCTTGCTTGGCTTTTACTAACTGCGCATCCAACTCTGCTGGTGAATGAATAACGACAAAAGATAAATCCCCCGCCTGACGAATGCTTTGACCATTACTCATTTGAATCAAGTTATTGGTTTGATTTTTTTCAAAGAGCGGGGAAGCAATCCAAGCTGCGGTTGCAACCAATAAAACGCCAAGGGTGCGCTGCAACCACACCATCCATATACCAGTTGAAGGAATTAATATGCGCGCTTCAATCGCAATGAAAAATAATGGTAAGCCCATACCCAGAGCCATAACAAAGAGCAAGCTTGCACCCAGGCTCATTGAACCAGTTTGCGCAATGAAGGCCAAAACACCTGCTAAAGGAGCTGTAATACAGGGGCTCGCAACTAGGGTAGAAATACCTCCCAAAGCAAAAGCACCAAAGACGCTACCCCCCTTTTGGCGCCCTGCCAGGCGATCAATGTGCTGATGCCAGGCCTGGGGTAGACGCAGATCATAAAGACCAAATAGGCTGCCAGATAGGGCCAAAAGCAGGACTGTGAAAGCGATTAGGGCAATAGGGCTTTGCAGAACACGCTGAACGCTCCCGCCAAGAGCCGCCATCAGCACCCCCGCCAAAGCATATATCAAGGCCATACCGAAGACATAGGCAAGCGCTAAAACGCAAGCGCGCCCCTTAGATATAGCTTTGCCATCTTGCACACCAAATATAACGCTCGACAGAATTGGTAGCATTGGCAATACGCAGGGCGTGAAGGCCAAGGCAAGACCCAAAACAAAGAATGCTAAAAATAAATAATGGGTTGAGGCGTTTTCTAGAAAACGTCCAATTGCACTAACATCATCGCGTTCGCGCCATAGATCACTCAAACCAAATTCTGTTGATTGAGGATCTTGTGCTTTTGACTCGGACGATGCTACAAGCCCATCCGGAATTGGCGACACCTTAACCCCGGGACCTGAGAGCAATAATTTCAGGGTCATTGGTGGATAACAAATCCCAGCCTCAGCACAACCCTGTAGCGTTACTTCCAAATGTATTGGTTTGCTTGGATTTACTTTTGCATCCACAAATACCAAGAAAGGCTCTTTGTAAACTTGCAGTTTTTTTCCAAATGTCTCATCAAACTTTTCAACACCAGATGGCAGTGAAGGCCTTATATTACTTAGCTTTGCTGCCTGTTGTCCTATCTGAAATTGAAGAGATTCTTGATAGATATAATAGCCTTTAGCAGGCAAAAATTCGATTTCGATTTGATTGGAATTTTCCAGCCAAGTTGCCTCTACCCGAAACGCTTTTTCGGGGGGCAGAAAATCTGACGCTGCGAATAGCTGGGTTGATACCAGAATGAAGAGTGCGAGAACTCTCGTAATGAATGAATGTAATTTCATCGCTACGAATTTACCTCTGAACTTACCCATGCGCCATATTGCTCTGAATATTGTTCGGGAGTAAACGCCAAAATCTCAGGCAAATCATAGGGATGATTTTTCTGAATAACACTAGAGATTGTTGGCCATTGATTTGTAGTTGTTTTGGCTGAGAGCAACACTTCTGATTCTTCGCAAACCTTGCCCTCCCAGCGATAAATCGATTGGACCCCACTGCTGAGTTGGACACAAGCCGCGATCTTTTCCTCCACGAGCATACGTGCAAGGCTCTGGGCAGCCTCCTGACTAGGAAGGCTGGTAACCACCACCAATAGCTGGCTGGGCTTCGCTAAGACCTTTTCGGAGAGGTTTTGTGGCATACCGTATTTATAAACCTATCAATGAAAAAAGCCAGACCGAAGCCTGGCTTTCTTATTTACTTCGAGACTTAAGCCTCTTCTGCTACAGCTGATGTTTCTTCAACTTCTGGGCGATCAACCAACTCAACTAATGCCATTGGAGCATTGTCGCC
This sequence comes from Polynucleobacter tropicus, assembly GCF_013307225.1. Taxonomy (NCBI): domain Bacteria; kingdom Pseudomonadati; phylum Pseudomonadota; class Betaproteobacteria; order Burkholderiales; family Burkholderiaceae; genus Polynucleobacter; species Polynucleobacter tropicus. The sequence continues at coordinate 71,869 of NZ_CP028942.1, read as the reverse complement.
ATGACGGAAGCCAAACTTCAATATACGAAGGTAGCCACCTGGACGCGTTGCATAACGTGGGCCAAGTTCTGTGAAGAGCTTAGTCACGATATCGCGATCACGAGTGCGATTAAATGCCAAGCGACGGTTTGCTAAGTTGTCTTTTTTACCCAAGGTAATCAAAGGCTCAACAACCATGCGCAATTCTTTTGCTTTTGGCAAAGTGGTTTTAATCACTTCATGCTCCAAAAGAGAATTGGACATATTGCGTAGCATCGCCAAGCGATGTGAAGATGTTCTGTTTAGTTTGCGTAAGCCGTTTCCGTGACGCATGATGCTTCCTTTCTAATTATTTCTCGAGGTTAGCTGGAGGCCAACTTTCGAGTTTCATGCCGAGACTTAAGCCACGAGCAGCCAATACGTCTTTGATTTCATTCAAGGACTTACGGCCCAAATTAGGCGTCTTCAACAATTCATTCTCTGTACGTTGGATCAAATCACCGATGTAGTAAATGTTCTCAGCCTTCAAGCAGTTTGCAGAGCGAACTGTGAGCTCAAGATCATCCACTGGACGCATCAACATTGGATCAACCATTGAAGAGCGGCTTGGTGCGAGATCGCCAGAAACTTCGCTACTCTCAAGAGCTGCGAATACAACCAATTGATCAACCAAGATGCTAGCAGCTTGACGAATTGCTTCTTCAGGAGACAGCACACCATTGGTTTCAATAGTCATTACGAGTCGATCGAGGTCGGTACGTTGCTCAACACGAGCAGATTCAACAGCGTAGCTAACACGGCTAACTGGGCTAAATGATGCATCTAAAACGATGCGGCCAATAATCTTAGAAGTTTCGTCGTTGTACTGACGAACATTACCAGGAACATAGCCGCGACCTTTTTCAACCTTGATCTGCATATCTAACTTGCCACCAGCAGACAAGTGAGCGATCACGTGATCAGGATTAATAATTTCTACATCATGTGGCAAATCAATATCTTTAGCAGTAACGACGCCAGGACCTTCTTTACGCAAATTGATTGTGACTTCGTCACGTGATTGCAACTTAAATACGATGCCTTTGAGGTTGAGCAAGAGGTTTACAACGTCTTCTTGCACGCCATCCAAAGTGGAATATTCATGTACTACACCTGCAATAGCTACTTCAGTTGGAGCATAACCAACCATCGAGGACAAGAGTACGCGACGTAGTGCATTGCCGAGTGTGTGGCCATAGCCACGCTCAAACGGCTCCATAACAACCTTAGCCTGGTTGGCGGTAAGCGCTTCAACAGAAATAATTTTTGGCTTGAGCAAATTTGTTTGCATATTTTTTCCTTGAGAGTGCCTAATTAACGTGAATACAATTCGACGATCAAACTTTCATTAATTTCACCGCTGATATCTTCGCGGTCAGGCACTTGCTTAAATGTTCCCTCCAGCTTGGCTGCGTCAACTGAAACCCAGGTAACTGCAGACATTTGCTGAACCAAATTGAGTGATTCTGTAATACGGGCTTGCTTCTTCGCTTTTTCACGAATTGCAACAACATCGCCAGGTTTAACCTGAATCGATGGAATGTTCACCGCGCTACCATTCAACATAATGGCGCCGTGAGAAACCAACTGACGTGCTTCTGCGCGTGTTGAACCAAAGCCCATGCGATAGACCACGTTATCGAGACGTGACTCTAACAACTGGAGCAATGTTTCACCAGTGTTGCCCTTACGACGCTCAGCTTCTGCGAAGTAACGACGGAATTGACGCTCTAATACGCCATAGATACGCTTAACCTTTTGTTTTTCACGCAATTGGTTTCCGTAATCAGATGTTCTTGAGCCAGATGTACGACCATGTTGACCAGGCTTAGTATCTAACTTGCACTTGTCTGACAGGGCGCGACGTGCGCTCTTTAAAAATAAGTCGGTACCTTCCCGACGTGCTAATTTGGCCTTAGGCCCTAAGTAACGTGCCACGATGCTTTCCTTTCTTTGCCGCAGTCTTGCGACCGGCGGTGAGTTCGCCCTTTAAATCAGGCGAACAGTGGGCTTTAATAAAAAACTACTAAAACTTGTACTGCCAACTTCCTAGCTTAGATACGACGACGCTTAGGAGGACGGCAACCGTTGTGTGGAACTGGGGTTACGTCTTGAATCTCAGTGATCTTGATGCCCAATGAGTTCAAAGCACGAACTGCTGATTCACGACCTGGGCCTGGACCCTTGATCTGAACTTCCAAGTTCTTGATACCGCATTCAATTGCTACTTTTCCAGCAACTTCCGCAGCTACCTGAGCAGCAAAAGGTGTTGATTTACGTGAGCCTTTGAAGCCCTGGCCGCCAGAAGTTGCCCATGAAAGCGCATTTCCTTGACGATCAGTGATCGTAATAATGGTGTTGTTGAAAGAAGCGTGAACGTGCGCAATACCGTCAGCAACGTTCTTTTTAACCTTCTTACGAGCGCGCTGTGCAGCGGCGGAAGCGGATTTTTGTTGTGCCATGTCAATAAACTTTCTTGATTATTTCTTCAGTGCGATGCCAGACTTACGTGGACCCTTACGAGTACGCGCATTTGTCTTAGTACGTTGACCACGTACAGGCAAGCCCTTACGATGACGAACGCCACGGTAGCAACCCAAGTCCATCAAACGCTTGATGCTCATTGTTACTTCACGACGAAGGTCACCCTCGGTGATGAACTTACCTACTTCATCACGCAACTTTTCCAAGTCAGCGTCAGTAAGATCTTTAACTTTTTTGTCAATTGCAACACCTGTGGTTTTGCAAATTTGGTGTGCACGAGTTGTGCCAATTCCAAAAATTGCTGTTAAGCCGATAACAGTATGTTGATGATTTGGGATGTTTACCCCAGCGATACGTGCCATGAGATTTCCTCTTAATTAACCAATTAGCCTTGACGTTGCTTATGACGCGCATCTGATGAACAGATGACACGTACAACGCGTTTGCGCTTAATGATCTTGCAATTTCTGCAAATACACTTAACGGATGCTAAAACTTTCATAACTCACCTCTTAAAAATAGGTACTGCTTAATCTTTACTTCGCACGGAAAATGATTCTGGCGCGCGTCAGGTCGTAAGGAGTCATCTCCACCGTCACCTTATCTCCAGGCAGAATACGGATATAGTGCATCCGCATCTTTCCAGAAATGTGCCCTAAAACCACATGTCCGTTTTCTAGCTTTACGCGAAACATCGCATTCGGCAAATTCTCTACAACTTCTCCCGCCATCTGAATTACATCGTCTTTAGACATCCAGTTAAGCGCCCATCTTAAAGTTGGCTTTTTTCATCAAAGAGCCATATTGCTGCTGCATGACAAATGACTGAACTTGAGCCATGAAATCCATTGCAACAACCACAATAATCAACAATGAAGTACCGCCGAAATAGAACGGCACGTTGTACTTCAACACCAAGAATTCCGGCAACAAGCAAACCAGAACCATATAAATTGCGCCAGCCAAAGTCAGGCGCACCAAAATCTTGTCGATATATCGCGCTGTTTGGTCACCAGGACGAATGCCAGGAACAAACGCACCGCTCTTCTTCAAATTCTCAGCAGTTTCACGGCTGTTAAATACCAAAGCGGTATAGAAGAAACAGAAGAAAATAATCGCTGCCGCATACAAAATGGTGTACACGGGTTGACCTGGAGCCAATGTTGCAGCCAAGTCCTTAATGATTCTGCTGAACATATTGGTTGGCTCACCTGATGTAAACCAGCCAGCAATCGTTGCAGGGAACAAAATAATGGAGGAAGCAAAAATTGGAGGGATGACGCCTGCCATATTCAACTTCAACGGGAAGTATGAAGATTGGCCGCCATAAATCTTATTACCAACTTGACGCTTTGCGTAGTTCACCAAAATACGGCGCTGGCCACGCTCTACAAACACTACAAAATAAGTCACCGCTATAACGATCACTACGATCAAGAGAGCAGAAATAATATTCATTGAACCGGTACGAACTAGCTCTAATAAGCTAGCCAATGCATTTGGCAAGCCAGAAACAATACCGCCAAAAATAATGATGGAGATACCGTTGCCTAAGCCGCGCTCAGTAATCTGCTCACCGAGCCACATCAAGAACATCGTGCCAGTAACCAAGGTAACAACTGTATTTAATTCAAACATCAAACCTGGGTTGATAACCAAACCTGGCTGAGCTTGTAATGCAACAGAAATTCCTAATGCCTGGAATGTTGCCAAGAACACAGTGCCGTAACGGGTGTACTGAGTAATCTTACGCTGACCAGCCTGACCTTCTTTTTTCAATGCTTCCAATGAAGGGAGAACGATGGTCATTAACTGCATGATGATCGATGCAGAAATATAAGGCATGATTCCCAAGGCAAAAACAGTGAAGCGAGATAAAGCACCGCCAGAGAACAAATTAAACATTCCCAAGATGCCATCTTTTTGACCAGCAAATAACTGTGCCAATTGGTCTGGATCAATACCAGGAACTGGAATATGTGCACCCAAACGATAGACGAGTAAAGCCAACACCAGGAAAACCAAGCGACGACGTAAGTCGCCAAACTTGCCTCCTGCTGTAGCAGTGCTTGCGCTATTGGTAGGTGCTAATGCCATATTTACTTAAAAGACCTATTAAGCCAACTCTACTAATTTGCCACCAGCCGCTTCGATAGCTGCTTTAGCACCAGCAGTTGCTGTAATGCCCTTGAGGGTTACGGCAATCTTGAGTTCGCCAGTTTTAATAACTTTTACCGCATTGATTTGCTCACCAGCAAAACCATGGGCTTTCAAAACCAAGAGGTCTACTTCAGGCAAATTGATTTTTGCCAAGTCATTCAATGTGATTTGACCAACATGACGACGTGTCAAAGATACGAAGCCGCGTTTTGGCAAACGACGATACATAGGCATCTGACCGCCTTCGAATCCAACTTTGTGGAAACCACCAGAACGGGATTTTTGACCTTTGTGACCACGGCCAGCAGTTTTACCAAGACCAGAGCCAATGCCGCGACCTACGCGACGACGTGCCTTCTTAGAGCCTTCTGCGGGTTTGAGTGTATTGAGTTGCATATTCTTCGCCTATTTACTAGCTAGTTATTAGCCAATGACTTTCACTAGATAAGAAACTTTATTAATCATGCCGCGAACAGCTGGAGTGTCTTCTAACTCAGAAACTGAGTTGATACGACCAAGACCTAAACCGCGTACAGTTGCACGGTGGCTTTCGCGTGTACCGATCAAGCTGCGTACTAATTGCAGTTTGACTTTGGAGTTTGATTTTGTCATTTTTAGATTCCTAATATTGGGTCTTAGCCGAGAATCTCTTCAACTGACTTACCGCGCTTAGCAGCAATCTCAGCAGGAGTACTCATCTTGCTTAAACCATCAATCGTTGCGCGAACCATGTTGTAAGGGTTTGTTGAGCCAAGAGACTTTGCTACAACGTTTGTTACACCCATCACATCAAAAATAGCGCGCATTGGGCCACCAGCAATAACGCCAGTACCGTCTTTAGCTGGAGAGATCAAAACGCGTGACGCGCCATGTTGACCAATCACTGAATGCTGCAATGTACCTTTACGCAAAGGCACCTTGATCATCTTGCGACGAGCTTCGTCCATTGCCTTTTGAACAGCAACTGGAACTTCTTTTGATTTGCCTTTACCCATACCGATACGACCATCGCCATCGCCAACTACTGTGAGTGCAGCGAAGCCGAGAATACGACCACCCTTAACCACTTTAGTTACACGATTAACAGCGATCATCTTCTCGCGAAGACCATCATCACGCTCTTCGTTTTGCATCTTAGCTTGCATTTTTGCCATGTTTTTTCCTAAACCTATTAGAACTTCAAGCCGGCTTCACGCGCAGCTTCAGCTAAGGCCTTAATACGGCCGTGGTAACGGTGACCAGAGCGATCAAAAGCAACATCCACAACGCCTGCCTTAACGGCACGCTCAGCAACTAACTTGCCGATTTGTTTAGCCGCATCAGCGTTACCGCCGTTTTTGATTGCTTGGCGCAAATCTTTTTCCATTGTTGAAGCGGCTGCAACAACTTTGGTTCCGCATGGGCTATAAACCTGTGCAGAAATATGCGAATTGCTACGGATAACTGTTAAGCGATTTGCCTGAGCTTCGGCAATGCGAATACGAGTCTGCCGAGCGCGTCTTTGTCTAGATTCGTCTTTATTCATTTTCTAATCTCGCTTACTTCTTCTTAGTTTCTTTCAGATGCACAACCTCATCCACGTAGCGAACACCCTTGCCTTTGTATGGCTCTGGTGAACGATATGCGCGAACTTCTGCTGCGACCTGGCCAACTTGTTGCTTGTTGGAGCCTTTGATAATGATTTCGGTTTGCGATGGAGTCTCAGCCTTCACACCCTTTGGCAGGTTGTAAATAATGTCGTGAGAAAAACCCAACTGCAACTTCAATGTTTCGCCTTGAGCTTGAGCACGGTAACCAACGCCTACCAAGCTAAGCTTGCGCTCAAAGCCAGTAGTTACGCCAACAACCATGTTATTAACCAACGCGCGTGCTGTACCTGACTGAGCGCCAGCTTCTGGTGAGTCGTTATTCAAAACAACTGTCAGTACGCCATCTTCTTGTTTCAAACCAACAGAAGGATGCAAGTTATGTGTCAATGTACCCAATGGGCCTTTAACAGTAATGTTTGCACCATTGATGCTGATTTCAGCGCCCTTTGGAACTGTAATTGGTGATTTACCTACGCGGGACATATTTCTCTCCTTAGGCTACGTAGCAAATAACTTCGCCGCCCACGCCTGTTGCACGTGCTTTACGGTCTGTCATTACGCCTTGAGGGGTTGAAATAATTGCAATGCCCAAGCCATTCATTACTTCTGGAATGTCATGACGGCCTTTATAGATACGCAGACTTGGTGTTGAAACACGGTCGATACGCTCGATAACTGGACGGCCTGCATAGTATTTGAGATCAATGTGGAGCACTGGCTTAGCTGCCTCACCTTTGATTTCAAAACTTTCGATATAGCCCTCGTCCTGCAAAACTTTTGCGATGGCTACTTTAACTTTTGACGACGGCATTGTGACCAAAGGCTTCTGCACTGCTTGCGCATTGCGGATCCGGGTCAACATGTCGGCGATTGGATCGCTGATACTCATGAGTTCTCCTAATTCTTTCGCCGCTTACCAGCTGGCCTTGGTTAAACCGGGGATTTCGCCACGGAAGGCGATTTCACGAATCTTGCCGCGAGCCAAACCGAATTTACGGAATGTGCCACGTGGACGACCGGTTAATGAACAACGATTTCTTTGACGAATCGGGCTTGCATTACGTGGAAGTGCCTGTAGCTTCAAGCGGGCTTCATAACGCTCTTCATCGCTGCGTGATTGATCAGCAATGATCGCTTTGAGTTCTGCACGCTTAGCAGCGTACTTCTCTACAGTTTTTGCGCGCTTATTTTCGCGCTCAATTAGGGATAGTTTTGCCACGTTAGCCTCTTAATTGCGGAAAGGGAATTTGAATGCTGCCAACAAAGCTTTTGCTTCTTCGTCGGTCTTAGCAGTCGTTGTAATACTGATATTGAGACCACGGAGGGCATCAATCTTGTCGTATTCGATTTCAGGGAAAATAATCTGTTCTTTAACGCCGATGTTGTAGTTACCACGGCCGTCAAATGCTTTACCAGAAATACCGCGGAAGTCGCGTACGCGTGGCAAAGCAACAGTTACAAAACGATCTAAAAATTCGTACATGCGTTGACCACGCAATGTCACCATGGCACCAATTGGGTAGCCCTGACGAATTTTGAAACCTGCAATCGCTTTTTTAGCTTTCGTTACAACTGGCTTTTGGCCTGCAACTTTAGTTAAATCACCAACTGCATTTTCGATAACTTTTTTATCATTCACTGCTTCGCCCAAGCCCATATTGAGGGTTACCTTGGTGATGCGTGGAACTTCCATTACAGACTTGTATCCAAACTTAGCGATCAAATCTGCAACAACTTTAGCTTGATAGTGCTCCTGAAAACGTGTGCTCATAATTTCTCTCCGCCCCTTACGCGCTCAATGTTGCACCAGTGGTTTTGAGGAAACGCTGCTTTTTGCCATCAACGAGTTTGATACCAACACGTGATGGTTTGCCGTTACCGTCAACCAAAGCCACATTAGAAATGTGAACGGGCATAGTCTTATCAATCAAGCCACCGGTAACACCAGCTGCTGGATTAGGTTTAACACTCTTCTTGTAAACATTTACGCCTTCGATAACTAATTTGTCATCGAGAACAGCCGTTACAGTTCCTTGCTTGCCCTTATCGCGGCCAGTCAATAGAACAACGGAATCACCTTTACGAATCTTATTCATGTCAGCCTCTTAAATTACTTCGGGGGCAAGAGAAACGATCTTCATGAACTTCTCAGTACGCAATTCGCGTGTGACAGGTCCAAAGATACGTGTGCCAATTGGCTCTAACTTAGCGTTGAGCAATACCGCAGCGTTGTCATCGAACTTAATCAATGATCCGTCTGGACGGCGAACACCCTTGGCTGTTCTAACAACAACAGCGTTATAAATATCACCTTTTTTTACACGGCCGCGTGGAGCAGCTGACTTCACAGTGACTTTGATTACATCACCAATACTGGCATAACGACGCTTAGAGCCGCCCAATACTTTGATGCACAACACTTCACTGGCGCCTGTGTTATCGGCAACCTGCAATCTACTTTCGGTTTGTATCATTTCTAATCCCCAACTTATTAGCCAAAGGCAAACAGTCTTGGTTCCGTCTATGGGCTTTAACGAAAGCTAAAACCCGGAATTAATGAAAACACTGCTTCTCCAATAAAACCAGAGAAGCCTTCTATTCTACTACGAAAAACAAGGTTTTGGGAAGATTCTTCTCCAAAACCTTAAAAAAGCCTTAAATACCCTTTGAAGCCTGAACCAAACGGGTCACAACCCAAGATTTAGTACGTGAAATTGGCTTAGATTCAGCAATTTCAACGGTATCACCCATCTTGTATGTGCCTGCTTCGTCATGAGCATGGTACTTTTTGGACTGGCCAACGTACTTACCAATCACTGGATGCTTAACTTGACGCTCTACCAATACGGTCACAGTTTTTTGCATTTTGTCGCTAACAACGCGGCCCACGAGGGTACGGCGCAAGGGTTTAGATAATTCTGTCATATCCCTTTTTCCTTATTTCTGAGCAGTCTTTTGGGCAATAAACGTCTTCACGCGAGCAATATCACGTTTCGTTTTACCCAATTGGCTGGTATTTGTCAGTTGCTGAGTACCCTTTTGCATACGGAGCTTAAAGTTAGTCTTTAAGAGCTCTGTCAATTCTGCGTTTAAGGCAGTCAGATCTTTCGCTGCTAATTCTTTATTTTTCATAATCTCTATCCCGATCAACCTAAGTGGCGAATCACGAAGGTAGTCTGTAAAGGCAATTTAGCTGCGGCAAGCTTGAAAGCTTCGCGCGCCAATTGCTCATCCACACCATCCATCTCGTAAAGCACTTTGCCTGGTTGAATTTCAGCTACGTAGTACTCTGGGTTACCTTTACCGTTACCCATACGTACTTCAGCAGGTTTTTGTGAAATTGGCTTATCTGGGAAAATACGAATCCAAATACGGCCACCACGTTTAATGTGACGGGTCATTGCGCGACGTGCTGACTCGATTTGACGAGCAGTTAAACGTCCACGACCAACGGCCTTCAATCCAAAGTCACCAAAGGCTACAGAACTACCGCGTGTTGCCACGCCAGTATTACGGCCTTTTTGTTCCTTACGATACTTGCGACGCTTTGGTTGTAGCATGCTTACTCTCCTGACTTCTGCGCATCAGCGGCAGGTGTTTCAACCTTACGCACGCGCTTTACTGCTGGCTTAGCAGCAACTAATGGCTTGTCAGCACCAGCAGCTGGTTTACGAGCAGCTGTTTTGCTTGGAGCACGACGAGTTTTCTTTTCTTCTGCAGCAGGTTCAGCAGCTGGAGCAGCCACTTGAGCCTCTGTACCGCGACCCAATGTGTCGCCTTTGTAAACCCAAACTTTTACACCGATGATGCCGTATGTAGTTTCAGCTTCTGATGTTGCGTAATCAATATCAGCCTTCAATGTATGAAGTGGAACGCGACCTTCACGATACCATTCGCGACGCGCAATCTCTGCGCCATTCAAACGACCAGAAGACATGATCTTGATGCCTTGTGCGCCAAGACGCATTGCATTTTGCATAGCGCGCTTCATAGCACGGCGGAACATAATGCGCTTCTCTAACTGTTGAGTAATAGAGTCAGCGATCAATTGTGCGTCAACTTCTGGCTTACGAATTTCTTCGATGTTCACGTGAACTGGAACACCCATGCGCTTTTGTAATTCGCGACGGAGAACTTCAATATCCTCGCCTTTTTTACCAATCACAACACCAGGACGTGAGCTATAGATAGTGATGCGTGCGTTCTTCGCAGGACGCTCAATCACAACCTTGCTAACAGATGCATTCTTTAACTTCTTCTTCAAATAGCTACGGACATCTACGTCCTCTTTGAGCATCTTTGCGAAATCAGTATTGTTTGCATACCAACGTGATGTCCAATTCTTCGTTACCGCGAGTCGGAATCCGGTAGGGTTAATCTTTTGGCCCATATTTTTCCTTAGTTACTCAAGGTCACGCTAATGTGACAAGTTTGTTTTTCGATTTGATTGCCACGACCCTTAGCGCGCGCAGTGAAGCGCTTCAAGGATGTTGCTTTATCAACGATTACCGCTGATACCTTGAGCTCATCAATGTCAGCACCTTTATTGTGTTCAGCATTTGCAATCGCTGACTCAACTACTTTTTTCACAATGAAGGCAGCTTTTTTGGGGCTGAAGTTCAAAATGTTTAATGCGCGAGCAATTGGCAAACCACGGATTTGGTCAGCGACCAAACGTGTCTTTTGCGCAGAAATGCGGGCACCCTTGTGAATAGCTTTAACTTCCATCATCATCCCCTTACTTCTTCGTTACTTTCTTGTCAGCAGCGTGACCTTTGAAAGTACGGGTCAAGGCGAATTCGCCTAACTTATGACCCACCATGTTTTCTGATACATAAACCGGAACGTGTTGGCGACCGTTATGTACAGCAATCGTCAGACCAATGAAGTCTGGGAGGATTGTTGAACGGCGTGACCAAGTTTTGATCGGCTTTTTGTCCTTGTTGGCTTGTGCAACTTCAACTTTTTTTACCAAGCTGGCGTCGCAAAATGGGCCTTTTTTAGCTGAACGTGTCATATCTATTTATCCTTATCGCTTAACGTTTTTGACGACGTTGAACGATCATCGAAGTTGTACGCTTATTGCGACGTGTGCGATAACCTTTGGTTGGAGTGCCCCATGGAGATACAGGTACACGGCCTTCGCCAGTTCTACCTTCACCACCACCGTGTGGGTGATCTACTGGGTTCATTGCCACACCGCGAACGGTTGGGCGTATACCACGCCAACGATTTGCACCTGCTTTACCAATTTGACGCAAGCTATGCTCTTCGTTACCAACTTCACCAATAGTGGCACGGCACTCGATCAACACACGGCGAACTTCGCCAGAGCGCAAACGTACTTGAGCGTAAACACCCTCACGCGCCAACAATACTGCTGAACCACCAGCAGAACGTGCAACCTGCGCACCTTTGCCTGGCAGAATTTCTACGCAGTGAATGGTGCTACCAACTGGAATGTTACGAATTGGCAAATTGTTACCAGACTTGATTGGCGCTTCAGAGCCATTCATGATTGCCTGACCAACAGTCATACCTTTAGCAGCTGGAATGTAGCGACGTTCACCATCAGCAAACACGATCAATGCAATATTTGCACTGCGGTTTGGATCGTATTCCAAGCGTTCAACCTTTGCTGGAATACCATCTTTGTCGTTGCGCTTAAAGTCAACAACACGATAGTGATGCTTATGACCACCGCCCTTATGACGAGTAGTTATATGGCCGTTGTTGTTACGACCCGCTTTTTGAAACTGTGGCTCTAACAATGGTGCAAAAGGCTTGCCTTTATGGAGGTCAGGATTGACCACCTTGACCATTGAGCGACGACCTGGTGAGGTCGGTTTTGTCTTCATCAAAGGCATGATTAATTCGCCTCCGCTTCAAAGTTAATTTCTTGACCTGGCTTCAAATTCACGTAGGCCTTCTTAGTGTGGTCACGACGACCTTCAAAACGGCCATAGCGCTTTGGCTTACCTTTTTGATTCACGATTTGAACTGAGTCAACTTGCACTTTGAAGAGCAACTCAACTGCTTGTTTCACATCGCTCTTGTTTGCGTCGCGAGCTACTTGGAAAACTACTTGTTCGTTTTTCTCTGCAACCATAGTGGCTTTTTCAGAGATAACAGGACCAAGCAGAACCTTCATCAGGTTGTGATCGTTTTTACGGACTTGGCTCATTTCAGCAACTCCTCAATTTTTGCGATCGCTGCTTTGCTTACCAATACTTTTTTGTATTGAACCAAAGCTAATGGATCAGCGTGCTGTGGCTCAACCACGGCAACTTTATGCAAGTTACGTGATGCCAAGTACAAATTCTCACTAACTTGATCAACAATGATCAAGACTGAATCCAAGCCCATTGCTTTAACTTTCTCAGCTAAAACTTTAGTCTTTGGAGCATCAAGATTGAATTGATCAACAACATTCAAACGACCTTCGCGAGCCAACTGAGACAAAATTGATCTCATACCAGCGCGGTACATTTTCTTGTTTACTTTTTGGCTGAAATTCTCTTCTGGAGAATTCGGGAATATACGACCACCTCCACGCCACAGCGGGGAAGAGCTCATACCAGCACGTGCACGACCAGTACCTTTTTGACGCCAAGGCTTCTTGGTTGTGTGCTTAACTTGCTCACGGTCTTTTTGTGCACGGTTACCGCTACGTGCATTTGCTTGGTAAGCCACTACAACTTGGTGTACCAATGCTTCGTTATATTCACGCTCGAATACTTCTGGTGAAGCTTGTACGCCTGCACCTAAAGTACCGTTGTCCTGGAGAAGCTTAAGTTCCATATTCGCTCTCCTTATTTCTTCTTCAACGGTGTTTTAACCGCTGGAGTAACAATAACTTTACCGCCTGGGGCACCTGGAATAGCGCCTTTAACCATGATGAGATTACGTTCTGCATCAATGCGTGCGATGACTAAATTTTGTACGGTACGTGTAACGTCACCAAGGTGGCCAGTCATGCGCTTACCTGGGAAAACACGACCTGGATCTTGCGCCATACCGATAGAGCCTGGTACGTTGTGTGATCTAGAGTTACCGTGAGATGCGCGACCAGAAGCGAAGTGATAACGCTTGATGGTACCTGCGTAACCTTTACCGATTGTTACGCCTTGCACATCCACTTTTTGACCAGCAGTAAACGCAGCGTCAGCAGGAATTACTTGTCCTGGTGTCATTTCTGCGATTTTTGCTGCATCTAATTGGAATTCGTTGAGTGCATTACCGGCCATTACACCTGCTTTAGCAAAGTGACCAGCCATTGATTTGGTAACGCGAGTTGCTCTACGTGTGCCATGTGCCAACTGGATAGCGTCATAGCCATCAGTTGCCTGGGTCTTGATTTGAGCGATTCTGTTGTCGCTCACGTCAATTACGGTGACAGGAATCGCTTCCCCTTCGTCCGTAAATAGACGGGTCATGCCGACCTTGCGGCCGATTAAGCCTAAGCTCATATTCATGCTCCACGCCGACTTCGATTGGTCGGCAAAATTAATTTAAGTGATTTACAAGTAAAAGTACTTCTAAATCAATAACTTACAACGTTTTTAATGCTAATAAAACCATAAAATCTGCCAAATATCACTCAGCAGAGCCTTAGATTCTATCCCGAAAACCCAGTCTTGGCAAGTGCCGAGACTGGAAACAACAAATTACTGCAACTTAATTTCGACGTCCACACCAGCTGGGAGGTCTAATTTCATCAAAGCATCTACAGTTTTCTCTGTAGGATCAACGATATCCATCAAACGCAGATGGGTACGGATCTCTAACTGATCACGAGATGTCTTGTTTACGTGTGGTGAACGCAAGATGTCAAAACGCTCAATACGGGTTGGCAAAGGCACTGGACCCTTAACAACTGCACCAGTACGTTTAGCTGTATCAACGATTTCAGCTGCAGACTGGTCGATCAAACGGTAATCAAACGCTTTAAGACGAATACGAATTTTTTGGTTTTGCATATTAATTCCAAAGAGCGGTGTGGTGCTGCCACGTTATACATCTAAAGAGCACGGTGACATCAGCAGCACTGATGTCACCGGTTAGCAAACCGCTAAATATTGTTACTAGTAATACCTACTTCTTAAGCCAAAATCTTTGCAACCACGCCGGCGCCAACAGTACGGCCACCTTCACGGATCGCAAAACGTAAACCTTCTTCCATCGCGATTGGCGCGATGAGTTTTACAGTGATCGTGACGTTGTCACCAGGCATCACCATCTCTTTGTCTTTTGGCAACTCGATTGAACCAGTTACGTCCGTTGTACGGAAGTAGAACTGTGGACGATAGTTGTTAAAGAATGGAGTATGACGACCACCTTCATCTTTACCAAGAATGTAAACCTCAGCGGTAAAGTGAGTATGTGGAGTGATAGAACCTGGCTTAGCCAATACTTGGCCACGCTCAACTTCTTCACGTTTTGTGCCGCGTAACAAGATACCAACGTTGTCACCTGCTTGACCTTGGTCGAGCAATTTACGGAACATTTCAACACCAGTACAAGTGGTCTTGAGAGTTGGCTTGATACCAACGATTTCAATCTCTTCGCCAACCTTGATGATGCCGCGCTCAATACGACCAGTTACCACAGTACCGCGACCAGAGATAGAGAACACGTCTTCTACTGGCATCAAGAACGCACCGTCAACAGCACGCTCTGGAGTTGGGATATATGTATCTAAAGCTTCAGCCAATTTCATGATGGCTTCTTTACCCAATGGGCCTTCGTCGCCTTCTAATGCCAACTTAGCAGAACCGCGGATGATTGGAGTGTCATCGCCTGGGAAGTCATATTTAGACAGAAGTTCACGAACTTCCATTTCAACGAGCTCTAACAATTCAGCATCGTCAACCATGTCGCACTTATTGAGGAACACAACGATGTATGGAACGCCAACCTGACGTGCCAAGAGGATGTGCTCACGAGTTTGTGGCATTGGGCCGTCTGCAGCAGAGCAAACCAAAATCGCGCCGTCCATCTGCGCAGCACCAGTAATCATGTTTTTTACATAGTCAGCGTGTCCTGGGCAGTCAACGTGAGCATAGTGACGACCAGCAGTTTCGTATTCAACGTGTGCTGTGTTAATCGTAATACCACGTGCTTTTTCTTCTGGAGCAGCATCGATCTGATCGTATGCTTTTGCTTCGCCACCGAATGCCTTTGAGAGCACAGTTGCGATTGCTGCTGTCAATGTGGTTTTACCGTGGTCAACGTGACCGATGGTGCCTACGTTTACGTGCGGTTTTGTCCGCTCGAACTTTTCTTTTGCCATTTTTGTCTGCCTTCTTAGCTAGTCAATATCAAAATTAATGTGAATAAATTACTTCGCTTTAGCAGCCATAACTGCTTCTGCTACGTTCTTAGGTGCTTCTGCGTAATGCTTAAATTCCATGGTGTAGGTTGCACGACCTTGCGTCAAAGAACGCAAGCCAGTGGAGTAACCAAACATCTCTGCGAGAGGAACTTCTGCACGAACAATCTTGCCGCCGCCAGGAATGTCATCCATACCTTGCATAATGCCGCGACGTGAAGAAAGGTCACCCATCACGTTACCCATGAAATCTTCTGGAGTCTCAACTTCAACTGCCATCATTGGCTCAAGCAATACTGGAGCTGCTTTACGCATACCATCCTTGAACGCCATAGAGCCCGCCATCTTAAATGCGTTTTCATTGGAGTCAACGTCATGGTATGAGCCGAAGAACAGGGTTGCTTTGATATCAACCACTGGATAGCCAGCCAATACACCGGAGTTCAATGTTTCAACAATGCCTTTTTCTACCGCAGGGATGTATTCGCGAGGAACTACACCGCCCTTAATAGCGTCAACGAATTCGAAGCCTTTACCTGGTTCTTGTGGCTCAAGCTTCAATACAACGTGACCGTACTGACCGCGACCACCAGACTGCTTAACGAACTTACCTTCGATTTCGTCGCATGTCTTACGAATAGTTTCACGGTATGCAACCTGTGGTTTACCTACAGTTGCTTCAACACCGAATTCACGCTTCATACGGTCAACCAAAATTTCCAAGTGGAGCTCGCCCATACCGGAAATAATGGTTTGGCCTGATTCCTCATCGGTCTTGACGCGGAATGAAGGATCTTCTTGAGCCAAGCGGTTCAATGCAAGACCCATTTTCTCTTGGTCTGCTTTTGTCTTAGGCTCAACTGCCTGAGAGATCACAGGCTCAGGGAACTCCATGCGCTCCAAGATCACAATGTTATCTGGGTCACACAATGTTTCGCCTGTTGTTGCGTCTTTCAAACCAACCGCAGCAGCGATGTCGCCTGCGCGAACTTCTTTAATCTCTTCACGTTGGTTAGCATGCATCTGCAACAAACGACCAATACGCTCTTTCTTGCCCTTAATTGGGTTGTAGATCGTGTCGCCTGAATTAATCACGCCTGAATACACGCGGAAGAAGATGAGCTGGCCAACGAATGGGTCAGTCATGATCTTGAATGCTAATGCTGAGAATTTCTCATTGTCATCAGCTTTACGCTCAGTCTCAGTACCGTCTTCCAACTCGCCCTTAACTGGAGGAATATCCACTGGTGATGGCATGTAATCGATCACGGCATCCAACATCGCCTGAACACCCTTGTTCTTAAAGGCAGTTCCGCAAAGCATTGGAACAATTTCGCCAGCGATCGTACGCGTACGAAGCGCCTTCTTAATTTCTTCTTCGCTTAATTCTTCGCCGCCAAGATACTTGTCCATCAACTCTTCTGAACTTTCAGCAGCGGCTTCAACCATTTTCTCGCGCCATTCTTCGGCGCTGGCTTGCAATTCAGCAGGAATATCTTCATAAGTAAACTTAGTTCCCTGTGAAGCATCATCCCAAACGATTGCTTTCATCTTCACCAAATCTACAACGCCTTGGAAATTTTCTTCAGCGCCAATTGGAATTTGAATCAAGATTGGGTTCGCCTTCAAGCGAGACTTCATCTGTTCGTACACTTTGAAGAAGTTCGCGCCTGTACGGTCCATCTTGTTTACGAATGCTAAACGTGGAACACCGTACTTGTTTGCTTGACGCCAAACTGTTTCAGACTGTGGCTGAACTCCACCTACCGCGCAATACACCATGCAAGCGCCATCGAGAACACGCATGGAACGCTCAACCTCAATAGTGAAGTCTACGTGTCCTGGGGTATCAATAATGTTGATACGGTGCTCTTGATAATTACCTGCCATGCCTTTCCAGAAGGCTGTGGTTGCAGCAGAAGTAATCGTGATACCACGCTCTTGCTCTTGCTCCATCCAGTCCATGGTAGCTGCGCCATCATGCACTTCACCAATCTTGTGATTAACACCGGTGTAGAACAGAACGCGTTCAGTAGTAGTTGTTTTACCTGCGTCAATGTGCGCAGAGATACCAATATTGCGATATCGATCAATGGGGGTTTTGCGTGCCACTGTTTATGCCTTTTCTTAACTATTCGATTAGAAGCGGAAATGTGAGAAAGCTTTGTTAGCTTCTGCCATACGGTGAACTTCTTCACGCTTCTTCATTGCGCCACCACGACCTTCAGCGGCTTCTAATAATTCGTTGGCCAAACGTTGAGCCATCGATTTTTCGCCACGCTTCTTAGCGGCTTCGCGCAACCAGCGCATTGCCAAAGCGGAACGACGTGATGGACGAACTTCAACAGGCACTTGATAGTTAGCACCACCAACGCGGCGGCTCTTCACCTCAACCATTGGCTTAACGTTGCCCATGGCTGTTGAAAAAATTTCGAGGGGTTCTTTATTTGCTTTTTTCTCGATGTGATCAAAGGCACCGTAAACGATACGCTCTGCAACCGATTTCTTGCCGTCCAACATGAGGACGTTCATGAATTTAGCTACTTCTACATTGCCGAATTTTGGATCCGGCAAAATTTCCCGTTTGGGAACTTCACGACGACGTGGCATAACTACTCCTTCAGTTCAGTTAGGGGAAGTTCACATGAACCACCCGCTCCGGCTGTTCTACTATCTAAGAAATTCCTTAAACGGAACAGCCACTTACTTGCCTTTTAAGTCTGACAAAAATGACTTACTGCAACTACAACTGCTTAATTAAAAATTAAGCAGCTTTCTTAGCGCGCTTAGCACCGTATTTAGAACGTGCTTGCTTACGATCTTTAACACCTTGCAAGTCCAAAGAACCGCGAACGATGTGGTAACGCACACCTGGCAAGTCCTTCACACGACCACCACGGATCAACACTACAGAGTGTTCCTGGAGGTTATGGCCCTCACCGCCAATGTATGAAATCACTTCAAAACCATTGGTCAAGCGAACTTTGGCTACTTTACGAAGCGCAGAGTTAGGCTTTTTAGGAGTGGTTGTGTACACACGGGTACATACACCACGGCGCTGCGGGCTGTTTTGCAGCGCAGGGCTCTTGCTTTTAACGGTCAGCCTTGTTCTTGGCTTGCGTAATAGTTGATTAATTGTTGGCATAAAAATAGCTCGGTTAGTACTTCTTTGTTGCTTTCTTCAAGAAAATCAATGACTTAGAGAATTTCTAGGTCAAAAAGACCCTCTTCTGAATCAGTAGAACTCAGCATTCTAGCTTGGCCAGCCCTCCCCGTCAACCAAAATGGGGGAAAACTGGCCATTTGTGGCCAGAATTACCAAATTAGCTTGGATCAGCCTCCCCAGTTGGAGCAATGACTTCAGCCTCTATTTCCACAGGGGCGCTAGCCATTGCCTCTTCCTCGGCAGCAATCATTTGAGCGCGATCACGCTCGA
Source organism: Polynucleobacter tropicus (assembly GCF_013307225.1). Lineage (NCBI taxonomy): Bacteria > Pseudomonadati > Pseudomonadota > Betaproteobacteria > Burkholderiales > Burkholderiaceae > Polynucleobacter > Polynucleobacter tropicus. Next base: position 52,851 of record NZ_CP028942.1, on the reverse strand, counting down.
ATTGCTCTCTGACCTTGCGGGCACGGCGATAAGACAAGCCGGTACCAGCAGGGATCAGACGACCAATAATGACGTTTTCCTTGAGGCCACGGAGGGTATCGGTCTTGCCCATAATTGCGGCTTCGGTCAATACACGGGTGGTTTCTTGGAAAGAAGCCGCTGAAATGAAGCTGTCTGTCGACAAAGATGCTTTAGTGATACCAAGCAATACGTTGTCGAATGAAGCTGGGCGCTTACCTTCGGCGATGACGCGATCATTCTCGTCATAGAGCTTAGAACGCTCTACTTGCTCACCGGGAATGAATGTGGTGTCGCCTGGATCAGTTACCTGAACACGACGCAACATCTGACGCACGATCACTTCAATGTGCTTGTCATTAATCTTCACACCCTGGAGACGATAAACGTCTTGAACTTCATCAACGATGTAAATCGCCAACTCTTCAATACCTTTGAGAGTCAAGATGTCATGTGGATCGGCAGGGCCTTCCACAATCATCTCGCCCTTGTTCACTACTTGACCGTCGTGAACAAGAACTTGCTTCTCTTTTGGAATCAAGAATTCATTAGCTTCGCCATCCATATCGGTAATGACTAAACGTTGCTTACCTTTGGTTTCTTTACCGAAGGAAACGGTACCGGTCACTTTTGCCAATACAGCAGCATCTTTTGGTGAACGAGCTTCGAACAATTCCGCAACGCGTGGCAAACCACCGGTAATGTCGCGAGTTTTCTGGGATTCGATTGGAATACGTGCCAATACTTCACCCACTTCGACTTTCTGACCATCCTTAACAGTAATCAAAGCGCCTACTTGGAGGCCAATGTTTACTGGATGATCAGTACCAGCGATCATCACGTCATTGCCCTTGTCATCAATCAGATTGATCACTGGGCGAACGCCTTTGCTTGCAGCTGAACGACGTTTACCGTCAATTACTACCAAAGTGGAAAGGCCAGTAACTTCGTCAACCTGCTTAGCAACGGTTACACCTTCTTCAACGTTGTCAAAGCGTGCAACACCTGCGTATTCAGAAATAATCGGGCGTGTTAATGGATCCCATGTGGCCAAGCTTGCGCCTGCCTTCACTGCTGCACCTTCTTTTAACAAGAGAGTTGCACCGTAAGGCACTTTATGACGCTCGCGCTCACGACCGTTGTCATCAACGATCAAGGCTTCACCAGAACGTGAAATCACAATCTGCTCGCCCTTCGCATTCTTCACAACACGCATCGTGCCAGAGAACTTCAAAGAACCGTTCGATTTAGCTTCAATATTGCTTGCAACCAAAGCACGTGATGCAGCACCACCGATGTGGAAGGTACGCATGGTCAACTGTGTTCCTGGCTCACCGATAGACTGAGCAGCAATCACACCAACTGCCTCGCCAACGTTTACCAAACCACCGCGACCTAAGTCACGTCCGTAGCACTTCGCGCACAAACCATAACGAGTTTGGCAAGAAAGCACTGTGCGAACCTTAACTTCATCGATACCCAATGCAACGATTTGATCAACGTGATCTTCATCAAGCAATGTATCGTTAGGAACGATCACTTCTTGTGTATCAGGATGAACGATGTCACCGATGCATACACGACCCAAAATACGATCGCGCAATGCTTCGATAATTTCGCCGCCCTCAACAAGCGCCTTCATAGTTACGCCAGTAGATGCGCCGCAATCTTCTTCGATTACCACGAGATCTTGGGTAACGTCACACAAACGACGTGTTAAGTAGCCAGAGTTCGCTGTCTTCAACGCAGTATCGGCTAGACCCTTACGAGCACCGTGAGTTGAAATGAAGTACTGCAATACGTTCAAGCCTTCACGGAAGTTCGCAGTAATTGGGGTTTCAATAATGGAGCCGTCCGGCTTAGCCATCAAACCACGCATACCAGCCAACTGACGAATCTGCGCAGCAGATCCACGCGCACCAGAGTCCGCCATCATGTAGATGGAGTTAAAGGATTCTTGGCGAGCTGTTTTACCGTTACGGTCGAGTACATCAACGTGTGACAACTCATCCATCATGGCCTTACCAACTTGGTCACCTGCGGCACCCCAAATATCAACCACATTGTTATAACGTTCTTGATTGGTTACGAGACCTGACATGAACTGCTTGTCGTATTCCTTAACCTTGGTAGACGCCTCAGTAATGATGCGGTCTTTAGAAGTTGGAATCAACATATCGTCGATAGCAATCGAGATACCAGCTTTGGTAGCCAAGCGGAAACCAGACTGCAACAAACGGTCAGCAAAAATGACAGTCTCGCGCAAACCACACTTACGGAATGAAGTGTTGATCAAACGTGAGATTTCTTTTTTCTTCAACGGCTTGTTGATTTCCTCGAAAGACATACCCTTAGGCAGAATCTCTGAGAGGATTGCACGGCCAACTGATGTCTGATAGATCTTGGTCTTCTCAGCAAAACGCGCATCGCCTTCTGCCTTCTTGTCCACCACCTCATACTCAGTAATACGCACAGCAACACGAGAAGCCAATTCGACTTGACCCGCTTCGTATGCGCGAACTACTTCAGTAATGTTGGCGAAAACCATACCTTCGCCTTTGCCGTTGATCTTGTCGCGGGTTGCATAGTACAGACCCAACACCACGTCCTGCGAAGGAACGATAGATGGCTCGCCGTTAGCTGGGAACAATACGTTGTTCGAAGCCAACATCAATGTACGTGCTTCCATTTGCGCTTCGAGCGACAAAGGAACGTGAACCGCCATTTGGTCACCGTCAAAGTCCGCGTTAAATGCCGCGCAGACTAATGGGTGCAACTGAATTGCTTTACCTTCAATCAACATTGGCTCGAAAGCCTGAATGCCAAGACGGTGCAATGTAGGCGCACGGTTCAACATGATTGGATGTTCACGAATCACTTCTTCGAGAATGTCCCAAACGATTGGCGTCTGACTTTCAACTTCTTTTTTTGCAGCCTTGATAGTGGTTGCAATGCCCAAAGTCTCAAGCTTGTTAAAAATAAATGGTTTGAATAACTCGAGCGCCATCAATTTTGGCAAGCCGCACTGATGCAATTTCAATGTAGGGCCAACCACGATCACCGAACGACCAGAGTAGTCAACACGTTTACCGAGCAAGTTTTGACGGAAGCGACCGCTCTTACCTTTAATCATCTCAGCCAAGGACTTGAGAGGACGCTTATTAGCGCCTGTCATAGCCTTACCGCGACGACCGTTGTCGAGCAATGAGTCAACCGCTTCTTGCAACATGCGTTTTTCATTGCGCACGATGATTTCTGGTGCACGCAATTCCAACAAACGCTTCAAACGATTGTTACGGTTAATTACACGACGATAGAGGTCATTCAAATCAGAAGTAGCGAAGCGACCGCCATCCAATGGCACCAATGGGCGCAACTCTGGTGGCAATACTGGCAACACTTCCATGATCATCCAGTCAGGCTTAATACCTGAGCTTTGGAACGCCTCAAGCACTTTTAAGCGCTTAGCGTATTTCTTGATCTTGGCATCGCTACCAGTTGCTTTCAAATCTGCACGAATGGTCTCAACTTCGCGATCGATATCAATCGAACGTAAGAGTTCACGAATACCTTCTGCGCCCATGATGGCGGTAAATGCACCGTCACCATACTCTTCAGTTTTAGCAATGTACTCATCTTCAGACATGATCTGACCGCGCTTCATTGCGCCTTCAGGGGTCATGCCAGGATCTACAACTACGTATGCTTCAAAGTAAAGAACGCGCTCGATATCTCGCAATGTCATATCGAGAACCATGCCCAAGCGGGATGGCAGGGACTTTAAGAACCAAATATGCGCTACAGGGGCTGCCAACTCAATGTGGCCCATGCGCTCACGACGTACCTTAGCGAGAGTAACTTCAACACCGCACTTCTCACAGATAACGCCACGGAACTTTAAGCGCTTGTACTTACCGCATAAGCACTCGTAGTCTTTGGTTGGTCCAAAAATCTTGGCGCAGAACAAACCATCACGCTCGGGCTTAAAAGTCCGGTAGTTGATGGTTTCTGGTTTGCGTACTTCACCAAAAGACCATGAGCGAATTTTCTCAGGGGATGCGAGGCCAATCTTGATGACATCAAACTGCTCATCACCCTGCGTTTGCTTAAATAAATCGAGCAATGCTTTCATATCAGTTGCGCTCCATGTCAATGTCAATACCCAACGAACGGATCTCTTTCACCAGAACGTTGAAGGATTCGGGCATGCCAGCATCAATCGTGTGCTCGCCCTTGACGATGTTTTCATAAACCTTGGTTCGGCCTGTGACGTCATCGGACTTCACTGTCAGCATTTCTTGCAAGACATATGAAGCGCCGTATGCTTCGAGGGCCCAGACTTCCATCTCACCAAAGCGCTGACCACCAAACTGAGCTTTACCACCCAATGGCTGCTGCGTTACTAAAGAGTAAGGTCCAGTTGAACGAGCATGCATCTTGTCATCAACCAAGTGGTGGAGTTTCAGGACGTGCATTACGCCAACAGTTACAGGACGCTCGAACTGATCGCCAGTGCGACCGTCAAACAGAACCATTTGCTGACGTGATGGGGTCATTTGCAATGATTTAGCAACCTCTTCTGGGTATGCCAACTCAAGCATGCGACCGATTTCAGCCTCGGTAGCACCGTCAAACACTGGAGTTGCAAATGGCAAGCCTTGGCGTAAGTTCTCAGCCAATGCATTGATTTGCTCATCAGTGAAATTGTCGATGTCTTCTTGACGGCCAGTCTCGTTGTAAAGCTGCTTGAAGAACTTGCGTAATTCAGCTTGCTTCGCTTGTTGACGAACCATTTCATCGATACGCTTACCAATACCTTGAGCAGCCCAACCTAAGTGGGTTTCCAAGATCTGACCAACGTTCATACGTGAAGGAACGCCCAATGGGTTCAAGACGATATCAACAGGACGCCCGTCAGCCATAAATGGCATATCTTCCGCAGGAGCAATCTTAGAGACCACACCTTTGTTACCGTGACGACCGGCCATCTTGTCACCAGGCTGCAAGCGACGCTTAACAGCCAAGTAAACCTTAACCATCTTCGTTACGCCAGGCTGCAAATCATCGCCTTGGGTAAGCTTAGTACGCTTCTCTTCAAAAGCTTCATCAAACTGCTTACGCTTCGCTTCGATGGAAGACTTGATCGCTTCAACTTGTGAAGCAACTTCATCATCTGCTGGACGAATATCAAACCAATGGTATTTGTCCAAATCAGCAAGGTAATCCTTGTCGATCTTGGTGCCTTTAGCCAATTTCTTAGGGCCGCCGTTAGCAACTTTGCCAACCAACAGCTTTTCTAAACGCATGAAGGCATCACCTTCAACAATACGCAACTGGTCGTTCAAATCCAAACGATAGCGTTGCAATTCTTCTTGAATAATCGACTGTGCACGGGCATCGCGCTCAATACCTTCACGTGTGAAGACTTGAACATCGATAACGGTGCCAACCATTCCGGAAGGAACACGCAAAGAAGTATCTTTAACATCAGATGCTTTTTCACCGAAGATCGCACGGAGGAGCTTCTCTTCAGGAGTGAGAGTAGTCTCGCCCTTTGGAGTTACCTTACCAACCAATACGTCACCGGCCTCTACTTCAGCACCGATGTACACAATACCGCTCTCATCCAAACGGGAGAGTTGTGACTCTGCCAAATTGGAGATGTCGCGTGTAATTTCTTCGGAACCTAACTTGGTATCACGAGCAACCACTGACAACTCTTCAATATGAATAGAGGTGTAGCGATCATCAGCAACAACTTTCTCAGAGATCAAGATTGAATCTTCGAAGTTGTAACCGTTCCATGGCATAAATGCCACAGTCATGTTTTGACCCAAAGCCAATTCGCCCAAATCGGTAGATGCGCCGTCAGCAACCACGTCACCGCGGGCTACACGATCGCCAACCTTCACGATTGGACGTTGATTGATATTGGTATTTTGGTTCGAACGGGTGTACTTGATGAGGTTATAAATATCCACACCAACTTCACCAGCAGCAGTTTCGTCATCGTTCACACGAATCACAACACGATTCGCATCAACATAATCCACGATACCGCCACGGGCTGCCAACACAACAGTGCCGGAGTCAACCGCAACAATACGCTCTAAACCTGTACCAACCAATGGCTTATCTGGACGCAAGCAAGGAACCGCTTGACGTTGCATGTTCGCACCCATCAACGCACGGTTCGCATCATCGTGCTCCAAGAATGGAACCAGTGAAGCAGCAGCAGAAACGATCTGGCTAGGAGCAACGTCGATGAAATCGATGCGCTCTGGGCTCACCATCATGGTCTCACCAGCTTGACGAGCAGAAACGAGTTCGTCAGCTAACTTACCATTTTTGTCGATCGTCGCATTTGCCTGAGCAATCACATACTTCGCTTCTTCAATTGCAGAGAGGTAAACCACTTCATCGCTTACCTTGCTATTGGAAACTTTACGGTATGGAGTCTCTAAGAAGCCATGCTCATTCAAACGCGCGAATAACGCGAGTGAGTTGATCAAACCAATGTTTGGTCCTTCTGGAGTTTCGATTGGGCAAACACGTCCGTAGTGAGTTGGATGCACGTCGCGCACTTCAAAACCAGCGCGTTCGCGTGTCAAACCACCAGGTCCCAATGCAGAAATACGACGCTTGTGCGTGATCTCTGAGAGTGGGTTAGTTTGGTCCATAAACTGGGACAACTGTGAAGAACCGAAGAACTCACGAATTGCAGAAGAGATTGGCTTGCTGTTAATCAAGTCATGCGGCATGAGGTTTTCTGTTTCGGCTTGGCCGAGACGTTCTTTAACCGCACGCTCTACACGTGATAAACCAGCACGGAATTGGTTTTCTGCCAATTCACCAACGCAACGCACACGACGATTACCTAAGTGATCGATATCGTCTACTTCGCCTTTGCCGTTACGCAAATCTACGAGGGACTTAATGGTGTCGAGAATATCTTCGTTCGACAAGACCATTGGGCCTTCCATTTCAGCACGGCCAAGACGGCTATTGACCTTCATACGGCCAACACGAGATAAATCGTAAGTATCTTCGCTGTAGAACAAGCGTTGGAATAAAGCTTCAACAGCATCTTCTGTTGGAGGCTCACCAGGACGCATCATGCGGTAGATAGCAATTCGAGCGGCTGTTTGATCGGCAGTTTCATCAGTACGCAATGTCTGAGAAATGTACGCACCAGAATCCAAATCATTGGTGTAGATGGTTTCCAATTGCTTGATGCCAGCATCGCGCAATGTTGCCAACAACTCTTCAGTGATTTCATCATTAGCGTAAGCCAAGATTTCACCAGAATCTGGATCAACAATATTGCGTGCAACCACACGACCTACTAAGTAGTCATCTGGTACAGCAATCGATTTTGTCTTAGCAGCTTCGAGTTCACGAATGTGTTTTGCGTTGATACGCTTGTCTTTTTGAATGACTACAACGCCATTCTTGTCCACCACATCAAAGCTAGCCAACTGGCCACGCAAACGCTCTGGAACAAATTCCATTGATGCACCATTAGCGGTCAATGAGAAATGATCAAAATTGAAGAAGTTTGCAAGAATCTGTTCGTTATTTAATCCAATTGCCTTAAGCAAAATGGTGACAGGCATCTTACGACGACGGTCAACGCGGAAATACAGAATATCTTTTGGATCAAACTCGAAATCAAGCCATGAGCCACGGTAAGGAATGATGCGTGCTGAGAACAGCAACTTACCAGAGCTATGAGTTTTGCCCTTATCGTGCTCAAAGAACACGCCTGGGGAACGGTGCAACTGAGAAACGATTACGCGCTCAGTACCGTTAATCACGAAAGAACCGTTTTCTGTCATGAGCGGAATTTCGCCCATGTAGACTTCGCTCTCTTTTACTTCTTTAACCTTAGTAGGCGCTTCGCGATCATAAATAATCAAGCGAACTTTTGCGCGTAAGGCAGAGTGATATGTGTAACCACGTTGTTGACATTCTTTAACGTCAAACGGTGGCTGTGACAACTGATAAGACACGTATTCCATACGTGCATAACCATTGTTGGACACAATTGGGAATGCTGATGTAAAGGCGGCTTGTAAACCCTCAGTTAGACGTGAGGTTGCCGGCTTATCAGCCTGTAAAAATTTAGCGTAGGACTCCAGCTGCGTTGCGATCAGGTAAGGAACCTGATGGTTATTTACTCGCTTAGCAAAGCTTTTACGGACTCGCTTGCGTTCGGTGAAGCTATAGTTCATTTCATCTCCGAATTCAGCGACTGTACAAAGATTTGGCGATTGGCCACTACCAATCACTGGCGGACAACACTACATCGCTTGGATCTAGTGTCCGACCAAACTTGCATTCTGCAGTCGTATCAGAAGGCAAACCCGATTTCAATCAGAAATGAAATCGGGTTTGACCTCTAAAGGTCAAACCCAACATGGCTAACGCCCCTTTGTGAGAGGCGCCAGCTGAGTTTGTATTACTTGAGTTCTGCCTTAGCGCCAGCTTCTTCAAGCTTCTTCTTGGCTTCTTCAGCAGTCTTCTTATCAACGCCTTCTTTGATTGGCTTCGGTGCACCGTCAACCAAATCTTTAGCTTCTTTCAAACCGAGTCCAGTAATTTCACGAACTGCTTTAATTACTGAAACTTTGTTTGCGCCAGCTTCAACGAGGTTTACTGTAAATTCAGTTTGCTCTGCACCACCAGCATCACCACCGCCAGCACCTGCAGGACCAGCAACAGCCATAGCTGCAGCCGAAACACCAAATTTCTCTTCGAACGCTTTAACCAAGTCGTTCAAATCCATAACAGACATGCTACCTACTGCTTCAATGATTTCTTCTTTAGTAATCGCCATTTTTAGCTCCTAATACTTAAATAGTTAATTTGTCGCTTATTCAGCGGCAGGGGTTTCGTTTGTTGCTGTAGCTTCTGGGGCTGCTGGTTCAGCTGCAGGTTCTGCGGCTGGCGCAGCTTCTGCCACTGGGGCCGCCTCTACAGGTGCTGCCGCTTCGGCTACTGGAGCAGGTGCTCCAGCTGCTTTTTGCGCAGCCACTGCGCCCAATACACGAGCCATCGCAGATACTGGGGCCAACATCACACCCAACAACGTTGATAACAACTCTTCACGGCTTGGAATTGTCGCGAGGGCTTTAACGCCTGCAACGTCCAACAACTTACCGTTGTATAGACCAGCTTTAATCACTAGCAAATCTTGAGTCTTAGCAAAGTTCTGCAATACTTTTGCCGAAGCAATCGGATCAGCAGAAATGCCGTAGATCAAGGGGCCAACCATCGAATCAGCAAGAGGCTCAAACTGTGTGCCTTGTGCAGCACGACGTGCCAATGTGTTCTTCAAAACACGAAGATATACACCTTGGTCACGTGCGTTAGCACGTAGCTTTGTCAATTGCTCAACTGGAATACCACGGTATTCAGCGAGAACGACAGTTTGGGCTCCAGCCAATTGAGCGCCGACATCAGCAACAATCGCTTTTTTGTCTTGTACATTCAAAGGCACGGTTTAACTCCATAAAAACCAACTGTTTCCAGTTGGGGTTACACACCAGCGTCTGATCATTTGTTCACAAAGGTTCTTGTGAAAATCTTTTCAGGGTCGCCATCTGCGCTGGTCGTTACTTTCGCAACAATTAAGAATTAACCCTTTGCTAGCAACTAATTCACCAACGGTCTTTGATGTTCGACTCTCACTCCAAGAGTGGGAGTCGACCCAAAGTTCTTTTTTGTTACAGGCTAATTAAGCTGCCGCCTGTAACGATGCTTGGTCTACGCGTACGCCTGCACCCATGGTGCTGCTTACGGCAACCTTCTTCAAATAAATCCCCTTAGATGCAGGAGGTTTTGCTTTATTCAAAGCCTCAAGCAATGCGAGCAAGTTCGATTTCAATGCAGCTGGCTCGAATGAACGACGGCCAATGCTTGCATGCACGATACCGGCTTTGTCTACGCGGAACTGTACTTGACCAGCTTTTGCATTTTTCACTGCAGTTGCCACGTCAGGTGTAACTGTTCCTACTTTTGGATTTGGCATCAAACCACGTGGGCCCAATACTTGACCTAAAGTACCAACAATTTTCATTGTGTCTGGAGATGCGATCAACACATCAAAATCAATTTTGCCGCCTTTAATTTGTTCGGCTAAATCTTCCATGCCAACGATTTCTGCACCAGCAGCTTTAGCTTGATCAGCCTTCTCGCCTTGTGCAAAAACAGCGACACGAACATGCTTACCTGTACCAGCTGGGAGCACAACCGCGCCACGCACAACTTGGTCAGATTTCTTGGCATCAATACCCAACTGAACAGCAACGTCGATAGACTCATCGAACTTAGCTGTTGCACACTCTTTAACAAGGTTCAACGCATCTTCCAATGGGTAAAACTTGTTGCGATCTACTTTGGACTGAATTGCTTTTACGCGCTTAGATAATTTAGGCATGATTAGACTCCTTCCACAGTGATGCCCATGGAACGGGCGCTACCAGCGATTGTGCGAACTGCCGCATCCATATCAGCTGCTGTCAAATCTGGCATTTTTGCTTTAGCGATTTCTTCCGCTTGAGCACGAGTAATTTTTCCTACCTTATCGGTATGAGGACGTGGTGATCCTTTTTCGATCTTTGCAGCCTTCTTAATCATGATGGTTGCTGGAGGAGTCTTCATGATGAATGTGAAGCTCTTATCAGCGAACGCTGTAATCACAACTGGAATTGGCAAGCCAGGTTCCATGCTCTGAGTTTGAGCATTAAACGCCTTACAGAATTCCATAATATTGAGGCCGCGTTGACCCAATGCTGGACCTACGGGTGGTGATGGGTTTGCTTTACCTGCAGGAATCTGCAGCTTAATAAAGCCAACAATCTTCTTTGCCATGTGTTGCTCCTTAAAGCGCGCCTAACCTCATTAGGAAAGACCGCCGTTGAGTTAACGCTTCGCTAGTTTTTGGCTTTCTAGCTCCGCTCCTCGGTTAATTACTAAATCTAAATAACCACTTAAAACGACTTTTACTACTTTGCTGCACTGCAAAACAGGACTAAGTCCTTGTTTTTACATCTTTTCTACTTGGCCGAACTCCAGCTCAACTGGGGTACCGCGGCCAAAAATTGTAACAGAAACGCGCAATCTTGACTTCTCATAGTTCACTTCCTCAACGTTTCCGTTAAAGTCTGTAAACGGGCCTTCCTTAACGCGAACCATCTCACCCACCTCAAATAGGGTCTTAGGCTTAGGTTTATCTACCCCAGCCTGCATTTGATCCATGATTTTGGTGACTTCTGCATTTGAAATCGGGCTTGGGCGGTTACGTACACCACCCACGAAACCGGTCACTTTTGGCGTGTTTTTCACCAAATGCCAGCTTTCGTCGGTCATTTCCATCTCAATTAAGACGTAACCAGGGAAGAAACGGCGCTCAGTAACAGACTTAGAGCCCGACTTCACCTCAACTACTTCTTCTGATGGGACCAAAATACGGCCAAATTTCTCAGGCATACCTGAACGAGCGATACGCTCCTCCAGGCCTTTTTTTACACTCTTTTCCATGCCGGAATAGGCATGAATTACATACCAACGCTTATTACCAGCGGCTTGAGAATTTACGACTACTTCTGAATCAGTCATTTTGCTTACTCACTTCCAGCCTAGAAGGACTGAAAAAACTAGCCATTCAATTAATTTGTCTGCAATCCACAAAAACAAGGACATGATCAGAACAAAGCCAAATACGACTAGAGTCATTTGGGTGGTCTCTTTACGAGTCGGCCAAACAACCTTTTTTACTTCATACCAAGAATCTTTTGCATAGGCGATAAAACGACGCCCATCAGGAGAAATTGCCACAATCATTACTGCAGCGGCAATGCCACCAAACAATACTGCCAAGCGCACTAATAAAGATTGATCGATGAGCGTGTAGTAAAGCACTAACGCGGCAACAACGATTAAAGCAGCGAGGCCTGAGACCCAGCTGCTTTTTTCTTCAGAATGACTTGCAGTGTGTTGAGACATATTGCTTTCAGTTCAAATCGTGGCAGGGGCGGAGGGCATCGAACCCCCAACCTTTGGTTTTGGAGACCAACGCTCTGCCAATTGAGCTACACCCCTTTATTTCTAAAAACTTCTTAAGCCAAAATCTTTGCAACCACGCCGGCGCCAACAGTACGGCCACCTTCACGGATCGCAAAACGTAAACCTTCTTCCATCGCGATTGGCGCGATGAGTTTTACAGTGATCGTGACGTTGTCACCAGGCATCACCATCTCTTTGTCTTTTGGCAACTCGATTGAACCAGTTACGTCCGTTGTACGGAAGTAGAACTGTGGACGATAGTTGTTAAAGAATGGAGTATGACGACCACCTTCATCTTTACCAAGAATGTAAACCTCAGCGGTAAAGTGAGTATGTGGAGTGATAGAACCTGGCTTAGCCAATACTTGGCCACGCTCAACTTCTTCACGTTTTGTGCCGCGTAACAAGATACCAACGTTGTCACCTGCTTGACCTTGGTCGAGCAATTTACGGAACATTTCAACACCAGTACAAGTGGTCTTGAGAGTTGGCTTGATACCAACGATTTCAATCTCTTCGCCAACCTTGATGATGCCGCGCTCAATACGACCAGTTACCACAGTACCGCGACCAGAGATAGAGAACACGTCTTCTACTGGCATCAAGAACGCACCGTCAACAGCACGCTCTGGAGTTGGGATATATGTATCTAAAGCTTCAGCCAATTTCATGATGGCTTCTTTACCCAATGGGCCTTCGTCGCCTTCTAATGCCAACTTAGCAGAACCGCGGATGATTGGAGTGTCATCGCCTGGGAAGTCATATTTAGACAGAAGTTCACGAACTTCCATTTCAACGAGCTCTAACAATTCAGCATCGTCAACCATGTCGCACTTGTTGAGGAACACAACGATGTATGGAACGCCAACCTGACGTGCCAAGAGGATGTGCTCACGAGTTTGTGGCATTGGGCCGTCTGCAGCAGAGCAAACCAAAATCGCGCCGTCCATCTGCGCAGCACCAGTAATCATGTTTTTTACATAGTCAGCGTGTCCTGGGCAGTCAACGTGAGCATAGTGACGACCAGCAGTTTCGTATTCAACGTGTGCTGTGTTAATCGTAATACCACGTGCTTTTTCTTCTGGAGCAGCATCGATCTGATCGTATGCTTTTGCTTCGCCACCGAATGCCTTTGAGAGCACAGTTGCGATTGCTGCTGTCAATGTGGTTTTACCGTGGTCAACGTGACCGATGGTGCCTACGTTTACGTGCGGTTTTGTCCGCTCGAACTTTTCTTTTGCCATTTTTGTCTGCCTTTAGTTAACTCTTAAAAACCAAAACACGAAATACACAATTAATAAAAACTAAGCCTGGTGCCCATGGGCAGGATCGAACTGCCGACCTCTCCCTTACCAAGGGAGTGCTCTACCACTGAGCCACATGGGCCTTTCTTTTTGCTACTAATACTGGAGCGGGATAAGAGAATCGAACTCTTGACCGAAGATTGGAAATCTGCTGTTTTACCATTAAACTAATCCCGCACATCTGGTGGAGGGGGTAGGATTCGAACCTACGTAGGCGTAGCCAACAGATTTACAGTCTGCCTCCTTTAGCCGCTCGGACACCCCTCCGCGAACCCTATATTCTGACTCCAAATGGAGTTTCTGTCAATCTCTCTAAACGCTTTGCACAAGTAAAAACGCCCAGACCTAAATAGGTCTGGGCGTCGCTTTGGTGCCCGGCAGTTACCTACTTTCACACGGGTAATCCGCACTATCATCGGCGTAGAATCGTTTCACTGTCCTGTTCGAGATGGGAAGGAGTGGTTCCAATTCGCTATGGTCACCGGGCGTAGAGGGTTGAGTTGCTGATAAATCAACAACTCTATTTGAGTAAGCATGTATTAAGGATGCAGATTAAATCTGGCAAACATCCTACACAATAGTGCTGGTTATAGGATCAAGCCTAACGGGCAATTAGTATCGGTTAGCTTAACGCATTACTGCGCTTCCACACCCGACCTATCAACGTTGTGGTCTTCAACGACCCTTTATGTAGGTTAAACCTACGGGAGATCTCATCTTCAGGCAAGTTTCCCGCTTAGATGCTTTCAGCGGTTATCTCTTCCGTACATAGCTACCCTGCGATGCTTCTGGCGAAACAACAGGTACACCAGCGGTACGTCCACTCCGGTCCTCTCGTACTAGGAGCAGCCCCCGTCAAATCTCCAACGCCCATGGCAGATAGGGACCAAACTGTCTCACGACGTTTTAAACCCAGCTCACGTACCTCTTTAAATGGCGAACAGCCATACCCTTGGGACCGGCTACAGCCCCAGGATGAGATGAGCCGACATCGAGGTGCCAAACACCGCCGTCGATATGAACTCTTGGGCGGTATCAGCCTGTTATCCCCAGAGTACCTTTTATCCGTTGAGCGATGGCCCTTCCATACAGAACCACCGGATCACTATGACCTGCTTTCGCACCTGCTCGACTTGTCGGTCTCGCAGTTAAGCACGCTTTTGCCATTGCACTTTAGGTACGATGTCCGACCGTACCAAGCGTACCTTCGTACTCCTCCGTTACACTTTGGGAGGAGACCGCCCCAGTCAAACTGCCTACCATGCACTGTTCCCGACCCGGATAACGGGCCAAGGTTAGAACCTCAAACAAATCAGGGTGGTATTTCAAGGACGGCTCCATCAGAACTAGCATCCTGATATCAACGCCTCCCACCTATCCTACACAGACCGGTTCAAAGTCCAATGCAAAGCTACAGTAAAGGTTCATGGGGTCTTTCCGTCTAGCCACGGGTAGATTGCATCATCACAAACATTTCAACTTCGCTGAGTCTCAGGAGGAGACAGTGTGGCCATCGTTACGCCATTCGTGCAGGTCGGAACTTACCCGACAAGGAATTTCGCTACCTTAGGACCGTTATAGTTACGGCCGCCGTTTACTGGGACTTCAATCAAGAGCTTGCACCCCATCATTTAATCTTCCAGCACCGGGCAGGCGTCACACCCTATACGTCCACTTTCGTGTTTGCAGAGTGCTGTGTTTTTATTAAACAGTCGCAGCCACCTTTTTATTGCAACCCTTTCGTCCTCCCCTTGTTCAGGTTCAAACTACCAGGGCGTACCTTATCCCGAAGTTACGGTACAAATTTGCCGAGTTCCTTCTCCTGAGTTCTCTCAAGCGCCTTAGAATACTCATCTCGCCCACCTGTGTCGGTTTGCGGTACGGTCTTGTTAGACTGAAGCTTAGAGGCTTTTCTTGGAACCACTTCCAATTGCTTCGCGAATAAATTCGCTCGTCTCACGCCCTTGAATTACGCTACCGGATTTACCTAATAGCCATCTCCAACGCAAGAACCGGGACATCCAACACCCGGACAACTTTCCGCGATCCGTCCCCCCATCGCATCTAACAATGGTCAAGGAATATTAACCTTGTTCCCATCAGCTACGCATCTCTGCCTCGCCTTAGGGGCCGACTCACCCTGTTCCGATGAACGTTGAACAGGAAACCTTGGGCTTACGGCGAGGGGGCTTTTCACCCCCTTTATCGCTACTCATGTCAGCATTCGCACTTCTGATACCTCCAGCATCCTTTACAAGACACCTTCACAGGCTTACAGAACGCTCTCCTACCATCACTTACGTGATCCGCAGCTTCGGTTATATGCTTAGCCCCGTTACATCTTCCGCGCAGGACGACTCGATCAGTGAGCTATTACGCTTTCTTTAAAGGATGGCTGCTTCTAAGCCAACCTCCTGACTGTTTTAGCCTTCCCACTTCGTTTCCCACTTAGCATATATTAGGGACCTTAGCTGGCGGTCTGGGTTGTTTCCCTCTTGACACCGGACGTTAGCACCCGATGTCTGTCTCCCGTGCTCGCACTCGTAGGTATTCGGAGTTTGCTATGGCGCAGTAATCCGCAATGGACCCCACTACCATGACAGTGCTCTACCCCCTACGGTGATACACGAGGCACTACCTAAATAGTTTTCGGAGAGAACCAGCTATTTCCAGTTTTGTTTAGCCTTTCACCCCTATCCACAGCTCATCCCCTAACTTTTCAACGTTAGTGGGTTCGGTCCTCCAGTACGTGTTACCGCACCTTCAACCTGGCCATGGATAGATCAACTGGTTTCGGGTCTACACCCAGCAACTAGCGCCCTATTCGGACTCGCTTTCGCTACGCCTTCCCTATTCGGTTAAGCTTGCTACTGAATGTAAGTCGCTGACCCATTATACAAAAGGTACGCAGTCACCCCTTACGAGGCTCCTACTGTTTGTATGCACACAATTTCAGGATCTATTTCACTCCCCTCCCGGGGTTCTTTTCGCCTTTCCCTCACGGTACTTGTTCACTATCGGTCGATTACGAGTATTTAGCCTTGGAGGATGGTCCCCCCATATTCAGACAGGATTTCACGTGTCCCGCCCTACTTGTCTCTAGCCTAGTACCACTCAATAATTTTCACATACGGGACTATCACCCTTTATTGTTGGACTTTCCATTCCATTCTGTTAATTACTGAGCTATCACTAGAAGGCTCTTCCCATTTCGCTCGCCACTACTTTGGGAATCTCGGTTGATGTCTTTTCCTCTCGCTACTTAGATGTTTCAGTTCACGAGGTTCGCTTCTCATACCCTATGTATTCAGGTATGGATACCACAAAAGTGGTGGGTTTCCCCATTCAGAAATCCCCGGATCAAAGCTTATTTACCAGCTCCCCGGGGCTTATCGCAGGTTATAACGTCTTTCGTCGCCTGTAATCGCCAAGGCATCCATCATGTGCACTTATTCACTTGATCCTATAACGAGCACCATTGCTAGCACCTGTTACAGGTTTTACTTCTACTTCTGACATGTTTGCCGTAATCCAAACTGTAAGTACTTGTTAAGAACTTTGTAAAACTCGTTTGATATTACTGATTGATGATTCAATCTTTACCCTTATTACATTGTCAAACGCACTCTCAAAGATACGTTTGACACTTTGCTTACTCAAATTTTTAAAGAACAGCCATAAATGGCAAAACTAAACAATTTATTAATCGCTTAGTTTTGACATTTAAGAGTTGGTGGAGGATGACGGGATCGAACCGACGACCCCCTGCTTGCAAAGCAGGTGCTCTCCCAGCTGAGCTAATCCCCCAACGTCCACTAAGACCATATCACTACTGATTGGTGGGTCTGGTAGGACTTGAACCTACGACCCCTGCGTTATCAACACAGTGCTCTAACCAGCTGAGCTACAGACCCGTGGCTATTATTGTCAACCGATAAGTGTGGGCACTATAGCTCCAGCATCTTTTCTCTAGAAAGGAGGTGATCCAGCCGCACCTTCCGATACGGCTACCTTGTTACGACTTTACCCCAGTCATGAACCCTGCCGTGGCAGTCGCCCTCCTTGCGGTTAGGCTAACGGCTTCTGGCAAAACCCACTCCCATGGTATGACGGGCGGTGTGTACAAGACCCGGGAACGTATTCACCGCGACATTCTGATCCGCGATTACTAGCGATTCCAGCTTCACGTAGTCGAGTTGCAGACTACGATCCGGACTACGATGCATTTTCTGAGATTAGCTCCCCCTCGCGGGTTGGCAACCCTCTGTATGCACCATTGTATGACGTGTGAAGCCCTACCCATAAGGGCCATGAGGACTTGACGTCATCCCCACCTTCCTCCGGTTTGTCACCGGCAGTCTCTTTAGAGTGCTCTTGCGTAGCAACTAAAGACAAGGGTTGCGCTCGTTGCGGGACTTAACCCAACATCTCACGACACGAGCTGACGACAGCCATGCAGCACCTGTGTTCACTTTCTCTTACGAGCACCTAATGTATCTCTACTTCGTTAGTGACATGTCAAGGGTAGGTAAGGTTTTTCGCGTTGCATCGAATTAATCCACATCATCCACCGCTTGTGCGGGTCCCCGTCAATTCCTTTGAGTTTTAATCTTGCGACCGTACTCCCCAGGCGGCTGACTTCACGCGTTAGCTACGTTACTCAGGATGTAAATCCCGAACAACTAGTCAGCATCGTTTAGGGCGTGGACTACCAGGGTATCTAATCCTGTTTGCTCCCCACGCTTTCGTGCATGAGCGTCAGTGTTATCCCAGGGGGCTGCCTTCGCCATTGGTATTCCTCCACATATCTACGCATTTCACTGCTACACGTGGAATTCTACCCCCCTCTGACACACTCTAGCTATACAGTCACAGGCGCCATTCCCAGGTTAAGCCCGGGGATTTCACGCCTGTCTTGTATAACCGCCTGCGCACGCTTTACGCCCAGTAATTCCGATTAACGCTCGCACCCTACGTATTACCGCGGCTGCTGGCACGTAGTTAGCCGGTGCTTATTCTTCAGGTACCGTCATTCCCGGACTGTGTTAGAGCCGGTGTTTCTTCCCTGACAAAAGAGCTTTACAACCCGAAGGCCTTCTTCACTCACGCGGCATTGCTGGATCAGGGTTGCCCCCATTGTCCAAAATTCCCCACTGCTGCCTCCCGTAGGAGTCTGGGCCGTGTCTCAGTCCCAGTGTGGCTGATCGTCCTCTCAGACCAGCTACTGATCGTTGCCTTGGTGGGCTTTTACCCCACCAACAAGCTAATCAGGCATCGGCCGCTCTAATCGCGCGAGGTCTTTCGATCCCCCGCTTTCCCCCTCAGGGCGTATGCGGTATTAGCACAGCTTTCGCTGCGTTATCCCCCACGATAAGGTACGTTCCGATGTATTACTCACCCGTTCGCCACTCGCCACCAGGTGCAAGCACCCGTGCTGCCGTTCGACTTGCATGTGTAAGGCATGCCGCCAGCGTTCAATCTGAGCCAGGATCAAACTCTTCAGTTCAATTCCTGTGATCCTTGCGGATCGTCGCACTCATTCAAGAAATCGACTTGGTAAAAAACCAAATCTTTACTGTCTATGAGTACTATTTATTTACATCTGTCCCGAAGGACTGGATGCTTTCACTTAGTACCCACAATTATCGGTTGACTAATTTTTAAAGAGGGCTGAATCGTTTTTTGAAAAACATTCAGCGAAGAAGCGAGACTATGACATACCCGAATAGGGTTGTCAACACCTTTTGAACTCTTTTTCCTAAAAAAAGCGAAGATTTTTCTGACTTTTTAAAAAACCATAATGAAATCATATAGATAAAACACGAAAAGAATTTCAATCTTTTTCGAGATTTTCTGCATTTTTGGTCTGTTTTTGAGATCTCGGACGAATGGGTGAGGTCTCAAAAACCTTATTTGCGCATAAGCCACACGCTAAGGGAAAACCCTGGAATTTTCCTTGATTAGTGCTAAAATGTTGCTATGCACAATAAAATAGCGAACAATCACTCACCTTCCAGCCCTTTCTTGGTGGGGCAGGTTGTTCCTGTACGCGAATTGCATGGAGGTCACAGGGATGCAATTCTCAGCCATCTACTCAAGCTTGGTGATGAAGACCGTCGTATGCGTTTTGGTACGCAGACCCCTGATGAAGTCATTCATCACTACGTTGAGCATCTAGATTTCAACCAAGATGCGGTTTTTGGCGTATTCAACGCTAACCTAGAACTGATTGGTATGGCGCATTTAGCCTATCTCCCAGAGATTAAAGGCCAAGCGCGTGCCGCTGAATTTGGAGTTTCTGTACTACCAGAGGGTAGAGCGCAAGGGCTTGGCACCGCATTACTCAATCGCTCTGCGGTGCACTCACGCAATAGCAATATTCAAACGCTGTACGTTCACTGCCTTACAAACAATAAAGCCATGATGCGTTTAGCTCAAAAGGCTGGCATGAAAGTTGAGTATGCATACGGCGATGCCGATGCTTATCTCACGCTGCCACCAGCTAATCCTGGCACGATTGTTGAAGAAGTTGCGAATGAACAGTGGGCAGATTTTGATTACGCGTTAAAAGAAAATTTAAAACTTGCTAATCAAGCATGGTGGTGGTTTTTAGGAAAACCAAAACACGCGCGTTAATAGATAACACGAGATTTAGTTTGGTGCGCCACGCAAAATCCAACTCACTAACAAAGACAAATCAGCATCACTTAATTTTGCATTTGCAGGCATGGGCACTACGCCCCATGAGCCTGAGCCACCTTTAGTAATTTTGTTTTTTAAAAATGTTGGCGCGTTTTGATCGTGTTTATATTTTTGCGCAACAGATTGAAAACTTGGGCCAACAATTTTTTTATCAACCGCATGGCAGCCTAAGCAAGCATTTTGTTTTGCAAGCGCAAATGCTTTTTGATCATCACTAATGCTATATGCTTTTGTTGCAAAGAAAAAAAGCGCCGTAAAAATAAAAACTATTTTAACTGGCGCACACTTTCGCAACATCACAGCACTTCTAAAAATTTATTGGAACTTTGGCGGACTGTTTGGTTGTGATTCATCAGCCTTGCCTTGTTTCTCTAAGCGATTTTTTTCTGTATCAGAAATGATGTCAAAGTAAACATAAACATCTTTCACACCATTGGTATTGCTCGCTACTTTTTTCGCAAGATCTGCTTCGTTTTGAGTCAAGATCCCCATGAGATATATGCTTGTTCCCTCTGCCACTATAGACATAGAGTTTGATGGCAGTTTATCTGTAAAGATCATTTGCGTTTTAATTTTTGATTCGAGATAAGAATCGTTGGCGCGCGCAGTGTATGTGCTGTTGGGGCCAATAACAATTTCGTTAAACACCGTGCGAGCATTCTTCATTGCCTTTACATAAGCATCGGCTTCGCCCTTGATGTCTGCATCTTTCGCCTCTCCAGTTAGCAACACCTTCTGGTTAAAAGAAGTCACGTTAATGTGCGCGTTATCTCCAAATTTTTTTGACAGCGCCGCATTTGCTTGCATCTCAATTCCGTTGTCAATTGCTTGCACGCCTGGTGTACGACGATCCGCCATGACACTAGCTCCCGCCACAACCCCACCAACTGCCAAAATTCCACATGCTGATAATTGTGTGGCAAGTAAAACTGCAATCAAAGATTTATTAATAAATTGGACTTGCATAAATATACTTTGTGTTGATATAAAAAATTAATCCAAGAGCACGTGATCAACGCCATCACATAAGCCATGCAGCAAGACCAGATGAGTCTCCTGAATACGCGCAGTACGCGTTGAAGGGGCGCATAAATGAATATCGTCTTTATCTAAAAGAGTTGCAATCTTTCCACCACCGTTTCCGGTAAGCGCAATAATTTTGATGCCGATCTTTTTCGCAGCTTCAATTGCTTTAACCACATTCTTAGAATTTCCAGAAGTAGAAATGGCTAACAAAACATCGCCTTTTTTACCAAGGCCTCGAACTTGTTTGCTAAATACTTCGTCGTAACTGTAGTCATTGCCAACCGCAGTCAGAATGGAGCTATCAGTAGTTAAAGCAATAGCTGCTAACTCTTGTCTTTCACGCTCAAATCGACCAATCAGCTCTGCTGCGAAATGCTGAG
Source organism: Polynucleobacter tropicus (assembly GCF_013307225.1). Lineage (NCBI taxonomy): Bacteria > Pseudomonadati > Pseudomonadota > Betaproteobacteria > Burkholderiales > Burkholderiaceae > Polynucleobacter > Polynucleobacter tropicus. The sequence continues at coordinate 31,352 of NZ_CP028942.1, read as the reverse complement.
CATCAGCAGCTGACCCGCCGTTGCCACAAGCCATCACTTTGCAGCCCGACTGTAAACACTGCACCATAGCTAGCACTCCTTGAGCGACTGCATCTGGAAGTGTTTTTTCCGCCTCTTGCTTTACAGCAATGCTATCTAAAAAATGCTGGGATGCGCGCTGACGCAAACGTTCAATCGTATCTTTGTTCATAGCAATATTATGCGCCAAGGTAACGCTTAATTGAGATGACATCAGCTTAACCGAAAACCAACGTATTCTCTTATTATTGATTCATCTTCAGCAGACAATAAACCCATGGAATTTGCCTCATTCGATTTTTTAAAACAACAAGATTTGCCATCTGGGGCTTTGTACATGGTTGCAACACCCATAGGAAACATGGGTGATATCACGTTACGCGCCCTACATATTCTCAATTCCGTTGATGGGATCGCTTGCGAAGATACGAGGCATAGCGCGGCTCTATTGCGGCAGTTTGGTATTCATAAAAAGTGTATTGCGCTTCATGACCACAATGAGCTCAGCGGCGCACAAACAGTCATTCAACATCTTTCGAATCAAGAACGCTGGGCCTATATTTCTGATGCGGGCACTCCAGGAATTTCGGATCCGGGCGCACGCTTAGTTGAGCAAGTTCAGAATGCTGGTTATCGCGTTATTCCGGTCCCCGGCGTAAGTTCAGTATCTTGCGCAATATCAGCATCGGGCTCCGTCATGCTGAATTCAGAAGGGCGCTTTCAATTCTTAGGTTTTTGGCCACATAAGACCAAAGATCGAGAAGGCTGTCTGCAAGACATCATCAACAGCAAAAAAGTGAGCATTTTTTTTGAATCGCCGCACCATATTCGAGAGACGCTACTTTTGCTTGCAAACTCCTTGGAAAAAGATCGGCCCCTCCTAATCTGCCGCGAACTCACAAAAAAATTTGAGCAACTTGTTTCGATTCAAGCGCAAGAACTTCCAGAATGGCTTGAGGATGCCGAGCATCTAAAAGGTGAGTTTGTCATTCTCGTTGCGGGCCGCAAAGGCAATACTGATGAGGCTCCAGACATGGATTCTCTCAATCGCTGGGCACGGGCATTAACTCCATATCTGGGCAGCAAAGAAATTGCTACAGTGCTTTCGCAAACCTTAGGTATTAACAAAAAAGAGGCCTATCAAGTTGCTCTAGATGTAAAAGTAGATGAGCAAGAAAAATAAAAGCTGGCATATAGCCAGCTTCTAAACATACAGAATCTAAAAAATTAGTTCGTGAATTACTTCGCTGCAGGCGCCTTAGGCTCTGGCAATTTTCCACCGGACGCATTAGCCATATAAACAACTGCGCGACCCAATTCATAATCGCTAACATCGGCAGGACTTGATCCACCGCGTGCTGGCATTGCGCCTTTACCTTTAAGAACAGAAGTCATCAAAGAGTCATAGCCCTTTGCAATACGCGGTGCCCAGGCTCCAGCATCACCAACTTTTGGAGCACCAGCAGCACCAGTTGCATGGCATGAAGAACAAACTGCTTTGTAAACTTGTTCGCCCGTTTGTAATTCTTTAGGGCCACTAGCGTCTTTGAAATTCAACTGAGCTACTGGCTTAATCAATTGCTCAGTCGTCGCTGTGGATTCACCGCGCTTGCCATTATTAACGAACACCATTAACAACAAAATAATGATCAAGGGCACAAAAAAGCTTGCAAACACCATGATGATGAGTTGTTTTGGGGACTTAATCAGATTTCCGTGCTCGTTGCTCATAAGAATTTATCGTTTGACGGGTTTAGGGTTGTTTTGCGGTGATTATAACTAGAGAGTAGGGGTATAGGCACTTACAATAACGGGGTATCCAGTTTTTATGGGCGCCCGTAGCTCAGTGGATAGAGTATTGGCCTCCGAAGCCAAGGGTCGCAGGTTCGATTCCTGCCGGGCGCGCCAAAACACAAGGGGTTTTTGACTTATATCATGCGTAAAATCATGAAAACCGCTAAAATTACCGCCTAACTTATTGATTCTTATCGTGTCTACACATCTAAATTCAGCCCTTTCTGAGCCATCCCTGACTAACCCGTTGCCCCCTGAGGCACCATTGCCGCACCGCAAAATTATTCGGAGTTGGCTTATCCCAATGGCCCAAGGTGAAACAGCCCGCGCGATTATGTTGCTATTAATTGATTCGTTTTTATGGCTCGGCTGTATTGCTGGCACTATTTTTGTTGAAAACGTCTTGCTAAAAGTTGTCTTTGGATTAATCGCTGGTTTTGTAACTGGCCGCATTTTTATTTTGGGTCATGATGCATGTCATCAAAGCTTCACCCCAAATCGCGAACTCAACAAAGTGCTTGGACGTATTGCGTTTTTGCCTTCACTCACACCTTATAGCTTGTGGGATGTTGGTCACAATGTTGTGCATCACGGACAAACCAATTTAAAGGGCTTTGACTTTGTTTGGGCTCCGCTATCAAAAGAAGAATATGACGCCTTATCCACATGGCGTAAGGCTCTAGAGCGCCTTTACCGTAGTGGCTGGGGTCCTGTTTTTTATTACCTAATCGAAATTTGGTGGAGACGTGAGTACTTCCCAAATGCAAAAAATAAACCCGGTGATCGTCCTATTTTCTTAAAAGATAATTTGCTCGTGACTGCGTTTGCAATTGTTTGGATTGGCTGCCTCATTGCTGGCGCGATCGCTACCAACCAATCAATTTGGATTGGCCTGCTTACTGGCTTCGCTCTGCCATTTTTGTTTTGGAACGGCATGATTGGTTTTGTGGTCTATGTTCACCATACTCATCCATCAGTATCTTGGTATGACAAAAAATCGGAATGGTTGCGTGCACAGCCTTTTGTTTCAACAACCGTACACCTGACTTTTAACTGGATTTGGGGCTCTTTGATGCACCACATCATGGAGCACACTGCCCATCACGTTGATATGAGCGTGCCTCTTTATCGCCTCCCAGAGGCCCAAAAAACCCTTGAAACCATTCTTCCAGAGCGCATTTTTATTCAAAAGTTCTCTTGGGCATGGTATTTCGATACTGCTCGCAAGTGCAAGCTTTACGACTTCCAAAACAAGGCTTGGTTAGATTTTGATGGGAACAAGACGGCGGACTCCGTTCGAGTGGTTTTATCCCCAGTACCAGCGGGACAAAACGGGTAAAATAGCTCTTCGTATAAAGATTTGCCACCCGGATTGCCCATGACTACATCGACTCCAGCCGCCGCACAAGATTCTTCCCAGAGCCTGAAATTTTGCTCTTCTTGCAGTCGCGAAAAACGTCTTGAAGGTGGGACTTGGATTCCTACTAGCAATCGCAAGCAGCGTTGGATTTGCGCTAGCTGCCTATACAACCGCACGCACCGCACTGGCTCAGCAAAAACCTAATTAGCCCCAGCGGTACATGCAATCATCACGATTGCTAAGCCTTATCTCCCACGTATGGATTTGTTTTGCGCTCGTTGCCAAATGTCGACATTGGTCCATGCCCTGGCACAAATTGCACATCGTCACCCAAGGGCCACAATTTTGTTTTGATCGCATGAATTAAATCGGCATGGTTGCCTCGCGGAAAATCTGTTCTACCAATAGAGCCTGCGAACAACACATCACCAACAATTGCTAGGCGATCTTCTTTGTCATAAAAAATCACATGTCCTGGTGTGTGCCCAGGACAATGAAACACCTTAAGATCTACATTGCCAACTTGAACATGGTCGCCATCATTAAGCCAACGATTGGGTTCAAACACTTTGGCATGCCCGAAACCAAAACGAACAGTTTGTTCTGGCAGTTGATCAATCCAAAAACGCTCATCTTCTTGCGGCCCCTCGATAGGCACCCCAAGCTGATCCGATAAGTCTTTGGCGGCTGCGCAGTGATCTAAATGGCCATGGGTCAGCAAAATCTTTTTTACCGTAGCACCCATTTGTTTTACACCATCCAGAATCTTTTCAATATCGCCCCCGGGATCTACTACAGCAGCATCGCCCGTTTCCTGACAAACCAAAATCGAGCAATTTTGCTCAAAAGGGGTAACGGGAACTATTCCTAATTTAATTGGCATATATAAAAAGCAGATAAATGAATAACTTGTTAGCCCATAGTTTATGGGACTACGAATAAAATGAGTCCAAAGGATATAACAATGAATACCGAAAATACTTTTAAATTTGCTCAAACTCATGAGTGGGCTGATCTGGAGGATGATGGCTTGGTATGGGTTGGGATTAGCAACCATGCTCAAGAGGTCTTAGGTGATGTGATGTTTTTTCAGGCGCCCAAGCTTGGCCAACAAGTTAAGCAAGGCGAGGCAATTGCTGTTATTGAATCTGTAAAAGCAGCGAGCGACATTCATGCGCCAGTTAGCGGTGAAATTGTTGCCCTGAATGAAGCCGTAGATGCCAGCCCAGAATTGGTAAACCAAAATCCCTACGCCATTTGGTTATTCAAAATTAAACCGGACTCTGAGGCCGCTTTGTCTTCAGACTTAAACCAGCTAATGGGTCTGGATCAATACAACTCTTCTGCTGGAGCTTAGGCTTAGCCTAAATAGATACCGGATCGCGCTCAATTAGCCACCGAATACGATCTTCCTTGCTAATGCGACCCTGAGACTGGGATCGCAAATCACTATCAATAGCCTCTAAAACTGTTTGCAATCGCTTACGATCCGCAGATTCAATCAGTAGTTGAGCGCGCTCTATGCCAGCTACCCGCATCATGCTTCTAGGTACTGGGTCATAAGCCTTTAAACCAGAGCCAATGAGGCCCTGATTCTGCAATCGCTCCTTAAGCTTACTTAAAAAGCGTGTTGCCTTATCAAGGCTCTTGGCTTCTGCATGAACCAAAGCCTGATAACAGAAGGGTGGTAATTTTGCCTCTTCTCTTTCTCCAGCTAAATGGGCTAAAAATCCATCGACGTCGTGTCTCAATAAGTACTGATATACCGCTGACTCTGGAAACTGAGTTTCGATATAAATGTCGCCACTACGCTCGCCATTTTTATTTGCTCTTCCTGCACGACCTGCCACCTGAACAAGTTGCGCAAACAATCTCTCTGCCGCCCGAAAATCTTGCGAGAACAATCGACCATCAGAATCTAAGACAGCCACTAAGCCAACATGTTGGTAGTCATGTCCTTTAGCAATCATTTGGGTGCCAACCACAATGTCGACATTACCCTCGTGTATTTCTTGAAATAATTCTTCAGCACCTTTGCTTTTGCGACTAGAGTCTGTATCCACTCGCAACACTCGCGCATCAGGCCACCATTCTTCAATCGCATCTTCTAGTTTTTGAGTGCCTTGCCCCAGCGCTTTTAGATCGGCGTTGCCGCAATCAGGGCAGTGACTAGGGATACCTTTTACTAAACCGCAATGATGGCAACTTAAAACTGGTTTTCCACCCAAAGCACCTGCTTTATGCATCACCATATAAGAGCTGCATTGATGGCACTTAGATAGCCATGGACATGCGCTGCAACTAAGTACTGGCGCATAACCTCTGCGATTAATTAAAACGAGGCTTTGCTTACTTTCATTTAAATTTTTTTGTATAGCTGCAACCACGGGCTTGCTTAAGGAGATATGTAACCCTGGCTTAACTTTGTCGCCCGGACTAAGTTGATTTTGCGGATCCCGCAAGTTGAGCAAATGCACATTTGGCAATGCAGCGCCTTGTGCCCGTTGATCAAGCCGTAGGTGCTGATAACGTCCCGCCTTAGCTGCCATCCAAGTCTCCAAAGAGGGCGTGGCAGACGACAGCACTATAGGAATCTTTATATCATGAGCACGCCATATAGCGAGATCTCTTGCGGAGTAACGTATGCCATCTTGCTGTTTATAGGATGGGTCATGCTCTTCATCCACCACAATGGCGCGCAAGTTGGGCAAGGGCGTCAATGCGGCCAGCCTGGTGCCCAAAATAATTTGCGCCTCACCAGTAATCGCCTCATACCAAGCAGTGCCACGCTTCTTTTCAGTAACGCCGCTATGCAACACTGCCATTTTCTTTTCTGGAAAATATGCACGCACACGCCGCTCTAATTGCGGCGTTAAATTAATCTCCGGCACCAGTATCAATGCTTGCGCTTTGGTGTCGTCAAGAAGTGTGCTCAACCAATGCAAAAATACCGCCGTCTTACCGCTGCCCGTTTGACCCTGGAGCAATGCGGCATGAAATTTTTCTTGATCACAAGAATCTTTCATCTGCTTCAAGGCAAATTGCTGAGCTTCATTTAACTCAGACTCTGGTACGTATCCTTCAGCAGACTTTTTCTCGGACTCTTTTTTCTTTGGCTTTTTATTCTCATCGTCCAAAAATGAATTCGATAGCTTTTCCCAAGAGGCGGGCTTTTTCCACATTTGCGGTATTGTCGGGATGATGGTTTCCCCAAGTCCATGGATGTAGTACTGGCTTGCAAAATTCATAAGCCGCAGGGCTGATGGATCCATTGGCGGCAATGGCGCTACCTGGGTAACCGCCTTTAATTTATCTATTTCATAGTCAGAGTGAGTGCTTACTTTTATTACCACTCCGACCAAAGATGACCTGCCAAATGGTACTTCCACTACATGTCCAATTTGTGGATCTAGCCCTAGGCCTGCTTTGTCCCATAAGTAATCAAACCCTTGAGCAAGAGGCTTATCTACAACTACTTGGACCACAATCGGGGAGGGCATGAGGTACTTCGTTTTTTTCTATTTTGCTTGTGGATAAGTCTGTGGATATCATCCAAAAACTTTGATTTATAAGCTAATTTACCAGCAAAGCCTGACGACTTCCTTTTTCATTAAATTAGCAAATTTTGCTTAATAATCAGTAAGTTATATTGCTTTCCGAAAGCTTCTGTTTATCTTTTAACGCAATCTCACTGAATTTTCATTTTTAGACCTTGCTGTGCATAACTTTTATGAAAATCCCCCCAAGAAAGTTAGCAATTACTCAGGATTGTTGCTTTGTTCTTAAAGCCCTAGAGTGTTGAATGACAGTTTCTGCCAAAACAGACACGCTCTCTGGCGGCGTGAATTGGGAAATTCCATGACCCAGATTAAATACGTGGCCATCCAAAGAATGTAGGCCAGACTTCAGCGCTGGAGCGCCAGCCAAATCATCCAAAATTGCGCTAGCTTGTTTAGCGATTTGCTCTGGCTCGGAGAACAAGATTAGTGGATCTAAATTGCCCTGCAAAGCTAATGGCTTATTTAAGGCGAGTAACTGTTTACGCGCTCGACTAAGCGAGATGGTCCAATCTAATGCGATCACATCCGCTCCAGCCTGCGCCATATCGTTTAGCCAAATGGCACCGCCTTTAGTAAACATAATGACTGGAATTTTTCTACCATCGTACTCTCTTGGTAATGCGGCAATCACTTTTTGCATCGACGCCAAAGACATTTTTTGATACCAGCTATCTGGCAGCATACCGCCCCAGGTATCAAAAATCATTAGTGCTTGTGCGCCTGCTTTCACTTGCTCAGTCAAATAATTAGCCACTGATTGCGCATTGATATCCAAGATATGCTGCAGTAAATCAGGGCGGCTAAACATCATTGTTTTAGCATGACGGAAATCATCCGAGCTAGAACCATCAATCATGTAGCAGGCTAATGTCCAAGGGCTTCCTGAAAAGCCAATCAAGGGAACGCGTTGTTTGCCATCCTGAACCAATGCTCGACGTATTTCCGATACCGCATCAAATACATACTTGAGCTCGTTCATATCGGCCACCCTGAGCTTTTTAACAGCCGCTTCATCACGAAGTGGGTGATCGAAGCTTGGACCTTCACCAGCTGTAAATTTCAAGCCCAAACCCATAGCGTCGGGAATGGTCAAAATATCAGAGAACAAAATAGCCGCATCTAATGGATAGCGATCCAAAGGCTGGAGCGTTACTTCAGTAGCATACGCGGGATTTTTTGCGAGCCCCAGAAAGCTTCCGGCTCTTGCGCGCGTTGCATTGTACTCAGGAAGGTATCGGCCAGCTTGGCGCATGAGCCAAAGCGGTGTTTGATCTACCGCCTCGCCCAGGCAAGCCTTTAAAAAACGATCGTTTAACAGCAAGGAATAACCGGTTTTTATTTTTTACGACGGAAACGCGCAATTGCCGCCAACTGTGCAGCAGCCATTGCGAATTCAGATTGAGCTAATGCCATATCGAATTCTGTACCGCGATTTTGCATGGCTTCTTCAGCGCGTTTCTTAGCTTCCAATGCTTTTGCTTCGTCCAGATCGTGGCCGCGAATAGCGGTATCTGCCAACACAGTTACATGATCAGGTTGGACTTCTAAATAGCCACCTGCTACAAACACAAACTCTTCATCGCCATCAGCTTTTTCAATACGAACTGAGCCTGGACGAATGCGTGTCATCAGCGGAGTGTGGCCGCGCAAAATACCGAGCTCACCACTCTCACCAGGAAGCGCTACAAACTTCGCTTCACCGCTGAAAATAGATTGCTCAGCACTTACTACATCGACGCGTATGGTTGACATAATTTCCCTAGATGAGTTCGATTAAAGCTTCTTCGCTTTCTCGATGGCTTCATCAATTGAACCCACCATGTAGAACGCTTGCTCAGGCAAGTGATCCAATTCACCACTAACGATCATCTTGAAACCACGGATAGTTTCTTTCAATGGAACGTATTTACCTGGTGAACCAGTGAACACCTCAGCAACGTGGAAAGGCTGGGACAAGAAACGCTGAATCTTACGAGCACGAGCCACAGCCAACTTGTCTTCTGGAGACAATTCGTCCATACCCAAAATCGCAATAATGTCGCGCAATTCTTTGTAGCGCTGCAAAGTCATCTGAACTGAACGAGCCACTTCGTAGTGCTCTTGACCAACTACTTGTGGATCAAGCTGACGACTGGTTGAATCCAATGGATCAACCGCTGGGTAAATACCCAAAGCAGCAATATCACGTGACAACACAACGGTGGAATCTAAGTGCAAGAAGGTTGTCGCAGGTGATGGATCGGTCAAGTCATCCGCAGGAACGTAAACGGCCTGAATAGATGTCACAGAACCAGTCTTAGTAGAAGTAATGCGCTCTTGCAACTTACCCATTTCTTCAGCCAATGTAGGTTGGTAACCCACAGCAGAAGGCATACGACCTAGCAACGCAGAAACTTCAGTACCAGCCAAGGTGTAACGGTAAATATTGTCGACGAAGAACAAAATATCACGGCCTTCGTCACGGAATGCTTCAGCCATTGTCAAACCAGTCAACGCAACGCGCAAACGGTTACCGGGAGGCTCGTTCATCTGACCAAACACCATTGCCACTTTGTCGATAACGTTAGATTCTTTCATCTCGTGGTAGAAGTCATTACCCTCACGAGTACGCTCACCCACACCAGCGAACACTGACAAACCAGAGTGCTGCTTAGCGATGTTGTTAATCAATTCCATCATGTTCACGGTCTTACCAACACCCGCACCACCGAACAGACCAACCTTACCGCCCTTAGCAAACGGGCAAACTAAGTCAATAACCTTAATACCGGTTTCCAAGAGATCCACAGAAGGGGAGAGCTCATCAAATTTTGGAGCTGGCTGATGAATAGCGCGACGCTCTTCAGTAGCAATCGGACCGGCATCATCAATTGGGCGACCTAAAACGTCCATAATGCGGCCGAGTGTTGCTGGGCCAACAGGAACTGAAATTGGCTTACCAGTAGATTTCACTTCCATGCCACGACGCAAGCCATCGCTTGCGCCCATCGCAATCGCGCGAACCACGCCATCACCGATTTGTTGCTGAACCTCAAAGGTCAAACCTTTTTCAGCAAATGATTTTTCGCCGCTTTCAACTAATGTCAATGCATCATAAATGTTTGGCATTTTGTCGCGTGGGAACTGAATGTCCACCACTGGACCGATACATTGCACGATATTTCCGTTACTCATCGCTTTCTCCGCTTTTAATTCCTGAATTCTTTCGTATTCCTAAATGCTGGCCGCTTAAACCGCAGCCGCTCCACCAACAATTTCTGACAACTCCTTGGTAATAGCAGCTTGTCGTGTTTTGTTGTAATCCAATTGCAATTCACCGATAACGTTCTTCGCGTTATCAGAGGCGGCCTTCATGGAAACCATGCGAGCAGACTGCTCAGATGCCATGTTTTCAGCAACCGCTTGATAAATCATCGCTTCAACGTAACGCTTTAATAAGCCATTCAAAATAGACTCAGCATCGGGCTCATAAATGTAGTCCCAAGATGGTCCTGACTTATCTTCAGAACTCAAAACTGCTGGCTCCAAAGGCAAAAGCCTCTCTAGAACAGGCTCTTGTTTCATGGCATTCACAAAGCGTGTGTATGCCAAATACACTGCATCAATCTCGCCCTTCTCAAACGCTTCTAATTGGGGGGCAATCGCGCCAATCAAAACGTCCAAATGTGGCGTATCGCCAATTTGAATAGTTTGAGAAATGAGTTTTGCTTTTGAGCGATTCAAAAATTGAAGGCCTTTTGAACCAATCGCTGTGTACTCAATTTCAACATTCTTTTCCTGCAAATCGCGCACTTGGTTAGCAATCAAACGCAATACGTTGGTATTTAAACCGCCGCATAAGCCTTTGTCTGTTGTAACCAAAATCGTGCCAACTTTCTTAACTTCACGAGTTGCCATGTAAGCAGGGCGGTACTCGGGGTTTGCTTTAGAAAGATTGGCAACCATTTCACGAATTTTTTCAGCGTATGGACGAGCATTACGCATGCGCTCCTGGGCGCGACGCATCTTTGATGCGGCGACCATTTCCATCGCTTTCGTGATCTTGCGCGTGTTTTGCACGCTCTTGATCTTGGATCGTATCTCTTTTGTGCCAGCCATGATTTATGCGTCCTTAGAAGGCTGCAGAACGCTTGTAGTCCTCAATCGCAGCGCGTAAAGCAGCTTCGTCTTCCTTGCTCAAATCTTTGGTCTCTTCAACGCGAGCAACTAAGTCAGCGTATTTTGATTTCAAATGATCTTGCAAACCTTTTTCGAAAGCCAATACATCTTTCACTTCGAGGTCATCAAAATAGCCGTTGTTTACCGCATAGAGTGAAGCAGCCATTTCCCAAACCTGAAGTGGCTTGTACTGAGCTTGTTTACACAATTCAGTCACGCGACGACCGCGCTCAAGCTGCTTACGGGTTGCTTCGTCAAGGTCAGATGCGAACTGAGCAAACGCTGCCAATTCACGATATTGCGCCAAGTCAGTACGAATACCACCAGACAATTTCTTAATAACTTTAGTTTGTGCTGCACCACCAACGCGAGAAACAGAAATACCAGCGTTAATCGCAGGACGAACACCAGCGTTAAATAAGTCAGTTTCCAAGAAGATCTGACCGTCAGTAATCGAAATCACGTTGGTTGGAACGAATGCAGAAACGTCGCCAGCTTGAGTTTCAATAATTGGCAATGCTGTCAAAGAACCAGTCTTACCTTTTACAGCACCGTTAGTGAACTTCTCAACATACTCAGCATTTACACGAGCAGCGCGCTCGAGTAAGCGTGAGTGGAGATAAAACACGTCGCCAGGATAAGCTTCGCGGCCTGGTGGGCGGCGGAGCAACAAGGAGATTTGACGATAAGCAACTGCTTGCTTAGTTAAGTCATCGTAAACAATCAAAGCGTCTTCACCGCGATCGCGGAAGTATTCGCCCATTGTGCAACCAGCATATGCAGAAAGGTACTGCATCGCTGCAGACTCAGATGCGCTAGCTGCAACAACAATGGTGTAATCCATTGCGCCGTTTTCTGTAAGCTTGCGAACAACGTTAGCAATAGTAGAAGCTTTTTGACCAATCGCTACGTAAACGCAATAAACGCCTTTACCTTTTTGGTTAATGATCGCATCAACTGCAACTGCTGTCTTACCAGTCTGACGGTCGCCAATGATCAACTCACGCTGACCACGACCAATAGGAACCATCGCATCAATCGCCTTTAATCCAGTTTGAACTGGCTGGCTAACAGATTGACGTGCGATAACGCCAGGAGCAACTTTTTCAATAAAGTCGGTTAATTTAGTGTTGATTGGGCCTTTGCCATCAATCGGCTGACCGAGCGCGTTTACTACGCGACCGAGCAACTCTGGGCCAACAGGGACTTCCAAAATGCGGCCGGTACATTTAACAGCGTCGCCTTCTTTAATGTGGGTGTACTCACCCAACACCACAGCGCCAACAGAATCACGCTCAAGGTTCAAAGCGAGACCGATTGTGTTGTTAGGAAACTCCAGCATTTCGCCTTGCATTACGCCTGACAAACCGTGTACACGGCAAATACCGTCGGTCACTGAAATTACAGTGCCTTCGTTGCGAACTTGGGAGTCAACGCCCAATTCGCTAATTCGGCTTTTGATCAGTTCGCTGATCTCGGAAGGATTGAGTTGCATTACTTACTCCTGGGTCTTATTTCGTATGTTCTTAATAGGGATAACTTATGCGCCAAGACTTGCTTGCATTTGAGCTAACTGTGCCTTGACAGAACTATCCATAACTTCATCGCCAACTTGAATGCGGACGCCGCCAATCAATGCTGGATCTACTTGAATAGTTGGGCGCAATTCTTTACCCCCAAAGCGCTTCTTCAAACTTGACAACAAATCATTTAACGCAGAACCCTCTAAAGGGAATGCGCTGGTAATCATTACTTCTGCAGCACCCTCGCTCTTGTTCTTCATTGCCTCAAACTGATGGGCAATTTCTGGAACAGCTGCTAAGCGGTGGTTTTGATTCACAAGATTTAAAAAGCTAGCAACCTTAGGATCTAGTTTGGTTTTCACCATGCCAGAAAGTAACTTGCTCAAATCATCAGCGGAAACTTTTGGGTTGTTTGATAAAGCAGCAACTTCAGGCAAAGCAGCAAGCTGTGCCAACTCGTTTAACTGCTCCAAACAACCAGCGAGTTCCGCTGGCTTTGCACTTTGAAAAAGCGCTTCAGCGTAAGGACGTGCAATAGTGGCTAAATCAGCCATATCAAAGTTCTGCCTTAAGTTGGTCAAGCAATTGGCCGTGCGCTTTTGCATCAACCTCACGACGCAAAATTTGTTCGGCGCCTTTAACAGCAAGAACAGCAACTTCCGCGCGCAACAATTCGCGTGCACGGGTGACTTGTTGATCAGCATCTTGCTTTGCTTGAGAAATGATTCGAGCAGCTTCGGCTTGTGCGTTTGCACGAATTTCTTCGGCAGACATTTGTGCACGTTTTTCAGCTTCGGCAACGCGTTGAACGCCTTCTTGGCGTGCTTTATTTAGTTCTAGCTCAGCTTCATTGCTTGCCAACGCTAGCGCTTCTTTGCCGCGCTCGGCAGCAGCTAAGCCATCGGCAATTTTGCTTGAACGCTCATCTAACGCCTTAACTAGTGGTGGCCACACGAAACGCGCAACAACCCACCATAAGACGAAGAAAACGATCATTTGCGCGAATAGGGTCGCGTTCAGATTCACGATATTCCTTTCAGTATTGTTGAGAACAGTTGGATGACCCCTTGGTCATCCATGCCAAAACAATTACTTAATAACTGCGAGCAGTGGGTTTGCGAAAGCAAACAACATTGCAACACCAACGCCGATCAAGAACGCAGCGTCGATCAAACCTGCCAAGAGGAACATCTTAGTTTGGAGTGGCTCCATCAATTCTGGTTGACGTGCGCAAGCTTCGATGTACTTGCCACCCATCAATGCAATACCCAAACAAGCACCGATCGCGCCGAGGCCGATGATGATGCCGATACAAATCGCTGTGAAACCTTGAATGTTTGCGAGAAATTGTTGCATGTTGCTGACTCCTGAAGTTAAAAGAGGTAGGTTAAAAATAAAATCTTAGTGATGGCTATGTGCTTGCCCGATGTAAACCAAAGTCAACATCATGAAAATAAAGGCTTGCAACAAAATAACCAAAATGTGGAAGATGGCCCAAGCTGATCCAGCAATAACGTGACCCACCAATCCGAACAGGGATAAATCTAAATTAAATGTCCATACGCTTCCGAGCAACGCGATCAACAAGAACACTAACTCACCCGCGTACATGTTTCCGAAAAGTCGCATCCCCAAAGAAACGCCTTTCGCCAAATATTCAATAATGTTCAATGCAAGGTTGAATGGGGCTAAGTACCACTTTGCGCCAAATGGAGCAGATACAAGCTCATGCAAGAATCCGCCAACACCCTTGATCTTGAAGCTGTAGAAGAAAACCAATAACAAAACAGAAAGTGACATGCCCATAGTGGCATTCAAATCTGTTGTTGGAACTAATCTGTGATGCGGAACGTGAACACCGAAACTCTCGATGAAATGATTTACACCCAAAACCCAATCCACTGGAATTAAGTCAAGAGTATTGAGAAGAATTACCCAGAAAAATACAAACAAAGCAAGCGGGGCAATAAAGGTACGGTTGCCATGAACGATGCTTTTCGCTTGAGTGTCGACCATCTCAACAATCATTTCTACTAAGCATTGGAAACGACCAGGAACGCCTGGTGTTGCACGACGCGCTGCAATTAACAAAATAAGTACCGCTACGAAGCCCATCAAAGAGGCCCAAAAAATAGTATCTAAATTAATTACACTGAAATCAATAATGGATGACTGTGGTCCACCAGTGTTGGTGAGATTTTGTAAGTGCTCAGAAATATACGCTGTTGGCGTCACTTGTTCTGCTGCCGCGTGGGCTTGGTGTACTTCGCTAGACATCTCTTAACTAGTCCTTTGTTTCAATCTCAATTGTCACTTCTTAGCGCCACAACCACGCTAGCCAAACACACTTCAAGGCAAGCAGGTAGGTCACCAATAGCGGGACCCAGAGCACGCCGGGGACGAGGTATGCAATCCCCAAAAACATCACTAGTGTCACGGCAATTTTTATAAATTCGCCAGAAACTAATGCTGTCAAAAAACTTCCTGGATTTAATCTTTGCGATTTTTTTGCCACTTCTAGTCTTGTTAAAAACAAGACAGATGGCAAGACGCTAATTAAACCACCTAAAAAGGCCGACTGAGTATAAAGGCTTACCCCTACCGGCTCCCCAAAAAATGACCAAAACACCATGCTGATTACAGTAATGAGCACTTGGGCCAATAAAACCCTCCAAGGAGAAAGAATTCGGTATTTTGTTGCATTACTTTGCTGCAACGCAACAATTTCATCCTTACTATAGACCCGAATGGCCTCTTCTTCAAGCTCATCCCAGTCATCTGCCTTGGAAAACTGATTTTTTTGAGGAATCAATTTAGCCCCGAAAGTTTAATGTGTGCACTGCAATATGTCAAAGAATTTGGGGACATTTTTGGCATTGTTCACACCTCAATGCCCAACTTTGTCAATAAAGAATCTAACTCATCAAATTGACTAAATTGAATTCTGAGCTCTCCACCTTTGCCTTTGAACTTAAATTCGACATTTAAACCTATTAAATCGGCAATATCTTGGGTTAAGCGACGCATATCAGGATCTTGACTTGGAGTCGCAGAGTCAGGTTTGGTCTTTGCTTTTTTATCGCCAATTTGACCGCCGGCGATAACTAGCGCCGCTGACATTCTCTCAGCCTCGCGCACAGACAATCCTTGTGCCGCAATTTTTTGCGCCAAAGCAACCTGACTTGCGCCTGGTAAAGGCAGAAGGGCGCGAGCATGACCCATATCAATATCACCGGCCAAAAGCATTGCCTGCACTGGCTTTGCGAGCTGCGACAACCTTAGCAAGTTACTAATCGCACTACGAGACTTACCGACTGCTTTTGCGGCCTGTTCATGCGTAAAGCCAAACTCCTCAATGAGTCGCGCTAAGCCTTGAGATTCCTCTAAGGGATTCAAATCTTCGCGCTGCATATTTTCAACCAAAGCCATTGCAGCAGCAGCCTGATCATCTGCCCCAGAAACCAATACGGGCACCTCTTTTAAACCCGCAATTGTTGCCGCGCGAAAACGTCTTTCACCCGCAATAATTTCGTACTTGCCTGCGCCAACTAAACGCACCAGCAATGGCTGCATTACACCTTGCTCGCGTATGCTTTCCGCTAACTCTTGTAGCGCGCCCGCTTCCATCTTTTGCCGAGGTTGATACTTACCAGCCTGCAAAGCGGTTAGAGGCAAACGATTGACATCTGTTGATGGCTTTGGCGCTTGTATTTTCTCGCCCAACAAAGCCTCTAAACCCCTGCCTAAGCCTTTTTTCTTTATTGCAACCATAGTGATTTATTTTCTAAAAAATTACATGTGTTTAATACGTTCGATCATTTCGGCGCCAAAGTCTAAATAGGCTTTTGCACCTCGAGAGGCTTTGTCAAAAGCCACACCTGAAAGTCCGTAAGAAGGCGCTTCTGCCAATCGAACATTGCGAGGAATAATGGTCTTAAATACTTTGTCGCCGAAGTGCTCCAACAACTGCTCTGAAACTTGTTGTTGCAAGGTCATGCGAGCATCAAACATCACGCGCAATAAACCAATGATCACTAGATCTGGATTTAAATTTGCGTGCACTTGTTTAATCGTATTTACTAAATCAGATAGACCCTCTAATGCAAAGTATTCACACTGCATTGGAACGATGACGCCATTAGCGGCGCACAATCCATTCAGCGTTAATAATGAAAGAGCCGGAGGGCAATCAATCAATACAAAATCGTAATCCTTTGTCACCAATGACAATGCATCCTTTAACCGAGATTCGCGCTCATCAAAATCTACCAACTCAATTTCCGCGCCAGCTAAATTACGATTTGCAGGCAATACATCGTAAGCAGAACTTTCGCAACGCTTTACACATTCTTTAACAGATGCCATGCCAATTAAAACCTGGTAAACGCTTGAATCTAAATCCGCTTTTTCTACTCCTGAACCCATTGTCGCATTGCCTTGAGGATCTAAATCCACAAGCAATACGCGCTGTCCGTGACCAGCCAATCCCGCGGCTAAATTAACAGCGGTAGTAGTCTTACCAACCCCGCCTTTTTGATTTGCAATACAAAATATTTTTGCCATGGGTATTTTTAAGTTGAAGATGAAACAATGGGGGGAAATTTTCTCACGGGAGAGAGCACTAAAAGGCGGCGTTCTACCGGCAAATTGGGTATGAAGAGCGCTTCATCAGCCAGCAATTGCCAATTATCCTTGCAAACAGCCGACATCTCTTCGTCCGCACGTTTGGATTTCATTGCAAACACCAGCCCATTGGGCTTAAGCAAGGGCAGTGATAACTCTAGAAATCGAGATAAATTTGTAAACGCTCTTGAAATAACAGCATCAAACTGACCGGATTGTTGCAACGCAATATTTTCTACTCTCTCACTCAGCACATCAATGTTTTTTAACTTTAATTTGCCTCGAACATGCTGCAAGAAAGCCGTCTTTTTTCGAATCGCCTCAATCAGACTTAATTGCCAATCTAGCTGAATAATCGCAATTGGAATGGCAGGCAGCCCACCGCCAGAACCAAGGTCGGCAATTTTGGGATGGCTCGTTTGTAAAAAACGTCGCATTACTGGCAAAACAGCAATAGAATCAATAAGATGCAGGCGAACTGAATCTTGCTCGTTTTCGATCGCCGTGAGGTTGTGAACCCGATTCCAGCGACTCATTTCTTGCAAAAAAAGCTCTAAATCAGCGATATTGTTTTCACTTAAGTTTAGACCGAGTTCAGTGATTCCCAGCTCGAGAAGGTCTTCGGTCATGCGCTTTCTTGGGTGCGCCCCAAACCTTTTTTAAGGTGCACCAAAAGCAGAGAGAGGGCAGCTGGAGTTACTCCAGAAATTCTGCCTGCCTGTCCCAGCGTTGCTGGCTTGTGCAAATTAAGCTTTTGTTGAACCTCTTTCGACAAACCAAGAACTAGAGCATAGTCCAAAGACTCAGGAAGGGGGTAGGTCTCGTTGTGCTCTTGTCTAGCAATTTCTATTGCCTGACGATCAATATAGCCCTGATATTTAACGGAAATTTCCACCTGATCACTAATTTGAGCAGCCAAACCAAGATCTTCGTCTAGAACACCTGGAGACCAAATGCCTTCTCCTAAGGTTGTAATAGCCTCATATGTAACTCCAGGCCTTCTTAAAAGATCTGCCAAAGTACATTCGTGCGACAAATCCTGACCAAGCAATTCTGCAACCGATGGAGCCGATTCATGCTTCGGGCCCACCCAAATTTCCTGTAAACGAGATGTTTCACGTGAAACAGCTTCTTGTTTTCTGCAGAAAACATCCCAACGATGGTCATCCACCAGGCCGAGTTCACGTCCGATAGCAGTAAGGCGCATATCTGCATTGTCCTCACGCAAGCTCAAACGATACTCAGCACGGCTAGTAAACATGCGATAGGGCTCTTGAACCCCACGAGTGATCAAGTCATCAACCAATACGCCTATGTAGGACTCACTTCGCTTCGGCAGCCACGGATCTTTTCCTTGCGCAGCCAAACCGGCGTTAATGCCAGCCAACATACCCTGTGCGGCAGCCTCCTCATAGCCAGTTGTGCCGTTAATTTGCCCCGCAAAATATAAACCGCTAATTACCTTGGTTTCAAGGCTATGCCTTAATTGGCGCGGATCGTAGAAGTCATACTCAATCGCATAGCCAGGGCGCACAATTACCGCGGATTCTAGGCCGCGGATGCTACGAACCAAATCCCACTGCACATCAAAGGGCAGGCTAGTTGAAATTCCATTGGGGTAAAACTCATTTGTTGTTAAGCCCTCTGGCTCCAAGAATATTTGGTGGCTATTTCTAGAGGCAAAACGGTGGATCTTGTCCTCAATGGAGGGGCAATAACGTGGCCCAACACCCTCAATTACACCCGTATACATTGGAGAGCGATCTAAACCACCACGAATAATGTCATGTGTTTTCTCGTTTGTATGAGAAATCCAGCAAGGAACCTGTTTAGGATGTTGCTCTGGACGCCCAAGATATGAAAAAACAGGCAATGGATCTAAGTCTCCCGGCTGCTCCAGCATGACGGAAAAATCAATTGTTCGACCATCAATGCGAGGTGGGGTGCCCGTCTTTAGCCTTCCCTGAGGAAGCTTTAGCTCTTTAAGGCGGGAAGACAAGGACACCGCAGCAGGATCTCCAGCTCTTCCGCCGGCATAGTTATTTAGGCCAACATGGATCTTTCCATCCAAAAATGTTCCTGCCGTAAGCACAACCTTTTTAGCCATAAATTCCAGGCCCATTTGGGTAATGACACCTTGGACTTCATCACCCTTTACCAAAAGGTCATCAACAGCCGCCTGAAATAAGCTTAAATTTTGCTGATTTTCTAAACGACGGCGAATGGCCGCCTTATACAAAACTCGATCGCCTTGAGCTCGGGTGGCTCTAACGGCTGGCCCCTTGCTAGAATTCAGAATTCGAAACTGAATTCCGGCCTCATCGGTGGCTGCAGCCATGGCCCCTCCCATGGCATCGATTTCTTTAACCAAGTGGCCTTTGCCGATTCCGCCAATCGAGGGATTACAGCTCATCGCGCCCAAATTTTCAATGCTGTGGGTAATTAAAAGAGTGTCGCAACCCATGCGCGCTGAGGCGAGTGCAGCCTCAGTCCCGGCGTGACCACCCCCCACAACAATGACATCGAAACTTTTGGAATAACGCATGATTTGCCTTATATAGGGCGATGATCATAGCATTTTGTTTGTTTCACGTGAAACAAAAGATAAAAAAATTCGGTGGGGCTAAATTAGCCCTCTGTAACCCTTTGATTTAATTCAGAAAATAGGCGTTCCACGCGGACTTCAAAATTAATATGCTTACAATCGCTAGGAAAGCTTTCCTGACAAAGGCACTTCCGTGCTTGATTGCTAAGCGACTACCAAATTGGCTGCCTGCAATATTAGCCACCATCATGGCAAATCCAAGGGTCCAATTAATTTGACCAAAACTTGCCAGCAGCAATATGGCGGCAAGATTGGTAGCCACATTAACCAACTTGGTTGCAGCGGAAGCATGCAAAAAATCGAAGCCAAAAAAACGAACAAAACCAAATAGCAAAAAGCTGCCGGTACCGGGACCAAAAAAGCCATCATAAAAACCAATACTTATGCCCAACAAAATACCTTTTAATTGTTGAAATCGATTTATACCTTTTGGCGCATGAATTTCTCCGAGGGATGGCTGAAACCAGGTGTACATCAACAAAAGCAATAAAACAAAAGGTAGGGCTTTGCGCAATGGCTCTGCAGGAAAGTTGCTTACCGCATTCGCGCCCAATAGAGAACCAACAAAACCAGCGACAATTGCCGGACCAACTACAGCCCACGGAAGCGAGACATGGCGTAAATATCTGCGGGCAGCATTTAGCGTACCACCTACCGCGGAAACCTTATTGGTAGAAAGCAGGGTGGCCGGAGGGGCATCTGGATATGCGGCAAAAAGCGCTGGCACCTGAATCAAACCACCGCCGCCAGCAACGGCGTCTACTAAGCCAGCAAAAAAAGCCATCGCCAAAAGCAGGGGCCAAATATAAATTGAAAAATCGATATCAGTCTCTTTTTTTATTTAAAACTAAATTGAGTGTGGCGCCAAAAACTCAGCGCCACACTAAAAGCTAATAATAGAAGAAAACTGGGAGAAACAAAAACGAAGTCTGTTTTGTTTTTGTCTTAGTTTTTATTTTTAAGATGTGCAACGATTTCGCCAACAACACCACGACGAAATGCCAGCACACAAATTACGAAAATAAATCCGGTTGCGATCGTGCTCCAAGATCCAATATTCGCGAGATAGTTTTGCAAGCCAACTACAATCCCCGCGCCAACTACTGGACCCAAAATTGTTCCCATGCCACCAAGCAAAGTCATCAACACCACTTCACCAGACATATGCCAATGAACATCGGTCAAGGTTGCCAACTGGAACACTAAAGATTTCATTGAACCAGCCAAACCTGCAAGCGTCGCGGAAATGACAAAAGACATTAACTTGAAACGATCAACATCGTAGCCCAAAGAAATCGCACGCGGCTCATTCTCGCGAATGGCTTTTAATACTTGGCCAAAAGGCGAGTGAACTGCCCGCATGATGAGCGCAAATCCAAACAAGAAAACTGCCAAGACAAAGTAATACATGGACACGTCATCTTTGAGGTCAATTAAGCCAAACAGCATTCCACGGGGCACGCCTTGAATACCATCTTCACCACCCGTATAGGGAAGCTGCACGGCCAAGAAATAAACCATTTGCGAAAGCGCTAAAGTAACCATCGCAAAATAAATACCTTGACGACGAATTGCAAGAGACCCAATCAAAAAGCCGAGCACGCCTGAGCCAACCATGCCCAAGAGAATTCCAAGCTCTGGAGAAAAACCAGCCTCTTTACAGAAATAGGCTGTTATGTAGGCCGCGGTTCCAAAAAATGCTGCGTGCCCAAAAGACAAAAGGCCAGTAAAACCAAGCAACAAATTAAATGCGCAAGCAAAGAGGGCAAAACACAAAACCTTCATTGCAAAAACAAGATAGATGAAATCTTGAAACGGCAAGAGTAAAGCAATTAAAACCAGAATGGTGTAAAGCAATTTTGTTTTGGAGTTCACGATTATTTCTCCCGCCCAAAAAGTCCAGCAGGACGAATCAAGAGAACAATTGCCATGATCACAAAAATGACAACTCCGGAAGCTTCGGGATAAAAAACCTTAGTAAGGCCTTCAACTAAGCCCAATCCTAAGCCCGTCAAAATCGCACCCATAATTGAGCCCATACCGCCAATCACCACCACCGCAAAAACAACGATGATCAGATTTGATCCCATCAGAGGGTTTACTTGAAAGATTGGGGCGGCCAATACACCGGCAAAGCCAGCCAAGCCAACGCCATAGGCGTAGGCTAAAGAAATCATCAATGGCACATTAATGCCAAACGCTTGAAGTAATTTTGGGTTTTCAGTGCCCGCACGCAAATATGAGCCCAGCTTTGTTCTCTCAATCACATACCAAGTGGAGAAACAAACTGCTAAAGAAATCACAACAACCCACAAGCGATACTTGGGCAAAATAATTCCAATAGACTCTAGCGGGATCGCACCCTGCAAGAGCTCTGGAGCAGGATAACTTTCACCAGAAATTCCATACCAATGACGGAACATACCCTCAATGATCAAAGCCAATCCAAAAGTAAGCAATAAACCATACAAATGGTCTAGGTGATAAAGCCTACGCAACATCGTACGCTCAAGTATCAAACCAAAGCCAGCCAATACAAGCGGAACAACAATTAAGGCAAACCAGTAGTTGATGGATAGCTCAGGAAAGCCGAGCCATTGACTAATTTGAGTCAAGCCAATCCAAGCAATAAATGCACCCATGGTGTACTGCGCACCATGGGCGAAATTAATAATGTTCAGGAGGCCAAAAATAATGGCCAATCCCAAACTCAAAATGGCATAAAAAGAGCCATTAATCAAACCCACCAAGAGCTGGGCAACCAGCCCTTGTGGGGTAATTCCGAGAAGTTCAAACATGCTTATTTTTGTAATTACTTATTAGTAACCAACTTGCATCGCGACAATGAAAGCGGTTGAGTTGCTTCGGCAGCAGGAATCACCGCACGAACATGGTAGTAATCCCATGGGCTCTTAGATTCAGATGGCTTCTTCACCTCCAAGAGGTACATGTCGTGCTCAAACTTACCATCCGCACGAATCTTGCCTTTAAATAAGCCGTCATCAATGTTGGTTGATTTGAGTGCTTTCATTACCGCTTGTGTATCGTCAGTGCCAGCCTTTTGAACCGCATTCAAGTAAGCCAATACAGAAGAGTAAACGCCAGCCTGAACCATGCTAGGCATACGCTTGTGTTGCAAGATGAAGCGCTTGGAGAAGGCACGTGTCTTGTCGTCTTTATCCCAGTAGAAGCCCTCCGTGAGGTACATGCCTTGAGCAGCATTCAAACCCAAAGAATGAACGTCTGTAATAAACATCAACAAAGGCACAACTGTTTGCTTCTTATTAATACCAAACTCAGATGCTTGCTTTACGGTATTAATAGTGTCTTGACCTGCGTTTGCCAAAGCCACAACGTCAGCACCGCTAGCTTGGGCCTTTAAGAGATAAGAAGAGAAATCACTGTTTGGGAAAGGGTGCTTGCTAGTGCCCAATACTTTTCCACCGTTAGCGGTCACAACACTAGTAGCATCTTTCTCTAATGCTGCTCCGAACGCATAGTCAGCAGTAATGAAGTACCAGTTCTTTTTGCCCTGCTTTACAACCGCCTTACCAGTTCCATTGGAAAGCGCATAAGTGTCATAAGTCCAATGAACGTTATTGGCTGTACATTTTTCATTGGTAATTGGCAATGATGCGGCGCCTGAAACTAGGGTGATTTTGTTCTTTTGTTCGGCCACTTCCATTACAGCCAAAGCAACGTTGGTTGACACCAACTCCACAATCACATCAACACCATCTTTGTCATACCATTCGCGAGCCTTATTGGCTGCAATGTCTGCTTTGTTTTGGTGATCCGCGCTAACTAGCTCAATCTTTTTGCCAATAACGGTGCCGTCCTTAGAAAAATCAGCAATCGCCATTTTTGCGGCAATCACTGCGCCCGGACCAGCCAAATCAGAGTAAGTTGATGAAAGGTCGGTTAACACACCGATCTTGACAACGTCACCACTAACTTTTGACCCGCTTTGCGCAAAAACTGGGCTTGAAGCGAACATTGTCGCTGCAACCAGACTTGCGGTAATTTGCTTTAACTTCATACCCATCTCCTATAAAAACTACTAAACACCAAGATACTCATTTAATAAGGCTGCTTTTTCAGACAGCTCGTTTTGCTGTACAACCTCAACAACGTTTCCGTGCTCCACAACATAGTGTCGATCTGCCAGGGGCGCAGCAAAACGGAAGTTTTGCTCAACCAACACAATCGTGAAACCTTTGTTGCGCAAACTGGTTACAACCTCACCTAGTTTTTGCACAATCACAGGAGCCAAACCCTCGGTAATCTCATCAAGCAAAAGTAGTTTGGCGCCAGTTCTTAAAATACGGGCCATTGCTAACATCTGTTGCTCGCCGCCGGATAGGCGCGTGCCCGGACTATTGCGACGCTCATACAAATTTGGGAACATTTCATAGATTTCATCTAAACCCATTCCACCGAGTGCAACCTCGGGCAACAAGAGTAAATTTTCTTCAGTGCTTAGGCTGGCGAAGATGCCTCGCTCTTCAGGACAAAAACCAACCCCGAGACGCGCAATTTTGTATGTCGGCATCGCAACAGTTTCTGAGCCGTAGACCTGAACAGAGCCGGTTCTTTTGCTTGTCAAACCCAAAATGGATTTCAGAATGGTGCTTCGACCCGCGCCGTTTCTGCCTAACAAGGTAACAACTTCACCATCTCGAACGGCAAAATTCACGCCATGCAAAATATGCGACTCACCGTACCAGGACTCTAAATTTTTAACCTCAAGCGCCATGGTCATAAAGCACCTCCCCCATGACTACCCATGTAGGCCTCAACCACCAAAGGATTATTGGAAACCTCGTGATAAGAGCCTTCGGCTAATACAGAGCCGCGTTGCAATACGGTTATACGGTCGGCGATAGAAGAAACCACCTTCATATTGTGCTCAACCATCAAAATGGTTCGCCCTCTAGACACGCGATCAATAAGCTCGGTAACTCGCTCGACGTCCTCGTGACCCATGCCTTGGGTGGGTTCATCCAACAACATTAATTCTGGCTCCATGGCCAATGTAGTGGCAATTTCTAGCGCTCTTTTGCGGCCATACGCCAAACTCATGGTTTCTTCATCGGCAAATTTCTCTAGGCCGACCTCGTGTAAAAGCTCTAAAGCCCTCTCATTAAGGACATCCAAGGAGCTTCCGGGCTTCCAAAAATGGAATTCGGTACCCAAACCTCGCTGCAGTGCAACACGAACGTTTTCCAAAACTGTTAAATGAGGAAACACTGCGGAAATTTGAAATGATCGAATCACACCCCGGCGAGCAATCTGTGAGGGGGGCTCATTGGTGATGTCGAAGCCATTAAATAAGATTTGGCCGCTAGTCGGCTCCAAAAATTTTGTCAGCAAATTAAAACAGGTTGTTTTTCCAGCTCCATTTGGCCCAATTAAGGCGTGAATGGTTCCTCTGGTCACATCCAAATTAACATCGCTTACTGCTGAAAATCCTTTAAAGGATTTTCCTAGACCAATTGTTTTTAAGATTGTTTCTTGCAAGTTCATACCCTCTACCCCTCGCTGGGGCAAGACTTTGAGGATAACCTAGAACGACTTGACCATGTATAGCAATTACCCTAAAAGAAAAGGGTTAAAGGGCTATGACCTTTGAGTGTCTTTAATAAATTTTTGAATCGCAACACTTGCGGATTCATCCAAAACATCTAAAGGAACGCGTTGAGCACCCTGAATAATCATGAGAGCATAGGCCTTGGCCAATGAAGAGGCTTCGGCACACAAACTTAATTCATCACCTCTTGCGGGCGAAAGGTTGCGCCAGTAATTGATCGCGCCCTCAAGCTCTTGAATTGTGATGTACAACATACAAATAAATGGTTTGGTTATTTGTCGTCGAGAGAGAGCATCGTTCCGCGGCACTTTTTAGCACCACACCGACACTCATAATCTTTTTTCATTTGCTTAGTAATGCGCCCTTCGATATCCAAGGAGTAGTCATAAAACAACTCCTCGCCAACCTTCAAGGCTCGCTTGGCATAAATAAATACGCGGGGCTCGCCATCAAAGCTATCTTCGCGAGTTTCGCAACTAGGCTTACAGGAATGATTAATCCATCGTGCAGCATTACCGCCGTACTTTGCATCGATAACGCGACCATCTTCTAGAGAGAAATAAAAGGTGTGGTTCGGATCTTTTGGGTCGTGGGGGTGCCGTTTTTCAGCAAGCTTCCAACTGATGCGCTCACCCTTGTATTCAATAATCGCTTGGCCCTTTTTGATAGGCTTAACCACAAAAACACCCTTGCCATGAATTGGTGAAGATTTAACAACGATGGAAGACCGATCCACCTTGGGTGGTTTTAATTTCTTAGATGCCATATTTATACGTCTAGGTTACGAGCGATTAGCGCATTTTTTTCAATGAATGCGCGACGCGGCTCAACCTCATCACCCATAAGGGTTGTAAAAACTTGGTCAGCCGCAATTGCGTCTTCAATTTTTACCTGGAGTAAAGTTCTTGAGTCCGCATCCATGGTTGTTTCCCATAATTGAGATGGATTCATCTCACCAAGACCCTTATAGCGCTGACGGCTCAATACGCGCTCGGCCTCAGACAACAACCAAGAGAAAGCGCCCCTGAAATCATGAATGGTCTGCTCTTTGAGGTTCTTGTCTGGATCGCCACGCCGCACCTTGGTGCCAGCCAATACTTTTCCAGACAACACCGCAGCAGCATTCGCAAGCGCTTGATAGTCGTCACCATGGACAAAATCAGAATTAATTGTTGAAAGTTTTAGGTTGCCGTGAATACGACGAGACAACAACAAGCGGAACCGCTCTGTGCGATCTTCTTTTTGCACAATAATTTCTGGTGGCAGCGCCAATGGATTCAAAGGATCCGCAAGGGCCAATCTCAAGCGATCAGCAGATTCATTCGCGGCCTTTTCGGTGTCCAGATTTAATTGGGTTCCAGAAGCAATTGCACGCAAAGCGTCCTCATCGATCGTGCGCGATAAGCGGTCAACAATAGACTGAATAACTTGATAATGCTTAGCCAATTCGTTTAACGCCTCACCCTCAATCACCTCACCACTTGGGGTTTGCAAAGAAGCGGTTTCCATGGCGATTTTCAATAAAAGCTGATTAAGCTCGGTATCGTCTTTGATGTACTGTTCGCTCTTACCAAACTTCACCTTATAAAGCGGTGGTTGAGCAATATAAATATGTCCGCGCTCAATTAACTCTGGCATCTGTCTATAGAAGAAAGTTAAAAGCAATGTACGAATGTGGCTTCCATCAACGTCCGCGTCGGTCATGATGATGATGCGGTGGTAGCGCAATTTATCAGCCTTGTATTCTTCAACACCAATGCCTGTACCTAAAACCGTAATGAGTGTTACCACCTCTTGGCTGGTGAGCATTTTGTCAAAGCGCGCTTTTTCAACATTCAGAATTTTTCCTTTTAAAGGAAGAATTGCCTGAAAACGACGGTCGCGGCCTTGCTTGGCAGAACCCCCTGCGGAATCACCCTCGACGATAAACAATTCGGATTTTGCAGGATCTTTTTCCTGACAGTCTGCAAGCTTGCCCGGCAAGCCAAGTCCATCTAGAGCGCCCTTGCGACGAGTCATGTCTCGAGCTTTACGCGCAGCCTCGCGAGCGCGGGCAGCATCAACAATCTTTCCACAAAGAATTTTTGCGTCGGCGGGACGTTCTTGCAAATAAGCACTTAAAGCTTCGGCAACAATTTCTTCAACCGGTCCGCGAACCTCGCTTGATACCAATTTATCTTTTGTTTGGCTTGAGAATTTTGGTTCTGGAACCTTTACAGACAATACGCATGCCAAACCTTCGCGCATGTCGTCGCCAGAAATTTCTACCTTTGCTTTTTTTGCGATCTCGTTTTCATCAATATATTTATTGATGACACGAGTCATGGCAGCACGCAAACCAGTTAAGTGGGTACCACCATCACGCTGAGGAATGTTGTTGGTAAAACACAGAACTTGTTCACTAAAACTATCATTCCACTGCATCGATACTTCAGCAGTAATTTGACCACCCAAATCAGAAGGGCGAACACCTTCCGCATAGAAAATATTTGGATGTAAAACGCTTTTGGTTTGATTGATGTATTCAACAAACCCGCGCACACCACCCGAAAACGCAAAATCTTCCTCTTGACCAGTGCGCTGATCAATCAATTTAATGTGAACGCCATTATTTAAGAATGACAGTTCACGAATACGCTTTACTAATACCTCGTAATGGAACTCAATGTTTCCAAAAATTTCTTCATCAGCCAAAAAATGTACTTCAGTGCCCGATAGCTCAGTATCACCAGTTACCGTAATTGGAGAAATAACTACACCATTCTCCTCTTGAATATTCCGATTCTGAATCACGCCACGCGCAAATTCCATGTAATGTGTTTTGCCATCACGACGAATGGTTAATTTCAACCACTTGGAAAGTGCGTTTACACAACTAACGCCCACACCATGTAAACCACCAGAAACTTTGTAGCTGTTTTGGTCGAATTTTCCACCAGCATGCAGCTCAGTCATTACGATTTCGGCAGCACTTCTTTTTGGCTCATGCTTATCGTCGTACTTAATACCCGTTGGAACGCCGCGTCCGTTGTCAACAATCGAAATAGAGTTATCAGTTTGAATGACGACGGTAATTTCTGAACAGTAGCCTGCTAGGGCCTCATCAATAGAGTTATCTAAAACCTCAAAAACGAGGTGGTGTAAGCCTGTTCCATCGGATGTATCCCCGATATACATGCCAGGACGTTTACGAACAGCTTCAAGACCTTCTAAGATTTGAATCGATGCTGCACCATACTGTTCTACTACTTTTTTTTCTTCAGTCATTTTTTTCTTACTTAAATGCGCATTGGCATCACTACATACTTAAAGTCTTCTGATCCTGGTAGCGTGATTACCGCACTACTGTTGGCATCACCTAAGCTAATTTGAATTTTTTCATTTTTTAGATTTGCTAATGCATCCAACAAATAACTCACATTAAAGCCAATTTCCACAGTATCGCCACTGTACTCAGTTTCAATTTCTTCTTGCGCTTCTTCTTGCTCAGCATTAGTAGATTGAACGGTGATTTTGTTCGGCGACAAAGAAAAGCGAACGCCTTTAAATTTATCTGTAGTCAAAATAGCGGCGCGTTGCAACGCCGCTTGCAATACATCACGACCAACCACTAAAGAGTTTTTATGTCCCTTAGGAATAACTCTTTGGAAATCTGGAAACTTACCTTCAACTAGTTTGGAGATAAGCTCAATATCGCCGAAAGTAAACTTCACCTGGTTGGCGGTCAAACTAATTTCTAATAATTCATCTGAATCTTCGAGCAAGTGTTGGCACTCGAGTATGGTTTTGCGGGGAATAATGATTTCTTGGCGCTGACCAGAGCCCGATGGAGCTTCAGTGAGCTGAACCTGGGAAAACGCTAAACGATGTCCATCGGTTGCAACAGCAACCACTTCTTTACCCTCTACAACCAACAACATTCCGTTTAAGTAATAACGAATATCTTGTTGGGCCATAGAAAAATGCACCTGACTGATTAGCTGACGAAAACTTTTTTGCGTCATCTTCCAGGCAGCTGTAACCTCACCCACGCTTTGCATGATTGGGAATTCGGTTGCAGATAATGTTTGCAAAGAAAAGCGGCTCTTGCCACTCTGAACGACCATACGGTTGTCTTTAAGATTTAAAGAAACCGGCCCCTCAGGTAGGGCACGCAAAATATCTAACAACTTTCTTGCAGCAACGGTTGTGGTGACGTCTTCAGAGCCAACCCCAAAGTTGGCATTGGTTGTAATCTGTATCTCAATATCTGTTGAAACAAAAGACACCCTCTCGCCACTCTTCTTAAACAAGAGATTCGCCAAAATCGGCAAAGTGTGTCTGCGCTCAACAATTCCACTCACCACCTGTAGTGGTTTTAATAAACTATCGCGCGAGGTGTTAACAAGTTGCATTGCTTTTAAATCCTTGTATATATCTAAATAGTAATAGTAATAAGGGTCGTCTTTTCCGTGGATAAGTCAAAAACCTCAAACAAAACAACAGATTAAAAACCTAAAAACCTGTGGAAAACTTCTGTATAAACACTGCATAAAAATAGGATAACTTTTCTTCAACACCCTATTTTTGCATGAAGCGGGATCTTTCCACAATTTATCCACAAGCAATCCCCAAACTTATCCCTTGGGTTATTCACACACTTATCCACAAGCAAAAATTACGACTTCAAGGTTTGCTCAATAACGTGTATCTCATGGTTTAGCTGACTGTCGTGAGCGCGTTCATCTGCAATCTTACGAACAGCATGCAAAACGGTGGTGTGATCACGGCCGCCAAACAACTCCCCTATCTCCGGAAGGCTTTTTTGGGTTAATTCTTTGGCCATAAACATGGCAATTTGTCTTGGTCGAGCAATATTCGCAGGCCGTTTCTTTGAATACATATCAGCAACCTTAATGCTATAGAAATCAGCCACCGCCTTTTGAATGTTTTCAACCGAAATTTGACGATTTTGAATTGATAGCAAATCTTTTAAGGCGGTTCTGGCGACCTCAATCGTGACCTCGCGACCATGAAAGCGTACAAAAGCCAGGATCTTTCTTAGGGCCCCCTCAAGCTCTCGCACATTAGAGCGCAGGTGTTTGGCTACAAAAAACGCCACATCCTCGCTCATGGGGATGCCCTCGTTGGCGGCCTTCTTCATTAGGATGGCCACCCGCATTTCTAACTCGGGGGGCTCAATAGCTACGGTTAGGCCAGAATCAAAGCGTGAAATAAGTCGATCATCGATACCAGCCATTTCTTTTGGGTAGGTATCGCTAGTAATAATGACTTGGGATTTGTTGCTTAAGAGTGCCTCGAAGGCATAAAAGAACTCTTCTTGGGTTCGTGATTTGCCGCTAAAAAATTGGATATCGTCTATCAACAACAGGTCAAGTGAGTGGTAATAGCGCTTAAAGCGATCAAAGGCCTTTTGTTGATAAGCGCGCACTACATCAGATACGTATTGTTCGGCGTGTATGTAACGAATTCGGGCGTTTGGCTTCTCTTTAAGGAGGTGGTTGCCAATCGCATGAATTAAGTGTGTTTTTCCAAGGCCAACACCGCCATACAAGAACATGGGGTTATATGAAGTTCCTGGGTTATGGGCCACTTGAATTGAAGCCGCCCTCGCCAGTTGATTTGCTTTTCCGGTTACAAAAGTTTCAAAAGTGAGGTTTGGGTTGAGTTTTGAATGATCCTCAATTTCAAAGGATTGCTCTTCAATTGAAACGCTTGGCGTGGTGTTTGTTTGTACTTCAACGCTTACGGGCGGGTTAGAAACCTCGTCGGCGCCATTTGGTTTTGTGGGCGCAGCACCCTCAACCGCCAACGCAAAATGAACATTAATTGGCCCACCAAAGTAGTCCGCCGCCATCTCCTGGAAGCGTTCCGCAAAAGTCTTTTTGATCCAATCCAGCTTAAAGCGGTTTGGAGCGCCAATTGTTAGTAAGCGATCACCCTCATCAAAAGATAGTAATACTAAAGGTTGTATCCAAGTTTTAAACTGTTGTGGCGATAGTTCGCGCGAGAGAGCGCCAACGGCGCCGTCCCAAAAGCCAAAAGGACTAATTGAATTCAAGGCGGGAGGATTTTGTAGGTTGCTCATATTTTTGGAGGATCCATTGTAGCGATCCCACAA